>JAWODI010000033.1:0-53852 GCA_046483365.1 Archaeoglobaceae archaeon | reverse complement strand
CCCCTTAAAAACATTAACCCCGGACACCTTACTGAACTGCGGAAACCTCTCCAACCATCACCGATCAACACCTTCAACCTGAAACCATCTGAGTGCACAGCAGTTAAGAGCTGGAAATGCGGATAGAATGGATACATCAAGCTGAGGTCATCCAGCATATTCACCAGGATCTGGAGCTCGTTTCTGGAGACAATAATATCCGTATAATTCAACCAGTAATCACCTCTTTTGCACTTCAGCAATGAAATCCCTCAAAACCTGGCCCTTCAAGGGCTTCATTTTATAGGGTTTGGATTCCAGATTCTTTACCGCCAGATAGAAGACGTGGTCAGCCCCCAGCTTCTCAGCCGGTAATAAGGCACCAGCAACAAGCGCCTTCCTGCCAGGAGTTATGTCTACAGCCACCGTGTAACCCTCCCTCTTCAAACCCTTGATAACGGAGTTCAACTTCATCCCGGCTTCAATGAACTCCGCTTCCTTAACCACCTCAGTCTTAATCTGGGGCTCAAAACCGAATTCATCCGAAAGTATCTTTAAACCATCCACTGCCTTCTCCAACTCATCCGAATAGATATCCTCAACAAAGATCTGAATAAAGTCAGGATAATACTCCTTTTCAAGGATCGCGTAGTATGCATTAACTAATGCCCATGTAGAGCGTCCCAGGATGGTGATCAAAGCCTTCATACTCTAAACATCCCTGCTCTCCCCATTCCTAAATATCACAGCGTTATCAAAGTTATCAGCGAACCACCCCGGATTCTCAGTATGCACTGGTATCAGCACATCAGGGTCGACCTCCTCAATGATCTGCCTTAACTCATCAGCAGAAACATGACCGGAAGCATGATACCCCTCCTCGAAGTAGGGTTTACCTTTCTCAATGCCAAACCCACAAGTGCTAAAATTAAATCTGGATAACCAGTTATGCAACCGTAGAAAGTCGAACTCCTGCTCCTCAGTAAAGGCCTCCGACGAAGAATAAACGTAGGTCCCCTTCTGTGGTTTGATGTCCAGCAAGTGCTTCAGGTTATATAGGGAAAAACACAGTATATATTGCTGGGGATTCTTGGCGATTTCGGTGGGGTCAACGTAAGCGTCGCTCCACCTCGCTTCGACGGCTTCTTCCCACTTATCCGTCTTGCCCTTCAACTCCCCGTAGATGAGGACATCGTCCATCCTGCAAACTCCGTCAGCGCACTCGATGGCGTGCAGCATATAGGCATCCTTAGCGTTGACCACTAACTTCCTCCCCACCTTGTTGGCTATCTCCCTGAACATCTCCAGCCTCTCAAAGTTCCGGGGCGAGAAGTCAGCTGCAACCAGGCCATCCGACTCCTCAACAGCATCAAAACACTTCTGGAAAACGATCTCCTCCGAATCGTGGTAATCCTCTTCCCTGCTGGTCCTGGTCCCCTCAATGATCAGAATGGAAGCATCCTTAGCGTTCTTAACGAAACTTCTGGTCTTATATCCATGCCTCCCATGCAACCTCAAATCACCAGAATAAGCAACTGTACTATCTCCCTCCAAAACGTAGCCGGTCGCCCCGTAGATGGAGTGGTCCACCTCATAAGCCCTAACACGGAATGGTATGTTACACTCACAGACGTGGTCCAAACACCCCGGGTCCAGCTTCTTGGCATTCCTCCCATCTTGCCCTGGTCGGGAGCACATGAAACCCGCCAGGTCATCAGGAACAGAAGTCACATAAAAATCCCTTCCCCTGTATGGCTCTCCTCTTGCTGACTTCAATACTCTATCCTCTTCTGCTCTCACGGTATGATAAGCAACCTCAGAAGCAAGCTTCGTTGCAGATACATCCCTCATAGCCTTAACTATGGCAGAAGTAGTTGGAGAAGCGATGAACGGGATCCTTTCATCCAGTAATCCGGCGTTGCCGCAGTGGTCGATGTGGGCGTGGCTGAAGAGCACTGCATCAACATTAAGCTTAGGGTAGGAACTAACATCAAGGTCCGAGGGAATCACGTCACTCCTATAGATGTTCAGCTCAGGGATCAGGTCAAGATGAATGAGGTCGTGAATACCTCTCACTCCTCTCTCAGTGATGAATTCCGCAAAATACTGACCATACCTAGCGAAATTCATCCCAAAATCCAGGAATACGCCTCTACCATTCTCCTCCACAAATATCTTGTTCCCTCCAATGGTTTCCGCACCATCATAAACCGTTATTCTCATCAAGACCCCCCATAACTATTTAGGGTAAATCACCTCAAATCCGTTTAAGTGTTGTTTTGAGAGCTCCATCCCTTTATTACTGGATGCTTCATTCAACAGATTCAGCTGCCTTTTCTGGCAAGTGAATAATATTACTTGCGTATACGATGATAGTTCCAATAAGAAGTTCATTGCCCTCTCTAATCTATTTGGGTCGTAGTTGGCGAATACTTCATCCAGTACGAGGGGAAGTGGTTCTGAGCCTTTCCCCAACATTTCAGCTATTGCTACTTTGAGTATGAAGTACAGCTGGTCAACAGCACCTCTACTCAGATAGCAGCACTCCACAAACCTCGAATAGTCCGGATCTCTCACGTGTATCTCCAATTCATCGTTAACCCTGACGTCATCGTACTTACTGGTGATGGACTGGGCAATAGGACAGATCTTCTGGTTCAGCAGCCTCACAAAATTCTTGGTGAAATCCCTCTCCGCTTCTTCCATAACCGTCTTAGCTTTCTCCAGAGCCTCTTTCTTGAAGGATAGATCGTCAATCCTTTGCTTGAACTCTTCAATCTCTTCCTCAATATCCTGCACAGGCCTGTACTTGCTCTCCATAGAAGTTATTCCACCCTCGATGCCTTTGATACTTTCTCTAGTCCTTGAAACCCGACTTTTCATATCCTCCAGTTCTTGCTCGATCTCCTCCAGAGGTCTCTCGGGCCGCTCTTCTTCATCAACCTGAATATCTTTTAACTCCTCCCACTTTGATCTCAACTCTTCTACAGTATTATCGCCCAGTAATCCAGATCTCCTGGCCTCTAAAGTCTCCAACTCCTTCCTCTCATCACTACTCTCCAAATACGTGTTATAAGCTCTTCTTAGCTCTTCAAAATTCTCAAAACCATATTTCTCGAGTAATACATTAATTTCGTCTATATACCCCTGGATATTGGACTCCACGGACTTAAATTCAGAATTATATCCATCCAAGAGATTTTGTTTCTCTTTGACTTTCCTGTTTACGGATTCAACCTCTTTTAAGTTCTGAATAACTTTACTAATCTCCGAATCGAGTTCATCGATCTTCTCAATCAAGTGGTCGTCTTCAGGGATCTCCAATGACTTTTCAATCTTACTCAAGGACTGATTTATTTGTTGCAAGTACTCCTTGATCTCATCAACTGACGCGTCTCTCTGACTGGTTAGGTCATCTATTTCTTTGTCCAATCTCCCTATTTCCTGCTTGTACTGGTGGTATCGGTTATATTTGTCCAGAAACTCCTTCCTATCGTTAACATTCAATTTCTCGAATAATGGGGTTAGTGGATCTTCAAATTCAGTTGAACCAACCTCGTGTTGAGCTTGACCTATCTTTTCTTCCAGAGAACTGATTTCCTCTTTTTTACTTGAAATTTGGAAGTAAATTAAGCTGAAAGCTATCAACAGGACGCCTGCTGGCAATAGAACTACATTAAATCCGAGGAAATAAATTGAGGATAATAGAACACCTGAAACGAGTGCTATGGCAGATATTACTCTGGAATTTCTTTGTGACGCCTCTAAACCCCTTAATTTCTCTTTGTCAGCCTCGATCCTCTCTTGCTTAGCCTTAAACCACTCTTCATGATACTGCTTCCTCGTCTCATACTCATAAACAGAGTCCTTATCCTCCTCAGTTACAGTAGAGAAATCAGAAAGCTCATCAAGTTGGCTTGAAATACCATCTTTCTTCTCTTGTAAGTCAGAGAGTTTTTGAGAGGTGTTTTTAACTTCACTGGCTTTAATTCTGAAGTTGGTGTGGAGCTGTTCTAATTCATCAATTATCTCCCCAACTTCACCGAGATCAGAGTGCTCCCTCTTAAGATCATCTAATTCAGAGTTCAACTCTTCTACCTTCTCCTGTAATTCTTTCAGCCTGCTTTGATTGTTGTTGATTTGAGTGTTTGCTTCCAAAGCTTTCTGGAAATCTTCTTCACCTATTTCAACAACATCCTTCTCACTTAAGGTGGAATGAAGCTCATCAACCCTTCTCTGGATCTTATCTAATTCAGATAATTTAGCTTCGATTTCCTCTTTCTTTTTAAGTAAACGTTGGTTCTCAAGCCTTTCCTCCTCTTCAGTTAACTTTCCTAACTCATTTCTCAGGTCTTGTAGCTCTTCCATCTTCCCTTTCATTTCATTAAAGGTTTCCTCGGACTCTCCTAGTTCATCCTCAAGCTCCCTCAGTTGATAGATTAGTCCACCCAGTAGTTTCCTGGTAGCTCTTTCAGTTCCAATACTCTCCAAAGTATTGTCAAGCTTGCTGATAGCTGGCCTGGATGAGCTATCTTCTGATCCTGAAGCTACAATTGACTGAATTTTGCTCCTCAAACTGTCCTTATCCGAAAGAGAATCGACTTTATCCTGAGAAATGAATACAGTGTCCCTGAAAATGTTCTTGTCTACTCCCAGGAGTTCATCACAAACAGTAACTTCAGAATTCCTTTTCTTTCCAAAATCATTGGTTTTATCTTTACCAAATTCATCACTGACTTGAACTCTCTTCCTGTCGAAATCTCTAATGAGTTCGTAACGATCTCCGTCATTTAGCTTGAAGATCAGGTGGCCGCCCCAGCTCCCGCCATTCCATGGCTTCTTATTATATGCTGGTTCCTCGAACTTTTTGGTTTTGAGTTCAAGTCTTAATGGGCCGTAAAGCATGCATAGAATGAAGTTCTGTAACGTGGATTTCCCTGCTTCGTTCTCCCCATAAATAACGTTGAGATTAGGTGAAAGCTCTAATTCAAGATCGTTGATCTTTCCGTGAGACTTGACACGTAACTTCTCGATGATCATAGGGGGACCTCCTTCTTATTGGAGTCAAATGCTTGCAACCCATAATAGAGAGCTCTCTTCAGCAACTCCTCCTTTTGGGGGTTCTGTTCCATTTCCTGCAGTATTCTGCTCACAAACTCACCCCTCAGAGATTGTTCCTGACTTATAGACTCAATATCATAATAGGGGATGGTATTGTCTTCCAGTATAGCGAAATAGAACCTATTATTCGCTGTCACTTGTAATTCGTCGAGCTTAAGGTCTACTGATGGATCCACCTCACCAATCAAAACTACCTTCACAATGTTTTTGTCACAAGTTCCTGATTTCTTTATCCAGGACGCAATATCGTCAAGACATGTGGCGTTACTACAATCCAACTCCAGTGTCTCATAACTCCTTATGCCAGTAGGAATTTTCTCTAAATCCACTTTATCAGAGACCTTAACCACTACAGCGTTTCTGGTACCCACTTCATCAAAATTCAGTGGTTCAATGGTGCCCGGGTAACTCCCTATAACTGCTCCGTCAACCGATACATCTGAATATCTATGGTAGTGCCCCAGTGCAAGGTAATCCATCCTTAATCCCTTGAGATCCTCTTCAGTGAAGGGAAAGCAAACATCACTATCAGATAATAAGCCGGAGTAAGGGACGTAGGATCCGTGCATGAGCCCTATGCAGGGTAAATCCTCCTGTGCTTCGAAGTCTTTTAGGTAATTATTCTGATCAGAGAAGTTGGTGTTAGCTATGCCGTATACCACAAAGTCTTCAAACCCGATTCTCTCGAACTGGTTTTGAGAGAACACATATACGTTTTGGGGCCAGTTAATGAGCGAATAGAGAGAAGACTTAACGTATGGATCGTGATTGCCTGGAGAGATCAATACCGGAGTATCTCCCAGCGTTTTAAATTGTTTGCACAAGTAGTTCCCCAGGTCCCGAGTGGAGAAGTCGTGTTCGAATAGATCACCAGCAATTAACACGGCATCAACATCATATTCTTCAGCTTTGTCTAATATACCCTCAAAAGCATCTTTTATCTCTTGCCTTCTCTCCTTACCCTTTGAACCCAAGTACCTGAAAGGCGTCTCCAAATGTATGTCAGCAATATGTAAAAACTTGGACATAACCATAAAAAACAACCTAACCCATCATTAAACCCGAAGATAATTCATGCAAACTAAAAACATCTTCAGAGCAATTCAACAGTTCTAATACAATTATCTCCATCTTATCCGACCCCAATCAATTTTTACAATTCCAATACTAATTTTTGTATTAGATTTATCTTTCGAATTTTAATCAAATCATCAGACGACATACATCTTAGAGACTATCCTCCCCAACTCAGTGTTCACTATCTTAACGTTCCTCCCCTCTTTCCTCCTCCTCACAAAACCCACATCCTCTAATTTAGCGATGTGGTGGCTGATCCTGGACCTCTCGCTCTTGAATTCTTGACTATCCTTCTTGATATCGGGATTCAACTTAAAGACGAGTTCATCCAACGTCTTTTCTCCATCAATGGCATTGATTATGTCCATCTGCTCCTTCCCCGGCAAATGCACCGGCAGTATGGGTACCTCCACTACCTCTTCTATCCCTACTTCTTCGTCATTCTCATCGTATTTTGGTATGGAGGAGATCATTCTTGACTCCGTAACACTGGCAGCGATGTAGGCTGCGATAGAAAATGTCCTCAAAGACCCCGATACGTTCAGTATAACATCCTCTTTCTGAGCATTTATCAATTGGACTAACTGGCTTGCTGCCTTAATAGTATCCTTCTTGTCCACCTCAGTAACCTCCACATCCCATACCGCCTTAACTTCTTCCTCTATCTCCTGTGCAACTTTTCTGGCTATCTCTTCTCCCCTCGATCTCTGTTCTCCTACTGCGAGAATGATCTTGCTTACTGGGTATTCTCTTAGGGCTCTGATGGATTCCATGAGTCTTTTCTTGTGGTGGCCTACGAACACTATCTGTATTGTCACAATAGTTAATTAGTTTAATATTACTTAAAGTTTTTGTTCAACTATACTTAATCAAATAAACTGTTCAAGTATGAAAAAATTAATAAACAATGAAGTTAATATTCAACTCTTACCCGATGAGGGTGGGGTGATAAGAATTAAAGAGAGAAAAATAACCATACACTCAAAATGGAAGAACCTGATCACCAAAAGAGAAGTAGTGGACAAGGACGGCAACCCGCTAAGACCAATCAAGAAGGAGAGGATAGAGTCTCACAAGAGATTTGTCTGCTGGGTGTGCAAAGGCTTTGGCTCACCACCCAACCCCTTCGTCAGGGCAGGCAGAATTGAAGAACAACCTTGCACCACATGCAAAGGAACAGGAAGGGTTATCCTCAAAGGGAACTCCAGGATCGACGCCACATTTGACCCCGACAAGATATCCCTAATAAGACGATACGAGATCAATGGAGATCACACAGAAGTTATAGAGATCCCCTACGACGTGTTAGCAAGCTCTAAACTACCTGATCTGTGACTGAGGGAGGAGAGACCTCAGATACTGAAGAGACAGTTCTGGGGATAGAATTTGCTACAAGATTTAGATTCGTTCTTGACTACTGCTCTAACAGATTTGAAGTCCAGGAATGCTGATGTTCATTTTTGTTTCCATTTATAATACCCTCACTAGCTAGAACTGCCTGACTTAACAAATCCTTTTAATTTACAAGACACTCGGGGAGACAAAGGGTGAAGAGCTTAACAAGTTCGTAGGGTTCAGAGAACTGGGAATAGCTTCAATGTCCAAACTTCCTGTAATCAAGGACAAAGACTCTTGAAGTTCTTGGAATCTATAGGTTTCAGGGTTATCAGGACAAGAGGGTCTCACGTAAGATTGAGATCAGAAGATGGCAGGATAACCATTGTTCCTTCCTTCACAGATTATTTTTTGAGGTATTAGTTCTAGGGGAAAATGAAAAGAGGTTAGCCATTCCGTAGATTTATCTAATATAATGAATGAGTCTTCAATGGGGGTAATAAATGGAAGAATACGACGTTGTTGTTATTGGAAGTGGTGCAGCAGGTCTGACCGCAGCGTATAAATGTGTATTGGAGAGTAAAAAGGTTGCTGTAGTTGATTCGGGTCCCATTGGAGGGACATGCACCCTCAGGGGATGCGATCCCAAGAAGGTTCTTTATGGTGGCGCTGAATTCGTTGACTTCCATAACAGGATGAAGGATGTGGCTACCTCCAAACAAGACATCTCTTTAGACTGGCATTCCTTGATGCAGTTCAAGAGGACCTTCACCGACAACCTTCCAGAAGAGATGGAAGAGTTCCTCAAAGAACTGGGGATACATACCTACCACGGAAAAGCCCGCTTCCTCGATGAGTCCACTATAGAAGCAGGCGATCAGACTCTATCAGCCAAATACATGGTGATCGCCTCGGGTGCAAGGCCAATGGAATTGAACATACCTGGAGAAGAGCTCCTCACTACCAGCGACCAGTTCCTGAACACAGACCAGCTCCCCCACAACATAATTTTCGTGGGTGGGGGATACATATCCTTCGAGTTCGCCAACATAGCGGCCAGAGCAGGTGTTAACGTGACCATAATGCACAGGAGCGATAACTTCCTGAAGAGATTCGACCCGGATCTAGTGAGAAAAATGATCGAAGCCTCCACACAGGCAGGGATCAATATAGTCCCCCACAACGAAGTGAACGAAATAATAAGAGAAGATAATAAATTGAGAGTTATCACCAACGAAGGCTCCTACCAGTGCGATATGGTGGTCCATGGAGCAGGGAGAGTCGCCAACCTCGATCTTGACCTGGAGAAAGGTAACTTAGAGACCAGAGGCGAAGGTATAGCTGTCAACGAGTATATGCAGAGCATCTCCAACCCCAGAGTGTATTCTGCAGGCGATTGTACAGAGAGCAGCAGGAAACTGACCCCCATAGCCAACATAGAAGGGGGTATAGCCGCAACCAACATACTGGAAGGCAATACCAAAAAGATCAACTACTTTGGCATACCGGCGGTGGTCTTCACCTTCCCTCCCCTGGGCTCTGTAGGAACCAGCGAAGAAAAAGAAGGTCATGAAGTCGTTTTCAAGGATCAGAGTGATTGGTACACCGCCAAAAGGATCAAACTATCTCATGCCGCCTCCAAAGTGATCATCGATGAAGAAGACAAGATCGTGGGCGCCCACTACCTCGGTCCCGACGCGCAAGAAGTAATAAACTTCTTCTCGTTGGCCATGAGGATCGGTTTAACAGCCTCCCAGCTTAAGGACCTGGCATACACATTCGCCTACCCCAGCACAGCCTCCTTTATAAGGTACATGCTGTCCTAATAATTAGAAACGTTCTAAAACTTTGATTTTTATCAGTTTAGGGGGGAGAATGAAATTGATGAATTTCTCCTTTATTTTTATTGCGATATCTTATCCGGACCAGATTTTCCAACCAATTTATAAACTCGTAATCAAGTTTACAACAATGACAGTAAGGGGAATCATCTACGACATGGACGACCTTCTGGTGGACTCTCACCACCTCCACGTAAAGTCAGTAGAAGTCACCATCCAGCAATACGGATACACCATAGACGACATCCCCCAGTGGCTGTGGTCTGAGTCCATGGGCAAACGACTAATCGATTTCTTGAATGATCTGGTGAAAGTCCTTCAACTCGATGAATCAGTAGAGACCCTCAATCAGAGGAGATCCCAGATCTTCCTGAAATTAGTAGGAGAAGAGCTTCAACCCCTACCCGGAGCACTAGGATCCCTAGAACTACTGAACAATCACTTCAAGATCGGTTTAGCCTCCTCAGGAACCAAAAAATATCTTGACATGGTCATGGACAAGTTCGGCATCACAGAATACTTTCAGGTAGTTGTCTCTGCAGAAGAAGTTGAGCACGGTAAGCCCCACCCGGAGGTCTACCTTAAAGCCTGCAGTAAACTGAGATTATCCCCTCCTGAATGTCTGGTCTTTGAGGACGCCACCCACGGAATTCGATCAGCGAAAAAGGCTGGATGTAAGTGCATCGGAGTTAAAAATCCTTACACGCCGCCCCAGGACCTATCAGAAGCTGACCTGGTACTGGACTCACTGGAAGAGGTTACCATCGATATGGTGAACGGATTTTAGGCATATCATTTATTCTTATCAGTTAATTTTAAGTAAATGATTGCAATTACAATAATGTAAGTAGTGTTTCAGAACACCTCATAGTCTGCAGGAACCCTCAGGTGACCTCTCCAACCGGCTATCATGCTCATAATCCCTGTTGAAAGGGTTCCTCTTTCAGATGAACTATTTAGTCTAATAAGAAGAGTTCCTCAGGTTCACTTCTTCTCTGGCCTTCTCCAAATATTTTGCCAGATCCTCTATCTCGTGGATCTCTTTCAGGACCGAAAATATCCTTCGCTTGAACTCGGTGTTCGGTGTAACACCCCAAGAAGAGAACTTGTTCAACAGGTTCTTTTCCATGGTATCTCCTCTCCAGTCGCAATCGGTGAGGATGATGACGTCTTTCTTCCCTATTTCGTCCACCAGGACTGCATCGGGAGTGTTGCAGGTAGTTACAATGTCCCCCTTTATCCCCAGAGATCTTAGAGAAGCCACGTCTTTGGGTCCTTCAACGATGATGACCGCTCCGTTCTCCGATCTTCTTCTCAGCTCCTTAAAGGTCTCTTCCAATTTCAAGAGGTCTTGAGATTCAATCATTGTTCTTAATATTCTCCTCAAGTTTTTTTATTACTTCGTCCTGGGAAGCGTTATGGACCAGAATTACTTTCCTGCTGGAAGTATGTCCAGCTATTATCTCTATCTCTCTACCCAGGAACTCTTTAAAACTTTTTATTACCTCATTATTGGCTTTCCCTTTTTTGGGCGGATTTTTCACCTTAACGGTGATAACGTTCTTCCACTCATCATACCCTATCTCTCTTTTCTTTGCTCCCGGAGTAACATCCACATCAACAGTTATTCCTTCATCTCTTACCTTAACAGCTTTATAGAGCACAATCAAGATAAATTAAACCAATTAAAATACTTTTGTCATAAGAGCCAGATGCAAAAATTTAACGTTTAACGGAAAAACCCTCTTCGCCCACTGGCTCTTCCTTGCTGATCTGTACTTGATCGACCCTAGCCGAACCTGGCCCTTCATGACACCACTCGACCATCTTGCCGACCTTATCTTCATCTCCCTCGAATACTGCTTCGACTCTACCGTCCCTCATATTTCTGACCCAGCCGTTCACTCCAAGCTCTCTTGCTTTCTCTCTGGTGCTGTCCCTGAAGAAAACGCCCTGTACACGGCCGGATATGTAAACATGAATTCTTGATTTCATGGCCACCACTATATCCAGGTCATTTAATTATTTTATGGGTTATTTTATTTTGGAGTCGAAGTCAGAAGAAGATGATGGTAATAATGGAGGTAAAGTTATTAACCGTTTAAGGATGAATATGAAATATAAACAATAGGGCCAGAATATGAGGTGTCACCATAAATTCGCCAACAAAAGGACGTTAGCAACTGTTATACTCACTCTAATTCTTGCATTATCCCTTTCTGGTTGCTCTCAAAACGAGTCTGTGGAGGACTTGAGGAGTTCGGGAGATGTTGAGGGTCTTATAAAGAAACTGAACAGCTCGGACAGTAACACTAAAGCTCAGGCTGCCGAAGCTCTGGGAGAAATAAGGGATGAGAGGGCTATCAAACCCCTGATATATACTTTAGAACACTCCGAAGACAGTACCGTTAGAGAAAAAGCGGCAGAATCTGTAGCCAGTATCGGTAATGCCAACGAAGCACTACCACCTCTTATAGAAGCCCTCAAAAACGATGACTGGAGAGTGAGGTACAGAGCAGCTCAAGCAATAGGCACTCTGGGAGATCCTCGTGCTGGTTCCGCCCTCGTCAGGGCACTTGATGACCCGGTGAAGGACGTTAGAAAGAATGCTGCATGGGCACTGGGTGAAATAAGTAACAAAGTAGCAGTAGAGCCCCTGCTTGAGACCGTAAAGAATGATGAGAGCCAGGAAGTCAGGTTTGAGGCCGAAGAGGCCATAATAAAGTTGGACACCAAAGCAGTAAACACATTGATAGATGCACTTGAACAAGATGACCCCAGGGTTCGTGAATTTACCGCCGAGGCTTTAGGTGAGATCGGAGGGTCTAGGGGAACATCAAGAGATCTTCGCTTAAAGATCGCCGAACCTCTTATCCTGTGTTTCGAAGATAAAAATGCCAGTGTAAGGTTGGCCACTACCAAAGCACTGGATAGGATTGGCTATAGCCCCCGAAATGATACTGAGAAGGTTTGGTATCTGGTAGCCAAGCGAGAATGGAAGAATGCTTCGAACATGGGTGAAATGGCGATAGAACCATTGATCAATGCCTTAAAAGGCAATAATTCCGAAGTTAAATGGGGTGCCACCAAGTCTCTGGTCAGGATAGGTTCTCCCTCAGTAGAGACTCTCATTAAAACATTAAGTGAAAGTGATAATGACACCAGGGTTCAGGCCGCTATAGCTCTGGAGATCATTGGGACCCCCACAGCTAAAGAAGCAGTAAACCAGTTTGTAGAAGAATACCAGGCCGACCTGGAGTATATTGCCAATAATTACGAAGAAATTATCAAGAAAAAGGATATAGAAGGTCGTGAGTTCTTGCTGGTGCTCGCCCTCGAGCGCTACGGAGATAATGAAATGGTCAACTCCTTCCTTCAGAACGAAGACCCTGTTCTAAGGGATGCTGCTGCTTACTGGGCTGAAAGACACCATGGAAATGTTGTGGAAGATGGCACCGGCATCAGCGATAACACATCAGGCTCAGGCTGGTCCTGATCTTCTCTTCCTTTATTCGGCCATCTCCTCTACTTCCTTCTTCCCTGCATCCAGCTCTTCTACTTGCTCCTGGTCAAGCCTCAAGAGCATGGTCTGGAATTCACCCACATGTGTTTTCTCTTCTTTCGCCACATCCTGCAGAACTGCCTTTATGTTCTTATCCTGAGTCAGGTTTGCCATCTGCTCATAGAGGTTGATGGCGTCTAGCTCAGCGATTATAGCTGCTCTCAAGATCTCTTTATCTACATCTCCTTTCTCGATCCCTTCCAGATTAATAGGTATCTTTGACAACATTTTACCCCACCTCAGAACTAACTGTTCATCACCAATAAATAAATTTACTGTCAGTTCTAGGCTCAAAGTCTCAACTTCTAAAATTAAAAAACGACCTATCTCCATGATAACATTCTTATTCAGCCTATCCAGATCTCAATTGAGGCCGACGTATGGGCCCTATTCGCCAGAACGATCCACGTTCCCGAAGGCACACTTCCTGATGTAGAGTGTTCTGTTACCCTCTGTTTTGACATGCGAGCATCATAATTAAAGCTCCCACTTTCCATTACCAACTCGGCATCCTTTTTAGAAG
Source organism: Archaeoglobaceae archaeon (assembly GCA_046483365.1). Taxonomy (GTDB): domain Archaea; phylum Halobacteriota; class Archaeoglobi; order Archaeoglobales; family Archaeoglobaceae; genus JdFR-22. The sequence continues at coordinate 40,414 of JAWODI010000033.1, read as the reverse complement.
GTACGACCCATATATCGATTATATAATCGCTTTTTGCCGTAAATTGTAAGTGATTGGAGTAAGGACCCAGCATCTGGGCGTGAAATGGCTGGATGGTCAACTTCTTATACTCCATAAACAAAATTTATTTTATAAATATTAAATTTATCGATTAAAAAATGGTCCTTATGATTATTTAATAAGAACTGATCCCAAAAAAGAGTTGAAGTCAAGAACCCTTTAGCATCTAATGCGTTTGAAATAAGTTTGATCGTCCATTGAAGTTACCAGTATTGGTTATATAGTCTCAGCTTTGATCTTCGTTCTGTTCACGACCACGTAATCCCCTACGGACTTGATATCATCAAACGGGATTATATAATATCCACCCTGCATATCCAGCTTGAGATACTTGTTCTCAGGTTTGACCACCAGGTTGATGAGCGACCCTGTTTTGAGCTCGATACTCAGGTTCTGGACAGTACCGATTACTGTCCCGTCCAGAGACATGACAATTTTTTTGGCCAGTTTTTTAGCGAATATCATGTTATTATTTAACATGACAGGAGTACTTTATAACTTTTTGGAAATCAGTGGGTTTGGTTGCCTTTGTAATGTAGCTTATCCCACAGGACGTTCTTGCTGACAACCACGTCCCTAACCTGCTTTTCTTTTTTGTTCAATTGCCCTGTCTTACCCGTTTTCGCTTCCACGAAGGCTATTTGCTTGACCTCCCCATCACACATGCCGTCAAAAACGATAAAGTCGATAGGGGTCCCATGACCTTTTATCTGACCTGACAGTTCTCATAAGTCAATCCGTTGTTAATTATGCCCAGTATCTTAATTTATAATGTTTAGGGGGTGTGGTGAAAGTGGTAACCGCAATACCGCTAAATCCCTTCAAAAATGAAATATAGGAAGAGGAAGGATGTAATTAATATGGAGGTTTTAGCTGAAAATGGTTTCAAGCTCACTCTTGTCGATCTTGATGAGTTCTCCAGCGATTATGAATTAAAGAGGGCCATAAAACATTTCTCCGAGTCTAAAACTCCACACGTTGAAGCTATAATGGACAAAAATGAAAAATATAGTGCTGTAACCATTACTATACCCAAAGAGTGGGAAAAGAATTGTACGTTCCTTCTGGAAGAGCTATATGAGGAGATGCATAATAGAGGGTTGCGTCTTGCCAGATATTCCCCTCCGGAATACTCTATTGGAGACTTAAGCTTCAAAGAAGTCACTTTCTTCCTCCCCTACTCCTACGAAGAAAGAATGGAGAAGGCCAAACAGATCGCCAGGATCGCGCATCATTGTATGAGCCCCCAAACCTCCGAAATCGCCGGAGAGATACGGACGGTAGATGAAATGCAGTACGTGGTGGTCAGGAATGCTCATGAGTTCTGGTGCAACGACCAGAACAGTGGTGAGAAGATCGTGGAATACTGTCTGAAATTCAAGCTCCCCTACATCCAGCTCGGGATGCAATTCCCTTATTCCAGGTCTGACAGGGCCAGGATAGACATATATTTCCTCAAGGAATGGGTAGAAGAGGATAAGGTTCTCCCCGAAAAGATCAAGAATAAATTGATGGAGTTCGTTTACACTGAGCCGTGGGAAACCGATATCATCGCCCACTCCCCACCTCTGTGGATGGCGAATTATTACGGGTATAGAAGTGATTGGTGGGGTATCACTACCCCGGACTTCATCATAATACCTGCAGTGACCACTTCCCACGACAGAGGCGACAAAGTAGCCAGAGAAGTGGCAAAGATAGTTCAGCAGTGCATGGAAGAGCCAGAAGACTGATTTGTGCTATAGGTCAGATCCTCCGGAGAATCCGTATTTTCCGGAATATGACATAGCTCCCTTATCGGCATCAGTTCCCGATTTACCCGCCTTGTCCAGAGCCTTTATAATCTCTTCTGCAGTGACCTTCTTCTCGCTACCAGGTTTGACGGAGGTTAAAACCTTTTCCAGTATCTTCAAAGTTTTTTCCCATCCTATAGACTCCGCTATACCTCTTAAATTTACAACAGCTTTTTCCCAATTCTCCTCGCTTTCTCCCAGCTCTTTATAAATCGATAAATTATAGTTTTCTCCCATAATTGAATGTGGTTTTTAACAGTTAAAAATTTTAGTGAAACCACACAACCACAAAACACGGATCACCACGGAGAACAAAACAGGGTTTCCACAGAGATAGGGGAGAAAAAGCAAGGTTTCAAACCTCTAAAAATTTTCTCATTTTAAAAATATTAATATATCCTCCATTAAAGTCTAGATCCATGGTTTTGGACTTGATAATAATCAGTGCATTGCTGGTCAGCATTTTGTCATTTGTAGGGGTAGTGACCCTGACCATGTCCGGTAAGCTTTTTCAACGGATCCTCCTTCTTCTGGTGGCCTTTTCTGCTGGTGCACTGATGGGTGGAGCATTTATACATCTGATGCCGGAATCTTTAGAAAAGATCGAACCCCTTCAAGCTTTTATTATCCTCTTGGCCGGTTTTTCTTCCTTCTTTTTGCTGGAAAGGTTCCTCATGTGGAGGCATTGTCACAAACATGACTGCGAAGTCCACCCTTTCACATATCTCAACCTGGTTGGTGACGGGCTGCACAACTTTATTGACGGAATAATCATAGCTGCAGGCTATCTTACCAGTGTCCCCGTGGGGATCGTTGCTACGCTTGCAGTAGCCGCACACGAGATCCCTCAGGAGCTAGGAGATTTCGCAGTACTGGTATACGGTGGTTTCTCAAAGATGAGGGCACTTCTATTCAATTTCATTTCAGCAGTTACGGCTATAGGTGGGGCGTTGATAGCCTATTTCCTTTTCCTGACCCCCGATACCATTGTACTGGTCCTACCCTTTGCCGCCGGTAACTTTCTATACATTGCCAGCTCTGATCTCATACCTGAACTGCACAAAGAGGTCAGCCTCAAAAGATCGTTCCTATTCTTTTTGATGTTCATTATTGGTATCGGAATAATGTACTACCTTAAAATAGTCTTCGGAGCAGAATAAAACATTAAAGAAAAAATATGAAGAATTATCTTCTTCGCAGGTAGATCGCAGCCAGTATACCTATCACTGCGAACACGAACTCAAAACCCGGGACCATTTTCTGCAGAGTAGGTACCGTCATATCCTCCCTTTTTCTGAGATCAGGGGTTTCTTTAGCGGAACCTTCTGTATCCTGACTGTTCTGACCGCTCTGTTCCTCTTCATTCGTATCCGGTGTCGAGGTTGCAGTGGGCTGAGGAGTAGGCCCTTCAGCAGATTCGTTTTGTTTTTCACTGGTATTGTTCACATCGTTCATGTCCGAGTCATTTACAGGAGCAGTGGATGTAGGTGAAGGCGAAGGTGAAGGCGAAGGTGAAGGTGTGGATCCGTTCTCTGCCGCTGGTTGGGGAGTTTCAGTGCTGTTCATTGATTCTACGACAGAGATCAAGAAGAATTCTTGAGGAGCCCTATTTGTGTCTATCCTATCAGATGAGGAACCATAGAACGAGAGGCTGCAGTAACCTATATCTGCATCTTCCCTTACTTTGACCTTATAGTTAAAACCATCTTTTTTTGTATGTATTGCCTTGTCCTCTCCTCTTACGTTATAGATCCCTGAAGATGGTTCTTCAGTTATAGCTCCAAATATGTCGTCTTCGCAGGCAAAGATGTATACTCTATCTGTGGTAGTGCTACCGGTTACGTTTATCGATCCACCTCTTACTACCTTTTTCTTATCCAGGTCGATTTCCAGCTCGTCTTTCATGATGTTGATCTTTACAGAGGTGTCATCGAGCTCTTCGGTCTCGTCCGGGGAGAAAATAACTGCGGTTACTTTATAAGAGGTTATGGATGCATCTTCACTGATGTGCATACCGCTGGTACTCCAAGTGCCATCCGAGCCCACCATTGCCGTAATGTACTCTGTACCATCAACGGTTTCGGAAGACTTATCCTCAATACCCTTGACGAAATTCAGGTCGCTTTTCTTCAAGTAGACCAGACTCCCAGAGTCCAGGCTTGACGACCCTTTAAACTTGATGACGTCGTCCCTGCGGAATGTGGAGCTATCCATATCGAATTCAACCTGAGGTGAGGTAACGTATATGTACTCAGTATCTTTATCATAGTGACCTGTTCCTGTGGTAATATTAGCCTCTATTCTATATTGAACATCTTTTTCCCAGGAAAGAGGGAATTCGATCTCTTTTTGGAAAGTTCGGTTCTCCCTGATATCCATAGAATAGGTTTCAACCTTATCTTTGGAATCAGAGTTGTAGACCTCTATAGTTACTTTGTTCACTCCTATACTGGTGTCATCAAGTTCACTGTTCGAGACAGCGACATTGGTTTCTCCCTTTATCTCCAGCTCTTCTCCCGCAGCTATTTCATTCCTGTCTACAATAAGGTCTACCTCTGGCTTTTCTATGGTAAAGTCCACCTCTTCTACGTCCTGGGGATAATCGGGAGACCAAATTTGTAGAGCATAAGAACCGGTTGCTCCTCCGCATGAGCCCAATAAAGTTTGAGTGGATAATCCCAACTCGATCTCGTGGTCTGAATTGGAAACTAATGCCTCTGTTCCATCGATGGTTTGTGTTCCGTCAACATAAGAGGTTTCAGCCAGAGTTTGGAAAGAGTTCTGATCGTAAGGACCTAGTAAAGCCCACTTGTACTCATCTGCAGTTATTGTTCCTTCAAAGATGACTTTATCGCCCTTTGCTATCCTTGAGTTGTAGTTCTCCAGCTCTACCAATATTTCCGGCTCCGATAATTCTGCCACAATGATCTTGTCATCTGAGACGTATTTCTGGTTTTCAAGGTTTACAATAATGGTGAAATTGGTAACCGGACGGTAGGACTCTACAGGCAGGGTAAAGGTCTCACTGAACATCCCTGATTCGAATACAAACCGTTCTACAATATTGTTATTATCTCTATCTCTAATATCAATGTAACCTGAGTGGGATTGAGAAAAAGTTACTCTTAACTTCAAGGGATCCCCATAATCTATCTTGATCTTATTCTCGGTCTCTCCTTCGATGTCCAGAAGTTCTAATGATATGTCGCCACTACCGAATGAACTCGAATCCTTACCAGAAGCTCCCCCCATAATAAGCAACAGTGAGATCGCTAACAAACCAATCCTCATGTATTTATTCATAAGCACTCAACATAATCATGATAAGTAAATAGATAAAAATTTTACTGAGGCCAGTTCATTATCAGATACATCGGCAATTCCAATCCACATACAGGACCCACAAGTACGTCCCACCCAGTCTCTCTTTCCACTTCGTCCTTGAAATAGGCTGCAAAACCAGGTATTATCATAACCCTGTGTCCCGCTGTCTTCTTTATATCTGAGGCATCTACAGTTTTCTTGACCCCTTCACCCCTGAATATGTTGAGCACCACGGACATATCCACTGTATGCCCACCTGTATCGACAGATAAGATGTGGCAATCGATATCGGCTGAAGCCAAAATAGCTCCCAGTACCATGTGAGTGTATATGCTATTCCCCGTTACGAGAACAGGTGAGTCCTCATCAGGGTCACCAATGGTGATAACCCCTGTATCCGCCGAAACCGGCGTCTCTGGAACAGGTACCTCGGGTAGAATGCCTTGAGCTTCATCTAAGATGCGGAACAGATCTGCATATTGATCGCTATCCTTAAGTTTCTGATATTTTCGAGAATCAACTTTGTCCAGGTAAAGATCTGCACCCATATATTATTCCTTAAAGTGCTTTTCCCATTAAACTCTTCTCCTTGAACATCACGAACAGGCAAAAAACGTTTTAGCCAGCAATTGATAACTGGTAACTGGGTAACGCAAGAATTTTAATACCACTTGAGGAACTGCTTTACATGATCCTGAAAGGCAAAGCATGGAAATTCGGTGACAATATCTCTACTGACCATATAACCCCAGGAAGATACTACCACCTTCGAAGCAATATGCCTGAGCTCGCTAAACACGTAATGGAAGATGCCAACCCGGATTTCCCCCAAAAAATGGAAAAGGGTGATTTTGTGGTAGGGGGAGAGAACTTCGGAATGGGGAGCAGCAGAGAGCACGCACCTCTGTCACTTAAGATTGCCGGTGTGTCGGCTGTACTTGCCAAATCCTTTGCCCGAATATTCTACAGAAATGCCATCAATATAGGGCTCCCTCTGCTCACCGTCGATACCGACAAAATAAACGAGGGGGATGAGCTGGAAGTGGACCTGACATCGGGAACAATAAGGAACTACACCACTGTTTCCACCATTAAGGCCCATCCAATGCCACAGGCAATGATAAGGGTTTTAGAAGAAGGCGGGATCGTAAATCTCATAAAGAAGGAAGGAGATATAACCGTTTGATCTGTTTATCTCCACAATTATGCTATTTCCCTCATCATGTGAAAAAGGTAAATTGTATTAAACCTTCCATTATTACTATAATTATGCAGCAAGAACAAGAAGTTAAACAACCTGAAGCACAGACAAAAAAATCGAGTTTTAAATGCGCCTGCGGAAATAGCGTTTATTTCTGGAGATGCTCGGGCAAATTGAAGTGCCAGATCTGCGGGAACTTCGTAGATTTCATGATCTAGTCTACTCTTCAAGTTCAGAGTCCGCAGACTCCAATTTATCGCTGGCGATCTTTTGAGTATTTTCTATTTTCTCCCTGATTTCAGGACTTTTGACTGCAAGTATTTTTGAAGCCATTAAAGCAGCATTCTCAGGTTCCAGCACTACCCCGGGAGCAACTCCTGACGGCATTCGCAGACTGGACAATACATCCATCCCCCCAAATTTACTGCTGTATGGAGGGCAGGCGATAACCGGCGAAGTAGTGTTCGCATCCACAAATCCACTCAAGGCGTTGCTTCTTCCTGCTACTGTGATATAAACCACATTCTGGTAATCTTCCAGAATTTGAAGAACTTTCTGGGGAGTTTTATGGGCCGAAGCGACTCTGAAACAATATTCTACATTAAAACCGTCCAGCGCGTCACCTATCCTCTTCGCGAAATCAAGATCCGACTTCGAACCCAACAGTATGACCACATCCATAAATCCACCACCCCGAAGAATTATAAAATACTTTGGAGAGAAAGACCATACAACCAGTCGTACTTCGGCTTTTCTTTTTACCCCCTATATGTTATTATCCAATCCTCCCTTCCATGCAACCATGTCATAACTTTCCGGCGAGGTAAAAAAAGAAAATGAGTAGTTTATTGCTACTTCTGGCTGGACCGATCTTATGCTGTTATGCTGGATTAAACAGAGAAAGGACCTGTTCAGTCGTGTTCCACAGCCGCTACTTTGGATTCCATTGTCAATTCTTTATCCTTCCTGTCGTCGATCTTGATAGTGGTAATAGACCTGTTAACACCTGAGGAAAGAACTGATCGATGTATTTGTTTGCACACCTCCAGCACTTCTTCCAGATCCCCTTCAATTACTGTCCCCATAGGGGTTACCTCGTACTTCAAGCCTTTCTCTTTCAGTATGCTTACGGCCTGTTTAACATAGCTGCTTATACTGGTGCTTCCCGTTCCCACCGGAACAATACTCAACTCCACTACGGCCATACCTCAACATTTACCACAAAAAACTATATAATTTTCTACCCCAGCCCCCTGGCCTCGGGCCCTGACCCTCAAGGATAAACCATGATCATAGGGCTTCTATAATAATTGTGACTTTTCAAATGTTTTTATAAACTTGGAAAAACAACATAACTAGGAGGAAGATAATTTCCACTCACCACAATTTTTTATTTTTTTAATTGACCGTGAACTATTTGGCCTGCTATATCAATAATACGACTACGAAGAACATGAAAATGGCAAAGAGTGCTCCTGCGAAGAAAACGCTTCCAATGCCCCCAAAACCCAGTACCAGGCCCATAAGCACTGGACCGATAGTCTGACCAAATTTTATTACTGTCCAGTTAATTGATAGGAAACCTGCGCGGTATTCGGTGGGTGCCAGATTCGTCAGTATGGTTATAAAGCTGGGAATATTGATCCCCTGAGCAATTCCGTACATAACTGCGGGCAGGAGAAGTATCCAGACGCTGGGGGATAGTGGTATAGTTATGAGGGCAACCGCGTAAATGATGTATGCTGTTTTTAGGAGAGTTCGTTCTGTAACTCTCTCCACCAGATTTCCTACCTGAGATGCTGTGAGTGCTGCTGTGAGGAACATCACGGTCATGATCAGTCCAATGACAAAAGAAGAGGCTTGAAAATATGCTTTCATGAGGAACGGGAAGTAAGTTTGAGCTACTCCAAAATGAATGATGAACGTGATGATGCTGGCCATAAACAATCCGGCTACTCTCCGATTCCTTACGATCATCAGGGCGTTTTTTACATAATCCCTGAAGAGTCGGTCCTGTTTGAAGCCAGGGACGTCCAGCCAGAACATGACCATGATGGCCAGGGGGAGAGCAATAATAGGTAGAAAGAAAGGGTAATACCAACCCAGTAAAGCCAGTGACCCCCCTATAAAGGGGAATATGGCCTCTCCTAGGCTGAGGGCACTTTCGTTTAAGCCTATTGCTGCAGCCCGATCCTTACCGGAGTAGAGGTCCCCGATGACAGTGACAATAAGCGTGCCCAGTGAAGCGGCACCTGCTCCCTGAAGGAACCGTAGGACCAGCATAAGGTCGAAGTCGCGGACGAAACCGCATGCGGTGCCTGCAAGAGCAAAAAGCAGCAGTGAAGGGACTAGAACCTGCTTTCTCCCCAATCTGTCGGCCAGAAAGCCGAGTACAGGAATTAAGAATATTCCTGGCAGTGTAAATACAGTGATAAGCAATGCTGTTTCCTGTTCTGTTATGTTCAAACCTCTGGCTACGTCCGGTAATGCAGGAGATATACTGGAAACTCCCAAGACCACCATTAAAGCAATACCAAAGATGATGTGGAGGTTTTTATCCATATATAAGGGTTTGACCCTTTTTCCGGCCCCTGTATTCATGCAGAATCAGACGACGACCCAGAGAATATAAACTGTTTACCCTCCACAATGGGTCACTGAAAAATTGTACCACAAAAATAATTTGAAGTGCTAGGGTGGAAAATCGTTAGACAGATGGTGTTGGAGGATGTTCAACTATCTACTACCCATCACCACCCTAGCAATGAGTGTTATTAATTCAATCCTTATAAATTTTTTTATCTAATAATAATCATTAAACTATAATCGATCAAGCAGATCCCAGGATGAAGAACAAAGGTCCCAAACTATTAACATGAAATTAAATCTATTCGCAGGCCTTTATTCATATCCCTGCTCAAGAAAAAAAATAGAATAGAGGTTCAGGTAGTTCTCTGGTGCTCAAAGGCCTCCAGAAGATCCTGAATCTTCGGATTCTCTAAAATGTTCTCAGAGGACGTCTCTTTGAAAATATCGGAAATTCCCTTACAAAGAGTCAATATAGCCTTTCTGTGGTCCGCTTTGCTCCTATGGATATGCACCGGTTGAACGCCGATATCCTCGTAGGAGCTGAAATGCCCGTTGCCGAAACCTGCCTCCTCAAAAACTCTCTTCACATTAAACAACGTCAGGTGCAAAAGCACAAGTTCTTCTTTATGCATGCATATATCACCTACCACCCGCTTGTCACTAGTTAACTAAAAGCTTAAAAAATTTTTGTCTCCCTAAAAGCCCTGAAGGAAAAGGTTTAAGTATGATAATGATTATTATAACAAATGGGTTTAGGGAGGTAAATCACCTGTCAAGTTGATTAGCCCCCGAAATAGAGTCTCCTCTATGCCCCCCAGGGAATTGGTCATCAGGCATTATTCTCCCTCCGGTTCCCCCCCCAAAAGCCTCCCTAAACCCACACACCACTCTAACAGGGTTAGATTGCTACGTAAGTAGAAATGGGAAGATATTACAAAATAGGCACATTATCTTCAATTCCATGCTGACCCAGTAATAATAAGTTATTAGTGGATCGCTCCCAGCACGAAGAGTGACACTATTACACCCAGCGTCACAATGGTAAAGAATATGCTCAGTAATATATATCCAATGTCCTTAATGCTAACACCCCATTGTAAGTTTGTATGCTTGAGTTACATCTACTATTATTAAATTTTACTCAATTTACTTTCCAGTAACAGCGATGACCAAAAATTTCACCTCATTCACCAAAAGTCGACCCAAGAATTACGGACTACCAGACCTTTAGAGAGTCTAAATCACTCCTCAATTCATCCAATCCACAACTATATAAATAAGAATGTGAAATAATTGTGAATCACATGGTTTTCGGCGATAAGGATGACGAAGTGGACAGAAAGGGATTGCTGCCGATATTGGGTCTTTTACTGCTCATTTTGGGAGTTTTTTCACCTACAACGATCGTAAACAGTGAGAAATACTCAATCTATGACCTGAACTCCTATGTTGAAAGCATACCCGCGGATTCAGACACAGGTGATCTGGCAAACCTATTGAACAGCATTATATCCCTGATAACCGTCTCCATACTACTTTCCGTACCCTTCGCCTTGCTCAGCTTGAAGTTCCACAGAACCGCCTTGATAGCCTCCATAATAGTATTACTAGCAGGTTTTTTCGAAATAGTGTTCTTTATGGTGTTCATCCAGGTGATCGAACAAGCAGGTCAAACAATCTTTTTAAGCTACTCTCCTTTCATCTTCTTCATCAGCTCAGCAGTATTCCTCCTGGACAACTACCGGAACAGAACGAACACAGAAAGCGAGCAGATAGAATAGTAGGAGAAAAAAGCGACGACCTTAAAACCAAGTAAAAAAGAAAAGTCTAAATTTTACTTCCGATATAGTCTATTATATGCCAGACGAAGTTAAATGTCCTCAGTGCGGTTCGGATAATCTGGAGAAACGTGATGTTGTAACCGGGATGGAAGGAGAGACAGAAACCATAAAGATTGATTACTACTGTAAAGCTTGCGGTGAGGTTTTTATGGTGTGAAAAGAGGTAGACGATAAGTGTTATTCCTTGTCGTTAGAATTTATTTCAGCTTAGCTCACCACTTATTTAGTGAATGAAAATAAGCTCCCATAATTTTCCATAACCTCATAACCTCAAACCATTTAAATAGAGGGATTATAAACCGCTTTATATCCTAATCAGATAAATGGGAGCCGGATAGTCTTAAATCGGAAGAAGGGAGATTGAGTTAAATGGCTGGAGATTCAGAAACCGAGGAATTGATAGAAGGGCTAAGCGATGAGGATAACTGGACCAGAAAGAACTCTGCAGTTTCTCTGGGAGAAATTGGGGATGAGAGAGCGGTAGAGCCCCTGATAGATGCCCTAAAGGATGAGGATAAAGATGTGAGATATGAAGCCGCCTTCGCCTTAGGCAGTATAGGAGATGAGAGAGCGGTAGAGCCCCTGATAGATGCCCTAAAGGATAGGAACATCAGCGTAAGAAAAGGAGCTGCCATCGCTCTGGGCAAGATCGGGGATGAGAGAGCGGTAGAGCCCCTAACAGAGGCTTTGAGAGACAAAGTGGGTTACGTCGGTAAGGGTGCATCCATTGCTCTGGGCAAGATCGGAGAACCCGCTGTGGAGCCCTTAATACAGCTTTTTGAGAATGAGAGCACGGAAATGAAGAAAATGATCGCTATAGCTCTGGGAGAGATCGGAGATAACAGAGCAATTGAAGTACTTCAGCAATTGCTTGACGATGATGACGTTGATGCTCAAAAAGTGGGTAAAAAAGCCATAAAAAAGATCAAAAAAGCTGAAGTTCAATAAATTTATCCTGGAAAGTAGCGTTCCCAACTCCATTCATTGAACCAGATAAGGATGATAAGCACCTGAGATGGTTAACAAGTTTCAGTGATACTCTTTTGTGATTGTGTTAACCTAAAAAGCTAAAAATTTTTTATGAGAATTAGAATTTTAAACCCACGTTTGGGGGGACAATAGAGAATAAAAAAGATAGAAGAAATAGCTGCTATACTCCACAAATAATCGCAACGATTTGAACGCAAAAAAGGCTAAAAGATGTGGGCTCGCCCGGATTTGAACCGGGGATCTTTGCCGTGTAAGGGCAACGTCATGACCAGCTAGACCACGAGCCCGCAAGTCCTCGATTTCTCAGAACTTCTATTTTATTTTAGTTACCTTTCCTTTAATATGTCTTATGGTGCATCTGGAGTTACCCTACATCCCTTTGGTTTACTTATTTCTACCATTCCAGTTCTAAAGTTATCTTACGAGTCTGTATAAACCTCTATTTCTACCACTCCCGTGTTCCCTCCAGTGCTTTCCAACACTTCGAAACGCAATTTCTTTGCTGAAAAGTTTGTATCGAAATAGTATGTTCTGGAAGCATCTTCCAGCGTAAAGGGACCGTACGTGCCTTTAGCTCCATATTCTTCTCCCACTACCACCTGGAAGCTTTCTATCTGTCCGGTATTACCCATGGTACGCGTCCAGAGACCGATCTGTGTAATTTGAACTTTCTCAGGTAGCTCGACCTCGATCCAGGCATCATCCCCATCTCCATTACTGGACCATTCCGTATTAGGGTCTCCGTCGATGGCATTATTACCTCCCCACGCACTGTTCATTCCACCTCCACCGAAAATGCTGCTAACTGCCGTTACTTTCGCACCCTCACTTAAGAGCGCCATGTTTTCTCCTTCCGGCCTTGTATCTGCATCCGAAGTTGTGAAAGTATAGTCTTCACTCCGATAAAGTGTACCGTCAGGTCCAGTACCCTGAAATCTCACGTGATACGTAGTAGCCGGTTCCAAACCGGTCAGTAATGGGCTATGGTTCCTATGGGCTCCTCCCATCATATCAGCGTCCGTAGCGATCTTACCATAATCAGTTGTCTTCCCATAGACTGCTGCACACACTACAGAGATACGCGTATCTATTAGAGCTGAAGCAGAATTGGGACCAATATTGGTGAACTCCGGTCCTGAAAATAAAATATCTTCCATCGGCTGTACCGTTTCACTTCCCGTATCATCCGCCGAACAGCCCAGAAAGAGAACAGAGATCGTGAGAATTACCAACTTTATCTTATTCTCCATTTAAACAATAATCCTTTCATAGGTTAATAATTTTACTAACATTTCAAAAAAACTAGTGTACAGGTATTTTTCGAGTATCATTCCTTAACGATAATAGGATATCGGCTGTGGTGAACCCTGTTGACACTTTCAAGTTCCTTTGGTAACGGGAATATCTGATTTACTTTAATGGTCCTTAAGTCTCCTCCAGCCCATTATGCAGGCTCCTTTGACGACGGCCAGAGGATCCTGAAGGATCTCTATCTGGGGAGTGAAGGGGCGCATCAAAAAAGAGTAAATACCTTCTTCCAGCTTGTCCCTACTTAGGTGCACGCCAATACCCCCTCCAAAGGCTACTGCACTGGGGTCCAGAACAGTGACCACATTGGCCATTTGTCTACAGAAGATCCTGAACTCCGGTAATGAGTAGAAGTGGTCCTCGTCCTGTTTCAGCTCCTTGACTTCTTTTCCGTACTTCTTCTTTAGGGCCCACCCACTGAAGTAGGCTTCCAGATGTCCCATGCCGCCGCATGTACACTGTCTTTCCTGGTCTATTACTGTGTGACCCACCTCTCCTGCTTTTCCGTTGCCGGTGTACAATTCTCCGTCAGTTATTATTCCGCTGCCTATCCCAGTTCCCAGTGTTACCGCAAATATGTGTGGGAGCTTGAGGTGATCATAAGCAAATAAGGCAAAACAATTGGCATCATTTTCATAGAACACTGGCATTGAAGAGGAGAATTGAGGGGTTTCTGGCAGGTTAGGAGAAAAGAACGGCTTCCCATCCTTGATCCATGCCGCTATGCTGACACCGATGGCATCGACCCCGTTTTCCACAGCAGTTTCATCTACATAAGCTCCCATATCTTTAAGCCTCTCAGAAGTAGGATATTTCCCCAGATATTCATATTCATTACCGCTATCGTCATAGAGAACAAGGTCGATCTTGGTACCGCCTATGTCAACTCCCAGAATTTTCATGCGGCAACTTTGACAAAATAATTTAAATATTTAGCCCCTCCTCAAATCTTAAAGACCCCGGATTTATATTTGTGAGTTGTTGAGCGGGTCCGGAATTACCCCATTCTGTCCAATGACGAAAAGATATAAGAGATTAGAACCATAACTTCGGTTTATGTTATCTCACTCAGAAGGAGAGAAGGCAGTAAAACTTGCCAGAAAAGCGATAGAGAAATACGTCTCTCAAAAAGAAAAAATAGAGGAAAAGTTCGATGGTGTTTTTGAAGAGGAGAGGGGCGTCTTCGTCACTTTAAATAAAGGTCAAATGCTTAGAGGATGCATCGGCTATCCTTACCCCATAAAGAGGCTAGATGAAGCTATTATCGAGTCTGCGATCACTGCTGCCACAGGAGACCCTCGTTTCCCTCCCGTTACCTCAGAAGAGCTCCCCGATATTACTGTAGAGGTTACAGTGCTTTCCCCTCCTGAAAAAATAGATGTGGACAGGTATGAACTGCCCAAATATGTCAAAATAGGGAGACATGGGCTGATAGTGAAATCAGGATATTATTCCGGTCTTCTTTTACCTCAAGTTGCAGTAGAACACAATTTTGAACCTCAAGAATTTTTATCTCAAACCTGTATAAAGGCCAATATGAGTCCCGACAGCTGGGCGAAAGATGATGTAGAAATATACACATTTGAGGGTCAGATCTTTGAGGAAAAAGAGCCCAGTGGAGAGATAGAGGAGACCAATGTAAGCTGTAACCAGAGTTAGACCCTGAACTTCCTATATAAAGTAAAGAACACAGTTGAAAAAACGGAAAAAACGGAAAAACTTTAAATATAATTCTCCGTATGTTTTTCCAGTGGTTGCCATGATAAGCACAATACTGTCAGGTGAAGTCCTCAGGTCTATAACTCGATCAATGGTTGCTCTGGTAAGTGAGGCTCGATTCCACTTTACGCCCGAAAAACTTCATGCTAGAGCTGTAGATCCTGCAAATGTGGCTATGGTCATTTTGAACGTTCCAAAGGAGTCATTCGAGGCGTTCAATATAGAAGAGGAGAAGACCATTGGAGTGGATATCAACAGGCTTTACGATATCCTCAAGTCCGTAAAGAGTGACGAGCTTATTGAATTGAAACTGACTGACGATTCATCACTTAACGTCAAGTTCGGAAGTGTAGAATACTCAGTAGCTCTGATCGATCCTTCGGCAATAAGAAAAGAGCCCAAGGTCCCCAATCTGGATCTTGCATCCAAGATAGTAATGGATGCCGGAGATTTCAAGAAATCCATTAGCACTTCAGATAAGATAAGCGACAGAGTCATCTTCAGAAGCGACGAGAACGGCTTCTACATAGAAGCTGAAGGAGATGTGGACAGAATAACCTCTACATATAGTGAAGCAGAGCTCATTGAGTTCAACAAAGCTGAAGCAAAAAGCATGTACTCTATTGAGTATCTCAAAGAATTTATTAAAGCTGTATCCTCAGGAGATACTCTTACACTCCATCTGGGTAACAACTATCCCGTAAGGCTGGTATTCGGACTTGCCGGAGGGAAAGTGGAAGTAGAGTATATTCTTGCTCCCCGAATTGAAGAAGCCGAATAGCTCTTATGGCCTCATACCTACCCTTACTACCTTTTTTTGCCAAATACCCCTTCATCAGGGTCGCAAGCCTTTTTCTGGACCAAGAATATCCCAATATAATCGGCTTTCTGCAGTCCGAAGGCGATCTAGAGGTGGAGGCCAAAAAGACCGGTAAGGACATCGTCCTCTCCGTATTCGATAAAGCAACACCAGAGATAAACTATCCCCAGTCAGGTTTTTTATGCTCAGTTTGTGATTCTAAGGAGTGTAAAGCTCATATTGAATGCGAGGCTGTTGGGGCTGAAATAGACTGGAGCTCCTGTGACCTGTGTGGAGAGTGTTTCAAGAACTGTACTAAAGAAGAAGACCACAGCTCCAGATATATGGCAAAAAAATCTGTCTTATCTTATCTATTCTCCCGACTTCTGGTTTCCTGTCTGGATGACTGGGTGAGGAGAAAGTATGCAGTTAAAGATGCCAGAAGATATCGCAAACTTATGGAAAACGAGGACCCTTCACGCATCGAGCACGTAGTGGGATTGTTCTCTGCAGATTTTGGTATAGAATCTTATTATAACAAAGATGAACATGATATAAGGGTCCACGTGAGTTCATACCTTAAGGCACCCTCTAAACTGAAGGATGAGAATTGGAGGCTGCTAAATCAGGAGCTGCTCAACGGTTACGTTGAGATTTCTACCAAGAGGTTTATCAGGCTGGTGGAAGAGTATCTAAAGGAGAGGCTGGAGAAAAAGCTCAACGTGAACGACGAGATCAAAGAGCTTCTTGAACCCTACTTAAAGGAGATCATACCCTTAGTTGAGGCAGAAAAGAAGAAGGCGGGAAGAATAAAGTTCAAGAAGACGGATTGGGAATGTTTTCCACCCTGTATGAGCCGGATACTCCAGGACCTTCAGAGCGGGGTGAACATATCCCATACGGCCAGGTTCGCCATCACTTCCTTTCTTCTTAACATCAATCTTGATGTGGAGCAGATCATTTCCTTGTTCAGTAGCGCACCCGACTTCAACGAGGAGAAGACCAGATATCAGGTGGAACATATTGCAGGGGACAAGGGGACTGAATACGCTTGTCCCGCCTGCGATACCATGAAGACCTATCATAACTGCTACGCTCATTGCAACACATATCACCCGCTTTCCTATTACGAATATTGTATGAGGAGAAAGGAGAAGGATAAACAACCAATCAAAACGGGTTAAATCCATGAGGGTTATTGACAAGAGGCTCAAAGGACTTGAAGGAGAGATAAAGCTCGTCCCAGAGAGCCTGGACGATCTATGGCATTTGAAATACATAATCGAAGCTGGTGACACCGTATTTTCACTTACCAAAAGGATCAGTGAGAGTGACGACAAGCTGCGCAGTGATAAAGAGAAGGTTACAGTAAGGATCGGGGTTAGTGTGGAGAGAGTCGAGTTCCACAGGTTTGCCAACAGGCTGAGAATAGCTGGTACTATTGTTGGTGGTATTGACGAATCAGGACACCACACACTCAACATCTCTCAGGGAAAGGAGGTGAGCATCATAAAGAACTGGAGAGAAGAGCAACTGGAGAGGATCAGATATGCTGAGGAAGTATCCAGGAGACCTGAGGTCGTTATTGTCACCATTGAGGAGGGCGACGCCATTATAGGAGCCCTGCGTCAGTGGGGTGTGGAGGAGGTCCTCAGCATAAGTCGCAGCTATGGAAAAGAGAGTTCTGGTAGAGAGCTTTTTTTCTCCGAAGTCATTTCATCCCTGGAGAAGATGGAGTTCAATTATCTGGTTGTTGCTGGACCCGGTTTTACCAAAGAGGATTTCATGGATATGATCAAGAAAGAGTCCCCTGAACTTGCAGAAACTGCACTGGTAGTGGACGCTTCCACCATTGGCACCAGGGGATTTATTGAGGTGTTGAAGAGAGGGACCCTTGACAAGATCATGGGCGAGGTAAGGGTAGCAAAAGAAGCAGAATATATGGATAAATTGCTGGAGAACATCTCTAAAGATCAGAAAGCCGCCTACGGTATGGCGGAGGTGAATAAAGCCTTCGATTATGGGGCTATAGAGACCCTGCTGGTCTCGGACGAGTTCTTGAGGAAGCAGAGAGAGAAGTGGGACATAGATTCGTTCATAAAGAATGTAGAGAACATGAACGGGAAAGTTGTCATAATGAGTACGGAATTTGAGCCGGGCAATAGACTTGATGCCCTGGGTGGGATAGCGGCTCTGCTTAGATTCGACTTCAATTGAGAATTCTGACAATAAGGATGAGATTTAACACCCAAAACTTTAAAAAGGTACAGATCATAATAGAAACCAATTAGATAGCAAAAAAGAGAAACAAGGAGAGGTGTAAATGATACCCGGTGGTTTTGGTCCAAACGAGTTAATAATGATTCTGATCGTAGTTTTCCTATTATTTGGGGCTACTAAGATCCCTCAGCTTGCCAGAAGTGTGGGGAAAGGCATGGGTGAATTCAAAAAAGCCCAGAAACAATCCGAGATGGAGCTCAAAGAGTTCGAACAGGAAATAAAGGATGGTAAATATAAGGGCAACAAGACAGAGAACATCGAAAAGATGGCAAGTGACCTGGGGATCGATACCGAAGATAAATCAGAAGAAGAATTGTTAGAGGAAATAAACAAAGTAATGCCCAAAAAGAAGAGCTCTTAAAGAGATAAGCATTTTATTTTATTACCTTTTTTATTGCAAGACCTGGTTGGCCGATCTGGCCATGAATTTTGATTTAGAGCTCATTTGACTGCAATATTCCGTATTTATGTGGTCGATCTGTCCATTTTGCTGGTCCAAGAACCTGGTCATTATCAACGTAACAGAATTATGGCAAAACTTAAGTAGCTTGAGTTATCACCTCATAATGAGGTGTTTAAAACGTGAAGGTCGTTCATGCTCAAACCGTACTGGATGAGGCGGTGCTCAGTGAGCTGAAAAAGAAGACGGGAGAAAATGCCACAAAAGATGCAATTGCCAAAGCAGTAGACCACTACTTGAGATGCCAATACACTGACGAAGAGTCAATGGAAAAAAGACTTGAAGAAGTTCTCCGCAAAAGGAAAAAGTGAGCCTTTAAGCTTTTACAAACCAAAACATTATTTTTTCTTACACAATATTCTATATAATCAGTATAGTATTGTATTCCTTCCATTTTTTGCTCCATTTCTTTGCCTGACAGACGCTATTTTTACCTGCGGATTTGTCACCCCATTGTTTCCGGTCCACGATTGCCATCATCATGATCAAATTATTCTATCAAACATTGATATAAATAATTAAACAATGTGTCGGTCCATATCCACGACCTTCCTGTTGCAGTAATGACATCTAGCGGCTACATGGTCGCCTTCCAGAAAAACATGAAATCGGCGGGTAATTGGCTCATTACTGTTGCTTATACAGTTCTTGTTGGAGCAGGTGAGGATCCCCTCCACTGTCTCCGGCAAATTGACCCTGAACTTCTTTTCGATCTCAAAATCCTTTACCAGATTTATTGTGGCTCTGGGGGCGATTAAAGCTATCCTATTGAGCTCTTCTTCACCAATGAATTTGCCTTCAACCTTTACAATATCCTTCTTACCCATCTCCTCGCTGGGTACATTCATAGCTATGGATACGGGCTCCGTAGTGTGGGGACCTATGCCTATAACCCTTAGAACCAGAACCGATTTACCGGAATTTATGTGATCAATAACCGTTCCCTCTTTGATCTTGGATATAGTGAGCTGCTCCATTTATACCACCTTATTTCACCATTTCAGTAAGGATCGCCATCCTCACCGGGACCCCATAGAACGCCTGCTGGAAGTATCTGGCATGAGAGGTGTTGTCAATTGAAGAGTTGATCTCGTCGATCCTGGGTAACGGATGCATGACCATCATATCCTCTTTAGCCTTTTCCAGCGAATTCAAACCTATTTTATAGGTACCGGCCACTCTTCTATACTCTTCTTCGTCAGGAAATCTTTCTTTCTGGATCCTGGTCATGTAAAGTACGTCTATATCTTCTATAACTTCCTCGTAAGTTGTATAGTGGATATTGCCTTTTAAACCCTCCAGAAGCTCGTGGGGTAATTTCAAACTTTCCGGACTTATGAGATATATCTCGGTATCGAACATGGTGAGAGCTTTAATTAAAGAGTGGACCGTTCTGGAGTACTTGAGATCTCCCATGAGGGCTATTTTTAGTCCGTCCAGGGAAGACTCTTTCTTCAAGGTGTAGAGGTCCAGTAGAGTTTGAGTGGGGTGCTGACCGGCTCCATCTCCAGCGTTTATCACCGGAACTTCCGAATTCTCGATGGCGAAACGTGCCGTCCCTTCCAGGGGATGTCTCAACACGATGACGTTAGCATACTTGCTCACGGTTTTGAGCGTGTCTGCCAGGGACTCCCCTTTTGCCACACTGCTTACTTCATGGGCTGTCATATTTATGACCTCTCCTCCTAGAACCTTCATGGCGGCTTCAAAGCTCATCCGTGTTCGGGTAGAGGGCTCAAAGAAAAGATTGGCAAGCAGTTTATTCTCTAGAGCGCGGCTCTTCTTCTTGCTTCTGGCATAAGGCTCAAGCTCTTCCGCTCTATCCAAAATATAAAGAAGGTCATCCTTATTCAGCTCTTCTATAGAGATCAAATGTCTGAATCTTGACATCATGGGTCTTTGCCATGGTATGAATAAATCATTTTCTAAAAATTTCCGTAGTTTTTTCGAAACATTTTCAGATGTTAAGCTGAACTACCCTCGTTGGATAATAATTATTAAATCATCTTGGAGAACAGACCTGGTCTATGAACACTGGTCTATGAATACCAAAATGTTCATAAACCTAAGCCCAAATACTCATCTCGAAGGGGCCGTAGGGTAGCCTGGATATCCTCTCAGCTTGGGGAACCGTAGCCACAGACGGCTGGTCCAAATTGCTGGAGACCCGAGTTCGAATCTCGGCGGCCCCACTCCCCAAGCTTCTCTTAAAGCAGCTCTCAGCTGCTTATTTTTTTGTTAAGCAAATAAAATAAGTCAAAAAGCAGGATCTAACCTAAAATGTTGATCAATTTATCGTTGGTGAAAAAGGTGCAGTCTTCTATCTCTAAATGCAGCTCACTTAATTTTCTGATCTTTCCATTGCTATCTTTCTTGCATACCCAGCACGTTGCCAGGATCCTGCAATATATACACTCTTTACAGGTAACCATTCCCTTTGACCCCCAATTTTTTTGAGTTCAATAAGCAGTTTTTCTCATAATTGTTAATGTTTAATCATTTAAATAGCTTTCGATTGTCAATGTTTAATTATTATAGTAGATTAAGGTTAAATAATGGAGAGCTACTCCTGAAACATATGGATGCCTGCAGTAAAGATATCCGGGAGCTCTCCTCTGTCTATGATGCAGAAAGTATGAACACATTCGTTACCCTCTATTTCGATGGGGAGAGCTCAAACTTCATTTCCCGCAGAGAAAGAAAGATACGCTCCATCCTTAAGGGTGAAGAGTTGAAGAACTTTGATAAGACCATGGAAAAGATAGAGGAGCATGTGGAGAACAGCTCCGATGTGGCTGTGTTCGCTTCCCACAAGAACGACTATTTCAAGATCATCGATCTGCCCGTCAAACCCCAAAATGCATTGATAGTGGACTCTTCACCCTATGTCCGACCCTTAGCCGAACTCTACGATGAATGGAGAGACTATAGTCTTGTTCTGCTCTCCACCAATCACGCCAGAATATTCTCCATTTCCTGCGGAGAAGTATCTGAACAGGATAACATCACTGCCGACATAATGAGCAAACACAAGAAAGGCGGTTGGTCCCAGCCCAGATTCCAGAGGTTGAGAGAAGAAAGTATTCATTCCTTCTTTACAGAAGTCATAAACGAGCTGAAAGTGACAGAGCCCATCATACTTGCCGGACCAGGGGAGGCAAAAAAGGAGTTCCAGAGCGTGCTACCCCAAAATGTGAGGGAAAACGTGATTGATGTGGTTGATGTGGACTTCGATGACCACCACGAGCTAATAAAAGAGTCGCAGGAGATAATGGCAGAGAGAAATGAAGAACAGCTTTCCGCACTGATGGAGCAGATAAAAAAAGAAGTGCTAAAGGAGGGACTGGCCGTATACGGTGTTGAAGACACACTTGAAGCAGTGAAAAGGGGTCAGGTAGAGATATTGCTGGTGGACACGAACTTCAGGGCCAAAGGATGGATCTGCGAGCTATGCCAGGTAGTGGAAAAAGGGAACTCGAGCTCTTGCCCCTATTGTGGAAACAGGACCTCTGAAGTAGATATAGCAGAAGAATTGATAGAGTTCGCAGAACGAACAGGAGCCAGAGTAGATTTCGCGGAAAATGAAGAGATTCGGGACCTAGGACACATAGCCGCCCTGCTGAGGTACAAGGACTAAGATTACAAGTTTAAACAATATTTCAGTTCATTCAATTTCTATTGCCAGCCTTTTAATGCTTGAACCGTCCGTCACATCCAGCTGATGATAAAGAACATCCAGACCATTCTTCTTTAACTCTTCAAAGATGGGTTTACCTTTTGTTTCATCTCTAGAAGTTAAAACTACTGTAATTCCTTTTCCGCAAGCTGTCTGATTACTTCCAGACTTATTCCCTTATTGGCTCCGGTAACAACGCAATTCTCTTATCCAACATTTTTTATCTCCCTACTACCGCTTATACCTTCCTCTTATAAGGTATGCTCCAGCAACAAGACCTGCTATTGCCAGTAATGCCTTAAAACCAGCGACGCCCTCTGGTTCAGGAGTTGGGGTCGGGTTGGGTGTACTGGCGTTTTCAGGAGAGTCTAAATCTGGAGATAACTTGATTAGCACGGCATCAACGTCTTTTGACCCCTCGAATATGTTTGTTTTGAAACCGGCAACTATAAAGCCTTCATCCGATGTCTGCTGTACTGAAGTGGCAGCGTCATCCATGATCCCGCCCATCGTCCAGTTCCACTCTTCTCCACCTGAAGAATTTGTCTTTATTAGCCACATGTCATTTCTACCTTCACCGTAAGTTCTGGTAAACCCTGCGATTATGTATTCACCGTTTGCAGTCCGATCAACTGAAGATGCGGCATCAAAATCTTTTCCTCCATGTGTTCTGTTCCACGTCTCGTTCCCTTCCAGATCCGACTCCATCAACCACGCATCACACCTGTTTTGACTCCTGCACTTGTGACCTGCTATTATATACCCATCCGGTAATTGGTACACTGAATGAGAATAATCCCCCACAGTTCCGCCCAAGGTCTTGTTCCACACTTCATTTCCTGATAAGTCTGTTTCCACCAGTAATAGATCACTGTACCTCTGGTCACCAACCTCGCCAACAAATATGTACTGTTCATCATCAGTGAGGAGTAAAGAGCGCAAAACGTCGAACTGAAAACCCGGAATAGTCTTATTCCACTCCTCCCTTCCCAAGGAATCCGTTCTTATGAGCCAGATATCCTTCGAGGTGGCATAAGAGTCCGTTCTACCAGCAATTATGTATCCACCATCACCCGTCTGCCTCACAGCCTGGGCTTCATCCTCAAGCAGCCCTCCAAAGGTCCTGTTCCACTCCTCCCTTCCCGAGGAATCCGTTTTCAGCAACCAGGCATCACTTTCGCCAGCGCCGTAGGATTGAGTAATACCAGACAGCACATAACCACCATCAGAGGTCTGTCGAACACTGGTAAATATCTCATCCTCTGTTTCACCAAAAGTCCTGTTCCACTCCTCTTGAGGAGGCGAAGTTGAAGTAGCACCAACCCCAAACACAGACATCACTCCCAGGGAGAACAGGACGACTATACTCAAGAAGCCATGAACATTCATTCAAATACTAATAAGGAATCCAAATACTTAAACATTTAGATAACCAGAAGACTCTAAAGGAGCTGTTTTTCCTAAGAGAGATATGTTCACCTAAAGTGCCAACCAATCAAAATAAAGATCATGCGCGAGCCGGGATTTGAACCCGGGCAAACGGCTTGGAAAGCCGTTGTCATACCGCTAGACCACTCGCGCTGGTTACATGGTGGACTGGTTTTCCGGTTTCTTCTACTAATGCGTTACTCTTCGTTTTGTTTATAGCATTTATGGTTTGCGAAAGATACTCGTATTATCCACATTTGGCTTAAATTGCCTCAACAGGTTTATTTTGGGTGAACAATTTTGGATGACCGGATTCCCGTCAACTATATATTTATAATATAAAAGTTATCAGTAAGTATAGTATAGCCAAGAATATAAACTTACGGGGAAAAAATTTATAAACACAAATTTCTTATTATAAAGGTGGATGTCCCCCAGATGATTAATTTCAAGCTGGCATTTGTTCACCTCCAAGCCCGTTTCTGGGGGATTACTCCTTATTATTTGACAGGAAAAATGATTCCAATACAAATATTTTTAAATGCTCTTCTGGGGTAGAAACACATGGGCGAGAAAACAGTCATTTTTACGGACCTGGACGGTACTCTTCTGGACGATAACTATAATTTTGAGGATGCAAAACCGGGGTTGAAACTTCTCAATGACAAAAAGGTGCCTCTGGTCTTCTGCTCAGCCAAGACCAAAGCTGAACAAGAAGTGATAAGAAGTGAAATGGGTATCAATGATCCTTTCATTGTGGAGAACGGCTCCGCTATATACATTCCCAAAGGCCATCTTCAAAAGGTCCACGGAGAGGACGCAGGCAAATACGAAGTGGTTATTCTGGGCATCAGGTCGGAAGAAATAATTGAAGAGATCAAGAAGCTGCGAGAAAGATACATGATCAAATGCTACTATTTTATGAGCGACGAAGAGGTCTCGGAGGTAACCGGTCTATCTCTGGAAGCTGCCAGGAACGCCAAGAAGAGGGAGTTCGGGGAGACCGTGGTTGAAGCTGAAAGAGGAGCTTTAGATGAGTTGAGAAAGAAATTCGAAGTGGTCTCCGGCGGGAGGTTCATACAGGTCTTCGGCAAAGGTTCTGACAAGGGTGAGGCGGTAAGAATACTCACCAACATGTACAGAAAAGAATACGGTGGAGTGAAGACCATAGGTGTTGGGAATGCCGAGAATGATAAACCCATGCTGGAAGCTGTTCAACACCCCAATCTTGTAAAGAATAGCGATGGAACCTGGGCAGAACTGAATATAGAGAATATTCAAAAAGTAACAGGTATCGGTCCACACGGCTGGACTCAGGTCGTGAAGATGTTCGTAGGCGACAAGCAAGGATAAATAGCAGGACCAATATCAAAATATCAAAAATATTAACTCAGAAAATCAATAAAAATTCAATAGAGCTAAATCCAAATTCAATATCCGGAGTTGAACTCTATTTTTTTCATTTCTCTCAAATAGGCGGTCTCCACCTTCTTTGTCTTCGCCTTGTTTATTAGCTCCTTATCTGATGAGACCAAAATGCATCCATATTCCTGAGCCAAATTCACCAGAGAGTCGTCGGTGTTCTCTGCGTGTATATCCACTACTTCACATCGGTCCTCTACCAGTTCCAGGGCAAAGCCTGCAGCGATCTTTTCTTCTCCACTCAACTTATTCTGCAGCTTTTTTAGCTCCTCCCACACCATTTTGGGGATAAGGAGTCTGCTGAACCCTTTTTCCTCCAGTAGCTCGAAAACATCTACTTTATTGAGATAGATGTACAGCAAAATGTTGGTGTCGATGGCCGCACAATTCATCAAAAAAGGTCAAACTATTTTACCGGCTCCAATCAATCTCCACCTTGAGCCTACTCTTCTGCTGATGGCTACTCTCCAGTTCTTCTCCGCACACACTGGACGCTTGAGCTTCACTTCGACATCATTATTTCTTGCAGATGTGACTACTCCGAGTGTGGTGGATGTCCCTATATTGAGCATCAAAGGCTCATTCATCTTGATCTTCTCTACCTGCATCTCTTCTTCTGTCCCCACGACCCTCTCTAAGAGCTCCAGCTCAATAGTGAACTCGGACAACACTTCCGGCAGCTCATCTGGATGCCCCATCACATTTCCTATGAGGGCGTCACTCTTGGTAAAATAGGGGTCCAGCTTGGTAGCCACACCCAAAAGCCCTCCAGGACCCGCTTCTTCCACACTCTTACCGGAGGACATGATACCTGTAACTTCTGAATAGACCGGGTCCCAGGATGCTCTTTTCTCATTTTTGATCCCGGGTCTAACTTCGATCTCGTCCCCTATCTTCAGCTTCCCTCTGGCTAAACTTCCGCCAATAACCCCACCAAGAAGACCATCGGGACCTGTTCCTGGTTTATTTATATCAAAACTTCGGGCTACGTGCATTAACGGTGGAGAGTCCAGCTCTCTTTCCGGAGTGGGTATGGTCTCTTCTATGGCCTCGATGAGTACGTCGATGTTGACCTTCTGTTGAGCTGAAATAGGGATTATTGGTGCTCCTTCGGCAACTGTCCCCTTGACGAATTCCTTAATTTCATTGTAATTCTCCATGATACGTTCTTTAGGGATAGTGTCGATCTTATTCTGAGCTATTACTATATTTTTAACTCCTACAATTTCCAGGGCCATGAGGTGCTCTTTAGTTTGCGGGCGAGGACAATGTTCATTCGCAGCGATCAGCAGAATGGCGCCATCCATTAGAGCTCCCCCAGATATCATGGTTGCCATCAAGGTTTCATGACCCGGACTATCAACAAAAGAAACGCTTCTGAGTATCTTGGTTTTGGTCTTGTGATCGGGACATACTTTTTCCACAGTGTATGCTTTGGGAAGCTCGCACTTAGTACAATACCTAAAAGTTGCGTCAGCATAACCAAGTCTTATCGATATCCCGCGTTTGAGCTCTTCACTGTGCCTATCAGTCCATATTCGACTCAAAGCAGCGACAAGAGTGGTTTTACCATGATCAACATGACCGATCATTCCTATATTAATTTCCGGAAGAGGAATTTCATTATCTTTAGCTGACATATTTAACTAAGCCCAGTCGTTATGTATTTAAAACTTTCATTAGCCCCATTCTAATAACTTTTATAACTCGTTTGAATGAGTAAAATGCCCAAAGCTTAAATAGTCTCCTTACAAACATTTGACAATCAAATCTTCAGGTGATGATTATGGATGAGGTAAATAAATTAGTCACTCTTTGCGGAAAAGACTGGGCCAAAGAAGGAATGGAGTTTACCTATTTAGGAGGAGCTGCAGAATGCGAAGGTTGTAAAATCAAAAGAACCTGTTTAAGATTGAGAGATGGTGCGAAATACAAGATAGTTGGCCTGAGAGACGGTGCTACCCAGGAATGCCCTCTCCACGATGAGGGAGTGCTGGCTGTAGAAGTAGTTGAATTACCTATCCTCTCGCTAGTGGACTCCAAGATGGCTGTTGAGGGAACCAGAGTCCACATTGAGAGAAAGTGTAATGACTTTGAGTGTTTGATGTATAATCTATGCAGCCC
This sequence comes from Archaeoglobaceae archaeon, assembly GCA_046483365.1. GTDB lineage: Archaea > Halobacteriota > Archaeoglobi > Archaeoglobales > Archaeoglobaceae > JdFR-22. Next base: position 13,400 of record JAWODI010000033.1, on the reverse strand, counting down.
GGTAGAACTGTTGAACGGAGAGTCCGTAGTTGTTGAGCGAGTTATCGGGGAAGCTCCTGAAAAGTGCGCGAAGGGCTACACCATGAAGGTAGCCGAACTTAGAAGAGAAGACTGATCAATTACTATTTTTTATTATTTTAATCACTATTTATTCTTCTGATTCCAGCGTTTTCATGGCATCTATCAACTCTAACGCGGTTTCCGTAAGCTTTACCGTTTTTTTGCCTGAAAGATATTCCAGCTGGACCAGGCCCGCTTCTTCCAGCTTGTGTATCCTGACGTAAGCAGTGGAATAGGGTATGCTGAGCATCCTTGCCAGCTCGGATATGCATAAGCTATTGTTCTCGTCAAGAAAAGAGACCATGTCGAGGTTTTTGGTGAACTGTCTTATCACTTCCCTCATGATGTAATAATTTTTTCAAGAGGATAAAAGTTTTGTGATTTGATAATATAATATGCGATATATTTTTCAATGAAAGCAAATATTTCACCATCTTCTCAGAGAATCCTTTAATAAATTTTTTCGAAAATAATATGGTCGAATATTTTATTTTGAGGAACACAACAAAGTTTATATAAAGTTTCCCAAAACTTGTGGAATACAACAATCAGGAGGAGTTTGAGTTGGTAGAAATAACAGAAGTTAGAATATACAAATCTAAAACCCAGGGCACCGTAAAAGCATATGCAACAATGTCACTCGACAATGAATTTGTGGTCAAAGGCATAAAAGTTTTAGAAGGTGAAAACGGCCTTTGGGTTGGCATGCCAAGCAGAAAAGTTAAAGATGGTTCTTTTCAAGATCTATTCCATCCTGCAAGCAAAGAAGCAAGAGAGAAAATGGTCGATGCTGTTTTAGAAGCTTACAACAACGAAGATAGCTAACTTAGATTTTTGCCTTTCCTCTTATTTATTTGGCTTTTTCCGAATATTTTACCATCTCAGGATAATGTTCTGGGGCTAACTACACTTAATTATCTTACGGATCTTCTTACGGATCTTCTATAAGACATTTAAGAGAAGTGGAATAGAGTATATTCCAACGTTCTATTCTCTTTTAAGAGCAAATCTATGGCCCTATTCAATGAAAAGGAAGGTTTTTATAAACCATAAGTTTGAAGTGTTACTATGGAAGACGGAGTCAACAGAATCGGCGTAAGCTTACCGGGGAATTTACTGGATCAATTTGATAAGATCATAACTAGTAGAGGATATTCATCAAGAAGCGAAGCCATCAGGGACGCCATACGAAACTATATAACTGAATACAGATGGCTTGACGAAGAAGGAGGAGAGATCGTTGGCGTTATCAACGTAATGTACAACCACCACCAGAAGGGGACCAGTGATGCTATAGTATCCCTTCAACACGACTTCGGAAACGTTATCGCCTCCACAATGCACATGCATCTCAGCGACGAAAACTGTCTAGAGATGGTGATCGTCAGGGGAGAAATGGATGGAATCAAAAAACTTGTCAACAGAATCACCACCATAAAAGGTGTAAATAACGTTAAATTGATCACCGCGGCCAAAGAACAGAGATTATAGGTAAAAACTGGATAAATCTCGAGGGAACAAATTTTAAATATCCGCAGCAAAGAAAATTAATAATATCTGAAAGCGGGGTGGGGTAGTCAGGATATCCCGGCGGGCTCATAACCCGCAGATCTGTGGTTCAAATCCACACCCCGCTACTAAAACTTCGTCAAAGTCTTACTGTTTAACTCTTCTATTCATTCTCTTTCGCGCCAGAGGTATCGTGAGCCCACATCTCTCCATCAACATAAACCTCCTTCTTCCATATAGGCAACTCCTTCTTTATTATGTCCATGCTCTTCTCCAGGGGCCCCCAAACATTCTTCCGGTGCTCTCCCATCACCACCACATAAATAATATCCTCACCCGGAGATAGAATACCTGTCCTGTGAAGTATTTTAACCTCCACGACTCCCGGATAGCTCTTCAACTTATCCTCAATCTCTGAGAGCTTGCTGTCAAAAACTTCGGGGTTCTCTTCATACTCCAATCTGACAACTTGTCTATCCCCAGATAACTCCCTGACAAAACCCACGAAGATACCAATGGCACCACACTTCTCCACACCCGGCACTGTCTTGATCCTGGCTATTAGAGATTTGAGAGAATCGAAATCCGGGACGTTCATTACTTCTTCTACTGTAGAGACCCGGGGGTAGTTAGCTTCAGTATCACTTAAAGCCACAAAATCGTAACCCGAGTCGGCAAGGAACTCCAACAGACTCCTAAGATCGGTTTCAGCCACAATAGAGGCTCGTTTGCCGTCGAACTTTGTGCTCTCAGCACCTTTAATTTTCCCTTTCTCCACCAGAATAGTTTTACCTTTTTTTTCCAGCTCTTCTTTCAGGCTGGGCCAATCCTGTTGGTGAGGTACGAACACCTTCATCTCTATTTTTGCCCCATTCCCATTATGGCGCTGTTAATGATGGAGTGGGTGATGAGCTCGCTTTTTCCAATATGATCGCAAATAAGTATGTCTTTATCCTTGTATTTGCCTCTCCTGCCTTCTAAACCAAGCAGGGAAGGTAATTCTTCCAGGTGGGCTCCGTGAGCCATAAACAGAGGAACGATGTAGACTTCTTCACAGGTTACTTTATCTACGACTTCCTGGATCCCTGGTTCTGCGCTGGCGTAAGCGATCTCTATCTGGTCAAAGATACCCATCGCCTCGATCCTGTTCTTGTGGTATTCCATTACTTCATCAAAGCCGGGGACTTTACTTCCGTGTCCCAATAAGATAAGTGCTTTCAAGGTTTCCACCTACTTTTCCGTAGATTCTTCTGATTCCATCTTTTCTATGTGCTTTCCTGAATACTCAATGATCCTGCGAGCGATTTCGAGGTCTCTATTTTTCTCTCTCATCTTCATGTTGTATATTTCTTCTCTGCATGCAGAGTATTTGTTGAATGCGATGTAGCCGAAATTATCGATTATTTCGTTCAGCTTAAGCCATTCTTTTTTATCCGGGTTGTAGTACTTGTCCAGCAATTCTTTAAGGTAAAACAGGTCTTGAATGCTGTCGCCCGGGGTTTTCTTCCCATCAACCGCCAGAAATCTCATCAGATCATCCAGGGGCTCTTCTACCCCTTCATAATCTCCACCGTTATAGACTTCCACCAGTTTATCAAAGATCTGGGAAGTGCTGTCATCTATATAACCGGTGATCTCCATTACAGGCTTCACAGTATATGATTCCAGAACTTTATCCTGCCACTTCTGTAAGATCTTCTTCCTGTGCTTTTGAAGTTCTACCATATCACCAGGGATGAGTTCCTATTATAACTTCTTTTCCAAACTTACTTTTAAGTATTTCCTGCAGCTCTTCCAGCTCGATGGGACAATATGAAGTGTTTACCGCTGCTACCATGCACGTCCCAATGAATATCTTGTCAAAATCAGTGTCCAGATTGTTTATCACTTCTTTTACCAGTTTCATTTTGGGCACAATTACTCCCGGACAATCTCCACAGGTGGTCATTCCCACTATCTCTACTTCTCCCTCACCTTCAAATTTGCCCGCATTCTCGCTTACTGCTTTAAAACACTTCGCGCAGGCTATACACGACTTATCTCTCACTTTTTCACAGCTCAGTATGACTATTCGGGTCTTTCCATCTTCGGCCATAACAGCACCTCCTTTCAATAATTCCTAAATCAGTTTAAAGAGTTATCTATTATAAGCATTTTGATTCTCTTAAGTTTAGTTCAAAGACCAGCAGCAAAAAATGGTTCAGGCTAAGGAGCCGATGAACATTGACAGGTATATTGCTCCCAGGGTCATGCTGGCAAGCTTGTACATATACTTGGCTTTCTCCTTGCTGGGAGATAGTGCAAACTTTATTGTTCGGTAGAAGAAGTAAGAGGTGACCAGTAATGCTACTGACAGATATACGGAGCTGAAAGAGGTTAAAAGGTAGAGTAAAGATACCAGGATCAACATGGATGCTGTGAAGCCCACTATAGCCCACGAAGCTCTCTCCATCCCCACTACTAGAGGGAGCATGGGGATCTTTGCGAACTTGTAGTCGTCTTCGTAATGAATTGAGAGATACCATATGTGGGCAGGTATCCACAGCAGTATTATGGTAGAAATGAGAATTCCCGCTATCTCTATTTGACCAGCAGCAGCTGTCCAACCTGCCAGCGACGGCATTGCACCAGCTACACCTCCCAGAACGATGGAGTACGGGCTCATTCTCTTAAGCAGCACAGTATAAATTATTATATCAAAGAAGAGACCCAGCAAGAGCAAAACGGCAAAAGCAAAGTTGATGTTCAGTCCCAGTAAAAACCCAATACCGAACAGAGTAAGGCCGTAAACAGCACATCTGTTGGTGCTCAACTTTCCGGAAGGGACCGGTCTTCTCTTTGTCCTGGTCATCAAGGAATCAATATCATTATCCAGCCACATGTTCAATGCTGTAGTACCTGCTACGGCCAGAAAAACTGCTAAACAGCTCTGGATGAAGTGAAACGTGTTGAAAGAGGTAGTAGCTATACTGTATGCAATCACACATGTAACCATTAATAGTATAGTTTGCTTTGGTTTTATGACATCGAGATATGACCGGATATCCATGTGAGTTAAGATATTGAATAAGTACTTCTAATTTTCGGTTTTTACCTAGAAGGTGAATAATAGTATCACCGCATTTATGATAAAAATGTTGAATATGTTACCTCTCGGTCATATAGAATGAGCAAAATGAATGATATAATAATAAATAGAAAAAAGATTTTAGGGCTTAAAGCCTACTGGAACTCGTCTTCAATGAAGGGCTCTTCTATGTCCACCATGGCATTCACCATTAGCTCTACCAGACCGCCATACATGATACCGCATTTATCCCACAGCCCATAATGGCTGATGGCGTCTCTAACTCCACCCTTGCAGTTTGAACACGGCATACACGCATACTTGAAGGTGTCCGGCGACAGGTCATCCTGGAAGGCCTCCATGATCTGCTTCACTTTCATTCTGGTGGATATCTTGTTCCTCCACTCGGGGAAGTTCATGGAAGGCTGAATGGCGAATCCGCTTCCTCCTCCGCAGCAGTAGTTGTAAACTCCATTGGGATTCATCTCTCTATACTGAGGGCAGATAGCATTAATGATCTCTCTTTGAGGTTGTACGATGCCCATCATCCTTACAATACTGCAGGGATCGTGCATGGTCACCGGGAAGTTGTTCTTTTCGGGGTCCAGGTTCAATTTCTTCTTCTTGACCATGTCCCTCAGTATGGGCAAACAGCTTTCTCTGGGTATATTGAGGTCGTCGGTCAGTATCCTATCCGCTATCACAGCCAGGACCTTGTGCGCGTGCCCACATTCTCCCAGAACTATCTTGTTGACGTCCAGTTTTCTGGCAGCCTCGATGTGCTTGAGAACTATTCTGGCCAGCTGAACGTCATCGTTGAATGCCCCATAATTGACGCCATCGTATCCAACGGGCTCACTGCTCAGGGTCCAGCTCAATCCCGCTTCATTGAACAGAATAGCGAATGCAGCAGGGTTATCCGGCCAGGCAAGGAACTCGCCAGCGTTATGGATCAACAGGATGTCCGCACCCTTCTCGTCCACGGGTATATCCACTTTCAAACCCGTTCGCTCTTCAGCATCTTCCTGGATGAACTCGATCATGTCCTTGAAGCCGTCCGGAGTTAATCCAGTGCTTGACCCGCTCCTCAACTGCTTAACAGTCCCTTCTGAATGTACCGGCTTGGGTCCAATACCCATCTCCTGGCTGAACAGCTTTCTCAGCTCTCTATTGATCACTCCATTGTCTATCCCGATGGGACAGGTTTGAGCGCATCTGCGGCAAAAAGTACATCTATAGGAGAGTTCGGCCAGCCTGACCACAGTCCTCCAGTTGAGGTCAATGTCACCGCTGACGAAATTGCCGAACATCTTACCGCCGGGTGTGAGATACTTCTTGTATATTCTCCTCAAGATCTCTGACCTGTAGGTTGGTCGATAGATCTCATTTTTACCGCTGGACTGGTAAATAGGGCATGCATCGTTACAGGTCTGACATTTGGCACAGTACTCCATGGAGAGCATGAACTGCTGCAGAAAAGTCCAGTTGTCATCTCTGGATGTTAGCTTTTCCAGCCCCTGCAGAAAGTCGTGGGCTAATTTCTTTCCTTCTTCCTCGTTCTTGGGTCTAAATGGCAGGTCAACACAAATGTAGCCGTCAAGATCTGTGGCATACTTTTGCCTCCAGTCGTCCTTTGGCTCTCCCTCCATTGGCGGCTCTGCCTCAGGACTATCCAGAGGATATGGCAACCGCATTAGATCTTCAATCCTCAGCTTTGTAAGCTGTTCATAGGGCTTGCTCACATCATTTATCTTAATTCCATTGGTTTTATTTCCATTGCCTTTTTTAGTCATATTTCCACTCTCCCCATTTTTCACCCACTTCTTCGGTGGCGGTTTCTACCCAGCTACCACCACCTTTCTTTATGTGGGGAGCTTCCCAGCTGACATGGTAACCAAGAACGTCCTTGACCTTCTCTTCCATGGCACTGCCCCTCAAATTGGGCTCATCATCCCAGTTCACCTGATGGTAGGTGAAGTACTTGCCCACAAAATGGGTCATCTTAGTGAACGGTATGTACACAAAGAGGAGCTCAACTAACACCACGTGAACCATAACTGTGTTGCTCAATACCGGAGCCGGTAGCGAGCCGAAAGATACCAGAGAGGTCATATACGATTGAGCGGTGGCAAAGGTAAGATCAAAGCCGAGCCATGAAATGGCGCCCATCACAAAAACAGCCAGAATAAATACCAAATTGAAATACTCCACTCCAGCAGTATATTCTCTCAAATCCCTACTTACCGCTCTTCTTATCAGCAAACCGATGGTCCCCAGAGTTCCCAGAACAATACCCAGTGTACCGGTTAAAAGTGTCAGATAGTAGACCAGTTGTGCCCACGGATGACCCGCCGGTCCAATGGCCAAACCACCGTACGCTTCTGTTAAGCCTCCTAAAAACAACAAAGCAAACCAGGCCAATATCAAATATATACCTGCATGGAACGGGTAAGTCAGCCACCACAGATCCTTCTTGTGGTCAAAAACCTTCTTTATAAACAACATTTCCAGCATCAGTTCTTTGAGCTCTCCAACAAGAGTCGTGTGGCGAGGCTTGGATTGCCAGTCCACTTCTTCCAGATAAGATCCGCCGTATTCGGCTCTGCCCGCTTCATGGGGGACCGGATAAAGCTCCCATCTCAAATGTAGCGGCATGTCGGCCCACTTCTTCGCTTTGGCCAGAAGAACTACTACAAAAATAGCAAATGCAACATACGACGAAAGCTGTAGCAAAGAAAGCACCATTTAATTCAACACCCCTTTTTGAATGGGTTATTTCTAAAAGCCATATATAAGAGTTTTGATTTAAAATAGAGAGTTATTTAGTAGTTATTAGCTGTATCCATTACTATATAACATTTTTGTTTTAGAACAGAGAGATAAGAGACTTAGAGTTAATGGTAAATAAGTTCTCACTTTTCAAGTTCCTAGTTAATAATTAATTATTAATGTTTTAAATGTAAAGTTGTAGTTAATAGTAAATAAGAATAAACTACAAAATGGTTAAATAAGATAAGAAAATATGTATAAGTTATAAGGAGGAATTGAAATATGGCTTTAGAGTTCTGGATTGGAGGGGTGCTGCCCTACGTAACGGCCGTATTATTGATTATAGGTGTAGTGTACAAAAGCTTCAGGTGGTCCAGGTCCCCACAGATATTACCCTGGGAATTATTCCCATATCCAAAGACTCAGAGTGCACAGTTGAAGTACCTGGTAAAAGAAGTTCTCACCCAGCACGCATTGAAAGAGCACAACAAAAGGTTGTGGATACCGGCCCTAATAATGCATTACGGTCTGTATCTAGTAGTTGTATGGGCTATTTTGGCTTTAATAGGGCTGCAATTCGCTTATTACGTTGGTATGGTTGCTGCTCTCGGTATATTGATAGGGGCGATTGCTGCGCTAGTCACCAGAGCGTCCAGCGAGCTTAAGAGGATAACAGCGTTCGTAGAGTATTTTAATCTGTTCTTCCTCATAGTTCTATCCATACTGGGGCTCACCACAGATTTCTTTGCGGTTGTGGGAAGAGAATACCTGTTCAGCCTTATAACCATAGCTCCCAAAACCGATATGTTCACAACCGGCTCATTAGCGACTTTACTGCTCGTACAGCTGTTCTTGATATACTTGCCTTACAACAGAATGGCTCATTTCTTTGCTAAATACTTCACCTACCACGAAGTCAAGTGGGGCCATCCCGAATGAGGTGATAAAATGGCAGTTGAAGCTGAAAAAACTGAAAAGAAAGAAGGGAAAAAAGAGCTGAGAAGAGTGTTCGATGAATACCGTGCTCTCTCAGATGAAAGCTTGCAGCCAGAAAAATCAAAAGAGAAAGAGTTTCTGGATGCTATGGAAGGTTTTTTGAAAAAAGATGGTAACCAAACCTTCTTAAAACCTTATGTTCATAACCTTGACCTCTGTGTTAAATGCGGCACCTGTGCAGAAACCTGTCCCGTTTATCTTGCGAGTGGGAGAAAAGAGATCTACAATCCCGTTTACCGCTCCGAAATGCTCAGAAAGATATACAGAAGACATTTCACCACCACAGGCAAGATCTTCCGAGGACTGATAGGTGCAAAAGAGGTGAACAACGATGACCTGAATGCCCTTGCCGAATCTTCATGGAGATGCTCGGTGTGCAGGAGATGCGCTGTCGCCTGCCCGGTGGCCCTGGACAACGGATTGATGACCAGGGAAATAAGGAAGATCTTTGATGATATTGGGATCGCACCTGACGAGCTTAGAGAGAACGGGACCTGGAACCAGGTAAAATACGGGAACGCAACCATGACACCCACAGAAGCATTCAAGGACATGATCGAGTTCGTTCAGGAAGACATTGAAGACGAGAAGGGGATCAGTGTTGATATACCCCTGGACAAGAAAAATGCGGACTATCTGGTGATGAACAATGCTGGAGACTACATAGCCTTCATGGAGACCATTATGGGTATTGTAGAGATAATGGATGCGGCAGGCGTTGACTGGACTTTGAACACACCTGATAGTGGAGTTAATGATGTGGTGAACTACGGGTTATTCTACAGTGACAAGGAGTTCATGGATGTGGCCAACGCTCATGTGGATACATTGAAGAAGCTGAACCCCAAGAATGTGGTTATCGGGGAGTGTGGTCACGCTTACGACTCTTATGTCTTCTACAACCAAGTATTCCCTGACCTACCGTTCAATCTGACCACCATAGTGGACGTTACTGACGAATTCATCCAGTCAGGGAAAATTAAAGTGGATCCCAACAAGAATCCCGAGCCGGTCACTTTCCACGATTCATGCAAATGGGGAAGAGCGGCTGGCTATTTCGATATGCCCCGGAGGATATTGAAAGCGGTTTGCAAGGACTTCAGAGAAATGTATCCCAACAGAGAGCTGAACCACTGTTGTGGTGGTGGCAGTGGTTTTGCCATCATGAACAAGGACGACTTCTACAAATTCAGAATGGAGACCTACGGCAAGATCAAAGCAGAGCAGGTAAGGAACACCAACGCCAAGATAGTTGCCACCATATGCGCCAACTGTAAGGGCCAGTGGAGAGAAATAATCAACTACCACAAATTGAACCAAGAAGGAGTCAGATTCTCCGGATTGAGCGAGCTAGTAGCCAACGCAATAGTATACGATTGAGCTTAGTATACGATTAAGCTCTCTTAATTTTTATTTTCTTTAACTAATTAATTATTCTTTCAGAATTATTTTAGAATTTTAGAGTTCAAATTAGTTTAAAGAGCAATTAAAAAATAGGGATTAGAAGAAGTCCCATTCGATGAACGGTTCTTCTATTTCCACCATGGCATTGACCATCAGCTCTACCAGACCGCCATATGTTATACTGCACTTATCCCATAGTCCGTAGTGCCCAATAGCATCTCTTACAGCTCCTTTGCAGTTGGAGCACGGCATGCAGAAGTATTTGTTGATATCTGGGGATATGACATCCTGGAAGGCATCAAGCACCTGATTTACCTTCATTCTGGTGCTCAGTTTGTTCCTCCATTCGGGGAAGTTCATGGACTGCATAATGGCGAATCCGCTTCCTCCTCCACAGCAGTAGTTATAAACTCCTTTGGGATCCATCTCCCTGAATTGCGGGCATATGCTCCTCAAGATCTTTCTCTGGGGCTCAACAACACCCATGAGTCTGACCATATTACATGGATCATGCAGAGTTACTGGAAAGTCGTTCTTTTCTGGATCGAGGTTGAATTTCTTCTTTTTCACCAGGTCCCATAAGGTGGTCATGCTGCTTTCTCGGGGAATGTTGTACTCGCCAGCGAGCACTCTGTCGGCGATGACCGTGAGGGCCTTGTGCGCGTGTCCGCACTCTCCAATAACTATCTTATTGACATCCAGTTTTCTGGCTATTTCTGCGTGCTTAAGGGCGACTCTTGCCAGCTGTCCATCGTCGTACCATACACCGTAGTTGACTCCGTCGTAGCCCACCATCTCGCTGCTCATGGTCCAGCTCAATCCAGCTTCTTCGAACAGTATGGCGAATGCTGCAGGATTCTCTGGCCATGAAAGGTATTCCCCGGCGTTGTGTATCAACAGGATGTCTGCACCTTTTTCGTCCACAGGCATCTCTATTTGTCTTCCCGTTCTGTCTTCGATCTCCTCTTCGATGAACTCCTTTATGTCGTTAAAGCCGTCAGGCGTCATTCCGGTTGAGGATCCCTTCTGAAGGTGTTGAACAGTTCCCTGCTCGTGCAGTGGTTTGGGAGCGATTCCCATTTCCTGAGAGAACAGCTTCCGGAGCTCGTGGGTTATGAGGCCGTTGTCCACACCGATAGGGCATCTTTGAGCGCACCGCCTGCAAATAGTGCATCTGTATGCGTCCTCCGCCAGTCTCAGTATGGTGGCAGCGTTGAGTTCAATATCGGCTCCCACCAGCTTACCGAACATTCTACCCGACCTGCTGAGGTACTTCTTTATTATCCTTCTCAGTATTTCAGCCCTGTAAGTGGGTCTGTATATCTCTTTCCTCCCACTTGACAAATAAACAGGGCATGCGTCACTGCAGGTCTGGCATTGGGCACAGTACTCCATGGATAACTGTAAAGCCTGCAAAAACTCCCAGTTGTTGTTCTCTGTAAGCAATTTCTTCAAACCGCTAAGGAACTTTTCAATCAGCTCTTCTTCCTCTTCCTTGGTCTTGGGCATTTGCACGTCAAGTCCGATGTACCCGTCCAGCTCGGTTACATATTTTTGCTTCCATTCTTCATTAGGCTCAGTTAAAGCGGGTTCGTCCTCAGGTCCCTTAAAAGGGTGGGGTAAAGGCATTAGATCTTCAAGTTTAAGTTTTAAGAGCTGGTGATCTAAAGGTTTGCTGATATCCTGTAATCTAGTTGGATCTTTTTTACCGTTATTCATTCTTTAACCTCCTCTTTCTTCTCCCCCCATGGCTCAACTTTGGTCGCCTCTTCAGCCCAGGTCATTCCGGGGACATAGTGTGGGCCTGCCCAGTCAACTCTATATTCCAGCATTTCTTTGACCTTGGCTTCGATCTTACTACCCCTCAAATTGGGTTCATCATCCCAGTAGACCTTGTGGAATGTGAAGTACTTTCCAATGAAGTGAGACATTTTGGTAAAGGGTATGTACACAAACAGAAGCTCCAGCAGTATGAGATGAGCCAGTATAGCGCTACTAAGCGCTGGGGCCTCAACCGAACCAAAAGACACTAAGGACGTCATGTACCCCTGTGCAGTTGCAAAAGCAGGGCTGAGATCAGAGGTAATAAAAGCATAAGCACCCAATACAAAAACCACTAGAATGAACACCAGATTAATATAATGAATTGGTGTGCTCCATTTCCTCATTCCATCGTCACTTACTCTCAGGGCCAGTGTACCAATACTGCCCAATATACCGAGTATAATTCCCAGGCCACCGGTTATAAGTGTCAGATAATATATCAACTGTGACCATGGATGGGCTGCTCCTATTTGAAGGCCGCCATATGCTTCAGTTAATCCCCCTATGAACAACAGTGCAAACCATGCCAGAATCAGATATATTCCTATGTGGAACGGATACGTCACCAACCATAATTCTCTTTTATACTCCCACGCCCTCTTGATAAAAAGCATTTCTTCCATGAGATCCTTTAACTCACCAATCAGAGTCGTTTCTCTGGGTTTAGTCCACCAATCAAGTTCCTCATAGTAGGAGCCACCATATTTACTCTTCCCTTTTTCATGAGGTACTGGATACAGCTCCCACCTCAAGTGTAGAGGCATACCGGACCAGTATCTCCACTTGGCTGCAATTACTACTACAAAAATAGCAAACGCTACATATGAGGAAAGCTGCAACATCGATATTGCCATTCAATTGACACCTCCACAAATTTTCTTTTATTACCCTCCACTGATGTTATATAATACTTTTCGTTTCTTAGCTTAGATATTATAGCAATCGACGAATGGATTATTTGAATTTATGTTGAAAGGTCTTTAATTTTAATGTCATAAGGATATTTAGGTCATTAGTTCATATGGTCCGTTTCTTTAAACTCAAAAAAAGTGAATAGTAAAAAAATTTTTTGGCCACAAATGGACAACAAATAAAATATAGGTTCACCGAATTGATTCATTATCTTTGATTTTTAGGATATAATTACCATCTAGAAACTAACAGTGAAAGGAGGAAAGTAATTTATTTCAAAAAAGAAAAAAATTACCCACTTTTAACGCACTCCAGTTAGTTCAGGAAGACCTGCGAGTCTGGCAAGGCCTTTTACCCTCCCTCCAGGGAACAGTTTGTTTATGAAGGTTAAATCCACTCTATCCTCACCGTACACCTCCCCCACTTTGCGTTCAAGCATATGTATCGGTGGATCTATCTTCTCCTTCTCGTAGAATTCTCTGACGAATTTTATGAGCTCCCAGTGCTTGTCCGTCAACTCTATTGGTGTGCCAAAGCGTGAGTCCCTGGCAAGAGCTTTGGTTACCTCTTCATCCCATTCACCCGGGTCCTTTAAAAAACCGTCTTCATCTACTTCTATCTTTCTTGAGCCTACTTCAATGTAAGGCATAGCTCTATCCCACCCCCCATTTGTTATCTCAATATGTTCAATATATACGTTCAATACAAAAATTTAACTAAAAAATAAAAGGATTGTTTAGTGGAACTCCCATTCGATATATGGGAGTTCCACTAAACAATCCTTTTATTTTTTAGTTAAATTTTTGTATTGAACGTATATATTGAACATATTGAGATAACAAATGGGGGGTGGGATAGA
>JAWODI010000079.1:0-17716 GCA_046483365.1 Archaeoglobaceae archaeon | reverse complement strand
GGCTCTCCCAGTGAAGAACTCTCCACCGAAGAAGCAAAAACCTTTTTAGATGATGTGGCTGGAATGAAGGTTCCCATCTTCCTGTTCAGTGGAGGCGAACCCATTCTGAGGAAGGACATCTACGAGCTGGCATCCCATATCACTTCTCAGGGTATAATGTGCTCCCTGTCCACCAACGGTACCTTGATCAGTGAGGATATTGCGCAGAAGCTCAAAGAGTCAGGAGTTTCCTACGTGGGTGTCAGTATTGACGGCAAGGCAGAGACCAACGACAGCTTCAGAGGGGTAAAAGGTGCTTTTGATAAGGCCTTTCAGGGTCTTCTCAACTCCAAGAACGCCGGAATTATGACCGGCATCAGGTTTACGGTGACCAAATACAATTATAAAGATGTTCCAGATATCATAGACCTGCTGGCAGAGAACGACATCCCCCGATTCTGCCTCTACCACCTTGTACCATCTGGTAGGGCCGACTTTAAGGACGATGTCAGCCTCAAGGAGAGGAGAGAGTTGATCGACTGGCTATTCCATAAGGCTGTTCAGCTGTACGATGACGGCTACAGGACAGAGATCATGACGGTGGACAACCCCGTTGATGGAATCTACACCTACCTCAAATTAAAGGAGACTGATGATAAGCTGGCGGAGCAGGCTCTGGAGTTCCTCAGGTACAGAGGTGGAGATGGCAGCGGCTTTAGGCTTTCTAACGTGGACATGTTCGGAGATGTCCATCCCAACCAGTTCTGGTGGGACTACACCATCGGGAATGTGAAGGAGAAGAAGTTCAGCGAAATGTGGCTGGAACCGCAGGACGAACTCCTCATAAAGCTGAGAAACAAGGTGGACCTCCTGACGGGCAGATGCGGTAAATGCAAGTTCAAAGAAGTCTGCGGAGGTTTCCGATTAAGGGCTATGAGATACGGAGACCTTTGGGGAAATGAGCCCGACTGCTACCTGACAGACGAAGAAATTGGTATTGCCTGACCGGGTTTGGGTAACAATCTCAAAAAACTCTTTATTTTCTTATTTCCCTATTACTTATTCATCTATCTCTCTATTCTTCCAGGAACTCCATTTCAAGCTGACCCTGGTAGTTGTACCTGTTCCAGTAACCAAAAGAGGGCGTCATCTGGAGGCAGACCAGGTACGGTCTTTCCATCCCTTTATGCTGTATCAGGACCTTGAAGCTTCCCATTCTGAATGCCAGGAATTTGAATTCATCTGCTGTCTCAAAATCATCAACCTCATTTTCCCCCAGAGTGCTCATCAGGAAGTAAAGGTGGTTGGTCAGCCCGGTCAAATCCAGCCCCGATTCATTGCCGTACTCCATCAGGGCAGAGAAGTTTACGTGGCTGGTTATGTCCTGCTCGCCTACCTTTATGTAGGGGTTGAAATTGTAGGTGTGATCGGTATAACATGCGACGGTCCCATCACTTCGCTCCAGAGTGTAGAGCTCTTCGCTGGGGAAACCGTAGTCAATGGTCAAAACAAACCCCTCTTTCAGTATTCTGGAGAATCGTTCTATATAGTGGATGGCATCGAGGTTGACCTCTGCTCTGGCTCCTTCTTCCAGCTCAATATCCAGCCTTGCGAAGTAATCTTCTATTTCAGGATTTGATAGCTCTTGAATGAGCTCCACAAACTTATCGTCCCTGTGATCCACGTAAACTTCCTTGAGCTCACCATTCTTGTCCTTGACTACCACATTGACGGGAAGAGCATCAAAGAATTCGTTGGTGAATACGACACCGTTTATCTGGAGGTTTTCCAGCTCAGGTTCGTCCATAAAATTGACGTTTTCAAATCCTTCCAGTCTTTGTTGAGCAGCTTCTTTCATGTGCTGGCTTTTCTCCACAATAATGTAGTTCACATTTAGTTTCCTGGAGATCTGCTCTGCCAGCTTGCCATCGCCGGCACCGAACTCTACGATAGTGTCGCCACCACATTTTTCCAGCATGTCCCTGAAAGCTACCAGAAGACCCTTTGCAAACAGCTCAAAGCTGGAGGAAGTTATATAATCCTCCTCAATCTCTTTGGTGGAATAATAACCGAATTGGGGATGATATAGAGCCAATTCCATAAATTCCTTGAAGGTTATAGGCCCTTTCTCTTCAATAATATCTGAGATCACATTCTTAGCATTATTCATCTAAATACTCCCTGCTTCTTGGTGATCCTTCTGGTTCCGCAGAACGGACAGAAGATGTTGGGTAAATATAATGGACCAGAATAGCCCGTTTTCCTCTTTATGGTCAAATCGAATTCAGATCCACATCTTGCACAATACAAATTATCCAGTTTATCTACCATAAAAAATATTGGCTGTGGAAATTATTAAATTTTTCCTATGACTTATTATGGCTCAACCAAAACCTGAAATAAATTTTATCTCTCTTCTTTATTTTCTTCAAGTATTTTTGATTGATTTTTGATCGGCCAGATTATAAACAAATGACCTAAGTGGGTTAGAGTGGTGCCTTGAACATTACGTTTGAGGCTGTCTTCAGCTTTCTCCTTACTGCCCCCAGCTCATAAAGGTAGATGAACAGTGACCCGTCCTTATTGAACCTATCGAAACCAAAAGCATCCTTTAAAAAGCTTGACTGCAGTTTATCCCTGACGATTATGACCCTCTCACCGTGCAAGTCGTTCATTTCCAGAATGATGGGTAATTTGAATCTGTGCCAGTCGAGCTCGTCCACATACTGGGCAATGAATTCCAGCTCTTCTTTTTCGATTATGTATTCGTTTCCGTCCTTTGCCTTGATCATGGGCTCTTCTTCATTCAGGAGTGTAGTAAGTGACTTCCCGCTCTGGGGAATATGCTTGTTCATGGCCTGAGCCATTTTTGAAAGATGTCTATCCGATATGACGTCTCTACTTCTATCCAATACCATTTTACTCCCTCCACATCCACATCAGCTCCACCCCAGCTTCAGCCAACCGCTCTTGATGCCGAACCGCTCGCTGGCATCCCCTTCTCTTACACTCAATTCAAGGGTATCAAAACTTCCTATCAAGGACATGGGTGAGCCTTTTTCAACATCGGAGTAGCTGTCTACCAAAGGAAATTTCTGTTCACCTACGTTAAAAACTTTTGGATTCAATTGCTCAACCACTTCAGTATTCAAGTTGGTGACCGCGTTCCCGAACCTGTCGATGAACAACACTCTACAGCTTACCTCCTTTCCTTCAACCCGATGATCGAAAATATCCAGATGTTGCATGTCCTCTAACCCTATTTCTTCCCCTATTTCTTCTATGCGACCTTTAACCGCGTAGGAGGAGGCAGGAGCGAATATATCCCTTCCGTGAAATGTTGAGGAGATCTTATCTATCCCCTGGTACTGGGTAACTTTGTCTTCATCGATCCTCCATACTCTTTTCATCCCCGATTCACTGCAGGCAGGATAGAGGATCCCGTTATCCGGCCCGATGAATGTATAGTGGTCGCACTCCACAATAACAGCCATTCTTTTGCTCCCCACACCGGGATCCACCACTGCAACATGGATGCACGGTGGGAAGAACCTGTAAGAGTTTAGAAGGAGGAAAGCGCCCTGAACAACATTTTGAGGCTCTACAGAATGAGTGATATCAACTAAATGGACGTGGGGGCTATTCTTTAGTATCACACCCTTCATGACCCCCGGATAATAGTCCCCGAAATCTGTAAGCAGAGTTATGAGGTTCATGTTATCTATCCTAACTACTTTCACTTTCTTTTCTGGGCTCTCCCCACTTTCTTCTTCCTTCACCAGTGTAGTAGACCTCTTCTCCCTCCACCATGACCTGCTCAAGCGATTGAATTATCCGCTCAAGTTTTTCCATGCTCAAGCCGGTCTCCTGCTGGAGCTCTTCTCTGGTTACCTTCTTTCTGTCCTGTACGATGTCCAGAACAACTTCTTCGTCGCTTCCTTCCATTTTGGAGAAGTACCAGGTAACAATGGTGGCGATAACTACCAGAAAGAGGGCCACAAGGCCGGAAGTGTAGAGATTAAAGGATTCGAACATCTTTCACCATCTATCCCAGTGGATAAGCTCGTTCACGGGATAACGGCTTCTCTTCTCCGGCTCCTCATCGGGATAGCCCAGAGGGATCACTGCTACCGGTTTGGCATCCCTGGGGATCTCCAGGATTTCCGACAGCTGGGACTCGTCAAACGCTCCTACCCAGGTGGCTCCCAGGTCGAGGGCGCACACCGCTATCAAAATATTCTCGATGGCAGCCGTAGCATCCTGCTCCGCATATTGCCTGCCCTTTTCTCCGTAAAGTCTCATACTGCGGGGATAGTTTGCACACACCACTATAACTGCAGGAGCATCCGCAATGAACATCTGCTTTAAAGCTGATTCTGCAACAAGCTTCTTCTTCTCTTCATCCCTCACGATCACAAAATCCCTCGCCTGAAGATTTCCTGCCGTCGGAGCAGCGTTGCCTGCATCGAGCACTTCCAGAAGAACATCGTCTGGGATATGGTCATTTTTGAATTTCCTGATGGACCTTCTATCAAAGATGAGCTTCAAGCAATCTCTCATGGAAGGGGAATACTAAAACGGTGATTAAATAATTAACCTTATCATATGATCTTTTTATGGAATAAGTATACAATAAAATAGAACAAAATCAGAATGAATATACCACCAATCAAGCTATTAACCTCGAAATTGGAGCCTACCAAATAAATAACAATGAAAAAGAGTGCAACAACAGCCAAGAAAAGACCAAAATCAGCTGTCTCTCGTTTCTGAATCCATCTAAACAGAGAATTTGATCCTATTCTCATATCCTCCGACCCTCTATCTTACCTTTCTTGAACCGGGAAGGTTTAATATTTTCTTTTTGATAAGATTTTATTTTAAGGTCGATCCATACCTCCACACCTTTCACTCCTTTTTTATCAGCAGTTTTATGGTGTATAAAGCAAGGATCACTACTGCCAGGTTCATTAGAGCCCTATATATTGGTGCGTATTTTTCGGCTACCCATATGCCTATCAGATTGCCCAAAGACATGTAGAGACTCCATAAGGATACAATTAACAGGATCATTGCTATGGCTATTCCTATGTTCTTTAACAGGTCATTTTTGTTGACCTTTAATCTATCTCCCTCTAATTTTTCTTTCTCTTCTTCCATAAGAAGACACCTCCTATCGCCAATAAAGCTAAAACTGCCTCGAAACCTGGTTGTGGTTGTGGTCTCCCTTCTGTAGGTTCGGGTGTAGGGGCTGGTGGGCTTGGTGTCTGCCTTATGAATTCGCTGGCTCTGAACCTGACTTTTTCTTCAGACACGTTCTCGGGAACTCTTTCTGTAGGAGCAAGATTCAGTCCTCTGCTCCAGGATTTTAGCAAGGAATCTTCTCTCCACGCCTCCAGATCCACCACGTAATTATAGTTACTGGGAACGGTTAAATTGGTCTCCACCAGTAGTGTTTTGCCCTTATTGACTTCCATAGTCAACCAGGAATCTTCAGCCATCACATTGGACTCGAACTGGACAGCCTTCACATGAAAAGTAACTTCAGAATAATTCTCTGTGGTGTCCATATAGAATCTGGTCTTAACGTCGGTCATATTATCCTGCACACCCGTTATCTCGAAGTCAACATCTCTCATGGAGAGCTTGAGCTCCCTCCCCTCTGGTACAAGGGTATCCATTCCACTTAACTCCATGCCCTTGGAATCTACTATACTGTTGTCTTTCTCCAGAGAGAACTCGATATTATAATCTCTTGACTTCTCCAGCGACATCGAAACATTTAGCTCACCAGAACCCTCTACCCCATCCCTGGGAACCTCGATCTCCTGGGTCTCCAGCAAGAGACCGGTCACCTCATCATAAACGCCCACACTCAACGTGGCGTTAGAGACAACCTCAGACCTATCGATGCCCACCAAAAACTCGATAGAGGCGTGACTAATGTTAACTTCTTCAGCTCTAATATCCATTCTCTCTAATCTCACGTACTCCCTCTCAGGTGGCTCTTCTTCAGCAGATATGTTCACAAAAAACGGGATCACCAGTGAGATCGCAAGAATGAGGCCTATACTAACGATCACAAACTTTCCATTCAACAAATTACCACCCACGAACCCTTAACATACTGATACTTGGTCTACAACATCCTAAAACACCTAAATGAGAAAAATAAAGACAACAAAAACTCTTTATCCGTAGCATCCAACAAACCCCCTTAATCCATTTTCAGTATCCTTTTTTTATATTCTTTTCTGTCATTCCTGAATCTAATCGAGCGCGCCCAACTTTAACGCTTAAACCAGGTTATGAGGCTAAGAGAAATGGGGAGCTCATTTATCATTCTAATATCTGTATGAATTATTTTAACGTACCAATCCGGCTGCAGTCTCAAGACAGTCAGGACAGCCTCAGGAAGTTGAGAGAGCTGTTCCCATTGTCGTAGAACAATTTCAAGTGGTCTGAGTTAACTTCAAAGGATGATACGTTTCGCAGCGCACTCAAGTATCTCGATTCCTGTTCCATTATACTTTGATTTAAACACCATTTCTCTGTAGAGATAATGGGACCTATAGAAATCGAGTTTGAGTCACCTCTCTCCCTCTCATAAGAGCCAGCGTAACTATTACAACCAGCAGAACCACCGAACTCATTCTCTTTCTCGATCCTCAATGTGATGTTCGTTCCGGGCAGCACCTTGATTTCTTCACCAGCAGAATCAAAAGTTTCAAGTTTCCACACAGATCCTTGAGGTATGGTTTTTTTGTCATCCTGCTGACATCCTGTCAGGAATACTGTCGCTAACAACGTAAGTAACAGCGCACACGTCAAATATTTCACATTATCCCCCGCCCATTATCTTTTCATACCGTCTTCCAGGGTAGCACAGACGGGCTCGTATTCCATCTTACATCTCAGCGTCTTCGTAAGAAGGATCACAGCCCTCTGGAAAGTCAATGGGTTGTGTTATGTTAATCTCCAGAACGATCCCTATTGTGACCAATACTATCCCTATTTGACCAATACTCCTATTACCCCCAATACTAAGCCTCACCTCATGCTTATTGATGTCCTTTCTTATTATTTATAATTTCAGAAATGTCAAACTGGGAGATGAGAGTATAGTAGAAACACGGAGTGAAATGACTAATAGGACTAATAGGACAGTTTTCTCACCAGAACGTAAAGGAGAGCCAATACCAGCGCATAAGTGATCAACACTCCCTCTGTAAACGAGGTAAGGATCACCGGAATTCCTATAGCTCCCAGGAAAGTACCATTGATAATAAATAGGACGATAGTTTTACTAATAGTTATTTCCGGTACTCCTATTTCTTCAATACCGCGAAAAGAAGTTAGCATGGTTAGTGTGGAAGTAATAAAAGGCAGCAGGAAAGCAATAGGGATCAGGTAAATTGCGGTTATATCAAAGTAGGCACCCAGGAACACAATTGCAACGCACATAGCTATGGGGATGGGGGACGCAGAGACGGCTTTGCTTAAAACGAACTGGTTTCTGGGTATAGGCAAGGTTCTCAGGAATTCTACCTCTTTTCCCTCAATTCTGAGGACTACGGTCGCCCCGATTGTGGATATCAAAGCAGTGAAGAGTAATAGGGTGAATACACTCTCCACAGGCAGGTTACCTGACCTTAAAGCCACAGCGATCTGAGGAAAAATGAAGTACATGGGGATAAGAGATCCTACCACCAGAGAACCTTTCCTGAAAACTGTTCTTATGTCCTTAATCGCTAAGGTATAGAGTCTGCCTCCATAACCGGTCCTGAAACTTCTGATCTCTCTCTTGGCGACAGCCCTTGGTTCCAGCATGTTATTCCAGACCCTTATCAGAGAGTAATAGTAGACGGGAATGAGGATGACCAGGTAGACTGAAGCCAGGGCCAGGCTCTTGTAGGGTTCGAATATGGAGGTCACTGTGAAAGGGTAGAGGAATTCGTACCTGGCAAAGATGTCCGTGAACATGCTGTAATCCACGTCCCTCTGGAAAGAGCTTATACCATAAAAGAATCCGAACAACGCCAGCAAGCCAACGATCTTTAGGAAGTTCTTTACCGGTTGCATCCTGGTCTTACTATTGGATAACCTCCAGCCAAGAAGAGAGTAGGCGAGCAATCCGACGGTGTGGCCGGCCAGCAAACCCACTAACAGCCAGAGAAAGAAGAGTAGACCTGCAAACATAAAGGTTAAGGATATGACTATAACAGCTGGGATCACCAGTGCCAGCCAGGGCAGGATATCGATGAAGAGAAGCTCGCTCAAGTAGATGGCTCCAATTCTTATGGGCAGGGTTTTCAGGTACTCAAATATTCCCAGAGAAACTGCATATGAAGACTGTACGGCTGTGACGTAGAGGGCAAAGATGAATGGGATCATAGAGAAGGAGACAGCAAAAGAAGAGATAACAGCCCTATCACCAACCTGATTAACGATTCCCAGCGCTATAACACTCCCAAAGATGAGGAAGGGGATGGACTGGAAAGACAGGCTCCTCTTAATACCCAGTCTATTCATGGCTTTCCTGAACTTCTTGGGGTCGTTGGCGATCATGGGATTGCTTCGAATTATCTGGTAGTGCAGCTCTTTGTGCAGAACCCTGACCATATCGAACATTTACTCCCTCAAAGCCTCCACTATGGAATCACTGCCGGTTAACTTCAAGAAGATGTCCTCCAGGTTCTCTTCACTACCTCTGAGCTCTTCAATAGTTCCTTCAGCCACCAGCTTTCCTTTATGGATCACTCCCACCCTATCACAGATCATCTCTGCCAGAGGCAGCACGTGAGTGGAGAAGACCATACTCATTCCTTTCCTCTTGGACTCCAACAGGTGCTCCCTCAAAACTCTTGCACTTCTAGGGTCCAATCCGTTCATGGCCTCGTCAAGAACCAACACACTGGGGTTATGAAGGAGAGCAGTTATCAAAGACACTTTCTGCTTAGTTCCGAAGCTGAGGGAGCCTATGAACTGGTCAAGATACTCTCCAATCTCAAAAGCCTCGACCAGGCTGTTGACCCTGCTGTCAAGCTTTTCTCCAGGGACTCCCCTTATCTTACCCACAAAATCGAATAACTCGCCCGGAGTGAGGCTTTCATAAAGGACGGGGGATTCAGGCACGTAACCAGTTATCTCTTTCGCTTTTAACGGATCCACAGCAGCATCAATACCCTCAATAAGAACATTGCCTTGCGTGGGCTCCAGGATCCCGATCATCATCTTCATTAAAGTGCTCTTGCCGCTTCCATTAGGACCTAAAAGACCGTATATTTCTTCCTTGACCGTAAAGCTAACTCCATCAACGGCGATCTTATCCCCAAAGGACTTGTAAAGCTCTCTGACCTCGATCATTCAAACACCTTAAAATCAAAACATTACGCTATTGCCAATTTCCAACTATTTCAAAGTAATCACATGTCCTTATCTAATTCCATACTAATTTAGTTCTCTTGAACTGGACTTTGAGCCGCTTAATCGAGCAAATATTTGTATGATCGGTTAAAAGGAAAATGAGAAATGAGAAATCAGATTACTGCCTGGGATAAGGGATCATCTTCCTCTGCTGAGGATGTACAGCATCACCACGATGGAAGCTATTACTACGGCGAACATGATTATTCCTTCGGTAGTTCCGGTAGTTCCAGAGTTGGAGTAAGACCCTTCTTCGCTATTTCCAGCATCGTCCTCTTTTTGGGCCAGCAAAATGTATTTTCCGCTCTGGTTCACGGAGGCGTTTATTTCTATTATGTCTTCATGGAATGTCTTATTGGAGATCATCTCGAGATCCTCAAGCTTGTAGAGTCCCACTGAGGAAAGATTGGACCCCAGCACTTTTTTAACGGGAATGCTGGCCTGAAGAAGGACCTGGCATTCATCTGTAGAGTTGGGGGAGTTGAGGGTAAGATCGACTCCTCGACTGAGGTTTGTATATTTCTGAGGGATTGACGGATCGATAATTGACAATTCAAACTCTTTACCGCTTAAATTCATGTTCTCCAGATTATAAAAGTTGTAATTGGAGTTCACGGTCCTGCTGTAGGTGCAATTCTCTACAGCGTTTTGCGCTATCTTGTTGTTTGCTGATAGTTTGAGGTCCAGAAAAACGGATGTGTTCTTCACTTCATTTTTGGAGAACCGGTTGTTATTGGAAAGAACAGAATAAACCCCTGCATCACACTGCTTGAAGTCATTGTTCCTCAATTCATTTTTCGCAGAGTTCTCCAGTGCTACTCCCACATTCATTTCTCTGAAAGTGTTTCCCGTTGCATTGTTAGACTTAGAATTAGTCAACATTATGCCCGTGGAACCCCCAGAGATCTTATTCTGGCGTATGGATGCGCCATCGATATTCTGAAGCATTATATGGATTCGATTATATTCAAATGAATTACCCACCAAATTGATACTCTTACTACCCAGAGCGCTAACCCCATAATCGCTCCGGGATATGGTGCAGTTGAACACAGAGATATCTTCTGCCCCTAAGGCTTTTATGGCTGCAGAACTGTCTGTAACCTTCAACCCCTCCAGGACAACATTGCCAGTTGTTATCTGTACTGTGGGAGCGTACTGGACTGATGGCTGCAAAACAGCTCCATCACCAACTATTTTCACCTTTTTATCAACGAACAAGTTCTCCTTGTAGTCCCCCGACTCGATCAAGATGACGTCCCCATCTCTGGAGCTGATTATTGCGGACTGAATTTGGGTAAAGTTACAGTCCGATTCACATACTGTTATCTGATCACCTGCTGCTGATGTTAATAGTACACATAATATGAAGATTGCCAGGACAGTTCTAATGCGTTTCATCTATTATTGTTTGATAATATCCTTTAATATAAAACTTCTGCATTGGCTGGCTTTGTGCTAGCATCCTGTTCTTTGATCATATCTTGAGCAAACCTGCATCATCCGCACATTTATCTACCAGACTTTTCCACCCTCTACCCTCCACCCTCTACCAAAACTTTTATATAGAACCCCTAATCCAGCGAATTGCAATAAGACAGGAAATAGCTCAAAACGTCGTAAAAACACTTTTGGAGGTGGTTTGATGCAAAATGCGCAAGGAGCTCCTGTACTCGTATTGAAGGAAGGAACCCAAAGGACCACAGGCAGGGATGCACAGAGACAGAATATCACTGCGGCCAGAACGATCGCCGAATCTGTAAGGTCGACATTAGGGCCTAAAGGAATGGACAAGATGGTTGTAGATGGCATGGGTGACATCACTGTTACGAATGACGGTGTTACTATTCTGAAGGAGATGGATGTGGAGCATCCGGCTGCCAAGATGGTTATTGAGGTCGCCAAGACCCAGGAGAATGAGGTCGGCGACGGAACAACTACTGCAGTGGTTATCGGTGGAGAGCTTTTGAAGAAGGCTGAAGAGCTGCTGGATCAGGATATTCATCCTACTCTGGTCGCCAGAGGCTATAGGCTTGCCGTAGATAAGGCAAAAGAAGTTATTGACGAGCTCGCCACTCCGGTGAGCAAGAGCGACGAGGAGATCCTGAAGAGGATCGCTTCTACTGCCATGACGGGGAAGGGAGCTGAAGTGGCACTTGACAAGCTCTCCGATATCTCCGTAAAGGCGGTCAATTCCATTGCAGAAGAAAGTAAATATGGTATTGAAGCCGATACAGACTTTATAAAGGTAGAGAAGAAACACGGTGGAGATGTAGAGGATACTGATCTGATAAACGGTATTGTTATCGATAAGGAGATAGTTAATCCCTCCATGCCCAAGAAGATTGATGATGCTAAGATATTGCTGATAGACTCTGCACTGGAGGTCAAAGAAACGGAGACCGATGCCCAGGTACAGATAACTGACCCTGACCAGTTGCAGAAATTCGTGGATCAGGAAGAGAAGATGCTCAAGGACATGGTCGATAGAGTGGTCAGCTCAGGAGCCAACATGGTCCTGTGCCAGAAGGGTATTGATGACCTCGCTCAGTACTATCTGGCAAAGAAAGGCGTCATTGCCGTGAGGAGAGTTAAGAAGAACGATATGGAAAAGATCGCCAAAGCAACTGGAGCCAGAGTACTCTCGGACATTAGAGATATCGGAGAAGATGACATCGGTAATGCTTCTCTAGTAGAAGAGAAGAAAGTGGGCGACGAGAAGATGACATTCATTACAGGCTGCCAGAATCCTAAAGCCGTGACCATTCTGGTCAGAGGCGGAACAGAGCATGTAGTAGACGAGGTTGCCAGAGGAATAGAGGACGCGATCCAGGTTATTACCGACGCACTTAAAGATGGAAAAGTGGTTCCAGGTGGGGGTGCAGTAGAGACAGAGGTAGCCCTCAAGCTGAATGAGTGGGCTCCTGGCCTGGGAGGCAGAGAGCAGTTAGCTATAGAATCCTTTGCAAAAGCAATGGAGATCGTACCCAGGACACTGGCAGAGAACGCGGGGATCGATCCCATAAACTCGCTGGTAGAGCTGAAATCCGCCCACGAGAACGGTAACAAAGAATCCGGTATCAACGCGACCTCCGGAAAAGTATCCAGCATGAAAGAAGAAGGCGTACTGGAACCCATCAGTGTCAAGAACCATGCTATAGGCTCTGGAGACGAAGTAGCAGTAATGCTGCTGAGGATCGATGACGTTGTTGCCAGCAAGAAAGACGAAGGAGCCGGCGCCGGAGCCGGTGGTATGGGTGGAATGCCGCCTGAAGCAATGGGCGGAATGATGTAAATATAACACCCATTTTTTTTATTTTTATATTCAGATTCAACAAGATTCTGGATTACTGCAGTTCATTTATCCGCTCTTTTTGTCATCAAGACTCTGTAACCTTTAGGAGAACCGCTTTCACCCAGATCGACCTCTTTGATATCATCTATCTCAAAGAGGGAAGAGAATGTATCGATTATTATTTCCCTGGATATCCTGTAAGGTCCATAGTCACCCGGCTGCTTGTCGCAGAAGCACCTCATCATGTACCTTCCGCCGCCCTTCATCACCCTGCTCACTTCAACAGCAAAACCCTTTCTGTCCTCGGGGCCAAAGACATGGAAGCACCCTTTATCATTGACAAATTCAAAAGAATCGTTTTTGAAGGGCATGTGTAGAACATCTCCCACTCTAAAGTCCACATCAACATTAACACTCTCGGCCTTCTCTTTAGCCATTTTAATTGCCTCTGCAGAGACATCTATGCCGCTGACAGTGAACCCTTCCTCTGCCAGATAGACCGCCTCAGTTCCTTTACCACAGCAAATGTCAAGAGCCTTACCGGTACCGGGTGTTACCTCTCCGCTTTCTATGACCTCGACAAGATGTGTAGAAGGCTCATCACTATCCCAGGGAGGCTTCTGCTCACGATAAATCCTGTCCCACCAGTTCTGCCCCATATATTAGAGTATATGAACAGAATATTAAACTTGTTCTCCAAGACCAATAACAGTGACCAAGGACCAATAATAGGACCAATAATAGGACCAATAATATAACAAATTCAATGACCAATTCAATGTTCTATGAGCAGACCGATGACCTGCGATGACCTGTGACGAAGGCTATGAGCAAGACCGTAAAAAAAATTGGAGTATTAGGTATTTTTCAGCCAAAAACTTTCAGTCAACAAGCAGGATGGTCACCTATCTTCGTAGAGGGTATCTTTGAAGATGAGGTCTAAATCTACGGGGCAGATGTGAGATTCGCTGGGAGCTGAGCTAATGTATTCGATCATCCCTTCGGATTCCAGACCTTTAACGATCTCGATTATGTCGTTCTCTTCTGCGTTCAAGTCTCTTGCAATCTCATAGATCCTGGGTTTAGTTTCCATTCCTTCTTCCTGACATTTCTTTCTTATAAAATTGAGCACATCTTTTTTCTCTACCATATTACCACACCCTTTTTTTAGTGAAGTTAGTGCTATTAAGTGGCTGTAGAGCACCAACCGCTTAGTTAAGTCATTAAACTCGGAATATATAAAAGATTGGGTAAAGTATTATTACTGGATTTTCTGGCTACTATTTTCTTCTGGGGATGGCCAGTACCTCCCGTATATCTATATCGAACAATTTATGCACGTTGGCGGCTGTTATTACCACCGCCGTATCCGCTCCTTTTGCGGTCCCCGACACGGCTATTATCTCTTCGCCTACTGGTACTGCCCCAGCATCAGCAGCCATAAGAGCCACCTCTACGCACACCTTCATTCCCTGAGAGAACATTCTAAGGGTGTCAGCTATGACGTGGAAGGGTGAAAACCCACCGTATTTCTGGGCAACCAGCTTGGGCACCCTGGTCAATAGATCTGAAGCCGTAACCACAGTAGCATGCTTCTCCAGAAACTCTCTATCCTTCTCTTTCAGCTCCTGAACATTGTCCTTCTTGTAACCGGTCTGGTGGGTGACCACCACTACCTCAATACCTGAGTCCTTGAAAGCTTCGACAGCCTCCCTACCCGTTTTTCCTGTGGTGGAAGCCACCACAGCATACCTTATCCTCAGCTCCACCGCTCTTTCTCTGGCCAGTTTGAGGGTCTCTGCTGTATCATCTTCTCCTTTTTTGTCGAAGTAAGTTATCTCTCTTTTCATGCTATCTCTTGTAGGTGGCCATGGCCTCCCCGTATTTAATTATATGATCTTCCATTTCATCTTCCAGCTTGCTTTTATCGGAACCCGGCGGTATATCCAATTCGCTGTCCAGACCATACACCTTGAAATAGTAGCGGTGGGTTCCCCCCGGTGGGCAGGGTCCATTGTAACCGGTTTTCCCGAAATTGTTCTTACCCTGCAGGGCTTTTACAGGTCGAGATATTTCATTGCCATGAGGCACATTCTCCGGTATTTCACTGGTAGGATTAACGTTCCATATCACCCAGTGAGTGAATGTCCCTATAGGCGCATCGGGATCGTCCACGATCATGGCCAGTGACTTTACATCATCTATTCCTGATATCTTTACCCTGGGAGAGATATCGTCTCCATCGCAAGTGTATTTTACGGGAAATTTATCAAAATCGAGTTCTACATCAATTTCTCCGGTATCCCCCATACTTCCACCTCCCAATTTACTCTAAGTTAGATGTAATAAATATTTTTTCTCACAAGTCAATAATTCTTTTTATTACTTTGACAATGTCACTGGCTATGGAATATGGAGGCAATTAGGGGAAGGGGTGCCGAGCTGGTATTCCATCGGGGCAAGGTGGCCGAGAACTCCCAGGTAATGTCAGCTGCCTACGAATTAGGAAAAAAGCTGGCAAGAAGTCTGGAATAGGTGATCCAGGAATAAGAATTGAAGAAGAAAGATCAGCAAATAAAAATTAGATTATCAAGAATCAAATCTTATCATTCCCACCGGATTTTTGGATTCTAGGCTGATCACAGCTTTTCCTGGATTTTGGAGAGGTAAACTGGTTTTCTTCCGCACAAATTTCTTTTTGTCCCCTCATGTTCATTGTTCCGATTCAACTCCATCTCATCTCCATCGTGGGTGTATGGACAATAGAGATAATGGTATACGGCCTTAACTAAAGCTTCCTTTGTGCTGTTCTCTCCACTTTTTTCTTTTAATTCCTGAAGAACACTTTCAGAAATCACTGTGGTGCTATTAACAAATTTTTTCAAGGATAACCCCCCATGAATATATAACCCCCCATGAACATTCCTTTTTGCACTTATTTAATTTGCATGCATACTTATTTAGTTTACTGTTTTTAGTGTTTACTATTTTTAATATTTACGCCGCTGTTCACTTTCAAATCACTCGAAATAGATTTTAGTAAGAAGATGGACCCACCAGCATGAGATGCCCTCGATGTGGAGCCCCTATATGTGATGATGAAGTGTGCTGTCACTGCCTGCTCGTTCTGGATGAGCACCTCTCGAGCCACCCCTCTTTCTCCGAGGAAAGTTCCCCGTAACCAGTGCGGGTTTGATCGCAATCAGTATTTGGATATGAGGTAATCCAGATAAGAGCTTAGATCAGAGTAAAGATATTTGGATATTTTTTTAGCCAGCTCATCAACATCCACTTTTTCCTGTTTCCTGTACTCTTCTATTAAATTGTTCATTGCTCTTATTGCTTCGCTAAGGTTTTTACCGTATTGGAGGGCTGTATTATAAGCCTCTTCGTCAATCCGAACACTTTTACTGCTCATGTAGCAGGGTGCTACAAAGAGATATAAATATGTTGCACTTTGCTACAAAACTCAATGATTTCGTCCTGATCGTATCAGTTTTTTGTGTGGTTTGGCCTTAGAAAGATGTAGAGGGCGAATCCTATGAGGTGCATTACCACCACAGCTAAAGCCCACAACGAGGGTTTGATGCTCTTTGTCGGATACCTGAGAGAAGCGTCCCTCTGGATCAATAAGAAGACCACAGTATATGTGAATACTATGAACGCTTGCTCGAATAACCCCATGTTGAACATTTACCCCATCACCCCGGTCTCAATTTCAATGATGATTCATTAAGGATTTTCTTGGAATCTAATTATTATGAAAGGAATGGTGAAAAAATGTATGGTGAATGAATTCAATAGAAGAGCTTTTTGTAATCCCTGTATCCTTCCTTCTCCAGCTCTTCTTTGGGTATGAATTTCATTGCGGCGGAGTTCATACAGTAGCGAAGGCCTGTGGGAGGCGGGCCATCGTCAAATAGGTGACCCAGGTGTGAGTCGGCGTGCTTGCTCCTGACCTCTGTCCTGACCATCCCATGGCCAGTTTCTCTCTTGGTGACTATATTCTCCGGCTCCAGAGGTTTTGTAAAACTGGGCCAACCGGTTCCGGAGTCGTATTTATCTTTTGAGCTGAAAAGAGGTTCTCCAGAAACAACATCAACATATATTCCCTCTCTTTTGTTGTCCCAGTATTCGTTTTTGAATGGAGGTTCTGTCCCGTTCTCTTGAGTCACCTTATACTGTATTGGCGTAAGTATTTCCTTCAACTCTTCCCTGGATGGGATCAAATACACTCTTTCTCTTTCTGCTTCACTCATCTTCAACACCCCAGGTCTTCTTAATGTAAGGCTTTCTTCCAGAGAGGTAGCTGTAAGTACTGTATCTGCCGGGCTGCTTCTTGTAGTAGTCCTGATGGTACTCTTCTGCTCTGTAAAATTTTTTGAACTGGATGATCTTGGTAGCTATAGGCTTATCGAACTTTCCAGATCCTTCTAGCTCCTGCTTTGACTCCTCTGCCAGTCTTTTCTGGTCTTCGTTGTGGTAGAAGATGGCTGTCCTGTATTGAGGTCCTCTGTCAGCGAACTGTCCTCCAGGGTCAGTGGGATCGATGTTCCTCCAGAACACTTTCAGTAGCTGGGTGTAGCTCACTTTAGAAGGATCATAAGTCACCTGTATAGCTTCATAGTGTCCTGTTTTGCCGGTCAATACATCATTGTAAGTGGGATTCTCCATATGGCCTCCTGTATAGCCGGAGACAACTTCAATTACACCATCAAGTTCCTTGAATGCTGCTTCCATACACCAAAAACAACCTCCAGCGAATGTAGCATTCTCATAATTGCCGCTCATCTTTTATGAATTACTCCTGGATTAAAACTACGCAGAGCCGGGTCAAAAGTCTGGATATTGAATTGATTTTCCATTAGCTCCCCAGTTTTCTTAGAGAGGCCTGAATGAAAGCTGGTATGTCATTAGGGTTTCGGCTGGTGACCAGGTTACCGTCTTCTACTACTTCACTGTCAATGAACTCGGCACCCGCGTTCTTTATGTCCTGGATAATGGACTTGTAGCCGG
>JAWODI010000075.1:0-18378 GCA_046483365.1 Archaeoglobaceae archaeon | reverse complement strand
TACTCCCTGCTCCTTTGGGTCTATAGACCTCTCTAATTGGTTGTTTTATCATTTTTGGTTTCATATAATCAATCTTAAGTAAATCCAGCTATAAAGAGGTCTCCACGAATAATATCAAGATATTACCGTTGGTATTACTATGATAATACATACCGAAAATGGTATAATTAAATTAAAATAGATTAAAAGATATTTCTTAATTTAAGAGAATAGAGGAACTAAAAAAACAACTAATATATTACTAAGTTTTTATATTCTTTTAATTTTAAAACATGAGATTAAAGATAAATCAAACCAATAAAAATAATCTCACAAAAAATAGTCAATTTGACCTTATTATCCTTATGTATTTTCTATAGTAATAGACGTATCCTTTAGGGGATTCCAGCATCATGCAGAAAGCTGTGAGTTTTATTCTATCTCTGAACCACACATCCTTTTCAGGGGAGGTTAAGGAGAGGACCAGAGGTGCTTTGTCTTTTTTAGTTCTTACTACCTCATCCACTTTACCCTTTAGTCTATAATTCTCCGACTGGAGTAGAACATCCCAGTCTACTCCCTCGATCTCCTGAAGGGTGGGACAATATGTAAATTTCTGGGCAGCCTGGTTGAATAACGACTCATGCTTATTGCCAAAATAGGATACAAACTTCTTACATGCCCATTCCTTGTCCAGATCCATTCTGAGGCTAATATATAGGTCCCGGGCTGCATGCATTTCGCTTACATAGGTCTCCTCAAATCTGTTCCTGTAGTAGCACAGGCGAGGACAGTAGAGGTAGCTGGTGAGGTCGCTTACTCTTGCAAACATTGAATCTACATATAACTAAATATTCAAATGTCTTTCGATTTATTTTTATCCAAAAAGATCTTTTCACTTATTCCTCAACTTCTTGTACTTCCACCACTTCCAGTGGGGTATCCTTGAGCCTCTTCCCGATCTCATATCTGGCGATCCTTGATGCATGCTCTTCGCTATCCGCGTTAAAGACCTTTATCTCAAAGAATAGACCCACTATAGCAGTATTTGCTACCAGAAACACGCTTTTCAGTGATTCGTTGCATTTAGGACATTCAACATCACCCACATTAACTTCCACAAAGTCCAGGTCCAGTTTCTTTCCCGCTTCTGAAACAGCTATATTCATAGCATCTTCCGGGCTCTTGGCACTTTTAACTATCCATGCTCCGTTGAGAGTTACTTTGTAGTTCATTTCTAGCCACCGAACATTTTTTTGAGAAAACCGCCCTTTTGCTCTTTCTGGGATTCATTCTCTACCTCTACTGGTTCTTTTTCGCCCTTCTTGGGTTTCTTATCTTTTGATTTTTGCTTCTGTTTTTGCTTCTGCTTGACGATGTTCACTGAAGCTCCACCGTGTTTGCTCCTTTTCACTCTGATGCTTGCTATGATCGGTCTTTCCAGTTCGGGGCTGATGACCATCCCTGTACCGGGAGGTATCCTTTTTATCTCCTCCACGGTGTCAGAGGTTAACCCTTCAACTCCTCTTTTTATGGCGTTGATATCGTTGGGGTTGGTCACTTTCAAGATCACCTGGGTGTTGCACTGGCTGACCACGTTTTTATCCACTCTTGCCGGCCTCTGGCTAATGACCATCAGACCAAGACCAAATTTCCTGCCTTCGCTGGCTATGGTCCTCAACACCTGATTGGAGACAGCTTTACCGAAACCTCTTTCGGGTATAAAGTTGTGTGCTTCTTCGAGCACTATCATGCCCGCAGGTACTTCATTCCTCTTCCTCAGCTCGAACAGCTGAGAAGTGACCCTGGAGACTATGAGGTCCTGGTGCTCGGGAGGAGTCCCTCTCATGTCCAGCACAATAGCCTTTCCATTTTGCAGTAATACCTGTATAGGTGTTGCATCCTTTCCAAACAATCCAGAATCCTTGATCTTTTCCAGAGAACCCAGTACAGTCCACTTGGAGTTGTGTTTCATCTCCTCGACCTCTGCGATTATATCGTCGATGGTGTAGTTCTTACCCTTGAGGTCCTTAATAGCCTGATGCAGAATGGCAGTGGAAGATGGGTTGGTCAAACCGGTCAGCTCGATGATTTCTTCAGCATTCAGGTTCAAACCGTCCAGCTTAAGAATACCGTCCGATTTATCCGTAAAAGGAGAGTTGGGTGGAACATAAAGTTTTATTTTACTGCCGTATCCCTTGGGCTTGATTCCGAACTTCTTCATTTTCTCCTTTTCTTCCGTGTCGTCATTCGACTCCGATATTGTGGAGTATTCTCCATGGGGGTCAATGATGAACAGGGGAACATTCTTTTCTAGCAGCTCCTCCACCAGGACTCCTGCCGTATAGCTCTTACCGCTCCCTGTCTTTGCCAGGATACAGCAGTGCTTCTGTATCAGGGAGTTCAAATCTATGTTGACTCTGATGTCGCTGTCTTTTAAATGGCCGATATAGGCTCCTTCGGTTTCCAGACCCAGGGCTTCAGTAACGATTTCACTATCCGCTTTGAATACGTTCTCCCCGGGAACGAATGGAGACTTGGGAACCTTCAACAGCCCATTCTCATCTCTTTTTCCGATTACTATTGCTTTTGCCAGATAAACCTCTTTTTCTGCATCCCTTCCCTGTAGGGCATCACTTTCGTTGAGGTCAGCTGTAGCCTTAATATCATAAACCTGAGCGATAATCCATCCTTCAGCATCATTCCATACTTTAACGTAATCTGTTCTTCCAATTTCTCTGGGATCAAATACTACAAAACTGAAATTAGTTGAGCTGGCTTCACCATAAATTCTTCCTACTGTTCCCTTCATCCTTTGATAACAATGATAATATGAGATTAAAATGTTTCCACTGAACTATGATTTTACTTCTCACTCCAGAAGTTATTGCTTGAGCTCAAGAAGATGATGGAACCGCACCTAAATGCACCTAAATGCACTTAATTCCCCTAAATGCACCTAGACTAAGTTAAGTTAAATATTAAAGTTAAATATGTTTCATTGTTTTATCTCAGTTATAATGCTCTCCTTTAGATCCTCCCATTTCTTCTTGTTTATGACGCATCCCGGGTCGGCTTCTGCCACATCGCCGTAGTAGGCGTAGGCCCTTGCCCTGCACCCGCCACAAATACTTCTGGAGCTGCAGCTCTGGCACATATCGGCGTATTCCTCTCTTTTTCTGGTTTTCTCCAGAACAGGTGAATTCAACCATACTTCCATGAAGGAGTCGTGGCGGATATTGCCCAGAGTCACGGGGAAGAACACACAGGGGGTTAGATCTCCGTTGGGCTGAAGAGCCCAGTAAAGTCTGCCACAGCCACAACCACCAATAAATTCTGCAAGAAATTTGACTCCTTCTTGCACTTCTTCGTCCTGACCTACAGTATCGAAGTGGGTTGCAGAAACTACGCCTCCCTTAGCAGCTACCCTGCCGTATTGAGGAGCAGTGGAGAGTAAGCTTATGTTCCTTTTCAGGGATTCTGATGCCAACATGGTCAAAAGCTCTTCCCTCTCTCTTGGAGAGAGGTCCAGTTCAATCATATCCTTTCCTCTCCCCGTGGGGATGAAGTTGTAGTGCATGAAAATATCTGCCCCCAGTTCCTCTACGAGGTCTATGACGTCATCTACTTCATGGAGATTGTCTTTGGTGACGGTCATTGCAATGCCTGTGGTTATATCAGAGTATACCGCATTCTCTATGCCCTCAATAGTCCTTTCATAGGCATTAGCTCCTCTCATCTTGTTATGGGTTTTCTTCAAACCGTCCAGCGAGATCTGGATATACTGGATATTAAGGTCTTCCAGTTTCTCCACCTTTTCTTCAGTTAAGTGTGTCCCGTTAGTGGCTATTGCTACACCCATCTCTCTTTCTTTGGCTCTTTCCACTACCTGAAAGAAATCCTTCCTCACTAAAGGTTCTCCACCGGAGAATGCTATATATGCTACTCCCTCATCGGCCATCTCATCTACAGCGTCCATTGCTTCCTGTGTGGTTAGTTCGTCCGGTGTGGGTTTATCCGCTCTCTGGTAGCAATGTTTACATCTCAAGTTGCAGGCGTTGGTGAAGTTCCACACCACCAGGAAGGGCGCATAGCTGATAAACGGTTTTTGAGGGCCCCTCCATGCCAGCCCTTTGAGGGTGGCTGCTAAACCCTTCTGCCAGATGCCTTCTCTCAAATTCTCCTTGACAATCTCCCGAGGGATGTTCATGCGGTCAGAGAACTTATTAATAACTGTTTTCACCATAAGATAGGCCATTTTATCTTTAAGTGTGAGATCAGTTTCTATTCCCCCATAAGCTTTGAGTACTTTTTCTGCTCTTCTGCTGGTCCCATCTCGGGCTGATAGAAACCTCAAAAATCTTTTAGAAACAGGATTACCCAACCATCTTTCTATAATTAGAGCCATGGTTTGAGCCTGATCACTGGCTCCTTCATTTTCGGCCTGAGCCATTTCCGCATCCCCCTACAGAAACATAAATTTTATATTACATAAATATTATCCATGATTTCGTTACAATATTAGGAGCACATTATATTGATAATCCATATTAATAAGGATAATAAATCAAGACATTCGAAATGTTGAACATCCTCCAAATTGACCCCAATCAAGGTTAAACCATTGTTCAGGATTCAGGATATTCTGTTTTCAAGGTCTCCAGGGGCGGCAGCAAATTCTTTAAGGAAATCATACTCCATAAAATGAACACTGGGGGCGAGTATCACAAGGGCGTGTAATGGCTCCCCGAAATCCACTTCTTTCAGGTTTTGGAGCCTATCGCATTTCACGAATGGGATATCACTGCCTGCTCTGGCTATCCCAACCGCATAACTGTCCCAGAGGGCGTTCTCCTCATCTGATTTCTCCAGGATACCTATTGCCACACTTATTTTCATGGGTTCAGGATGAAGGTCCAGAAAGAGGAGGGTGTGAGCGTCAATATCCCAATTGGTCTGGATAGTGTTGATGGGAGATTTAGGTGGCTCTCCGTGGGGATAACTGATGGATGCTGATTTTCCAAACCGATAATTATGAAGCCCGGTCAGACCACATACAGCGGTTAAAATGCTGGCATTATAGATGACACTGACCTCCACACCCTTTTTTCTGGCTTCCAGACTTATCGCCGAGTGGGTAGTAGCTATCATGGGGTCTCCGGGAACCAAGATAGCCACATTCTTATTAACGGCCTTTTCAATTATGGTGGCGCTGTTCTCTTCTAGGTCACTTCTTTCCAGAACATCTACATCCTTTTCCAGCAGGCTCTCGATCTTATGCAGAGTTGTGCCTCCAAGATGAGAAGTGTAGAACTCGATAAAAATCTCATCACATTTTCTGGCCCACTCGTACCCTTTGAGAGAGATATCTTTCTCGTCCCACAAACCCATCCCAATAAAGAACAACATGGAAAATAGAACCAGTCTAAGGATTAAGTCTTTTTCTCATTGCATACTGCAGTAAAATCAATAAGTTTTAAAGGCTGAAATCCGGATTTTAGGTATGGGTAAAAAAATTCTGATGATTATTATAGATGGTTTATCCGATAGGCCAATTGACGGCAAGACGCCTCTTAGTACAGCAAGAACCCCTAATATGGATACATTGGCCGCTAATGGAATAAATGGTATAATGGATACCATATCACCCGGTATCAGGCCCGGTAGTGATACAGCTCATCTTACTCTCCTGGGATTTGACCCTTACCAGTGCTATTCCGGTAGAGGGCCGATAGAGGCTACAGGAGCCGGTATAAATATTCGACCAGGTGACGTGTGCTTTAGGGTCAATTTTGGCACTGTAGAAGGAGAAGGAAGTGTTTTTGACAAGACCGTTACTGATAGACGAGCAGGGAGGATATCAGAGACCGACGAGCTAATAAATGCCATAAACGATAACGTCGAGCTTGATGTGGAGTTCATATTCAAGAGGGGGACCGGACACAGAGGAGCACTGGTCCTTAGAGGCGAGGGACTCTCTGATGAGGTTACTGCTACTGACCCCAAATCTATTGGCAAGCAGGTCAAACAGTGTAAAGCCAAAAGTGAAGAGGGAGAGAGAACAGCTCATATAGTTAATTCATTTATGGAGCAGGCCCACAAGATACTCGATGAGCATCCATACAATGTGCAGAGGGAAAAAGAAGGTTTAATGAAGGGTAATGTCCTGCTTCTGAGGGGAGTAGGGCTTTCCGTTCAGGTGCCTTCATTTGAGGAGAAAATCGGCATAAAGCTGGGGGTTGTAGCAGGCACTACTTTGATCAAAGGAGTGGGGAAATTTGTTAAGGGCGATATAATCACTCCCCCAGGAGTGACCGGAGGTAAAGACACCGACCTTACTGCCAAGATTAAGGGTGGTATAGAGGCTTTAGAGACCCACGATTTCGTCCTCCTTCACATCAAGGCCACAGACGAGTACGGACACGACGGGGATTTTGAAGGTAAAAAAGAGTTTATTGAAGAAATAGACAAAAACCTGGATATACTGAAAAATATTGATTATGAACAGGTTTTGCTTATCCTCACTGCCGACCATTCTACCCCTATAATGTCTAAGGAGCATACTGCAGATCCCGTTCCGGTACTGATAGCCCACAAAGGGGTCAGAGTTGATGAGGTTAATGCTTTCTCGGAATTTGAAGCTTATAAGGGGGGGAACTGCAGGATAAGGGGGTGCGATCTGATCAATATATGTCTAGATTTGGTTGATAAATCCCAAAAATTTGGAGCGTAAATCGAATTGATTGGGAATTTAAAGAAAAACTTAAAAAGAAGATTTACAACCTATGACAAGGTCTTAAAGATATTATAAGTGATAGTAATGCTGGGAAAACTGGTAATCCCTGAAAACACCAAATTTGAAGAAGGGAGCATAGTTCTGGAAAAAGATGCTCTAATAGGTAATGGTTGTAATATAGGCTACGGACTCATAGGGAGAAAGATAGTTGTGGGGGAAAAGACCACCATCCATGGTGATGTCATCGGGGATGACGTTAGACTGGATGCGTGGTGCGAAATTACAGGGGACGTGGTCAGCAAAGGAGATGCCTTTTTAGCCGACTTTACCACCATAAACGGAAAACTGACAGTTTATGGTGACCTGGAGATCGGAAGGAACGTGAGGATCAAAGAAGGATTTGAGGCTAAAGGATTGATAACCATACAGAACCCTCTACCTGTGCTTGTTTTTGTCTTCGTATATCTTATGGAGATGCTACGACTGGGGAAGCTAGAAGAGGCTGAAGAGCTTCTACAAGAAGTTGACGAGTTTGAGACACCACTCAGCATTCCTGATGATTCGGTAGTGAACCTTGAAACCATTAAAGCAGGAAAGGATGTAGAAGTGTCTGCCAGCAGAGTTCTAGGTAATTTCAGAGGAAAGAACGTCTGTATCGAAGGAAGTGAGGTCTTTGGAAGTGTCAGAGGTAAAGAGATACTTGTAGACGGAGCCAAGATACATGGAGCCATTGAAGGGGTCACCATATATCTGGTAAACGGGAGCGAGGTCTTTGGACAGGTAAAAGCCAATAAAGTTCACATGGAAGAAAAATGCGATATTGATGGAGCATTAATAGGAAAAGAAGGCGTATGGATCAAACCCGTTGTGGAGATCTCTAAAGATGAAGTAGTGAAAGAAGAGCAGATCGTGCTGGAAGAAGAAGAGGAAGCAGAAGAAGAAGAAGGAAGAGAAAAAGAGATCCAAGAAGATGCTCAATAACAAAAATACACCAGTAAACAATAAAGATACACTCCTACCTATTTGAACATTTAATGCAAGAATGCAACCCAGAACTTGTGGAGGAGATTTTATTGATAGAGATTGGTCTCGCCGGAAAACCGAACTCAGGAAAATCAACGTTTTTCAGGGCAGCAACCCTTGCCGAAGTAGAGATAGCTAACTATCCCTTTACCACCATCAAACCCAATGTGGGCATAGGTTATGCGAGAGTAGAATGTGCCTGCAAGCAACTGGATATCGAGTGCCCTAACTGCGTGGATGGGTGGAGGTTCATACCTGTAAAGCTTATTGACGTAGCTGGTCTGGTACCGGGGGCTCATGAGGGTAAGGGTCTGGGAAACGAGTTTTTAGATAATTTGAGGCAGAGTGAAGCTATTATACATGTGGTGGACAGTTCAGGTTCGACTGATGCTGAAGGAAACGAAGTAGGGTTGGGTAAACACAACCCCGCAGATGATATCGAGTTTCTATACAAAGAACTGGATATGTGGCTCTTCGGTGTTCTGAACAGGAACTGGAGCAAGCTTATAAGAAGAATAAATATGGAGAAAAGGGATCCGGCTAGATACCTGACTGAGCAGCTCGCCGGTCTGGGTTTTGAAGAGCGGCAGGTAAAAGATTCCATGAAGAGCATTGGTAAGGACCTGCAGGATTTCTCCCACGATGATGTCAAAAGCTTCGCTGTGGAGCTGAGAAAAAGGAGAATGAAAACCCTTATTGCGGCAAACAAAGCCGATAAAGCTCCTGAAGAGGTGGTGGAAAGACTGACCCAGCTCGACGACAAGATAATCCCTACTTCGGCTGCCCTGGAGATGTCCCTTCAGATAGCTGCCCAAAACAGCTTTATAAAGTACCTCCCCGGAGATGAGGACTTTGAAGTGCAGAAAGAGCTGAACGAAAAACAGCAGAA
Organism: Archaeoglobaceae archaeon; assembly: GCA_046483365.1. Lineage (GTDB taxonomy): Archaea > Halobacteriota > Archaeoglobi > Archaeoglobales > Archaeoglobaceae > JdFR-22. The sequence continues at coordinate 9,751 of JAWODI010000075.1, read as the reverse complement.
AGGTCTAGAAACTGCCAGGAAATACATGACCAAATTCAAGGGCACTGGAGTGCAGAGAGCAATAAACTCCGTTGTTCTCCAACTGCTGGACTACATAGTAGTGTATCCCGTGGAAGACGAGAACAAGTACACCGACACCAAAGGGAACGTCCTACCCGACGCCCTTCTGGTCAAGAAGGGTACCACCGCCAGAGGACTTGCTTATCAGATACATACTGATATCGGAAAACACTTCATACACGCAGTGGATGCCAGAAAAAAAATGAGGATCGCCGACGACCACGAATTAGAGCACAACGATATTATCAAAATAGCCAGCGGCGCTAAATAAACTCCTGGGTTTTAAACACTTTTAATTTAAAATTCAATAACCGATCTACCCTTTCGACCTTAAAAGTAATTATTAAAATAAAAAATAATTAAGATTTATTAATTGTTATGGGAAGTAGAATTCTTCAGGAAACGGCTTATTCTCAACATGAATTCTATTGAATAACGTTCCATGGCATTCCTTACATCCCACATTTTCGGGGCTGTGAATTGCAAACACATTACCGTCGCTGGGTTGCAACATATCCTCGCCTATGTGACATTCTCCACATTCCGGTTCGATAGACAGGTCTTGCTTGTGGCAGGTGTAACAATCATCGTATATCGCACTGTGAAGCGAATGAATACTAGAGATTACTTCATCTTCAGTTTTGTTGGCAGCATTTTCAATATGACAGTAGATGCACTGATCTGAAGCATCCAAGTGGCCTTCTATTTTATCCGCCTGAATTACATAAGTCCTATTCTGGTTGTAGTGACAGTTGAGGCAATTGCCGCCAATTATATCCATTTGCGCATTAGGTGTCTCAGTAGGTGTAGCTGTTGGACTTTCCCCGGGTGGGGTTGGAACTTCAAATCCATTTTCTTCAGTTTCCTGAACACACAAAGAAAATGAAATTGCAGAAAATAAAATAAAAGCAAGAACCAGATAGGATTTAAGTTTCATAGTAATTCGCTGAATTTCTCTTAACTCTCACCGTTCTAAGCTCCACCTGTTGGGTCTGCACTGGAGTGCAGCGCATCTAGAGTTTCAGTATGACACGTTGAACATGTCTGTTCTCTTTCCAGGTGTATGGGTACCAGACTTCCTCTGGGATCCGCTGGCTCAGCAGGGTTCTGTGGACTGTGGCACAATACACAGGTCGTATCTTCTCCTGCTTCCTGCTGGAATTGTGTACCAGTCTTGAACTCGGTTCCAGTACCATGGCATACTCCGCACTCAAGTTCCAAAGTTCCTTCGCCTGTGTGTATAGCGTGTGGATCACTCCCATGGCAGTCAAAGCAATAATCACCGCCATTTGCGTGAGGTTGATATTGTTCTGAATTAACATGGCATTCACCGCAGTCAATCTCTCCAGCCTGAGTCCCATCTTCTGGACACAAGCTTGGATCCGGTGTCGGTGTAGGACATGGTGTGTCAGTCACTGTTGGTGTCGGTGTTGGCGTTTCCTCTGGAACCTCATTGTCAGCGCATCCTGCAAACCAGCCTGCTAAAACTACAGCTATTAATAATATAAGCATCTTGGTTTTCATTGATCTCCCTCCGATAAAAGAGGAGTAAGCTGATATATATATTAGTCTTTCGGTTTTTTTATTTAGTAACTTTTTTACAAATATGTGATTCTCAAGAAAGTTAGCTAGAGCCAATAAGCTCTCCTGAGCGCGGTAAGAAGAGAGAAAATAAAATAATTTAAAGAATATTACCGAAATAATAGAACACTTTAGGTTCTGTATTTTCTTCGGGTCTGAATACTTCCCACTCGGCCCTAACCAAATACTGGTTTATGACGCTGTCGCTGTTGTTTAGATCACCGAACAATCTTGCTCCTGTAGGGCAAACATGAACACAGGCTGGTTCTTTACCATCCCAAATCCTGTGATAGCACCAGTTGCACTTGTCCACCAGACCTCTCAGCTCTTCTACAGGATAATCGTTGGGATAGAGATACCTCGCTCCGTATGGGCATGCCTGCACACACTGTCCGCAGCCGATACATTTCTCCCAGTCCACAATAACCACACCGTCTGAAGTCTTAAATGTGGCATCGACAGGACAAACAGGAACGCATGGTGGGTCATCACATTGGTTGCACAGTTTGGGTACGAAAAGACCCGTTTTAACTTCGTCCGAATCCAATTCAGAGGGATACTCTGTGTAGCCTTCTTCTCCCATCTGAGGGGAATCAACTACTACCTTATCATCATTCTCCACCTGATATCTTTCTACCCAGGTCCTGAATTCTCCCTCAGGTACATTGTTTTCTGCTCTACACGCTTCTACACATTTTCCGCAGCCGATACACTTGGTAAGGTCAACTACAAAACCGTAGTAAGCATTTGTGCTTAGCTGTGAAGTAGCCACCGTAGAAAGGCCACTGACTATAACCACTGCCTTGATCCCCATCTTCATGAACTGTCTTCTATTGACTTCATCCAGCATATTATTCACTCTCCAGAACTCCCTTCGGCGGCCACGGGCTATGTGGATTGTGGCACCTATAGCAATCAGTATTTGGAAAATGCTCGTCCGAATCGACCTTCACCAGAACATCCGGCCTGTAGTCTATGTCTGCATGACAGTCCTCACACAACTCTCTTGACCTATCAATGTTCTCAGTTCTTTCCGGTCCGTGACAGGTTTCACAGTCTACTTGTGTGCTTTCCAGATCATGTCTTGACCTGCTCCACTGATCGTACTTGGCTTGGTGGCACTCCTGACAGTACTCATTACCCTGATAATTTACTTCTCTGTTCATGTTCTGCACTTCAGCAGATGGCTTCGCTATGCCCAGAATTCTATCAACCAAACTGGTCTCAATACTATACGGACCTATATCCAGTGCCTGGGTAGCGGCGACAGTTGCGGACACGACCATGACGGATAATACCAAGTAAAAAACATTCTTTTTCATTAATCAAAACCTCCCCTCCAGGTTTGGCCCGGACTCCTTATAGATAGTTCCTGATATGGTAAGCATGACATGATTACAGCCCATTGACATTCTTCCAGCCCACCTTGAAGTTTTGTTATGAATGAAGTTTATAAAATTTTCTATTTATGTACTTGCTCATCTCCATGCAGATTCATAGACCGGAATAGGATAAGCAATCAGTTATGCTCCACCACAGATGTTATAAACTAGGATGTTCAACATAAAAAGTTGCAAACATGGTCTCCAAAACACTATCTGAAGTCTTAAAAGAAGCAGGAATCGAAGAGTTGACCGAGCTACAGGAAGAGGCTTCCCGAAAAATCGGGGAGAGTAAAGATGCGCTGATAATCGCTCCCACGGGCTCGGGTAAAACCGAGGCAGCAATGATCCCTTTATTCAACCAGATCTCTACATCTGATGAAGGTATCGTTATCCTCTACATAACCCCGCTCAGAGCGCTGAACAGGGACATGTTAAGGCGGTTGAAGACCATAGCTGAAAAAATGGGCTTCAGTATTGGGGTCAGACATGGAGATACCCCCAATTCCGAGAGGAGAAAACAGGCTCTAAAACCACCTCAAATCCTTGTCACTACACCGGAGACCCTTCAAATTTTATTCATGGGTAAAAGGCTGAAAGAAGCCCTTAAGAAGGTCAAGTTTGTGGTGGTGGATGAGATACACGAGATGGCGGACAGTGAAAGAGGGGCACAGTTGAGTGTAGCTCTTCAGAGGCTGCGGGAGCTAACCAGATTCCATACAATAGGGTTATCGGCAACGGTGAAGAACCCTCACAAGGTCGCTGCCTTTCTGGGCGATAAAGTGGGCGTCATATCCAGTAAGGAAGAAAAAAAGTACTCCTACTCTGTTATAAAACCCCAGATCGGGCAGGAAGATGAGAAGCTTTCTGAAGAATTGTTCATAGACCCGGATGTAGCTGCCCAGATAAGGGTCATAAAGGATATCGTAGAAGAGCACAAATCAACCCTAATATTCGTCAATACCAGGACAACCGCTGAAGCACTGGGGATCAAGCTCAAGAAGCTCATAGACGTGGAAGTTCATCACGGCTCCCTCTCCAAAGAAGCCAGGATCGATAGTGAAGATAAATTCTCTTCAGGAGAACTCAAGGCTCTGATATGTACCTCTTCTATGGAATTGGGAATGGATATAGGGCACGTAGATGCGGTTATCCAGTTCAATAGTCCCCGTCAGGTGGCAAGACTGATCCAGAGAGTTGGTAGAAGCGGTCATAAAGCCGATAGGGTCTCCAAGGGCTACATCATCACCGGGAGTTTCGATGATATTATGGAGTCATGGATCATAACCGATATGGCGGAAAAAGGAATGATAGAGGATGTGGACTTCCATTTCATCAGCCTGGACACCCTGGCAAACCAGATCGCTGCCATAGCCATGGAGTACGGTAATATTGAGGTGGAAAAAGCCTATCGGATCGTCAAGAGGACTTACCTCTTCCGAACTCTGGATTATGATGAGTTTGAAGAGGTCTGCGGCTTCCTTTCCCAGGTCAACATCATCTATTACGATGGAGAGAAGATCGGCACCAGAAGAAAAACCCGCACCTACTTCTATGACAATATCTCCATGATACCCGACGAGAAGAACTACCAGGTTTTCGATATCACCACAGGTAAGAGGATAGGCACCGTGGACGAGAGTTTTCTCTCCACCTTTGTGGGGGAAGTATTCGCCATCAGAGGAGAGTTGTGGAGGGTTGTTTCCATAGAGAACTCTGTAAAAGTCGAGCCGGTAACCGGAGAAGGAGAAATTCCCTCCTGGGTAGGCGAAGAGATACCCGTTCCTTTTGAGGTTGCTCAGAATGTGGGGGAGCTTAGACAGTGGATAGGTGAGCAGTTAAAGGTTTCAGGTAAAGAAAAGACCATCAAGTCACTTGTAGAGAGGTTCCGTACCAACGAAGAGGCTTGCAGGGAAGTAGTAGAAGTTATAGAGGAGCAGCTGAAGAACGATTTTGCGATCCCTGCTCATGATCAGATCACTATAGATTCTTCCCGGAGTGTAGCTATAATCAACGCCTGCTTCGGTCATAGGGTCAATGAGACTATAGGAAGGATAGTCGCTCTGCTCCTTTCAGCCAGGAAGGCCAGCAACGTCTCAGTAGAGATCAATCCTTACAGGATCAAGTTATCCCCCACCAGCGCCAGTGAGGTTGAAGAGACCCTTAATTCCATAAGACACGAGTCCATTGAGTCCCTTGCTGAGCGCTCCCTTATAGATACTAGACTGCTGCAGTGGAAAGTGATCAAAGCCGCCCGCAAGTTCGGATATTTGAGAAAGGAGTACGATTTGAGCAAATTGAACCTCAAGAAATTCATCATGAAGTTCAAGGACACTCCCATATGGAGGGAGGCAGTAAGAGAGCTTTTCATAGAGAAAATGGATGTGGACACAACCACAGATATTTTTTCCAGATTTAATGAGTTCAGTGTTAATGCTTATTCCAAGATCTCTGCCATATCGCTGGCTTCCAGAGAGCACGCCTTTGATCTGGTAATGCCCGCTAAACCCACTTCAGCCATATTGAACGTCTTCAAGAAGAGGCTGGAAAAAGAATCAAGTATTTTGCACTGTATAAACTGTGGAGCGACCATTAGGTCCACAGTAAAACTTATTGATGACCCCCCTTCATGTCCCAGGTGCAAGTCAAAGCTGGTGGCCTGTATCAACGGAAGAAGAAAGCTGGATGAATTTTCCAAGCAGGAGGTATTCAGAATAGCCAATCTGGTAATGGCCTACGGCAAAAAAGCGGTCTATGCCCTGAACACTCACGGCGTGGGAGCCGACAGTGCGGCCAGAATACTTTCAAAGTATTATCCTGACGAAGATTCATTTTTTAAGGAATTACTGAATGCAGAGAAAAATTATATCAGGACAAGAAGATTCTGGGACTGAATATTAACTATTGTCAATACTTATTATTTATCTAAATGGTTAACTAAGAAAGGTTAAAAAATCAAAATCCAAAAATAGTGTTGATGTTGATTCGATCCCATGGAACGTTATGGTATCTTTTTGCTTTTAACGGGATTTGTTTCAACCCTCATATTATATTTAGCTCTTGGTGATTAGATGCCGGAGAGAAGTGAAGAATTCAAGGACAAGAAGAAGGAGCTTAGAGAGCATTTTGGCGGTCTTTTAAGTGATGAGACCCTTGAGATGCTTACTGAGCACAGTTTAGGGATTTTGGAGCACGATATTGATGACCTCCCCAATATCAGAGGTAAAGTAACTGTCAGCGGTTCAGTTGATAAGATATTCGGGGTAAAAGAGTTCTCCACCGAGAAGAGGAGCGGTCTGGTGGGGAACGCCAGGTTAACTGTTTCTGGTGGAGATAACAGAGAGTTGAAAGCAGTATTCTGGAACGATGCTGCTGAAAAATTAAGGTGTATTTCAGAGGGTGATTCAGTAACTCTTAAGGGTTTTGCTAAACAAAAAGGAGAGAAAGTAGAGATATCCGTTAACCAGGGTTCTGATGTGGAGGTCAAGGAGAAGAACGTTGAAGAGGTCGTAGGAGTGCTGCTGGCCCAAAGTGGGGGAAAAGATGGTCCAGTTAAGTGCGCCGTGGCATGTGATGACGGAGTTCTTATTTGTTCCGGAAAAGGAGATGCCTCTGAAGACTTGAGACAGATCGAAGAGGGTACTACCGTTAAGATAAGGGGTGGTAGACAGGAGAAAAAATTCTCAGTTGACGAGGTCGAAGTTCTGGGTGAGGCAAAGGATATTGATGTGGGGTTCACTTCCGTTGCTGACTTAGCTTCCCTCCAGGTAACCAACGTGAAAGGTAGGGTCAGCGGTTTGGGTAAGATCAAACAGCATAAGAAAAGAGAGCTGGCAGAGACCTATATTTCTGATGAATCAGGTAGAGTAAAATTGGTATTGTGGGACGATAATGTTTCAATCTATAGAGAAGCGGATATAGGAGACTTAATAGAAGTGTATAACGGATACCCCAAACTGGACTGGAATGGAGAAATGGAGGTACACTGCGGATGGAGCTGTATGACCATGTTGAGGAGAGCTTAGGTAAGGAGAAGCTAATCAAGAAAGTATTGTTCTTAAGCGCCTTCATCCTGATCCTGGAGGTCATCTTTGGGTTGATATCCAACTCACTTGCTCTTCTCACTGACGCTCTCCACGTTTTCACCGACATTTTCTCCGCTTTAATAGCCTTGACAGCCGTGAGGATCTCCAGAAAAGGCTGTGATGATAGGTTCACCCTGGGATACCATAGATTCGAAGTCATGGCTTCCTTCGCCAATGGTCTACTTCTTCTGGCGGCTGTGGGCTTTATCTTCTTCGAGGCTTACAGGAGGATATTGGAGGGAGCAGTGATCGATGCCTATTTCCTTTTGCCAGCGGCAGTGGTTGGGCTGGTAGGGAATCTCTACGTGGTGAAGTTGCTGCATGCGGAGCATAAACACGATATAAATGTGAAGGGAGTCTACCTCCACGCCTTTTCGGATTCCCTTGCCAGCATTGCGGTCATACTGGGAGGAGTTATCATCATATTGACTGGCCAGACCTTGGTGGATTCCCTGATCAGCGTATTCATAGGATTATTCATTGGATACAATGCCATCAAGCTGATAAGAGAGAGTTCCCTCCTTCTTTTGCATGGAGTGCCCCCAGATGTGGACATCAATGAGGTGAGGGAATTCTTGCTTTCTTTTCCCGCCGTAGAAGACGTTCACTCAGTTAACACTTATGCCTTGTGCTCCAACGTCAGAGCAATAGACGCCCACATCGTCGTAGGGGACATGAAGCTGAGTGAAGTGAAAGAAATAAGGCAAGAGCTGGTAAAAGAACTCAAGAACAAATTCAAGCTGACCGCTACAAGTCTTCAGTTCGAGCATAAGTGATTTGGATACTATTCTAAAAAAGACCGGTTTTCTGAATTAAATATGATCTCCACAGGAAACAAAGGGGTTCCTCATCATATTATGATGATGAGTATTACCATTCGTCAGGGGAGTGCTACTAAGTGAGAAGTGACACAGACAGAGCGAACTGAACTAAACTAAAGTTTATTAATAAGTGAGTTTTAGGGGTTATGATAGAAGATGGAAATTCATGGGCCCGTAGGGTAGAGGATATCCTGAGGGGCTTCGGACCCCTCGACCCGGGTTCAATTCCCGGCGGGTCCGTATGTTTTACAATTCAATACACTTTAAAACTTAATTTTTATTACAACTTCTGATTTCACTGTTAGGGCTAAAGAGATTGAGAAGGAATCACCTATAGAGCTGTGGGATAAGAGATTACTCCATGAAATGGTAAGAAAATACTTCATTGACACTGAGACCTACTACGATGAATTGAAACCAAAAAGTTCTGGTGGAATTGATTGCTATACCAATACTGGGTACAATGAAGAAACGGATTCTTAGTCCTTTCACAAAACAGTTCTTTTGCCCAGTCCTCTATATTTTAAGCTAAGTTTAACGGTTCCCTAAAAATACTCTCTGCAAAAGTAATCGAAGATTGAAGGTTATTCTGCGATTCCATGAAAATCTGATAATGTGGGGAGAGTAAGCCTTAAATAGAGCAATTATAATAATTATAATAATTGAATAATTCTTCAATCTGGTGGTAACATGAAAAATAAGTATAGTTTGATAGCCATATTGATTGTTATAACACTTCTAAGCGGTTGTTCCCAGAAGGGAATGGAATTTGGTAAGCCAACAGCAACTGTGGATGATGTGACAGTACAAGATGTCTCCATGAGTAATTTAGAACTGGATGTTCGAGTAATAGTAAACAACCCCAATCCCGTGGGAGCCCAACTCACAAAAGTGGTGTTCGACATGTATTACCTCAAGGATGGTCAACAAAATTACCTTGGTCACGGAGAAAAGCAGGACATAGACATCAGGAAAGAAGGAGAAACAACCATAACTATTCCCACGACAATTGACAACAAGCAAGCTATTTCAGCGCTAGTAGAGCTAGCCAAGGAAGGCTCAGTGACATTGAAGCTAAGTGGTTCAGCCTACATCGACATGAAAGCCACGAATTTTGAAGTACCCTTCGAAGAAAATGAAGTAATCTCCCTATCCTCCGAAATTTCAGAGCCTAAAACTATCGGAGAAGAGACCACAGAACAAACAACACCGACTAATGCACCGAAGAGCGCACCTAAAGCTCAAATCTCTATAAGTGATGCTTCCGATACCTCTGGTGGGATTTTCAAGATTTCTCACCAAGGTGGAGACACTATAAACTGCCATAACACGTTGATAAAGGTTTATGACCAAGGTGAAGACTTAGTTGCAACAATGGAATACACAAACGGTAAATTCACGGGTGGAGGCTTGGCAACTGGAGTCACGGACAGCAACTTTGAGGTAGGAGATGTTATGGTAGTCTCAGGCTCTTCTGTTGTAAGTTCAGGCGATATAATTAGGGTCAAAATCATTGACACAGCAAGCAACCAAATAATTCTCGATGGAGAGATTCAAGTGTGGATGCCAAAGACTACCGGAGAACAGGCTACAAAAAAGACATCAAACGGAATTAATGTCTTATGTGTGTCCGGTGAAGTTGATGCCAATAAGATTAGCAGTCTTGAGATAACAGTAAAACTAAGAGAAGACAGCGAGGACATCGATTTATCCGATTTAGTTGTAATCTACAATGAAGATGGTACAAGCCATAAGTTGTTTTACGACCGTCCCGGCACAAGCTTCTCATGCACCTCGATTCAGGATAACGATAACTCTTATC
>JAWODI010000062.1:0-21004 GCA_046483365.1 Archaeoglobaceae archaeon | reverse complement strand
AACAGGTCTTTGAGGCGGTTCTGGGCAACCTGTATGACCGCTTTATCACTATCAACTCTTACCCTGACGAGCGAAAAGCCGTATTTCCTTATGATTTCTTCAGCCTGCTCTACTCTTAACAGCTCTTCTTCAGTTATCTTTCCGATAATCCTGGTGGCCAGACATGAGTTGGATGGTTTGTTCCAGTTGGGTAAGTTGTACTCTTTAGCACTCTTTATTATCTCCTCTTTGGTTATCTTTCTAAGGGGGCTGACAACCTCCAGCTCTTCTACAGCCCTCAAACCCGGCCTGTGCTCTTGGAGGTCATCAGCATTTGTAGCCTCTACAACTGCTCTGTCTCCGGCGAAATCCTTTATGGCTGACAATATCATCTTTTTGCAGTGGTAGCATCTCTCTGGACCGTTCTCCACGAATTCTTTGCACTTTAAAAGGTCTAATTGAATAACCTTGTGATTAAAATCCAGCTCTCTGGCTATATTCACAGCATTCCGCACCTCATCTCTGGCCATGACCTGAGAGTCGACGGTAACCGCGATATAGTCTGTACCGGCAGCTTTGCACATGTAAGTTAACAAGGTAGAATCTACGCCTCCGCTGTAAGCTACCGCCACTTTACCTAGAACCTTCAGGGCTCTCATTATTTCTCTTGTGTCCACATGGAGAAATGGTCAACGACCTCTTTAAATTTTCTTATCCTTCAACCGATTGAGGTTACCAACTGTTGTGGGTTTTATTCTTACAGGTGTTCTGGTAGGACCTCACGGGGTGGAGCTAATAAAGACACAATATAGATTATGACGAGAAGGTATTTAGTGACTTGATTCGAGTTGCAATTAAAAAAGCTGAATCATATGGCTTAATAAAAGAGTTCTCAGAGAAGGGGGGAGAGTTAGGAGTAAAGAGAGGGATTTATATAGTCAAAAATTACATGACTAAACGGGAGCAATCGCAAAATGAGAGTAGTTAAAGAAATTTCTTTGGAAGCTTTGAAGGCTGTGTTACCATTGACAATTGTTGTATTTTTATTGCAACTGGTGGTATTGTCATCTCCGGTAGAAGAAGTTTTACAGTTCCTAGTAGGCTTGGTTTTCGTGATCTTAGGTCTGATGTTATTTCTTGTCGGTATACGTATAGGATTACTTCCCATGGGAGAAGCCATTGGTAATTCAATTCCTCAGTCAGGGAAATTATTGGTAATAATAATTTACGCTTTTTTGCTGGGTTTTCTTGTAACAGTTGCCGAACCGGACGTGAGGGTATTGGCATCACAAATAGATACGGTATCTGCGGGTGCTATTCCCAATCATGTGTTAATTTACGCTGTTGCTGCTGGTGTAGGAATATTTTTATCTTTATCTATGATTAAAGTAGTATTTTCTATTCCGTTGAAGTATCTGTTACTTTTATGCTATATTGGTGTTTTTATTTTGTCTGTTTTTACACCTGCTGAGTTTGTTCCAATTTCTTTTGATGCTGGAGGAGTGACCACAGGACCTTTGACCGCCCCTTTCATTATTGCTTTGGGAGTTGGTATGACCACAGTATTAAGCAGTCGAACCACTTCTCAGGATAACTTTGGTTTTGTAGCCTTAGCTTCAATTGGCCCCATCCTGGGGGTTATGATACTGGGGTTGATTTACTAATGGATGGGATTTTCATTCTTGAAGTTCTGTGGGATACTACTAAAGAAGTTTTTATAGCCATAATCCCGTTAGTTGCTTTGTTTGCTTATTTTCAACTGGTGCATTTAAAGTTTCCACGCTTAGAAGTCATCAACATAGTTAAGGGTGTTATTTTGACCTTTATCGGTATTGTTCTTTTCTTAAAGGGTGTTTACATAGGTTTTTTACCTACAGGCGAGTTATTGGGACAAGGCATGGTTCAACATACAGATAAATGGTTTGTTATTCTCATTGGTTTTATACTGGGAGTTTTTGCAACCTTTGCAGAACCAGCTGTCAGGGCGTTGAGTAATGAAGTAGAAAGAGTCTCCTCTGGGTACATTCCACAGAATATATTGCTAGCAACTCTTTCATTGGGAGTTGGACTCTCAATTGCTTTAGCTATGACTAGGATAGTCTTGGGCATACCTTTAATGTATTTATTGCTTCCAGGGTATGGTTTGGCTCTTGCTGCTACCTTTATTTCAAAAGAAAAATTTACTTCCATTGCTTTTGACTCTGGTGGCGTGACAACAGGTCCCATGACAGTTACATTTATCATGGCTTTTTCAGTGGGTGTGGCTTCTGAAATCGAAGGAAGAGATCCTTTAATCTCCGGATTTGGAACAATAGCATTGGTGGCTTTAATTCCAATTTTATCTGTACTAATATTAGGCTTAATTTATACCAGAAAGGAGAAGCAAAATGAATGAAGAATTGAAACGGAATTACAGGGTTATAGATACTATAAAAAAAGGGAAAGCTGAAAGAATTTGGGAAGCACCAAAAGAAGGAGGTGCTGAAGGTGGAACAACCTTATTAGCTAAAGTTACCAGCATGAAAGAACTTAAAAAATTGTCTGGTATTTTATTGGATGAAGAATGGATTTTAAGAAAGTTGAGGGCATTGAATTTGTTAAAGGAGGGTCCGTCAAATGACTGAAAAATTTGATCGAAAAGAATGCGAAATAGAATTCGACTTGATAGTAACCATCGTGGATAAGGGGCGTTCATGTTTAGTAGTAGAAGCATCTAAAAAAGCAGGCGCTGAGGGAGGAACTATTTTAAGAGGAAGAGGTACGGGAGTACGTGAGAAAGCTAAATTATTTGGTATGGCTATCGAACCTGAAAAAGAAATAGTACTCACTCTAGTTCCAAGAAAGGATTCAGAGGCTGTACTTGATGCAATTATCGAAAAGGCAGAACTTAATAAGCCAGGTAAAGGCATGGCCTTTATTCTGGAAGTAAAAAGGATTGCATGTATCATCCATTTACTCAATGATGAAGATAGAGAAAATGTGGAAAACAACATATAAATTTTATTATGACGCTAACTTACCTAAAGCGCACTTAAGAAAGTATACTAAAAACTAAAAATCGGAGCCGAATTGTGTTATGCAGATTGCGAATGAGTTATATTTAAAATTTTCTTGTGGATTTTTTCCGTAATAGATTTAATATAAGGGATATCAATTTCGGTTAATGGACATAGCTTTGCTGCAACAGATCATTATTATATTCGGTTTATCCGTTGTGGTAGTGTATACCTTCAACCGATTGAATTTACCAACTATTGTGGGATTTATTCTTACAGGTGTTCTGGTGGGGCCTCATGGACTGGAATTAATAAAGATGACTCAGGTGGAAAGTCTGGCTGAACTGGGTGTCATCTTGCTTTTGTTCACTATCGGTATCGAGTTCTCCCTGGACAAGCTGTCAAGTATGAAGAATACTGTCCTTGTAGGGGGAGCTCTTCAGGTAATAATCACTATTCTGGCTGGATTTGCTATAGCTCAGTACCTGGGAAGGCCTATAGGCGAATCCGTATTCATAGGTTTTCTTTTATCACTGAGCAGCACGGCGATCGTCCTTAAGACATTTCAGGAAAGAGCAGAAGTGGAGACTCCACATGGTCATGTTAGTCTGGGGATCCTCATATTTCAGGACGTAGCTATTGTATTGATGATACTGTTCACTCCCATGCTCACTGGTGAGATGAATAATCTAGGTTATACTATGTTACAGCTTCTTGCTAAAGGCATGGCGATCATTTTATTGGTTATAATAGGCGCCAGATGGGTTGTTCCCTTCATACTGTACCAAATAGCCAAGACGAGGAGTAGAGAACTCTTTTTACTGACTATCATTGTGATAGGATTATCTATTGCATGGATCACTTCCAGTGTTGGGCTTTCACTGGCACTGGGGGCCTTTCTGGCGGGCCTGATAATCTCGGAGTCGGAGTACAGCCACCAGGTAATGGACGATATCCTACCATTCCGTGACGTATTCTTGAGCTTCTTCTTCATCTCAATCGGTACTTTGCTGAATGTCAGCTTTTTTTACCAATACCTTCCCATTATCCTGCTGATCTTTGCCGGAATACTGGTGATCAAGGCCATAATGGTGGGCGCTGCCACAACTTTGCTGGGATACCCCTTGAGAACGGTTGTACTGGTAGCTCTGGCATTAAGCCAGATAGGAGAGTTCTCCTTCATTTTATCCAAGACCGGTCTTGAGTACGGCTTGTTAACTGAAAGCACTTATCAGTTATTTCTATCAACTTCTGTGCTGACCATGGCAGCCACACCATTTATCATCTCCATTGCACCCCGCTTCTCTGATTACTTCTTGAGATTACCTATACCTTCCAGATTGAAAACAGATAGGTACGACGGTGTCGAGGTTCAAAAGGTAAGTAAAAAAGACCATCTTATAGTTATAGGCTACGGTGTGAGTGGAAAACATCTTGCTCAGGCTGCCAGGGCAGGAAACATTCCCTACATTATCATTGAAATGAACCCGGAAACAGTGAGGAAGGAAAGGGCAAGAGGCGAACCGATCTATTATGGTGACGCTACAAGAGAGTCTGTTCTGGAAATGGCGAACATCAAGGACGCCAGGACTATGGTGGTGGTTATAAACGACCCCACCGCCACCAGAAGGATTGTGGAGCTCGCCCGGTCTTTGAATCAGGCAGTCCACATTATAGCCAGGACGAGGTTTGTAGGAGAGGTGAACCCCCTGTACCATTTAGGGGCTGATGAGGTCATACCCGAAGAATTTGAAACATCTGTAGAGATATTCACCAGAGTCTTGAGGAAGTATCTGGTCCCCAGAGATGAGATCGATAAACTGGTAGCGGAGATAAGGTCCGACAGATACGAGATGTTCAGAACTCCCTCAGAGCAGGGATTCACTGACTTGAGAGCCTTACCCAACGTGGAGGTCAGCAGCTTGCGGGTGGAAGAAAATTCGCTTTTAGTGGGTAAATCGCTGGCTCAAATCGACTTCAGGAGAAAGCATGAGGTTATGGTTTTGGCCATCAGCCGGGAATCGAATATCATCTCCAACCCACATGCGGATACCCGGATACTTCCCAATGATCTACTTATAGTTCTGGGATCACCGGATAAGATAAGCAGGGTAGCGGAGGTCTTTCAGGGGCAAGAACAAACCAACTCACAGGACAATCAATAAAGTTCTATCTGAACAGGTTGGAAACAGAACGGAGAGCGGAGAGCGGAGAGCGGAGAGCGGAGTTTCAAAACATAAAAATACGAATCCATATAACACTAATCAACGAAAAAATTAATAACAGAAATACAGCACCTTAAATGAGATTTCGGATTTGCGTGCCGCCGTGGCTCAGTCGGCAGAGCGAGTGATTTGTAATCACTAGGTCCCGGGTTCAAGTCCCGGCGGCGGCTTAACTATAGCACCTGAACCTTCCCAAGGAGTAACAGGGAATAACGACCTCTGTTAAGCTGGTTTTACCTGGTTTTTTACAATTTTATACTCTTACACTTTTATACTTTACATTTTTGCTCTTTTAGCCCCGTCAATTAGCTTTCTGGCGGCGTCATTATCCAGCATTATCTTGATCTCTTTTCTGTCGTTCCACAATTTTATCACAATACCGTTCTCCACTACGCTCGTTTCTACTCCTTCCAGATTTTCGGAGAACTGGGTACAGTAGGAAGCAAGATAGTCCTTGATATCCATGAAAAGCCAGGAACTTTTTCTCCTCTCCAAACCCTGTTCATAACAAACCTCTACATTCTCCATACATTTTCACCCAATTTACTCAATATGTACATTATGTACGATAAGTATAAATAGTTTATCCTACTCAATTGAGTAATATGAGTAAGGTCCTGGGAACCACTAAGATCTCCAAGAACAACAAAATAACCCTGGTAAAGGAAGTAACCTCCAGGTTGAACATTAAGGAGGGAGATCTGGTAATGTTCGTGGAAGAAGAGAATGGCAGAATTTATATTAGGACCTCTGAAATCAAATGAATCAGTTAGTGGTGTAATGACGAAAGATATCTCCACAGGAAATATGGGGGGTTAGGAGTTTGTTAAAAGTAGAAGGTAGAAAAATTGTTATGTAAGACAGTATGGTTTACTTCAGGAGTGTTGCAGGTGCAGGCTTGGACCAGATTGGAGCTAGTAGATTTTCTAAGGGGTTTTGCTGTTATCCTCATGCTGATATACCACTTATTCTTCGACCTGGAATATTTCGGTAA
Source organism: Archaeoglobaceae archaeon (assembly GCA_046483365.1). Lineage (GTDB taxonomy): Archaea > Halobacteriota > Archaeoglobi > Archaeoglobales > Archaeoglobaceae > JdFR-22. The sequence goes on along the minus strand of JAWODI010000062.1, from coordinate 14,810 downwards.
AGTATCTCTCAGCTCTCCGTTCTGGTACTTCTTTCCCCGGTTCATCGGTGGCACATTCATTTTCGTGGCAGGCATCTCCTTATCACTGGCAAAAAGAAAGTATGGAGAACATTTAACCCGAAAGACGATAAGAAGAGGAGCAAAATATCTCTTGCTGGGGCTGGTCATAACAGCAGTGACTCTGCCCACGTCATGCTACGTAAGGTTCGGGATCCTGCATTTCTTTGGGCTGGCAGTAATCCTGGGAAGCTTTTTTGCAGGTTACAGAAAACTATCCGTTGTGGCCGGGGTTATTCTTTTTATCATTGGTCTAGGGTTGAACCAGGTGGTAATCAGTGGAGAGTATCTGGTCTGGCTAGGGTTATTGCCTCCCAGTTTCTGTTCTCTGGACTATTATCCCCTCTTGCCATGGCTGGGGGTCATGCTCATCGGCATATCGGTGGGAAATCATTTCAATCTGAATTTTAGGCTACCGGACTTCTTTAGACCAGTTAATATCCTGGGACGGAAGTCTCTCACCATCTATATGATACAGCACCCTGTAATATTGCTTTTAATGCAGCTGTATTATGGAGACATAATCGACCAGATAATGGGCGTGCTTTAGGCATTCTACATGTCAGTTAATTTATGTTATTTATATTAGAAATCCATATTTATTTGATTGAATTGGATACAGTTTTTTATTGGTTGCAAGACCAAAGTTGGATGGAAAACAGGATATCACGTTTTTTTAAGAGTTCTACGTTTTTAAGTCAGTAAATTATTAATATCTGTCCCGCATTTTTAGGATGATATTTAAAACAAAATGTGGACGGAGTATAGAAATGGACAGAGAGGTCATATACATCATAGCGGCCCTGGGAGCATTTGGAATATATCTTTCCTTAGTTTCCAAGATAATGCATACTCTATAACGCTACTCTAATAGTGAATACAGTTTTCCAGTTGTACGGATATCTTAGGGAGCTTATGGAAAATTCATGGGTTGTGAATCGAAAATAGGAACAGCATCAGGGAGAATTAGAACTATTAGAGCCATTAGTGCCACTATCACGATTATTGCTTTTAGGATTTTTCCTAGCATAAAACAACTTAGGAGCTATCAGTTTAAAAACTTTTAATTTGACCCTTTGACCATAATACAGGGATGGACCCCGTTTTTGCAGTATTCCCTAAAGTGTCTGAGCCATCTAGGGTCGTTGTTGGGGGCCTCCTCAATGAAACTTACTAAGTTGCTCAATTGCTCTATGGTACTGTGATCCAGAACATGTTCGATTATACAGGCATCTTTTTCCGCCACCTCAGAAGAAACTCCAATGGAGCCCAGGAACTTAATTAGAACTTCTCTCCTCTTCTTAACTTCAAGTGCCAGTTGTTTCCCTTCGTCAGTTAAAGCCACGAATAAACGTTTCTCATAGAAAATATAACCATATCTTTGGAGTTTGGCCATCATCTCAGATACGCTGGCAGGTTTGACGTTGAGACTGGACGCAATGTCTTTTACCCGGGTATATCCTCTCTCGCTACTCAGGTCAAAGATAGCCTCGACATAATCTTCTGTTCGTCTTCTCCACATATAATTTTAGGCTTACCTAAATATATATAAATTTTTGGCAACCAAAATTTTGCGCTCCCAATTCCCAGTAAAATCAACAATTTCTGAAGGAGGGACTGAAGTCACACAGATCAATATAAAATCAATATAGGATCTCGCCCTCCAGAACTGTAACTGCCTGTCCCCCCAGCATTACTCTGTTGTCGGCTGCTCCTACTCTAACCCGGACCGCTCCACCTCGGGAGGAAGCCTGGTATCCTATTAAATCCTTTTTACCCAGCTGGTTACTCCAGTAGGGAGCTAAGGAGCAATGTGCTGACCCCGTTACCGGGTCTTCATTGATACCTACTTGGGGAGCGAAGAATCGGGAAATGAAATCGTAAGCCGGGTCGGCACTCCTTGCGGTGACTATAATACCCCGGGTATCGATCTTGGCCAGTTGAGAAAAATCGGGCTGTAGATCGTATATACTATCAACTTTTTCCACTTCTATGAGGTAGTCAAATTGAGTTATTCCGGTGTAGTTGAGCTTTGCATCTTTAGCATCTATACCCAGAGCGTCTAAAAGGCTATCAGGCAGCGTTGACGATTCAGCGGGTCGTGAGGGGAAGTCCATCTCGATCCACTCTCCATTTCTCTGGGCAGTAAGTGTTCCACTCCTGGTGTAGAAAACGGCTTTCTGGTCCCTCCTTAACCTTCCTGTTTCCCACAGTATATGTGCGCTGGCCAAAGTAGTGTGTCCGCACAGATCGACCTCTACATGTGGGGTGAACCACCTGAGATTAAAGCCATCCCCTTGAGGGTGCAGGAAGGCGGTCTCTGATACATTCATTTCACCTGCTACATTGAGCATCCATTCTTCATCCTCTGCATTCTGCAGAATGCATACTCCGGCAGGATTGCCCCTGTATGGTTTTGAGGTGAAGGCATCCACCTGAAATATCTTCATGGAGAATATCGGGGGAAGCGTATAGTTTAAAACTTTTTAGCTTAAACATTTCATCTTGAGAAAATAAAGATCAGAAAAACAAAGAAAAATAAAAAATGGTTTAGTTAGTTTATTTAGGGCAGTATCACATTCACAGCGTTAAGCAGTGCATCAAAGAACGGCTGTGGATAGATACCTATTACTATCACGCCTATAAGGCAGATGACCACTGCCAGTGTGAGCTCGATGGGCTGTTTGATCCTACCCGCTTTGAGGGGTTCTTCGACATAAATGGCCCTGATCACTCTGGCATAATAAAACACAGATATGACGCTGTTTATAACACCTGCCAGGGCAAGCAGCCACAGGTTGGCACCAATGGCAGAGTCGAAGAGGAAGTATTTACTCCAGAAACCTCCCAGGGGTGGAAATCCTGCCAGACTGAACATGAATATGGTCATTGCCAGGGCGAGTATGGGGGCTTTCTTCCATAACCCGTTAAAGTCCTCCACGTTCTCTCCCAAACCTTTGAATGCGGTAAAGGCTACCACACCGAAGGCTCCTGCTTTCATCAGGGCATGAGTCAGAATGTGGAACAATGACGATGCTATTCCAAGTGGACTGAATGCTGCCAGCCCGATCATGGCGTACCCGGCGTGAGCAATGCTGGAGTATGCCAACATCCTTTTTACGTTCTGCTGCCACAGGGCAACCACATTACCTAAGGTCATGGTTATGAAGGCTATAAAGGCTAAAATCATTCCCCATTCAACATTGGCAAGATAAAGACCGATAACGAAGACCTGAATGAATATGGCAAGACCCATTGCCTTTGAGCCTGCAGAAAGGAAAGCTGTAACGCTTGTGGGAGCTCCCTGATAAACGTCGGGCGTCCACATGTGGAAGGGAACGGCAGAGATCTTGTAGCCGAAGCCAGCGATCATCATTCCAACTGCCAGGAATGCTAGAGGATTGTCCATGGTAAAGGTTGTGGCTATTGCAGTCAACTGTGTTGTGCCGGTCAAACCATAGACCAGACTTAAACCGTATAGAATTAATCCGCTGGAGAAAGCACCAAAGAACAGGTACTTGAAGCCAGCCTCGTTGCTGAACTTATCTTTCTTGAAATAGGCTGTTAGAGCATAAGTTGAAAGACTTGCAGTTTCAAAGGCAACGTAGAGGGTGATAAGCTCCCTTGCGGAAACGACGACCATCATTCCCACTGTAGCTATGAGTAATAAGGCATAGTATTCTCCCACAGACTCCTTGTAATCTCTTAGATAGTTTATGGAGATCAAGATCACCAGCAGCGTCACCGTTAGGAAGAGAAGTTTCAGCACCCAAGCGTAATAGTCGAACACGAAGGTGAAGAATTGCGCATCCACGTCCCTGAGTGTAATTACGTAGATCATGGCAATTATAATACCTGCCAGGCTCAAATAAGCAGGCAAATCCTTCTCTTCCTTAGATAATACTGTGATGGATACTGCGAGGAAGGCAAAGAAGGCCACTACGATTTCTGGATATACTATATGTATCGTTTCTATCAATTCACACACCTCCTATGAGATGTACAAAGTTTACAGTGTAGATGTCTATCATATCCGTTATCAGCTTGGGGTAAACTCCTAGCAGTATTGTAGCTGCTAGCAAGATGAACATGGCCACGAACTCATGAGTGTGCAGGTCACCGTGGATGTGCAGATTGGTGTTTAACGGTCCGAACACTGCTTTTCTCAAAGCGTAAAGGAAGTATCCAGCGGTCACTATTGCTGCAGGGAACACGAATAAGGCCAGAACGTTGAATGCCTGCAGTGAACCTATAAGTACCGTAAATTCTGCTACAAAGGAGCTGGTAAACGGTAAGGCCAATCCGGCAAGGCTCGCTGCCGTCATGAACACGGCCCACATGGGCATCTTATGGGCTACTCCTCCCAAATCGGGTATGATCCTTGTTCCTGCCTTGTGGTGCAGACTTCCAGCCATCATGAATAACAGGGGTGAAACGGTCCCGTGGGCGAACATCTGGAACGCTGCCCCTGTCAAGGCTATGGGCGTTAGTGCTGCCGCACCCAGCAAAACGTAACCCATGTGTGAAACTGAAGAAAGAGCTATCAGGCTCTTGTAATCTCTCTGTGCCATGGCAGCGAAAGCTCCGTAGAAAATGGAGAATATGGCTATTAAAGCCAGAGGCACAGCGTAAGTTTGAGTTATGTCCGGGAAGAATGAGAGTGGGATTCTCAATAAGCCGTATCCACCCATCTTAAGCAGGATACCTGCCAGGAGGACACTTCCACTTGTGGGGGCTTCAACGTGGGCGGCCGGAAGCCATGTATGGAAAGGTACTACGGGCATTTTGACCATGAAACCGAACACCAGGGCAGCGAAGAGAACGGTAGCCAGCCCGGGCTCCACGGTCAGCTTTTGGAAGTCTATGAAACCAAAGGTGTGAACCCCGAACTGCTCCAGGTACAGGTAGTGAAGAACGAAGAATGCAAGTATCATTATGACGCTTCCCACATGAGTATATACAATGAACTTGTAGCTGGCATATGTTTTCCGGGGCCCTCCAAAGATGGCTATGAGGAAATACATGGGTATCAAAACTATCTCCCAGAACACGAAGAACAGGAACAGATCCAGGGCCATGAAAACTCCAGCCGTGCCCAGACAGGTCAACATCAATAGGCCGTAGAACTGATAATCCCGGCCCGGCTCATCTGTACCGTATATGCATGATGCTAAAGCCAGTATTGAAGTGAGGATCACCAGAGGAAGGCTCAGCCCATCCACTGCCAGGTGGTAGGTGATACCCAGTGCTGGTATCCACTCTGCCTTCTCCACCAGCTGGAACCCTCCGCCGAACTCGAAGATCGTGTAAGCGTACAGCGAGGCAGCCAGGGCCATTATGGAGAAGAATATCGATAGGTATCTCCCTGCTTTATTGTTTCTTGAGATCCACGGTAGTATTGCTCCCAGTAAGAAGAACAATAATATTATGCTCAATATTGGTATTTGAACCATTTTTACACCACCCCGAAATATAGAAGCATAGCTATCACGCCAATCACTACAATACTCAGGTATACGTGGATACTTCCGGTTTGAAGTCTTCTCAGACCTCCACCGCCATACATGGTAGTCTTTCCTATTCCGTCAACAAGGCCATCGACAATGTACTTTTCAATCCAGCCAACTACTCTATAAGTATAAATACCAATTCTACCTCCAAATAACTCTTCAAACAGGTAGTCCATGTAATATTTCTCTGTTATTACTGAATGGACCGGAGTGAGCGCATTTCTTATGCTAGCGGGACTGAATGCATTTCTCACGTACCCCAGATAGGCAATAGCAACTGCTGAAACGGCAATGATTACGGTTAAGACCATCAACCCCAGATTGGGTACCAGGTGGAGCTGTATGGTACCCATATGCTCTGCACCTTCCAGCACTGCGTGAGGATATCTCTCTACGAAATGCTCCATGTAACCCTCGAACCACCATTTTATCAGTCCGGAGAACACTGCGAACAGTGCCAGTATGGTAAGTACGGAGGTCATTACTCTGGGATTCTCTTTGGGATGCTCTCTACCCCGGTATTTACCAATAAAGGCCATAAACCATACCCTGAAAATGTAGAACGCGGTCAGGGCTGCAGCAGCAATTCCCAAGAATGTGAGTATCATGTCACCCTGATGGAAAGCAGCCAGGATAACCTCATCCTTGGAGAAGAAACCGCTGAAAGGCGGTATCCCTGCCAGAGCCAGGCTACCGGCCAGCATAGTGAAGGCCGTGATGGGCATAACCTTCCGTAATCCTCCCATCTCTCTAATATCGTTGGTCATGCAGGAGTTAATTACACTACCTGCGGCAAGGAATAACAGAGCTTTGAAGAAAGCATGATTGATCAAATGGAACATTCCGGCGAAAATGCTTCCCACACCCAGCGCCAGGAACATATACCCCAGCTGGGAAATAGTAGAGTAAGCGATCACCTTCTTGATGTCCACCATTACCAGAGCCATGGTCGCTGCAAATAATGCTGTGAATCCACCTATGTAGGCTACGGTGGTCATGGCGTCCGGGCTGAGGACGAAAAGCGGGTAATTCCTGGCAACCAGGTATACACCGGCTTTGACCATGGTAGCAGCGTGAATTAAGGCTGAAACAGTGGTAGGACCTTCCATAGCATCTGGAAGCCACACATGTAATGGGAACTGGGCGGATTTACCTACAGCACCTCCAAACAGCATTATCACCGCGAAAGTAAGGATCGCTGTATCCATGGCTGGAGCAGCCTCAAATAACTCTAAAAGGTTGAATGTTCCTGCATAGACGAACAGGACAAAAATCCCGATCATGAACATTACGTCTCCAGCTCTGGTAACTAGAAATGCCTTCATGGCAGCTTTGGAGGCCTCTGGCTTCCGGTAGAAGTATCCAATGAGCAGGTAGGAGCACAAACCCACTATCTCCCAGAACATGAACATTAACAGGAGATTGTTGGCGATCACAAGTCCCAGCATACCTACACTGAACAACTGCATTTCTGCGAAGTATCTGCTCAGCTTATTGGTCCTGATGAATGGAACCATATATCCCATGGAGTAGACGTGGATGAGCAGGATAAGCAGTGAAACCACCAGGACCATTATACCGCTCAGGCTGTCTATGAGGACACCAAAGCCTATGTCATAACCGCCTATAGTTATCCACGTAAAACTGGCCTCGAATGTCTTGCCGGCCAGAACATCAAAGAAGGTTCCAAGAGATATAAGGAAGCTGATGAGCATGAAGAATATGGCCACCTGGCCAAGACCCATTCTATATCTATAACCTGCGATCAGGCATATTAGAAATCCAAATATTGGCATTATGGGGATCAGCCATGAGTACTCGATCATTACTACCACCTCAACCTGTTAAATACATCAATATTGACCGTTCCGAAGTTCCTGAACAACCTTAAAACAATGGCCAGTCCGATGGCAGCTTCTGCTGCAGCGACCACAATTACAAACATGGCAAATATCTGACCTATGTAACCATCCACGTAGTATCTGGAAAAGGCGATGAAGTTGATATTGGCAGAGTTGAGCATAAGTTCAATACCCATAAGCATAACTATAGGATTCCTTTTTAGAGTAACTCCGAAAATACCTATGGCAAACATCACTATTGAGAGCGAAACGAACATATTAATGGGTATCACAGCTCTTCCCTCCTTACGATATGAATTGCACCGAAAATAACTGCCAGAACTAATAGTGAGACAAGCTCAAAGGGAATCCCAAATTCGAGGAACAGTGATTTTCCAATATCTTCGATGTTAGGTAGCCATTTTTGATACAGGGGGTAATCGGCTTGTATGATCAGAACAACAGCGGTGGCCAGGAAGACCAGGGCCAGCAGTAGCCTGCCGATTGTTCTCTTGTTCTCTTCATAGCTCATCTATACCACCTCCCCTGGTCACCATTATGGCAAACACGATCAGGACGCTCACAGCTCCGGCGTAAACCATAATATGAATGAATGCAAGGAAATAGGACTCTAAAAGGACGTAGATACCTCCTATCAAAAACATTGTCAGGGCAAAGAAAGTTGCGGAGTGCAGCACATCTCTAGAGGCGAATATAAGCATTGCTGAAACTGCTGTAATGGCAGCCATAACCCAGAAAATACCTATTTCGATCATTTTTATCCCTCCTCCTCAGGTGGTGGATAGGGATGCTTTTTCACCTTCAGATCCGCATTTTTCTGTATGGGCTCTGTATCGACTTCGGCGAGCTCCACATTACCACCTTCTCTAAGTGCATCCATTACTTCTTTCCCTCTTTCTGTCCTTACTATTACTGTAGAATATCCATCGTCACTTCCTACGCTTCCCACGCTTATGTCACTCTCCACACCGGTGAAATCCTGACAGACCATGCACCCTGAAGGGACAATATCGTCCATCTCTTTAATGGGGAATTTGACCTCGCTACCGTCATCCAGAGTAGCTATGAACTTTCCTTTGGTAATGTCCATCTTGGTAACTTTGGAAAGATCATCGATTTCTTTACCTTTGAGAAATTTGGCCAGTTGGTGATAATAGAAGTTCTCCATGCAGAAGGTAGATATTACAAGTTGTATCTTGCTAAAGAGGTTAACATTCTTCTGGAGGTTTCTGTGTCCAGAGGTCATACAGGGAGTCCCTACAACACCGGGTTTTTTCGCTGCCTTTAGGGCATCCCGCAGATCGGGTATGGCGCTTGCCCAGCTGTATTTTGAACCTCTAAGTTTTTCATCGTCAAGCATTTTGGTACTTCGAGCCACTTTGGTCTGTGGTTGCCATTTATTGTCCCTTCCTACTACCACTGCTGTATCGATGAGCTTTGAATCTAGGGCAGTAGCAAAGATCTCAGTGACCATTCCACCATCCTGACCACTAAACCTGCTCGATCTGGCAGCAACGATCTCAGTGTATTCACCCAGTCCGCTCAAAGGTTTGTAATCGACTCTGGGACAATATTTAACGCAGGCACCATCATCAATACACTCTTTTTCCCAATTGGGAAAGTGAATAGGTTTATCTTCATAAACAATACCGTAAACAGGGCAGATGGCCACACAAGTACCACAATGACTACAAATACCTGCATCAATTACTTCCCACTTCAGATTTCCGAAGTATTTCTTATCTTTCTGCTTTTTAACGGGAACACTAGCTTTCCATTCTAAGAGCGCCTTTTTCTTCATTTGCTACCCTCCTCTAACTCCACGAGATCAAGCACATCTCCGGGACAGTTCTTAACACATAGTCCACAACCAGAACAGGTATCAGGATCTACATTGATCACTCTCTCTCCTTCTTCTGTATCCTCGTGAGATATGGCTCCAACAGGACAGGAGATCTCACATACAAGACAAGCTATACAGTTTTCAGGTTTAACAGCATGTGACCTGTAATTATAAGGCCTTATAAAGGGTGCAACTTCTTTTGTAACTCTTCTGAACTTTGGTATATCGTAAATAAGCTCATCTCTACTCCATTCTGACAGTTCCAGCTTGGGACCCATGATCATACACTCAGTGGGACATGCCTCTACACAAAGTCCGCAAATGAGGCATCTACCCAAATCCAGATAATAACCCTTGAGGAATTGTTTGCCGTCTGACGCTCTTTCCAGCTCCATTTCTATACAGTTAACGGGACATGCCCTTTCACATGCCTTACAAAATGTACAATTATTGAGCGTGTAGAGAGGAAGAGCTCTAAATTCCGGGGGGAGAGCTATAGCCTCGTCGGGATACTGTACTGTCACCGGCTTCGAAAAGAGGTACTCCAGTCCAACCCTCAATGGGCCTACTACTTTTTTGACAAAGAATCTGGCCATTTTTATTCACCCCAGAGCTAAGAATATTGCGATTGCCCAGAAGAAGTTCACTATAGCCAGTGGAAACAACCTCTTCCATCCAAGGTCCAGCAACTGATCGATCCTGAGCCTGAAGTAAACAGCTCTAACCCATATGATCAAGAAGACCACAGCATAAACTTTCACCAGAAATACCAGAAGGGTCAATACGGAAAATGCGGCTGGTCCTATACTGGCTTGGACCACTTCCATTCCATAGAAGCCGTATCCTCCCAGAAATACAGCTGCAGCCAGAGCTGACGTAACAAATATGCTGATATATTCTGTAGCCATGACCATACCGTAATACATTCCGCCGTGCTCAGTCATGAAACCTGCTACAAGCTCTGACTCAGCCTCTGGAATATCGAATGGAGTTCTTTCCAGCTCTGCGAGCATTGTTATTAGAAAGACCCCAAATCCCAGTGGCAGCAAAACCAAGTACCAGATATTCTGGGCATTAGCTATCTCCAAAATATTTACACTCCCAGCTAAAAGTGCGGTCGTCACCAGAACAAGTATTGCCGGCAATTCGTAGCTGATCATTTGAGCCGCGGATCTAATTCCTCCGATCAAGGAGAACTTGTTGTTGGCGGAAAGACCCATCAGCATGACACCTAACGGCTCTATACTTGCCAGAGCTATAATATACAAAAGGCTTGCTTCATTCTCCAGGCCCACAAGATTATGACCGAAGGGAACCATTAATCCAATACCTAAAGCGGAAAATACCATTATAGCAGGGCCGAGAACATATGTAAGGGGGTCAGCCTTGGCAGGTCTGAAAACTTCTTTGGTAAGTAGCTTGAGAAAATCGGCAATTGCCTGGAAGAATCCCCAGATCACAGGAGGTCCAGCATAAACAGGTCCACGCCTGTTCATCATCCTTCCCAGGATCTTTCTTTCCAGCCACACCACCACAAGGACATTGACCATTATCACTGCGATTACTATACCGGCGTTTGCCCCCCATAACATTGCTTTTGTCGCCATTTCGCCGATCAATGGGGAAAAAGTATTCATGGTGAAATCGTAAATGGGTTTTAACAGTGCAGAATCAAACCAGCTCATAGCTCATCACCTATCCGTATCCCCCAAACAAACATCCAGACTTCCAAGTATTGGCGGTAAATCGGCTACATTATGTCCTGGCATTATTGCTCTCGTCGCCTGGATATGTATGTAAGCCGGGCTTCTGATCTTCAGTCTGTAGGGAGCTTTTCCGCCGTCACTGACTATATAGTAGGACCCCTCACCTCGAGGCATCTCTACCCGGTTAAAGACCTCGCCTTCTGGCGGTTTTTTAGGAGCTTTTGTCTTTATATCTCCACTGGGGAGCTTTTCTGCCAGATCTCTGCAAATCTCTATGCTCTGGAGGATCTCTTCGATCCTGACCATGAATCTGGCCCAGCAATCCCCCTCTTTGTGAACTATGGGCTCGAATCCTATTTCGTCGAATAAAAGGAATGGCTCATTGTATCTCACGTCAACCTTGAGCCCGCTGCCCCTTGCGGGGGGGCCAGTGACTCCCCATGCTTTGGCATCCGATTGTGAAAGTAAACCGACTCCCTGAAGCCTCTTTCTAAAGGTCTCATTCTCTATCATTAAGTCAACAAAATCCTTCAGCTTCCTCTCAATCCTGTTCACGTATCTGATCACTCTATCTTCCCAGCCAGGGGGAGCATCTCTGGCAACACCTCCAAATCGAGGGTAGTTGTAGGTCATCCTGTGCCCAGCCAGCCTTGAAAGCAGATCAAGGATATACTCTCTTTCCCTAACGGAGAACATGAATCCAGTAAAGCTACCTATATCCATTCCGTACGCAGCAAGCCACACAAAGTGACTGGCTATTCTCTGCAACTCGAACGCTATAGTTCTGAGATATAATGCCCTTTGAGGAGGTTCTACTTCCATCAGTTTTTCTACACCGCCAACATAGGCCTCGCTCCAGGAGATAGAAGCAACATAACAGAGCCTGTCATTGTAAGGAATGAATTTATTCCAATCTCTGTTTTCAGCTATTTTCTCCACACCTCGATGCAAGTAACCTATTGTGGGGTCAACGTCAGTAACGGTTTCCCCGTCGATCTTTACTTTTAATCTCCACAATCCGTGAGTGAATGGATGCTGAGGACCAAAATTTACCCACATTTCAGACATGTTACCACCACTTGTAATCTTTACGTAAAGGATACCCCTCAAAATCTTCGGGAAGCAGCAAATGTTGAGGGTAAGGATGATTGTTGAAGGTTATTCCGAACATCTCGGCTGCCTCTCTTTCGTGAAAACTGGCCGTAGGCCAAACCTCGACCACTGAGTTAACTTCAGGATTTTCTTTAGGGAGTCTAGTTCGAGCTATGAAAATAATACCGTCAGCATAACTTCCAACAAAATAGACTACCTCTGTCCTGTCCTCGTAATCAGAGCCTGAGAGGGAAGCCAAGTAGTCCCTGTTCATTTTATCTCTCATAAAATACATGACATCCAGAACCTGTTCAGGAGGGATCTCCATAGTAGCTCTTCTGTCGTCCTTCACTTCTACCTGCACTTCCTCGAATTTCTTTTGCAGTGACTCGGTAAGCGTGTTTATGTCGGTCATTCCTTCTTACCCTCCTTAAGCCACCTTCTGAACCGGACGATCGAATGCAGGAATGTTTCGGGCCTGACAGGGCATCCGGGAACATAGAGATCTACCGGCATTATCTTATTGACGCCTTTGACCACATTATAGGAATCGTAGAAAGGACCTCCGCTTGTGGCGCAGCTGCCGATGGCAACCACCCATTTGGGCTCCAGCATCTGCTCGTAAATGATCCTCAATCGGGGTGCCAGTTTTCTGGTAACCGTTCCGCTGACCCACAGCATATCACACTGTCTGGGTGTAGCAGGAGCCAAAACACCGTGCCTCTCCATATCGAAGTGTGGGCCGAATACAGCCATGGGAATCTCAATTGAACAGCAGGCAATACCAAAATGTGTTCCCCATGGAGAATAAGCTCTACCTCTGTTCAGTAAAGGCCCTAAAACAGTCCACAGTGCTTTTCTGACATCACCCGCTACTTTATCCACTATATCTTCAGACCTCTCCAGGAAATGCTGGGAATTGTCCAGGCCCACAACGGCTCCTCCACTCTCATCTCCATTTCCGTCCTGCAAATGCACTACTCTGGGATATTCGTCACCCATTTCAACGCCCCCTTGCTCCAAGCATAAATAAGTCCATCAACAAATAGAGCTACAAAGATTATCATCTCAATAATGCCTAACATACCAATCTCATTCAAAACAGCAGCCCAGGGAAACATAAACAAAGCCTCAATATCAAAAACAACGAACATCAAAGCGAAGACGTAGTATTGTATACTAAAAGAACTCCTTGCGGTACCATACGGGATCTCTCCGCACTCGTAAGTTTCCAGCTTCATATAAGAGTGTTTTGAGGGTGTGAAAAGCTTTGGAATACCGAAGGAAATAAGAGGCACTAAGAGAGCTGCAATCAAGTAAATGGCTATCTGTCCGAAAACCTCTATGTCCATGTCCAACCACCTTTTTTACTCCAACGCAATTAAGCAACCTACCTTTTTATCTTAAACAATCAATTTTTTTTCGGACTCTAATTTCGGGTACTTAAAAATGTTTCTATTTTTATCGCCTCGTTCATTGAATAACTCTAAACCCACCTCACTATATATTATCTAGAGTGAGGTGTTGTAAGTTTCAGGTAAACCTAACAATTGGAATTTTGAACTATTGTCCAATCAGCACATCTTTGATTTGTCTTATTGTAACTATTCTCTAAAAAACTCGATTAAGCAATCAAATCGGCGTCTGGTTTGCAATATGCTCGTTAGCTATCTCCACATACGAATGATCTATTTCAAACCCAACAAAATCGATATCGAGCTTGATACAAGCTAAAGCTGTATTTCCAATACCCATGAACGGGTCCAGGACCAGCATATCCTCTTTCACTCCATGAAGATTTATGCACATCTCGGGAAGCTTGACAGGAAATACAGTGGGGTGAGGCCTGGACTCCTTAATGGTGGGGTACGGTATGAACCAGATGTTCCCTCTCCCTCTCAAGTCAGCCGTTGCCGATTTCCATCGGCCTACGTTACTTTTATCTTGATAGGGAACTCCAATGGCAAGCTTATCCAGACCCACTTCCCCTTTTTTGGTGAAATGGAATATATATTCATGACAGCCACTGAGATATTTGTTGCTATTCACTGGCTGGTAATGGCCTACTGATACGTCTCCTTTTACGTGTTCATAGTTGCCGACGTCTTCGCGGGGGATGGAGATGGATTTGACCCAGTGAATAGTGTTCTGCAAAATGAAACGCTCCCTGAACCTCAGTGCGACGTCAATGGGTATCCAGGGGTCAGAAGGCTTTCCCCCTACATTCAGAAAGAAAGATGCATCATCTTTCATAACCTCTAAGGATTTCTTGGCCACGGTTTCCAGCCATCCGAGATATTCTTCCCTTGGCCTGTCATCAGAGTATCCGGTGTATTTTTTACCGATATTATAAGGAGGAGACGTGACAATCACATCGACACTTTCTTTCTCCATCTCATCCAATCCCTCTAGACAGTCAATAGTATGTATCCTGTTAACTTCTAACCCCATGCTGACTCTCATTCCAATAAGTTATATTAAATTCTTCATTTTTGTGTAAAATCTTATCTACCTCATTCACACCGAATGTCGAATGAAATCCTGAACGCGGAATCCCAACAACATTAAATATATCATATCCTTTAATTTAGAGTATGCAGCAGATTTATTTTGTTAATTCAAGGGCTGAACTCAGTGATCACTCGAAATGGTACCAGCCAAAGCTAAGTCTTGTCAGAAAACTGGGGAGGTTGATCGATGAGAGCGGAAGCCTTGACTTCATTGATAAGGGGGATCTGGT
>JAWODI010000039.1:0-10281 GCA_046483365.1 Archaeoglobaceae archaeon | reverse complement strand
ACAACCTCGAGTGGATCGCGAAGGGCGCCTGTGACTTTCTCGACGATACGTCGCGGCGCGACGAGCCGTTCTTCCTGATGGTCGCGACCTCCACCATGCACGGCCCGAGTCACATCGAGTCGCTCAAATCCGACCCGCGCATCACCGCCGCCGGCTACGAGACCGACCACCTCGACGCGCTCCCGCCTCGAGACACCGTCATTCGCAGGATCGAGGAGGCAGACGGGATCGAGCTCAATCACCGCACCGCGGGGGCGCTGTGGATGGACGACCTCGTGGGGGGTCTCATGGACCGACTCGATGCCGCCGGCGTCGCCGAAAATACCGTGTTCGTCTACGGCACGGACCACGGCGCCTTCGACGGCAAGGCAACGGTCTACCAGGGCGGAGTTCACATCCCCTTCGTCGTGCGGTGGCCCGGGACGGTCGCCGCGGGGAGCGCGTCGGACGAGGTCATGCAGAACGTCGACCTCGCGCCCACGCTCATGGAGATAGCCGGCGCGACGCCGCCGGACGACATGGTGCTCGACGGACGTTCGCTGCTGCCGGCGTTGAAGGGCGGAGCCTCCAGGCGTGACGACGCCTACGCCGAGTACGGATACTGGCGGGGGATCACCGACGGGCGTTGGAAGTATATCGCGCTCCGCTACCCGGAGCGGATGCTCGACGAGATACGCGAGGCGGAGGGCTGGACGTGTTCCTATCGGTATAGGTGCGGTAAATGGGGAACTGCGCCATTAACTCTACCAGAGCCCTCTTTATACCGTAGAGGGTTTTATCGCTGCCGTGCCGGTATCTAGAAGAGATATTCTTGAGCAGGAGAGCCAGATTCTCCACATCCCCTGCCATATGCTTTCCTATTATCAACCTTTTCTTCTCCGCCAGCAACTCACTGTATGACGTATCCGTGCCGATAAAATTGGAATATATCCTGTCGAACTTTCCTTCATTCTCATTCACGCAAAAGACGTTGTTCAGGTAATAAATGAAGTCGTAACCAGTTGTGCCCTCTACTGGCCAGAAAGAGGGAAGCTCTTCCCCTGGTTCGAGGATCTTTTCCACTATCACATAATCCGCTTTCTCTCTCAGTTTTTCCACATAACCGGTAGGGTCGTAGAGGCCGTCGACGTGATCCACTCTGACCCCAGAAAATCTTCCCCTCTTCACCATGTCGAAGATCAGAGAGTGAGTGTAGTTGAAGACCTCTTCATCCTCATTCTTCACACAGATCAGCTCGTTGATGTTGAAGAACCTTCGATAATTTATTTCCTCAGAAGCTACCTTCCAGAAAGATAACCTGAACACTTGCTCCATAAGAAGGGCTTCAAGCAAGTTGAAGCTGTTAGCATCCCCACCAATTCCGTTGAACAGGAGGAGGTTCTGGTCGATAAATTCTTTGATATCTTCATTCCTGGTGTAAAGCTCCCACAACATTCTCTTGACGAATCCGGGTTTGTCGTACTCTTCTTCACTGTCTGGATGCGTGCGGAGCACGTAGAGGATGCCTAAAAACTTGGTGTAATCGGGGTGCTCTCCGATCTTCCTCTTGAGGTTCCTGAGCCCATACGACAATATGGTGGCGTAAGACTCGATCTTCAAGGGGAAGCTGATATCGTAATAATTGATGAAAAACCCATTGTGGTGGTAGCTCAACTGGATCTCTCCTCTTTCAAGGGATTCACCAAAAAAATCCCCCAGAAAGGGAGCAAGGATCTTGCCCTTAATGCTCCCATATGGATGGTCCCACTGGATATCGAAGAACGAATAGTATTTTGAATCCTCTCCACTCTCCATTATGTCCATCAACATCTCGTTTTGCCTGTCGTAGGCCATGTGATTGGGTACTACATCCTGAAGCCATCCCATACGGAACTCATTTAGTGCATTACTTAATCTCTCAAATTGTTCGTCTGTTCCCAGTTCAGGGTTCAATTGGTTGGGGTCAACTATATCGTAACCATGAGTGCTTCCCTTTCTTGATTTGAATATGGGTGATGCGTAAATAAATGATATATTTAGGTCCGAAAGATACGGGACCACTTCCCGGGCGTGCTCAAAACCAAAAGAAGGGTTGAACTGGATTCTGTAGGTGGATACGGGAACCCTGTTCATGTTCATGTGACCTTCGCTCCCATATAATCTCCCAGAGAGTCAAAAAGTTCCAGCCATTCTTTAGCCTCTTCATCCTCTCTTTGGCGCATTTCTTGCATTATCTGTTTTCCTATGGAGAAATATAAGTTCTGTGCTTCCCATAGATCGGGGCCGAGATTGAGAGGTTTCAAGATCTTTATGAGAGAAACTGTCTGTTCCATCCAGGATCTGTTGTGGGGGTCCTGTTGGAAGGTCTTCATGAGGTCAGTGATCTTCTGGCTCAATACATGGCGAGTAGTGACCTTATCTACCTCGAAATCCCATTTCCTTATCTCTTCTACCAGCTTCTGAAGCTCCTCCAGATCTATCGCCTCTTCTTCAAGCATTTTACGTAGATCAATATCCAGTACAAGCTCTACAGGAGCCCTAATAGCTTTGGGTATAGGCATATTTGTTCCCTTCATCACCTGCATAACGGGATAGTTGTGCTCGTATATTTCTCTAAAGATGCCTTCAATATCTTCCATAGTGTCTCCGATTATCTGGCTCAGTATTTTCCTCTGCTCGTCTTTGAACAAGTGCCAGATAGTGTAGCTGTGAGTGCCGAAATGCTCGTCCATAGCCTGAATTACCTCCGGAATATTCCCCCTGGAGAACGATTCTTTCATCTTCTCTTGTATAGCTTTGAACTCCTCACCATTCAAGCTGTTGCTTACGCCTCCCCATAGGGTATGATTGCCCATGTGAAGAGCCGCAAAAATTATGTCATCTTCTTCCCGGGTTATTACTGATTTGATCCTTGATTCTCCGAGAGCAAGCTTCTGCACTCCCGCCTTATCCAGATCATACATCATATTTTCAACTGTGTAGCAGTAGATACGGGCGGTCTCTGGATATTCTTCGAACAGTGATGATAATGCGTAATGAGCAGCGACTCTGAGGAGGTCAAGAGCAGCCGGCCTGACGAACATTTCGTAGACCTGTGACCCGTCCTTTATTTCAGATATATTGCTGGGAGCCTTTTCCAGGAATTTAAGGTATTCCGGTTCCAGATCCTTACCGCTGACTTCTTTGGCGAGTTGCATTGCTCTGGCAGCGTATTGAATGACCTGCACAGTCTCGATCCCGGAGATCTCGTCAAAAAACCACCCACAGCTGGTGAACATCAACATGGCGTGTCGCTGCATCTCCAGCAGCTTTAGCAGCTTGACCTTATCATCTGGGGAGAGTTCTTTCCCCCCATGCTCCCCAAGGAATTGGTCGGTAATGTCCCTGTCAAGGACCACCCATATGTAATCATTCCTGGTCTTCCAGGGGTCATCAAAATATTCTTTAGACTCTTTCTCATAAATGGCTGCTAATTCATCCCTCAACCAGTTCATGGCCTCCCTCAGCGGTTTTCGCCATTTCTGCTGCCAACCGGGGTTCATACCAGTATTGCACCCGCAATTATCCCTCCACCTCTCCACCCCGTGAATACAGCTCCACGAAGAGTCCTCCACGATCTTCACCTCATGAACGGGCGGATGTTCTTCCAGGTATTCAGAATAATTAACGATCTCAACGTTCTCTTTGGAGTCAATGTATTGAAGACAATACGCCAAAGCCATCTCCCCATAACGATGGTGGTGTCCAAAAGTCTCCCCATCAGTAGCAATATGGACCACTTGAGGTTCAATTTCCTTCTGACCCTCTTGTTCTTTTTGCTCTGCTTGTTCCTGCTGTTCGCCTTCACCGCCCTGGTCCTCTCCGCTCTCTTCACCAACTCCACTCTTTGTGGCTTCTTCACCTTCTTCGTCTTCACTTGCTTTTTTGTCTTTTGTGAAGGCATTGAGCAATCTATTAGCGAATGCTTCCCCATCCTTTAACATATCGCCGAATGCGATGTCATGGGATATGGGGCCGTCGTAGAAGAACAGGGATATGGTTTTACCTGAAGGTAAGCGATACAAGTAGGGCTTTTTGGGATCAATGTCGCCGTTCAATTCCTTCCATTCTTCTTCACCCATCTTCCTCACTTTTCCAGCCTGATGAGGAGATAAAATAGTGAATTTTATCCCGTTTTCAGCCATTATCTCCAGACTCTCCGTATCAACAGCCGTCTCCGGCAGCCACATGCCTTCTGGCTTTCTGCCAAAACGGTACTCGAAATCCCTGATGCCCCACAGGACCTGGGTTTCCTTGTCCCTTCTGTTGGCGAGGGGCATTATCATATGGTTGTGGGCCTGAGCAATAGCGGAACCATAGCCAGATGATTCCACCTTTTCCCTGTCTGCCTCAATGATCTTTTGGTATGTCTCCGGTGAGTTGTTCTTCATCCAGTGAAGCAGGGTAGGTCCGAAATTGAAGCTTATTCTCTCGTAGTTGTTGATTATGTCAACTATCTTCTCTTCTTCTCCCAGAATGCGGGCAGCCGAGTTTGGGGCATAGCATTCATTGTTTATCCTCTCGTTCCAGTCGTGGTAGGGATGAGCTGAATCCTGGATCTCGATATCCTCCAGCCAGGGGTTCTCTCTGGGAGGCTGGTAAAAATGTCCATGAACACACACATACTTCATAATTACATCACTTTCCTGTATACTACAAAATTAAAGGGAGCGATATTTAATACCTGCTTTTCACCAATATCGGCTGGGATTGGAGAGCCTTTACCTCCCCATTTTTCCTCACACGAATCCAGTGCCTTATTCCATTCACCCTGAAGGTCGAAATCCGTGGTGACCTCCTGAGAGCCGAAATTCATTATACGTAACACTTCATCACTTTCATGCCATCTCCTTTCACATATAATGGTCCCTTCTCCCCGAACCTCCATATCTTCTTTTGAGAGATGGTATAAGGCTGGGATCTGTTTTCTTAGTTTTATCAGTTCTTTGTAAAAATCATACAGGGTTTTGTGCCTCCCTTCTTCTCTTTTATCCCATCTCAGTTTACATTTGCTGAAGGTTTCCTCACTGTAGGGGTCTGGTAGCTCTTCTCCCCAGTCAAAAGCGCTGAACTCCTCTCTCCTGCCTTCACGGACCGCCTGGACCAGTTCCGGGTCTGTATGGCTGATGAAATACAGAAAAGGAGATTCTTCCCCATATTCTTCTCCCATGAACAATAGGGGCACATTAGGTGATAGTATTACAGCTCCTGCTACCAGCTTGAGCGCCTCAAAGGGCAATAAGGTGGATAACCTGTCTCCCAGCAATCTGTTGCCTACCTGATCATGATTCTGAGAGAACACCACAAATTGGTGGGCAGGTCTATCTTGGGAGGAGCTTCCGTGACGCCTCTTTCTGTATTTCGAGTATTGCCAGGAATAAACAAATCCTTCTCTCAAAGCTTTGGCCAAATGCTCCACTGTGCCAAAGTCCTGATAATATCCCTGTCTCTCACCGGTGAGGAGGGCATGAAGTGAGTGATGAAAATCATCGTTCCACTGAGCATGAATGCCATAACCAACTTCTCTGGGCCTGATGACCTTCACGTCATTGAGATCACTTTCTGCAATGAGATAAAACTTTTTACCCATCTCTTTAGATAACTCATCTACGCTCTGGGCCAGTTCCTCCAGAAAAGGTCTAGGGCTCAAGTCGTAGATGCCGTGGATGGCGTCCAGGCGGAGAGCATCCACATGGAACTGCTCGAACCAGTAGAGGGCGTTCTCAATGAAAAAGTTCCTCACTTCATCGCTGTATGGACCGTCAAAATTGATGGCGTCGCCCCAGGGAGTCTTGTAGCGGTCGGTAAAGTAGGGGGCAAAGTCCCTGAGATAATTTCCTTCTGGTCCCAGATGATTGTACACTACATCCAGGATCACAGCCATACCCCTTTGGTGGCATGCATTGACCAGTGTTTTAAGACCTTGGGGACCGCCGTAGGAGTTCTGGACCGCGAAGAGGTATGCACCATCGTATCCCCAGTTCCTCTCTCCCGGGAACTGGGTAACGGGCATCAGCTCAATAGTGTTGACGCCCAGATGGATAAGGTCGTCCAGCCGGGATATAATGGATTGAAAGTCGCCCTGTGGAGTGAATGTTCCCGTATGCAGCTCGTAAATGATCATTTCATTGAGCGGAATTCCTTTCCAATCTCTATCATCCCACTCAAAATTGTGGTCTATCACCTGCGAAGGCTGATGAACTCCGTGGGGTTGATAATGAGATGCCGGGTCCGGCCTATCCATCTTACCATCTAGAGCGAAAGTGTAAAGAGTGTCTGGTGGAGCCTCAGCCATAACAGTCCAGTAACCCTTTCCATCTTTTTCCATAGGAATCTTCTGTCCCTCAATGTTCACACCTAAATATTCTATAAAAGGTGCCCAGACAGTGAATCTGGTCTTATTTCCCCCCAAATACCATGATCCGATCTTCAAATCGACCCCATCCTTAATAACTTTCGAATACGCTTTCCACTTTTCAGCTATAAATCCCTTCTGTAAATTGGGTATAAAAAATTTAAGTGAACAAGTGTAACACATTCTATACTACCTCTTTTCACCCCATTCGAACTATTAAAAGGTCAGAGTAGCCACAGGAAAGCCCAGGAATGAAAGGTTGTCCTAAGATCTTTCCTGGTCTTCCTATGTCTAATCCCATCCAGTTTTTCCATGACGACTTAATCTCCCTTGTTAAGACTGTCCACGAATCTCTTGCTCACTTCATGCAACACAGAGTTAACCCATCTTCGCTCCCTACCAGCCAGCAGTTTAGGGGAAAAATGTTAATTACTATGATTCCCATGTTCAACACAAGGTTAAATTAGTAAAGGAGTGAGTGTAGGTGGAGCCACCAATTGTCGGGGCCCAAGAAGTAAAGAAAGATCTATCCCAACCCAAAGTAATGATAATCGATGTCAGGGAAAAGAAAGACTACGATAAAGGGCATGTGCCAGGGGCTGTCTTTGCGGAGATAAAGGACATCGAGGAGCTCAAACCGAGGCTGGAAGAGGCAGAGAAGATATACGTATATTCCAATGACTATGATTGTCCTGCCAGCACCATTGCATCGAAAGAGATAATGAAAATGGGATTCAATAACGTGTACGACTTCAAAGGCTCTTATAAAGAGTGGGTGGATAAAGGATATCAAATCGAGTCGAGTATAGAATAACCATGGCGTTCAACTTTGAGATCACAGCAAAAAGAATTATTTTGAGGGATGATGTAAAGGAGCTTTCCTGGGTGGAGTACGAGGAAGAAGACGGTACCATTCACCTGATCCAGACTTTTACTCCCCGCGAGCACAGAGGAAGAGGATATGCTTCCCAGGTAGTAGAAAAAACTCTGGAGTTCGCGGACAGCTACCAGAAAATAAAGGTCTCCTGCCCGTATATCAAGAACTGGATAGAAAAACACGGGTTCCAGAGAGAAGTGGAGTTCGTAGAAGACTGAACTATTCCTGTAATAATCTTCTTTATTCAAACAATGCTGAACCTTCTTATTTGCCAAATCCATCAGCGATATCTTCCAGCTCCTTCTCTACCTTAGAATACTGCTCCAGAAGTGATTTTCCCAGGGGGGTGAGGGTTGTCTTCCCACCGGACTTTCCTCCTCTTTCTCTCTCTACCACTTTACCCGTTCGTTTCTCCATCTTCTCAAGATAATTCCACACAAAGCGGTAGGACATTCCCAGCGACTTGGCTGCCTGGGAAATAGACCCCTGTTGTTCGATGGCCTTGAGTATCTCCGCTCCTCCTTTTCCCATGACCGGTTTACCATCCTTCTCGAACCAGAAACGCCACTTCAACTCCATGGAACTCCACTCGACTAAATTACTCTAAATAGTTGAGCAACTTCTCAAATAAACCTTTTACCCCAATAAAGTCCGCCACCTGCTCATCTCTGGCTTGAGAGAAGAGGTGCTTGATCTCCCCCACCTGTTTTACCTCCCCGTCCATCATTACTGCAACCCTATCCGAGAGAGCGGCAGCCTCAATGAAGCTGTGGGTTACATGTACTATGGGAACAGCGAATTCAGAATGAACCTTTCTCAACTCCTCCATCAGTTTTTCCTTTGTCCTCAAATCAACTGCAGAAAGGGGCTCGTCCAGAAGGATAAGTTGAGGCTGAATTACCAGGGCTCTGGCCAGTGCAACCCTCTGCTTTTCACCTCCGCTGAGCGTTTTGGGGTCCCTGTACAGAAGATGCTCGATCCCCAACGTTTGAGCCAGCTCTTCCACTTTTGAGTAATTGGTTTCCCCTTTAACTCTTAGCCCGTACTCGATGTTCTTGAATACGTTAAGATGAGGGAATAGAGCATAATCCTGGGGAACGAATCCGATCTTCCTCTTTTCAGGGAGCATAAAGGTTGCATCCAGACCGTTAATGGTTATTTTACCTTTATCGGGAGTGAACATGCCGGCAATGATCTCTATCAGGACACTCTTTCCGGCTCCGGTGGGTCCCAGGAGAACGAAGTACTCATTACCGATCTCCAGGCTGATATCATTCAGCTGGAAGTTCCCCAACCTCTTGGAGATATTCTGGACCTCAAGCACCGTTTTCATTATTCCTCCCCCACAACAGAACTCTCAAGAGTACGAATATGGTCAAAGAGAATATGAACAATATTACAGCGATAGGTCTGCTGGCCTCAAGCCCCTGGCTCAAGAACCTGTCATATACAAGTGTTGATGCTACCATGGGATAGTAGGCGATCATGACCACGGCACCGAACTCACTTATGGCTCTGGCCCAGGACATGAGAGCGCCGGCTGCCATGTGTCTCCAGACCAGCGGAATGGTTATGGTAGCGAAAACACGGAGTTGTGAAGCGCCCAGAGTTCTTGCTACGTGCTCCAGCCTGATACTTATGGTCTGAAATCCTTCTCTAGTAGTGTTTATGTAAAAAGGGGCTGATACGAACAGCATCGCCGCCACCACACCGGGTAGAGCGTCAACGAAATCGATGGGAGCGAATGAACCGATAAGGCCTTTAGAGCTGAAAACAGATAGTAGTGCTATACCAGATACCACGTGCGGGATGATGATAGGGAGGTCAACAAAACCCGCCACCAGACTCTTTCCAAAGAAACTGGCCCTCACCATCAAATAGGCTAGAGGGGTCCCCAGTGTAACTGCGATGAGGGTGGAGAGAAATGCTGCGTAGGCGGTGAACAGTATAACCCGCCACACATCACCATTGGTAAATGCCTCATACAATCCCCTGACGTCAGATGTTTGAGTGGCAAAAGTAGAGAAAACAGGTAAAATAACGAACAGGACCATCAAAGACGCCAGTATGGCAAATACTATTTTCAGTTTCATGGTCGTTCCCTTTATCTGGTCCTGTTTTAGATCTATCGCTCTATTACTTATTTCAGGTCAGTTACTGTTCCTCTGAGATCTGCGGGAAGTTCGTCGTAATTATCCACTTCAGTTTCAATGGGTGGCTGTCCGAGATCTCCAAATACCTGCTTCCCTTCTTCACTTATCACCAGCTGAACGAATTCCTCTGCCAAATCCTCATTCTCAGCGTTTGAGGGTATGGTCATCCCATAGACTATGGGCTTTCCTGTCACATCGTCTCCACTGGACAGAACAACCTTTGCCTGACTATAGAAGTCTGCATACTGGTCACTTCCCAGAGATATCTTATCGGGTAACTCTACGAACTGGTGGTCGTGCTGCTTGGCAACACTCCTGTATATGAAGTAATAGTCGATCTCTCCTGACTCTAATCCGTTTATCAGCTCCATTTCCATACTCCTGACCATCAACTTGTCGTTATTGGGCTCTATGTTCTCCGATGAAGGCATTTCAAGAGTGTAGCTGTCCCCATCCTTAGTGAATTCCATGTTGGAGTTGGAGGCTACAAGGTCGTCGTATATCTGGCTGTCGTTGT
Source organism: Archaeoglobaceae archaeon (assembly GCA_046483365.1). Lineage (GTDB taxonomy): Archaea > Halobacteriota > Archaeoglobi > Archaeoglobales > Archaeoglobaceae > JdFR-22. The sequence continues at coordinate 361 of JAWODI010000039.1, read as the reverse complement.
AGTGGAGTTCTGCTAACTTCGTCACCATCTGAGAGCGATAACCGCAGGGGTCATCATTGGGATTAGAGAACCCCAACTTGACATCCGACTTCCTGAGGATCTCGTACCAGTTATCAGAACCGATCTCATCGGAATACTTGCTATCCTGGTGATAAGCCAGCACCACCTCATTGGTAGCGAACTTGAGGGTCCAGTCCGCATAATCGGGATACATCAACTTGGGGATGAGGGTGTAGTCTGCTGAGGCGACCACGTCAGCGTTCTTATCCAGCTCAGTCACTTTCCTGATGGTTGCAGCACTTCCCGCTCCTTCCAGCTGAACATCTACGTTGGAATGGTTTTCCTCAAATATTGTTTCGAG
>JAWODI010000025.1:0-52094 GCA_046483365.1 Archaeoglobaceae archaeon | reverse complement strand
CTTCTCCACCCACCACGCCGTAAAAGTGAAAGAGAAAGGTGAAGAACTAAATATTGCACTAATCTACCTTCCTCCCTACTCTCCCCCCCTAAATCCAATCGAATTCGTATGGGAGAGGATCAAAAGACTCATCTCACAAAAATCACCATTAAACAAAGTTGACCTGGTAAATACTATTTCTGAAGCATTCAACAGACTAACAAAATCCATCTCTTATGACAGGAAATGGACCCAAGAATTCCTTGATAATTGGTGTACAAAGTTATGCACTTAACCATAATACTTAATAAGCTAAAAAACGTGGTTCAATTAACTTCAGCAATAATTACTTATAAGTGGAAGAAAAGTTAGGAGACTTAACGGGGGATAAAAGTGGTAGTGGGCAGATCAGATGTTAAATTAGGGGGTAAATTGTTCTCCAGATACAAGAATGCCGGCCCGAATGGTCTTCAAAGAGCGCTGTCATCGTTCAACACACTTAAAATGGTGTCATTGGCTGTTATTCTCCTCTTTTTCATGCTATACCCTGTCTCTTCTGTAGATGTAGCCCAATTAGAGGATTTAAGTAACGAAACGCGGTCGTGTTTGAACTGTCATCAAAAACATACTCCTGGTCTAGTCGAGGACTGGAGATCCAGCGAGCACGCTTTAAATACCCCTGCCGGAGCTTTCCAAAAGGACAGAATAGAGAGAAAAGTCAGCGTCAACTATATATCCTACATCTCTTCAGAGTACAGGAATAACGTAGTGGGATGTTATGAGTGCCACAGCCAGAACACAGAAGAGCATAATGATAGTTTCACCCATTTCGGTTACCGCATAAACGTAGTGGTATCCCCCAATGACTGCAGCACCTGTCACCCTGTAGAGAGGGATCAGTACTCTGACACAGTAAAAGCTCATGCTTACAACAATCTGGAGAAGAACTCCCTCTACAAGACGCTTTACGAGACCATGACCACCGTATACTCTGCCAACGGAACGGAACTAACACCAGACTACAGCCCGTCCAGCGCCCATAATGAGACCTGTTTTGCGTGCCACGGAACAAAACTGAGCGTTAACGGGATCAGAGAAGTAGAAAGGTCAGGAGTTAACATTAAAGTCCCCAACATTCAGGGGTGGCCCAACCAGGGCGTAGGGAGGATCAATCCCGATGGCAGCGAGGGCTCATGCACCGCATGTCACCCCAGACACGGTTTTGACATCAGCACGGCCAGGAAGCCCTACACTTGCGGCCAGTGTCACTACAAGCCTGATGTTCCCGCATACAACGTATATAAGCAGAGCAAGCACGGAAACATCTTCTTCTCCGAATACAACAAATGGAACTTCTCTTCAGTTCCGTGGACAGTAGGTGAAGACTTCACAGCTCCCACATGCTCCGCGTGTCATAACTCCCTTGTAGTGGATAAGGCAGGAAATGTAGTTTCAGAAAGAACTCATGACTTTGACAGCAGGATATGGGTAAGGCTCTTCGGAATATACTCCCATCCTCAACCCATCAACGGCTCCACCTACAAGATAGTGAATGAGGACGATCAGCCTCTGCCCACGACTCTAACTGGAGAACCTGCTTCCAAGTACCTCATCAGCGAACAGGAGCAGGCAGAAAGAAAGGAGAAGATGAAAAAGGTCTGCATCCAGTGCCACAGCACAGAATGGGTGGAAAACCACTTTGAAGAGATACAGAATACGAACAACGAAACGGATAGAATGGTGCTCGAGGCTACGAAGTTGATGTCCACCGGATGGGAGAAAGATGTGGCAGAAGGTTTACCCTCAAACTCCAACCCATTTGACGAGCACCTGGAAAGGTTGTGGGTCGATCAATGGCTGTTCTACGCCACCAGCTCCAGACATGCATCCGCCATGATGGGTCCGGAGATCCTGACCTTCGAGCTGGGCTGGTCCAAGCTCACAAATAATCTTTACACCATGAGCGAGTATATAGACACGAGATCCTCCATACAAAACCGGACGAACGAACAAACAGATAACCAAGATAGCCAGTTGCCCGGTTTCGAGGCATACCTAGTGGGAGGAGCGGTTATGGCTTCTTTAGCTATAATTATCTGGCGGAGAAGGACTTGATGATAGAAATCTTAATTATAGGCCAAAAGCTTATAGTTAAAAGTGTATGACAAAGATTAAATCTATTGAGTATAACTCCCTATATGCCGTATATTGAGGTGGGGTCAAGACAGATCGAAGTGGATGAGGATGGTTTCCTCAAAAATCCACAGGATTGGGATGAAGAGGTTGCAGAAGCTCTTGCCAAAAACTCCCGATTTGGAACACCAACTGAGCTTACTGATAAGCACTGGGAGATAATAAAGTACGTTAGGGATTTCTACCTGAAGGAGAGTGTGGATCCTCCCATTAACATGCTGGAGAAGAAAGTAGGAGAGATCTTCGGACAGAAAAAAGTTCACTACGATTTCATTGAAGATCTGTTCCCTGATGGCAGGGTCAAAGGCATTTGCCGGATCGCGGGACTACCCGAAAGGACAGGGGACAGGTAAGTGGAGAGTTGTAAACAGTAACAAATAACAGAAAAAACTGATCAATTCCTTGTTATTTTTTTGTTTTTCTCAGGGTTACAAATGCTTCAGGTAGTTCCACATAACTTTTCGGTCCAAACTGAACAGTAGGCTGGTCTCCACATAGCCAGAGAATAAGCATCCTTCACATCTACTGGCTAATCTCTTACCCTGGGGCTTCCATTTCTTCCACAGCTCATTCAGATCCTCGTCTGCATCCCCTATAACTCCAAAGCAGCTCTCTACCTTTCCGTCCAGTCCCAGATGCAGAATGGTCTGATTGACTTTGCAATCGAAGTAGGGTTTTCTCTCCCGTATCATCTCCAGGTAGGGATAAGAGTTCAGTACACTTCTACCCTCCTTTTTCATCCCTATTATCCTGTCCACCGCCTTCTTATACTTCTGCTCGTCCCTGATGCCGTATTCCTCCCACACTTCTTCCGGTATACTCTGGTATTCGTTGATGGGCTCGAAAACTATGCCCACTCCCAGCTCTTCTGCAAGGTCTACCAGGTCCTCTACCTCGTCCAGGTTTACGTTGTTGAGGACGCAGTTGAGGGAAGTTCTCGTGCCGGCATCCCTGGCTTTCTTTATGCCTTCCACCACCCTATTGAGGTCCCCGCCTCTCAACTGGGGATATGTCTTAACTCCATCTACCGATACGATGAGATAATCGCAGTGCTCCAGCATCTCCAGTCTATCCTTTAGGAGGGTTCCATTGGTGATGACCATGTTCAACATTCCCAGCGATTTAGCATATTCCAGGCACTCTCCCAGATCATCCCGTAGGAGGGGCTCAGTTCCCCATACAGTGTAAACCACTATCCCCAGCTTCTTGCTTTTCTCTAAAAAATCGAATATCTCTTCTTGGGACATTTCTTCTCCTTCAATTGACCTGAAAGGGCAAAAAGGACATTTCAAATTACATCTATTGCTGATAGTGTGAGCTAAAATAACTGGGCGTCCCCTAACATATTGTACAATTCCCTTGAATATTAAGCGTAATGATGACAGCATATAAGTTTTTAATTTGTCTTGTGAGGGTCAAAAATTTTTTGTGAACACCTGTACTTCTTTTTTATTATGAGATTAAGAACAAAAACAATTCTGGCTCTTATATGGATATTCATTATCCTCTATCCCAATCCATTTTCCTTTATTACCAGTCTGGAAAGGCTCTCCAATCCCCCAGTCAATTCGGATCTGCCTCTATCTGTTGAGGACCTTTCTTCGGACCCCAAAGAGATAGAGAGATTTGTCAACAATTATATAGAGTATGAATACGATTTTGCGGTTTACGGCGTACCCTGGTACATCCCCACTCCCCACCAGGTCATTGAGAACAGCAAAGGGGACTGCAAAGGCAGAGCCATACTTCTAGCCTCCATTTTAGAGCAAAAAGATATCCCTTACTCCTTCCGGATATCACCGGTACACTTCTGGGTCGATTATCCCCATAAACAGGAGACAAACTTCACCAAGAAGTACGAGAATGCCTCCAACGCATTATACTCCGACGGCAACTGGAGATGGCCGGAATTAATGGAATTGCAGACCTACTACGAGTCCTGGAAAGCTGCCCTCTGGGACTCCATGCCATTCCTGAGAAAGATTTTATTAGCAGGCGGCTTAGTGATAATAGCTGGTTGGAACAGATTGATTAGAATAAAACATGAGCGGTTCAGGAAAAGTTTTTAATAAATAAGATATAGGGAGAAATACACAACAGAGGTTATGTTATATGAAGGAAGAATTCTGGAAGAGATTGGTCCAAATATACATTCAGGCCAACACCGATGATGCGATCAACGACCTCAAAAAACTTAGAGAAGACGTAGAGAACGCAGACATCAAAAAAGAAGACAAAGATAGAATGCTATCAATTATCGACAACATCCTGAACAGCGACAGAGTCATGTCCACTCTCAAGAATTACACCGAAAACGAGATAACCAAATTCATCGGCGGAGACATGTGCTACTAAAAGTAGATACAAACTCAGGTTATTAGAACCAGATTCCTCTGACTGAATTAATTGTTATTCCTCATTTTCTGTTTTCTGTTCCTTTATCACATATCAATGCAAGTTCAATTAGACCCTTCTGTTTTTTCCTGCCTGTGTTTGGATAGACCGATAGAGACACTCTTTCCAGATCACTCAATATTAAAATGCTTTTTTAATCTTAGTTCTGAATAAAAGTTAACGAATTCAAAAACGCCATATATAAAGCACAATAAGGTTGGAAAAAGTATAGGAGGTATCCAAAATGGACAATCGGTATATTATAAGTTTGATATTGGTAATGGGAATATTGCTGGGATCAGTGATAGTTTCAGTAGCTGACTCCTCAACAACACAGCAGGACCAGGAAGAAGCTAAGAAGCTGCATGTTTCGGGTAGCGGTGAAATGGAGATGGATCCTGACCAGGTAGTTATTGAGCTTGGTGTAGAAGTCACAGAAGACTCCGCCAGGGAAGCAAGAGAGAAGAACGCTCAGCATACGGACTCTGTTATAAAGGCAATTAAGGCTCTGGGAATATCTGAAGACCAGGTAGAGACCGTGCGGTTCTCGCTTTACGAAGAGAACGAGAAGCCTCGTTTTGAAGAGCGGAAAGAAGAAGAAAGCAAGTCTCCAGGTTATAGAGCGGTTAACACTATAAGAATTACTTCCAATGACACGGATATGGCCGCCGATATTATTGATACAACAATTGCAAGCGGAGCTAACGACGTGAATCGGGTTAGTTTTACTCTACAAAAGGCCACCAGGGAACAGGCAAGAGAGCAGGCAGTTAAAAAAGCTGTAGAAGATGCCAGTAAAGAAGCCCAAAATGTAGCTCAGGAGATGGAACTTACTCTAGGTAGCCCTGTTAACATCGATGTCTCTTCAACCGGCTTCAGACCCTTCATGCCACAATATGAAATGGGCGGGGCTGCAAAAGCCACATCTGCACCCGACGAAGCAACAGATACCCCAATTCAGCCGGGTAAAGTAACTGTAACGGCGAACATCGACGTCATCTACAGTTTTACCCCCACCCCATAAAGATCAAAATTCCTACCCCATACAGATCAAAATTCCTTTTTTATTTTTTTAGTGAGTGGACTCAGTAAGTGATGCAATAGCGCCAAATTTTTTATGCCCTCCCGCTGACCATACACCGGTGATTACGTGTACAAGCCATATTTGACTTTTGCGAGGTCTTAAAGCAGGAGTAACAAAGCTCGTTGAGCTATAGCAGACTGAATACGCCTACATAAAGCCTTAAACCCTCTGTTTTAAGTATAAAGTGTTGGAGTTGACCCGTTCTATCCCTTAAACCTGAAGTGTTCTATCCCTCCAAACATGAAGAATTAAATATTCTTTCCGAAAGCAGATGACATGAAGATCCAGTGGATTGGTCACGCTGCCTTCCTCCTTGAGGGCTCCAAAAAAGTGTTGATCGACCCGTTCATAACGGGGAACCCTAATGCAGGACTGGAAGTTGATGAAGTCGAACCTGACCTCATAGTGGTTACGCACGGCCATGGAGACCACCTGGGTGATGCAGTAGAGCTCTCCAGGAAGCATAATGCTCCAATAGTGTGCATTCACGAGATGTCCATCTATCTTTCGGGGAAAGGAGTGGAAGCAGTGGGAATGAATATCGGCGGCACAGCCGAAGTTAACGGAGTTAAGGTCACTATGGTCCACGCAGTGCACTCTGCCGATGCGGAAGAAGGTGGGAGCACGGTAAGCATGGGAGACCCCGCAGGCGCCATAATTGAGATGGATGGAGAAAAGGTCTATCACGCTGGTGACACCGACGTGTTCATGGATATGCAGTTGATAAACGAGCTTCACCAGCCGGAAATAATGCTGATACCCATAGGGGACTGGTTCACCATGGGGATAAAAGGTGCAGTTAAGGCTCTGGAGTTCGTGGACCCGCAAATAGCAATACCCATGCACTATAACACTTTCTCCGTAATAGAGCAGGACCCGAAGGAATTCAAGAAGGCCGTGGAAGCAAAGGGCTTAAATGTTGACGTAGTAGCTCTAGAGCCCGGAGAAAGCTTTGAATACTAAAATGTCAAAATATTTTCCTTCTACACTCTTCTACATCTCTCCGTCCCAAAAAGTAAATACCTGTTATGGTCACAGCTAACAGGAAGCCAATGGCCAGGATCGTTGTATAGGCAACTTCCTGAACGTTTATAACTATAATATCCCTGCCCAGGACGGTTAGAATAGTGATAAGGATTATATTTGCGTCTACTATCTCTTTTACCAGGAACTGTAGGGTCAGTACGAATAATTCTAAAAGTATCAGGCCGGTCATTATGTGTCTTACAGCTTCTTCGCTCAAAGTTAGGGGTTCGTGAAAAGGATTCTGCAAGAAGTCAAAGAATACAAAAGCAAACCTCACAACGATCATAAAAGCAACTATCAATGCCAGAGCCTTTACAGGCAATTTCACTAATTTCTGGTCGAATCTGATGTCCATGGTATTATTAATTCATGGATTATAAATTATCTTTTCGCAACTTTAGATAATGGTCAAATAGAAATAGAATTAGATCCGGGACAATTTGATTATCTACTGAGTAGCCCAAATAAAAATTAAAGAATTAAAGGACTATTTTGAGGGTAACGATCTCAAACGGCTTTATCTTCAGCTGGATTGAGTTGTTGTTCACCTCCAGCTCCTCCTGTTCTTCTTCCACCAGATTTGTGGTTACTATTCTCTTAGGGGCAGTAAAGAGGGTCACGGTACCCTCAGTATCTTCTCCTGAGGCTTCGTAAAATCTCAGCACTAGCCCTTCTAAATCTTCTGATGGTTTTAAGGCTGTCATTACCAGGTTATCCGGCTCTATGCTCACAAAGGATCTTTCTGATCTGACCTTATCCGTCCTGGAGATCTGCATGGCAATTAAATCGTAGTTGAACTCGTATCCCTGCTTATACGACTTACCCTTCTTCCAGTCCCCTTCGTGAGGGTAAACCGAATAAGTATAAATGTAGGTCTTCATCTCTTTTGCATTCGGTACAGGGATCGCAGGGCCGGACCTGCCGTCTGAGGATAGGATGTCCGTTGCCCGAAGTAATGTGAGGTAGATATCCCCGTCTCTGACTTCATTCTCCGGGGTGCCCTTGTTGATTATGGTAAGCCCCTTATCACCGTCACTGTAATCTACCCACCTCAGCGAGGGAAAAACTCCTGAAGGATTCTCTACCCAATCATCAGGGTTGAAATAGTACTGGTTGGTTGGCCTGGTTACAGTTCCGAACTGGGTTTCGCACTGATACTCTGGAAGGTTCATGTTGGTGCGAAATCTGGTCCTAAGTCTTATTCTGGAGTGATTGTTTTCCACTATGGTCTTAAAATCGATTCTGGGCAAATCTCTATAAACAATTATTTTTTTGGTGGCCTTAAAGAAACTGTGCCTCCACACCAGCGGTTCTAACCTGTCCGTAAGTCTATAAGGCCATCTCAGTGAGAAATAATCTGTCTCAACATTGATTACCCTCCTTAACGGGGATTTATCTATCCAGAAGTTCTTCATTCTAAAGGACCCGTACTTCATTCCCTCTCCACCCTCTGTCTTCATGGGAAAACCCATGGTGGCCTTATGGTAGTAGAGATCCCCTATCTCTTCTTCCAGGACCAGCTCATTAGCTCTACAAGCCTTCTCACCGCCCTTGTAGATGTTGATCAGTCCAGTAGATGGGTCAAATTCCACCTGATGATGTTCGGTCTCAATCGTGTTGCCTCTTATTTTGATATGTGTTCCACTCTCTTTCTCAGGCTTCTTCTCCATAATCCCGTACACTTTATAGCCCACAGGAGGGACTGCAGCAAAGAACCCTATCCTCGCATATCTGAGGGATTCGTCTTCAAATCTAGTGAACCTCAGTATTTCTACCTCAACTTCTTCGTCTTCGCTCTTTAAGCCACCAATTCGGTACAGTTCACCTTCATTGAAATTGAGGTCCAGCTCCACCCAGTTGGTGACCTTCCATGATAGAGGGTTGAAAACAACCACATCACCCCGTACCTCTTGTGCGGAATCCTTCTCTACAACTTCATTCAGCACCCTATCGTGAAGGTGTGGCAGCTTTTGCTTCAGAAATCCGATATACTCCCTCACCTCATCGTAAACACTATCCATACTGGTTCCGGGGACTACATCATGAAAGCTCAGGAAAGATAGTTTGGTCCAGAAATCATGAAGCTCTTCTCTAATGGTCCAGTAACTGTTAATAGTACCCAGCACTGACACAAATCTCTCAAAACACAAAAGCCAATTTTCGTATTTTCTCTGGGCTTTTTTAACCCATATTCTACTGGAGGAGCAGTCGGAGAACACTTCGGAATACCTGCCGGAGTACATCTCACCTTTTCTTATGGGAACATCTACGGCATCTTTTTCCAGTGCTTTGAAGAACTCGAATGGTGTAGCTATTTTCATGTTCTCTCTATGGTGCCGATTCCATTTCTCGATAGCTTGAGATGTGTCTGGCTGGGGCATGGTCACACCACTTCCACATGGCATCAGAATGTGTCTGGTAAGTGCCAGGTCTCTCAGCTCCCTAAAACTCTCGTCCAGCTTGCTTAAATCGAGTCCGGCACGATAGCCCAGGGGCATCCAGTGGGATAGTATCCGTGTTCCATCAAGACCTTCCCACAGGAACTCGGAGGGTTTTCTTTTCGGGCACCCCCTTCTGAAAGCCAAATAGCGGTAGCCGGATTTCCTGTAGATCTGAGGGAGTTGAGCGTTCAAGCCGAAACTGTCTGCCTGCCACATCACAGGAACGTCCACACCGAACCTCTGTTTCACATATTGTTTACCTGCGAGGATATTCCTGATGAGGGTTTCTTCCTGGGGAAGCATGGTATCTGCCATCAACCTCTCCCCATCGGCGATCTCTATCCTCCCCTGATGGATATATTTCTTCAATTTAGAGAAAAGGTCCGGAAATCTGCCCTCAACCTCTTCCAGCAAAAAGGTTTGTTCAATAACGAACTTATAGTCCTCTGTACTCTCCAGTAAATTAATTAATTTTTTCAATATCAGATCTATATTAATGTAGAAGTAGTCTTCCTTGGTGAAGACCCAAACCGCATCATAGTGGGTGTGAGGAACAAGATACACGATTTCTTGCTGTTCGCCTTCACTTTCTTTCGACCCCATAGACCAAAATGGGGATACATTCCTCTAAAATTTTTCCTATTCGTTGTCATAGATTGTGATTCCAACTCCCGCAGAAGTCTTTTAGAATGCTTACCACTTACCATTCCCTAGAAGCATAACTTTGACCTTAAGATTTCGACTTTAAAGGGAATAACTTAAAATAAAGTATGAATAACTTAAAGCAGGGTATAATTTGGGGGGAATAATATGGGGCAAAGAAAGAACGATATTGAAGAGCACGAAGTGGAAGGCCACGCTCATCACAAGAGCAAGACAGGTGAGGGAACTCAAGAGCAAGCAGGGCAACAAAACAGAGGCGAACACGGGGGACATGATCGCTCAGAGAATGAAGGACACAAAGAACATAGCAGAAGCGATGAGAGGGCAGAGCATGGAGAGCATAAAGGACCAAGTGGAAACGGAGAACATGGAGAACACGGTGGTGGGCATGGAGGTCACGGTAGTGGAGATCATCACTTACACATGCTTCGGGATTTTAGGAAGAGGTTTATAGTCTCTATAATCCTCACCGTTCCTATTCTGGCTTTATCCCCTCTTATTCAGGAATTCTTTAACTATACTTTCAGGTTCGCTGGAGATAGTTACGTGGTCTTTGCTTTGTCTACGGTCGTTTTCTTCTATGGTGGTTATCCTTTCCTTAAAGGTATTGTAGACGAGTTGAGGAAGAAGAACCCGGGGATGATGACCCTCATAGCTGTGGCCATAACTGTAGCCTACGTTTACAGTTCCGCTGTGGTATTCGGGTTGCCGGGTAGGTACTTCTTCTGGGAGCTCGCCACTCTTATAGATGTGATGCTCTTAGGTCACTGGGTGGAGATGCGCTCCGTCATGGGTGCCTCGAGGGCTCTGGAAGAGCTGGTAAAGATAATGCCCTCCGATGCTCATCTTATCAAGAACTCGCATACGGTCGATGTAAAGGTAGATGAGCTTAAGGCTGGAGATAGTGTTCTGGTCAAACCGGGGGAGAAAATACCGGTCGACGGTGTTGTGGTAGACGGTGAAACCAGCGTCAATGAATCCATGCTCACCGGAGAGTCCAAACCCGTCCCAAAGAAAGTAGATAGTGAAGTGATTGGAGGGTCAATTAATGGGGAGGGCTCCGTAACTGTAGAGGTCAAAAAGACGGGTAAAGAGACTTACCTCAATCAGGTCATCGAGCTGGTGAGCCAGTCGCAGGAGAGCAAATCCAGAACTCAGGACCTGGCCAATAGAGCTGCATTCATCCTCACCGTCATTGCCCTTACAGTAGGAGCCATCACCTTACTGGCGTGGCTCTCATATGGAATGGAGTTCGTGTTCGCTATAGAAAGATCCGTTACGGTCATGGTCATAACCTGTCCTCATGCTCTGGGTCTGGCAATACCCTTGGTGGTGGCAGTATCCACTTCTCTTGCAGCAAAGTCCGGTCTGCTTATTCGGGAGAGACAGGCATTCGAGAGAGCCAGAAAACTACAGGCAGTAGTATTTGACAAGACTGGAACGCTGACCGAAGGCAGGTTTGGGGTCACTGATATCGTATCCCTAACCGGTGGGGAACAGGAAGAAGTTTTGAGATTGGCAGCTTCTCTGGAGAGCAATTCTGAGCATCCCATCGCTCAGGGAGTCTATGACAGTGCTGTAGAAAAGGATATCGAGCTGGCTAAGGTGGAGCACTTTGAGGCCATCGCCGGAAAAGGAGTGAAAGGGACTGTAGATGGAAGAGAGTTGATGATGGTAAGTCCAGGTTATTTGGAGGAGAACGGAATAGAAGTGGACAATGAGAAGATCGAACAAGTCCAGCAGCAGGGAAAGACGGTCGTCTTCTTGCTGGATGGAGAAAAGCCTCTGGGAGCGGTTGCCCTTGCCGATATCATAAGGAGCGAGTCCAGAGACGCGATCAAGCAGCTGAAGGATATGGGGATCAACTGCATGATGTTGACCGGGGATAACCGCTTTGTGGCCAAATGGGTTGCCGATGAGCTGGATCTGGATAACTATTTCGCTGAAGTTCTGCCTCACGAGAAATCGGAGAAGATCAAAGAAGTTCAGAAGCAATATGTAGTGGCTATGGTTGGAGACGGGGTCAACGATGCACCCGCCCTGGTCCAGGCGGATGTGGGTATAGCAATAGGAGCCGGTACAGATGTTGCTGTTGAGTCAGCAGACATTGTGCTGGTAAAAAATGATCCCAGAGATGCAGTAGATATAATTTCCCTGTCAATAAAAACCTACTCCAAGATGTTCCAGAACCTGCTGTGGGCTACAGGTTATAATGCCTTCGCCATACCATTAGCGGCAGGTGTGGCATACTCCTGGGGGATCTTGCTGTCACCGGCTATAGGAGCAATACTGATGAGCTTGAGCACTGTAATAGTGGCCATAAACGCCAGATTACTAAATATATAGGACCTATGATGATTTCGATCGTGGCAAGTGCTGGTATGGATAACTTTCAACACTGGAGATGGTAAATTGACGTAAGTTGACCTGCAATTAATTTTAAAAATCGTTCAATTATTCACGATTTAAGATGATAAAAATACCCAAGTGTATGAGCACCCAGCACCCGGATAACGTCAACCTCCCCTTCTTCGCCACCAATACGGAGCTGGGAGGTGAAGACGAGATACAAGAAGCTTACTATGCGTTCTCCCATCTGGAATGTGATGAGCAGATGTGGGATTGCGAAGGAAAAGAAGTAGATAATTTTGTGGTCAAAAAGCTGCTAACCAAGTACGAATCATTCTTCAAGGAAGAAATTCTGGGTGACGACGTATTCTTGACGCTGAGAGTTCCCAATCCCACCGTAGAGAAGGCTGAAGCCAAGATCCTGCTGGAGACTCTGGAGAGCATACCTAGATCATTTGATGCAGCCAGGTTGTTTTACCAGAAGGATATTCCTCCCATCTTTGAGGTAATACTTCCCATGACGGCATCCTTCAAGTCACTGGATAGGGTTTATCGGTACTATCATGATTTTGTGGTCGGTAAGCAATATAAACCCTTCAGAGAAGGTGATCTGAAAATCTCGGAGTGGATCGGGGATTTCAAGCCTGACAGGATCGATGTGATACCCTTATTCGAGAACAAAGACTACATGCTTACCGCTCACCAGATCATCAGAGAATACCTTCAGGACAAGGACATAGGATACCAGAGGGTTTTCCTGGCGAGATCAGACCCTGCAATGAACTACGGGATGATCAGCGCAGTTCTGTTGAACAAAATAGCTCTCCAGAGATTGCATAGAGTAGCAGAAGAGATTGGAGTTACGATGTTCCCCATTGTGGGAGTTGGCTCTTCTCCATTCAGAGGGAATCTCAACCCCCAAAATGTGGACAACGCTCTCAAAGAATACCCCAGCGCCCATACCTTCACCATTCAATCAGCTTTCAAGTACGATTATTCTCCCGATGAAGTGAAACGAGGCACCAGAAAGATAAGAGAAAGGAAAACGGGTTCTCCTCAAGAACTGGAAGAGCAGAGAAGCCTGGAATTGATCTCCAAATACAGCAGAGAATATCGGAAACAGATCACGGAGTTAGCTCCCGTGATCAACAAGGTCGCCAGATTCGTGCCCAGCAGGAGAAAAAGAAAGCTCCACGTTGGACTGTTCGGCTATTCCCGCGATGTTGAAGGAGTTAGCCTTCCAAGAGCAATCTCATTTACTGCAGCTCTATATTCCATCGGGATTCCTCCAGAATTACTGGGATTGAATGCTCTGGAAGAGGATGATTACCAGTTCGTTAAAGAGACCTACATGAACTTTGAGGATGACTTGAAGGATTCACTGAAATATTTCAATCCTGACACTCCTTTCCTTCCTCAGGGACTGAAGGAAAAGATAGATGCACTTCCCATCTCTTTTGAGCTAGATAAAGAACATAAACATGCTACAGACCACATAGCAAATTCCATTAGACTAGGAGAGGTCGAAGGACTAGGAGAATATGTTTTGAGGGCAGCGAACTTGAGAAAATTTTTAGGATAGCCAAATATATTTTACTACATAAGATTTAAATCCTTTCAAGTTATATGGTGAATATGAGGGGGTATATTCTCTTAATTTTGGCAAGTATACTTTTACTGCTTGCCAGTGATGCGGTAGCAGCGCAAATGGGTCGTGGTTCGGGTGGTATGGGCCCAGGCCCAGGAGCAGGTATGGGGCAAATGGGCCACAATATGTGGGAGCAAGGAAAATCGATTAGAGCGGACAACAATATGCGCGGAATGGGGTTCATGCACTCCGCAGGTAACGCTTACGGTATTTATGTGACCTTCAATATCACTGACGAAGGTGATGTTCTGTACTACACCGTAGCCAGCGATTCATTATTCAACATAACCTTTGATCCATTCGATTTCCAATCCCAGACGGTCAGGGGGAGGAGTTCAGTGACCACTTTAGTGGGAGATAATGCATTGGTCCAGCTCCACGATAATCCTGCAGGAGTTATAAACATCCTTCCGGAAGAAGATATCACCATAACATTTGAGCTGGCGGACTACGTTAGTGTTTCACAAGAAGATGAGTATATACAGTTAGAATCAGAAAATGTAACGGGCTACGTTATCGGAGTGGGTGATATCGAATTTTCCCTAACTGATGATGAGCTCAATATTCAAGCAGGACCTGATAGCACGGTCATCTTCCGGGCTCCACCAGTAAATGTTCCCGCCACATACGGTTTCATGCACCAGGGATTTGCTCAAGGAATAGCTCAGAACAGGATCGGGATGGAAGTAGCATTTGGGGATAATGAGACATACGATGTGGTCAACTACTCCCGGAACATGCATCTGGAAGTCCAGGAAATTATGGAAGAGCGCATCAGGATGCAGGTAGACTCCACCGACCCTGAAGGCAGGGTCATGTCCATAAACCTGGATAACACTTCACTGGAGCTCAGAGAAAGACAGAGACTGAGGATCCATTTTGATGAACAGCCATTAAACTGCATAGAAGACCCCGAGGCTGTGTTGAACAGTACGGGCACGGGACAACCTCTCTGCTGGGTATCCCCAGTGCAAAACAGATCTGCCACCTGTCTGATGTACATACCCAATTTCTCAGTGCACACCATTGAACTGACCACTGAAGAAGAAATGGAAACTCCTGCTGAGACTGCAACCACTATACCCACCGCCGCAGAAGCACCAACCACAGAAGCACCAGGTATCCCAGGTTTTGAAATAGCAGGGGGAATAGCTGCTTTAACAGCCATAGCTCTGATCCTCTTCCATAGAAAATACTAAACCGAATCGAGGATAAGAAGGAAAAAAGGGCCTACGGGCCTATTCTATTTTATCTAACTAATAAAGTTCTGAAGGAAAAATTTGCTGTAATTTTCTCTTTTTGTCCAAGAACGTGATCAATGCACTGAGTTTTTCAATGTTTTCCTCTAGTTTTTCATAATGGCTAACTACAATGAAAACAAATAATTTAGCTCAAGTTAGGGGGTGTTTATGCAATGTTGAAGAAAAGCTATGTTATAATAGCCGTTATTGCGGTGCTAATTACGACAGGGATCGCTTTAGCAGACCTTAGTAATGGTTTGGGCAATAATAAAGGAAAAGACAACAGCATGGGCAACGGATTCACTGGTGGATTTAATTCCGTTCATGAAGACATGTTGAAAGCCTACCAGAAAGAAGGTGGAGAAGTCAACTGGATCCTGCCCGGATATAGAGAGCTAGATCCCGAAATATTTGGTGATGTTGAAAATCCATTAGGATTTGAAGAGGGTATAGGTGTTCCAGTTAATGCCAGAGAAAACGATAGTGAAGGTAACTGGACCACTACTTCATTCCCAACTCCATTCTCCGATAATTACGATCCAATAGAGGGCTCATTTGATACCTGGATGGTAGATAAGACGCCAGTTGACCAATACGATGGTTCAACTCCAGATTACGCTCAAGGCGTATTCAAGTTCACCAGCCCTGACGACAGCATGGAATACACCATTGTTCTCAAACATGTTCTTCCCAATAACCCGGAAAGTGCTCACCCGTTCTTGGGCGGTGTAGTCATTGATGGATGGTTACACGGCAAGACATCCGTGGGTACCAGATTGATGCCTACAGTCTATACATACGGTTCTTTCTGGGGTATGGCAGAGCTTTATGTGGATAACGGCACTGAAGAAAAGTGTTTCGACAATGTGATGCTGCACGTTATGACGACCGAGGACACCAGGAATGAAGACTATGAACTTATGATAGACAGCGAACTGGAAGAAAAGAGAAAGACTGAAGGACTGGGTATCGATACTCACGTAATGGTACCACCAGGAGCAGTACCCGAGGATGCTCAGTACGAAATAATGCCTGGTATGAAGCAGCCGTTCCTGCACATAATGTACGAAGACACTGACCTGAGAGGAACAGAGATCTTCGATTAAAACTCTACTATTTTATTTTATCTCATTTTTTGTTTTAACATACCTACTTCTAAACCTGAAAAATCTACCTGCAGGAAGGGGGTAGAGGGGGAATCATAAGGTGCACTAGAAATTATGATTTCCCTCCTTCAAAAAATTTTTTAAATTTTAGACCAACCTGAAAATGTGGAACGTGTTGAAGAGTATTTGGAAGCAATATTTGATATTCAGGGTGCCGAGAAGAGGATGGTGAAGACCAACGACTTATCCAAGAAGCTGAATGTCAAGCCGTCCAGTGTCACCGAAATGATCTCCAAGCTGAATGAGATGAATTATGTTGAGTACCAGCCTTATTATGGTGTATATTTAACTGAGAAGGGTGAAGAGTACGCGTGGAAGATCAAGAGGTATCACAGGATCTTTGAGACTTTTTTCAAGGATTTTCTGGAGGTAGATGAGGAGGAAGCGCACAAGCTGAGCTGTGAGCTGGAGCATCACGTCAATGACGCTGTTGCGGAGAAAGTGTGCGGAGTTATCGCTAGCTCTGATTGTGAGATCTGTGAGGAGTGCAACTTCAATATCCACCGGCTTTCGGAAGCAGAGGCAGGGGATTACGAGGTCATCTTCTCTCCTGCCGCTGCAGTCAAGATGGGAGTAACACCGGGGACCATCCTGGAGTTAAAGGATGATGGTGCGATCAGTATTAACGGAGAAGAGTATCAGATATCTCCCAAGATTTCTTCCAAGATCATCGTAGAAGGAACTGGCTAAGTTATTCCGCTATTTCAAAAAATTACTTAACTGCTCTAGTTGAGGGCCTCACCTCTGACGGCTATCCCTGTGGCGAATGAGACGGCAGATAGGCCTGTTTCCTTACATTTTTCAATTGCCGAGTCGAGAATAGCTGCCTTGGAGACCAGCAGAGGTATCCCTACCCGCACGCATTTAGCCACCATCCCTTGGGAGATCCTTCCCGATACGAGGAGAAAAATTTTCCCCATATCCACATTTTTCTTTATGCCCATCCCGATGACCTTATCGATGGCGTTGTGCCGGCCCACATCGTAAGCTCTGACCACTATTCCCTCCTTACTGACCAGAACGGCAATGTGGTATCCTCTCGTCCTTTTATACTCCTCAGCCTCCAGATAATGGAGAGCATTCCTGCATTCATTTAGAGTATAGCTCTCTTTAGCAGAGACCCTGGGAAGTTCATCTTCATAAGCTCTGAAAATACCGGGTGAGCCAGAAGAGCGGAGGCTCAACTCCTGAGTAGTGACAGGAGCATCAACGTAAACTTTATTGTTCTCTATTTCAATATTGAAGCCATGATCTTTTAATTGATCTTTAACAAGACCTTCGGAGAGTAAGAAGCCGATCACCATCTCTTCAAGGTTTTGGGGCGTGCATGATATATTGAAGCTCAATTCACCTGCCACAATAGTAACTAAAGCCTCGTGAGGGATCTCCAGTTTGTGGTCAATTTCTACTATGTCCATAGTGATAAAGCAAAAGAACAATATTAAAATTTTACAGCCTGTTTTACATTCTTTTCTTTCGGGCTTCAGTGGCCAGTTCATGAGCCATTCTAACGGGTTCGGGAAGTTTGTAGCCTTTTATACATTCCTTAATGAATAACAGGGCATTTTGAGGTGTTATATGTCCTCCAGGTGATATATAGATGGGTCTGCATCTCTTACACGTTTTTAACGCATATCCTATTAGTTCGCCCTCATCCATTATGGGCCTGCTCTCCAGTACTTCCTGAGGCTCTTCCACCTCTCCAAATAGCCTCTTTTTGGTGATGCCGATGGTGGGTAAATCCGTTTTCACTGCCACATAGCAAGCCAGCCCACACTTACGGGGATGGGCGATTCCACTACCGTCAACCACTACCGCAACCTTAGATTTATCAATGTCTTCAATAGTGGTGCTCACTGCTCTTACTGCTGGCATGCCTTCCCTGAACATGAGAAAAGTGGGTATGTAGGGGAAAGATACGTTCTCAACGGTAGTCTTGCCCCTGACCGGTTCCAGAGAAGGGAACTTGAGGAGCGCGCAGGCAGAGATGACTTTCTCTCCTACAAAGGACTGGTCAACCCCAGCCACATACTCCATTCCTCCCAAATCAAATTCGTCGGTGAGAACAACTTTCTCTGCCAGCTCCTGCTGAGACCTTTTCAGCTCTTCCAGATCGTAATTCCCCTTCTCTTTCTTCATACGAACTATGTTCAGCTCAGGAGAGCTCTTTTTCCAGCTCGCCAGCGAAATTCAAAACGGTGTTTTCTGAAAAATAGTCGCCTACGATCTGCATTCCCACAGGGAGGGATCCGGTCATTCCTACTGGCATGGACAATCCTGGTACGCCTGCCATATTTATAGGGACTGTGTTGACATCCATTTTGTACATGGTAAGGGGGTCTGCCAGCTCTCCGATCTTGAATGCTGTGGAAGGCATGGTGGGAGAGACAAGCAGGTCATAATCCTTCAGGGCTCTTTGAAAATCGTTCTGGACCATCGTCCTAACCTTCAGAGCCTTCAGATAGTATTTGCCGTAGTAGCCCGCAGAAAGGGCGTAGCTTCCCACCATGATCCTCCTCTTGACCTCGTCCCCAAATCCTTCGGCCCTCACCTTTGAGAAGTATTTGGACCAGGAGTCAAGCTTGTCCAGCCCGTGCCCATATCTAACTCCGTCATATCTTGCCAGATTGGAGGATGCCTCGCTCATGGCTATGACATAGTAGGCGGCTAGACAGTATTTGAAGGATTGAAGAGATACTTCTCCTACCTCATGACCGATTGATCTGATGGTCTCCACAGCTTCGTTGAACTTGCCGGTGACTTCATCTGAGGCGGTCATCTCCTTAATGACCCCCACTTTCAACTTTTTATCCTGCTCTTTGAATTCGAAGTCCTTGCCGGCATTGGTTGAATCTCTTTTGTCCTTAGTGGCAATAATTTCCATAAGAAGAGCAAGGTCACTGATGTTGGAAGCGAAAGGACCTATCTGCTCCAGGGAATTAGCATAAGGGATCAACCCATATCGGGAGACGAATCCGTAGGTGGGCTTCAAACCCACTGTTCCGCAAAAGCTTGCCGGACATCTTATACTCCCGCCGGTATCACTTCCCAGGGCTAGAACTGCTTCATCCCCACTGATCACGGCTGCACTGCCTCCACTGCTGCCGCCTGCAACCCTTTGGGAGTCGTGAGGGTTCTTAACCGGTCCGAAAAAGGATGTCTCTGTAGTGGTCCCCATCCCGAACTCGTCCATGTTGGTCTTTCCCAAAATAATAGCTCCTTCCTGCTTCAGCATCGCTACAACGTGAGAGTCAAATGGTGGAACGTAACTGTGCAGTATGTTGGAAGCACATGTAGTGGTGAGGTTCTTGGTGGTGATGTTGTCCTTTATGGCTACCGGAACACCGGCGAGCCTACCCTTCAAATTCCCTTTGTCGTATTCTTCTGCCAGCTCCAGCGCATTCTGTTCGTTCAAGGTTATGTATGAGTTCAGCTCACTTCTCTTTATTTTTTCCAGCAACTCTGATATCAGGACCGGGGCTTTTTCACTTTCCAGTTTCTCCCTCCATTGAGAGACAGGGATCATTCGATCACCCTGGGACCTTTGATATAGCCATCTTCAACGTGCTTGGCATTCTTCAGAGCTTCTTCCTGGGAAAGGCACTCTTCCTCTTTATCTTCTCTAAATACGTTCACGAGAGAGAGAACGTGTGAAGAAGGTTCGATGTCTTCTTCAACTTCGTCCAGAATGTTAAAATAATCCAAAATATCCTGAAAATCCTTTCTGAACTTTTGAATGTCTTCTTCTTCCAATTCGATCTTAGCCAGATTAGAGGTATGTAATACATCTTTTTCTGTTACCATTGAAACCACCTGAATTATTGATGGAAGTACTGAATTGAATAAATTTTTTTGGTTTGTTATCGCCTGACCTTAACTGTAACTGCCATTAAAAAAGAGTTCTCCAGCTTTTATTTTTACCTGTTGGGTATCAAAAACATCAGTAACAGCAGTGCGAAAAAAAGAGCCATCATTGCCACTGTGAAGTTTCTCTGTTTCTTTCGACTCTTGATCATCTCTTTCTCACACTCAGTACTGCAATAAATTTCCTCTGAACCTATTGCCTTCCCACAGACAACGCAATGTTTATGCGGTACCACATCGAGGTTTTTTTCCGACATTTGTTCCTCCATTGTGTATATTATCCTCTCAATAATTCACACTCTTTTTAAATTTTCTGAAAACTTGAAGAAGACTTATATATTTACCAACAATATCAGCATTAATGGCTTCAAAAGTAGTTCTGGCGATTGACAGAGACGATGACCTCGGCAGGAAAACAAACATATCATCACCTGTTATCGGCAGGGAAGATAACCTCAACGCTGCAATCGCCCTCGCATCCTCTGATCCTGAAGACTCAGATATAAACACTATTTTTGGAGCTTTAAAGATATACGATGAGCTGAAGGCGGTAGGCGAGGATGTTGAGGTTGTTACTATTTGTGGTAATGAGAGTGTAGGCGTTATTTCCGATACCAAAATATCCAACCAGCTGGATGAGATAAAATGGAGAACTGGAGCAAAGAGTGTGATAACAGTCTCGGATGGTTCTGAAGACGAATTCGTTCTTCCGGTCATCTCCTCACGTTTTAGTATCGATGCTGTCAATAGGATCGTGGTCAAGCAGAGTAAGACCATAGAGAGCACCTACTTCCTCATCAAGAGGATGCTGAACGACCCCAAGATCGCCAGAGTGACCTTAGCCCCTCTGGGCATAATCTTCCTGGTCTATGCCGTATTCCTCCTGGCAAGGTATCCGGAATGGGGGCTGGGAGCCATAATTCTGATTGCAGGATTCTACATGGTCCTGAAGGCATATGGTTTAGAAGCAGCAATAGAGGAATACTTCGCTACCCTCAAGAAATCGCTGCTGGAAGGCAGATTGTCCTTCATTACCTACGTAACCTCAGCCATGTTGTTCATCATTGGTATCATCCAGGGTTTCAATAATCTCTGGGGGCTCTATAATCAGCCCGTTACTCAGGGGATCCTCATGTACATCCTCTCCTTCATCTATGGCTCTGTGTGGTGGGTCGTTGGAGGAGGTATCTCCGCAATGGTGGGCAAGATCCTGGACCTTGTTATTGAGAAAAGACCCTTTAGGCGTTATCTGGTAATTCCTTTTCTACTCATTTCCTCCGGACTCATACTGTGGGGAACAAGTTTCTTCATTCTCTCCAGAAGTGAAGCTACTGGTTTCTCTACTGATATTGCATTCGAATACTTATTGATGTCCATCGCAGGAGCTGTATTAATAGCCGTGGTGATCATACTGCCCTTGACCAGGCAAAGCTAAGTTAATCCAGGCCCAGCTCTCTCCTCAGAGTACATGCCTGACATTCTTCGCTTGCTGTGGGCTCACCACATGTTGTGCACTCCTTCAGTTCTATCTGGGGATGCATTTCTTTTAGATAGGGTATAAGCTCCTCAAAGCTTTTCATTACAGAGAACTTTCTCCCCGGATACTTGTGCTCAAAATCGTAGAGATAATCCCTCACCGCAGCCCTCACCGGGAACTGGCTGTAAGGACACTCTTCCATATCCAGAGGGAGACCGAACAGAGAGGCGTAAACCACTGTCTCCTTTTCGTATATCTTTCTGAGGGGTTTGATGCGCATGATTAGTCCTTCCTGCTGTTTCTGAGGTACTAGCCTTGCCAATCGGGCGATATCCGACTGCAAAAAATTGAGAAGTATTGTCTGGGTCTCATCATCCAGACTGTGTCCTGTTGCCAGCTTGGTGGCACCTATTTCTCTGGCAGTCTTGTTGAGCAGATATTTTCTGAATACACCGCAGTAACTGCAGGGTTTTTTATCTCCTTTTTTCACCATCTCGTCCAGCGTAGCACCCAACTCCTCTTCAAAGGATACAATATGGTGCTCCATTTGCAGCGATTCTGCCAGCTCTCTCGAGATCTCTACTGTGGGAGGTCTATAACCTTCAATACCCTCATCTATGGTGATCAAGGCGAATTCCAGGTCTTTTCTCTTGCCGTAAAGCCTATTAAGGATGTGAGTAAGGACAATGCTGTCCTTTCCCCCACTCAGAGCTATGGCTATCTTATCCCCCGTTTCTATCATCCTATATTTGTACACAGAATTCTTTACCCTTCTGTCCACGTCCTTGAGGAAATGTTTCCTGCACAAATGTCTACCCGAAGGTCTCTGGTGGTATACAGCTCTATTGCCGCATTGACTACAAACTGCCACAGATCAGGGTTTTGAAAAAGGGATATAAATTATCTTTTCACCCATAGCCTCCACAAATTAAGCGAATTAAAAAATCCTTTAAGATTGAGTGCTTGCTCTTATCCTGATACGTGCACTCCTAACCTGTTTGATATATTACTGCAAGAATAACAAATCCTATTCCTCGAAAACCGCTCCTGTATCTTCCCAGCTTTGCATCCGAGGATTCACCTCTGGCAAATTGTAGTACGGTTAAGCCAGCCAGTGCTCCGGTGAAGTCTGAAACTTCCTTTAATATTGATGCTCCTGGTAATAGATGTTATGTTATGCTCATCCGAAGACCGCTTTAATAATTTCTTAGTGTAATATCTTGTAATTGAAAGCCTGATATACAGCTTAGTGGGCCATTTATACTTCGGTAAAAAAATTTAATTTATCAAGATATTCGGGATTATTGTGGCCGACTTTGTTTCTTTGTTCAAGAGCATGGACAAGATGGGGTGGAAGATACTGGATGGTATATTCCATTACATGTGGGATTACGAGTATGTTCCCAGCGAATTTATTGCCCAGCACTCTAAGATAAGCCCGGAGAAGGTGGAGCGATTGCTTAAGGAACTCAGCAATAAAAAGCTGGTCAAAAACAAATTGTTGAGCTACTATGGTTCCTCATTCACTTTTATCGGCCTCTCCCTGTACTCTCTGTGGAGGCTGGTTGAACATGACGATGTGGAAATGCTGGGGAGTGTTATAGGAGAGGGAAAGGAGAGCATAGTCTATAATTGTATATCGAAGTATGGGGAGTCGGTTATCAAGTTCCACCGGTTAGGTCATCCCTCTTTCAGGAAGGTTAAGGATAAAAGAGATTACGGCACGTTCCATTATTCTGTTCTGGGTGTGAGGTCGGCAAAAAATGAGTTCGGTGCCCTGA
Organism: Archaeoglobaceae archaeon; assembly: GCA_046483365.1. Lineage (GTDB taxonomy): Archaea > Halobacteriota > Archaeoglobi > Archaeoglobales > Archaeoglobaceae > JdFR-22. Next base: position 28,788 of record JAWODI010000025.1, on the reverse strand, counting down.
AAAGACTTTATGGTCTGGTGAGGGTTCCTAGACCCATCGCATGGGAAGGTAATGCAGTGGTGATGGACCTCATAGGTGGCATAGAGCTCTATAAAGTTAAGCTGGAGAACCCTCAAGAAGTTTTTGACCTCATACTGGAAGAAGTGAAGGAGATGTACAGGTTGGGGATTGTGCATGGTGATTTGAGCCAGTACAATGTTCTGGTGGAGGAAGAGGGAGTGTGGATAATTGATTTTCCTCAATTTGTTGAAGCGGATGCGGAGGGAGGCGAAGATCTTCTCTTAAGGGACCTTACCAATCTGATCCAGTATTTTAGCAGGAGTTATAGTATAGAAAAAGATATTAAGAATGCCTTAGAATATATAACTGAGAGCTAAGTAAAAGTAAAAACTTAGTCCCTAAAACTGAACCATTAATCCCAGACCCGAATGATCCAGATAAAAAATACTAAAACTAAAGGTAAAAAATGACCTGCACCTTTGGAGTGGATATAGTTAAAAGGTCTCACGGGAAGGCCAAGTACGCTCTTTTTATTATCCACGGCGAGCAGGAGATCAAGAAGATCGTGTCCAAAGCCAAGTTATTCCGGCTGGTAAGGCAGTACAAGCCTTCCATAGTGTCAATAGATAATCTTGTAGAGCTGTTCTCTTCAAAAGAGATGTTAATAAAATTCTTGAAATCCATTCCTCCTGCTACAAAACTGGTCCAGATAGCGGGAAAGCAGAGTCTGCCCTATCTTTCCAAACGCTATGGGCTCAGCATTGACATAAAGGATCCTATGGACGAGGCCCGAGCCTCTGCATATCTGGCAACCTATGGAGTGGGAGAAGAGGTCTCCGTTTTTGTTGATAAGACCATGGTCACCGTATCACGCAACCGCAGTTTGGGTAAGGGCGGCTTCAGGCAGAATAAATACCGTAGAAAGATACATGATTCTGTCAGAACTGTCTACAGAGAGATCAGGGATGTTTTGGATGATAAAGGTCTGGATTACACGGAGGAGACAAAACCGGGTTACGGTGGAATGTCCAAGGGAATACTGTCCATTAATGCCCCCAAACAGGAGATACCTGTTAACTCCTTCAAGACAAAGGATGTTCAGGTGAAGGTAGAGGCTATGGAGAAGGATAAGATCGAGTTCATCCCCCTGGGTAAAACAACCATGCACATCATTGCGGGTATCGACCCGGGAACTACCATAGCGGCTTCAATCCTTGATCTGAACGGGAACCTTTTAGGGGTAAGGAGCAAGAAGAACTGGAGCTGGGGAGAAGTAGTAGAATATATTCTATCTTTTGGTCAGCCTGTCATTGTCGCAACCGATAAGAGCAATGCTCCTGAGTTCGTTTCCAAGTTGAGAGCCAGCTTCAACGCCGTTCTCTACACACCCAAAGAGGATCTAGGTACTGGAAAGAAGAGGCATCTCGTTTCCGATTACAGATTTCTCAACACCCATGAGAGGGATGCTACTGCAAGTGCTATCGACGCTTTCAACTCCTATAAGAACAAATTATTGAATGTGGAAAAGAAGATGGCTCCTGGAATGGACTCTGACGCCATTAAGACCGCGGTAATAAGAGGGATATCTTTAAAGGATGCATTGAGCGAGAAAAAGATAGAGAAACAGAAGGAGAAGAAACCTGCCCAGGAGCGGGTCTCCAGGGAAGAGGTCAACAGAAAGGAGAAAGTTATAAAAGAGCTGGAAGATGAGAACGCCATTCTGAGGAACGAGGTATCTACCCTCAGGGAAGAAGTGGAGAAGCTCCGCGGCAAGCTGACCCATTTCTCCACAGAAGAGCACCAGAAGATCAGAAAGGATACTTACGTCAACAATCTCGAATCCGAGGTCCAGGAATTGAAGAAGAAGTTAAAACAAAGAGATAGCTCAATTGAAGACCTCAATGAGCAGCTCCAGCATTTGAAGAAGATAAAGATGCTGGAATTCCTGGGATGGACCAGCATCAAGGTGATGAAGAAATTCACCAAAGACGAGATCCACAAGATCGAAAGAGACCTGGGGATCAATGAAGGGGACATCATCTACATTGCCGACTCGAGTGGGGGAGGCAGAGCCAGCGCAGAACATCTTGTGAATAAGGATGTGAAGGCTTTGGTGACTACAAGCAAGGATATGTCCCACCTGGCAACATCCATATTCGAAGAGGGAAATATTCCTGTTATAGAGCCTGACGAACTGGATATAGAGGTTGCGGATGATATCGCGGTTATCAATTACTCCAAATTCGAGGAGATATACAATAAAAAGCTAACAGAAATAGAGAAGAAAAAAGTGGAAAAACTAGAAAAAGTTGTTCTGGACTACAAGAGAGACAGGAGCGCCAACGTACACTAACATAATGTGAAAGAGCTGGCTTTGTAGGGCTAATGCACTGATGCGCTTTAAGTGATCATCGTGCGCTGAAGTAGCTGAGGTCCACTACGTCTCCTTGAGTGCTTTCTAGTATGCCCGGGTCATAGACGTTGTGCAGCCTGCCGAAGCCCTTGGGAGTTATTCTCAGCCTCGCCACTGTCATCTCGCTTTCTTCTATATATCTGTCGGATGAGAATACCATGGAGTGGGACAGAGATTCTTTACCATTGACCTCTGCGATCACTCCTCTAGTCCCCTTGCCCAGATCGTATTGCTTGCATGGAGTGAGGAAGATGCAGTTACCTATTTCGATGCTAAATGCTGTGGCCACATTATGGGTGCTTCTCAGTTCAATGGTCTTAATATCTCTGTTCACCACATCCTCGAGTATCTTTCTGGAGATTCCGGTAAGTATGTGACACCTCATATTATCACCCGAACATAGGGAATTCTTCTTTGGTCGGGGACTCTTTTTCCTCCTCTGCACGGGTCTGGTCAGCCAATTTCTGCATCTGAGCTTCGATATACTCTGCTTCTTCTATAAGCCTCTCGGTGTCGATACCTAATTCAAAGAGTTTGTTCATGACCTTAATTATCTCTGCAGCGGCTCGAGGATCTGGGTTAGAGCCATAGGTTTCTCCTAACAGTATCAACCCTGGGTATTTCTTCATCACGCACTCATTCAAAAGTGATCCGGGCGCACCGGTTATCGTTCCAGTGGAAAATATTTCTACGTCATCCTTTATCTCTTCTAGCAGATCCTTGTTGGTAGCGGCGCCAAATACTCTGTTCTTTCCTTCGAAAGTAGCAACACCTGCAAGAGAATACAATTTTCTAGCATTGATGCTCGATGCCCAGTCCACAACGCTGGTCACCAGGTCGTAAATTAACTCCTGGGGGATGGGGACATCCGAATGCACCAGCACGATCCCCAAGTCGACCATTTGATAGATCCTCATAGGAGGTACAGCCACTCCATCGATCAATGTAGCAATAGGAGGAAGTTTGTTGGATTCAATAAATCCGATCGGTTCCAGTTTGAATTCGTTAACGACGTGAGCAGACGCAATGGTTCCCACCAGACCAATTCCTGGGAACCCCGTAACCACGATAGGGTCTTTGATATCCAGTTTTTCTACTACCACTTTCGTATTGGATTGCGTCATACCAATTTTTTCTCAGATTAACTTATATATCATTTTCTGAGTAATTACATCCATGAGAGAGTATAAATTTAAAAGGGGTTTCAAACCCCATAACGAGAGACTGGAAGAGATGATGGAGAAGCACTTTGACAGTTTTGAAGTAGATGGTGAAGTTTACGTGGCTAAGTTTGGAGCCGCCACAGCAAAGATGTGGATAGAGGACAAGATACTTAAGGTGGATACCGAGACGGACACCGACGCACCAAACGACGTAGCTGCACATACCGTAAAGGTCTATAACAAATTTCTGGAAGATTTGACAGGGTACACAGCCAAGCAGAGACAGAAGATGATGAAGAAAGATGCTGAAAAGGATAAATAAATAATTGTGATCATTTAAATTAAATTGATTATTATTATTTAATAATTAAATACACCAAAAGACTTATATTTTTTTAAAACCGAAATAATGATGTGCACGAAATGGGCTATGCTCAATCCCTGTTCCAGCATGTGATGAGGATTGCTGAAGAGAATGATGCTAAAAAGATCCCCCGAATAATCCTTGAAGTAGGTGAATTACTTTTGATCAATCCCGAACAACTCGAATTTTGTTTCCAAACCCTATGCGATGAACCTGTCCTAAAAGATACAGAACTGGAGATCGAGACTTCAAAAGCACTGGTTCAGTGTATTACATGTGGCAAAGAATACGACCACGTTACCGGTCATTGTGAGTGTGGTGGTATTGTCTCTGTTAAGGGTGGAAAGGACATGATAATAAAGAAAGTGGAGATGGAGGTATAATGCACAGAATTGAAATTGATGCAGAAGTTGATGTAATGGAAGCGAACAAGAAACTCGCCGGAGAAAATAGAGATCATTTCAACGAAAAAGGAGTCAAAGCCATAAACATTATGGGCGCTACGGGGTCGGGAAAGACCCTGCTGATAGAGAAGACGGCCAGTTCCCTAAATGGGGTTGCGATCGGTGCCATACTGGGAGACGTTTCAGGTATGGCTGATTACAACCGGGTTATAAAACACGGGATCAAAGCGGAGTCCGTGAGCACAGGCAAGGAATGCCATCTGGACGCCCACTTCGTACATCATGCTGTAGAATCCTTTGACGATGTCAAGGTGCTGTTCATGGAGAACGTAGGGAACTTGATCTGCCCTGTAGATTTTGACCTGGGTGAGAGCTACCGGGTTGTAATGATCAGCGTTACAGAAGGAGACGATGTGGTGGAGAAGCATTCAGAGATCTTCAGGCTTGCAGATGTGATAATTATCAATAAGGTGGGGCTTGCTGATGCCGTGGAAGCCGATGTAGATAAGATGGAGAGGGATGCCAGGGACATCAATGCCCACGCCATAGTACTCAAGATGGATTTGAGAAAAGATATTGGATTTAATGAATGGATCGATTGGTTAAGAAATAAGGTGATATAATGTGTCTTGCTTTACCTGGAGTTGTAGAAAGTGTAGAAGAACCTTTTGCTATTGTGGATTTTAGTGGAACCAAGAAGAAGGTCAGAATTGACCTGATCGACGACGTGAAGCCGGGTGAATACGTCCTGGTCCACGTTGGTTTTGCCATCGAGAAGATCGATGAGCAGGAAGCCAAAGAGCTGGAAGAGATGTTGAACGAGATTCTAGCGCCTCCTGAGGAAGTTCGATGACAGTGATCTCCAAAGACAAGATCAAGAGCGGTACTCAAGAGGTTTCCAAAAAGATAAAGCAGGAGATGGAGGGCAGGGATGAGATAAGGTTGATGCACCTATGTGGAACTCATGAAGATACAATTACTCGCTACAACCTCAGAAGTTTGCTTCCCCCTAATCTAAAGCTTTTATCCGGTCCGGGCTGTCCGGTGTGCATAATCCCTGACACCGACTTACAGATGGTGTTCCATCTTATCGGCAAGAAGAACATAATCTTTACTACCTTTGGGGATATGGCGAGAGTTCCTTTCGATAAGAAATCCCTGTTCTACTATCGCTCGAATGGTTATGATATCAGACTGGTCTACAGCATATTCGATGCGGTAGAGATAGCCCAAGAAAGTGAAAGGCCCGTGGTACATTTCGGTATAGGTTTTGAGACCACCATGCCCTCCACTGCCCTCGCCGTTATGGATGAAGTGGAGAACTTTTTCGTATTCTCCTCGCACAGGTTCTTTATACCTGCCATGGAGCACCTCCTCTCACTGGGAGAGGCTAACATCAACGGGTTCATCAATCCGGGTCACGTGTCAACTATCGTGGGTATGAAAGCCTATGAGAAGGTAAAGGAGCAATACAATGTTCCTCAGGTCATTGCTGGTTTTGAGCCCTACGATGTGATGATCGCCGTTTACCAGATCGTCAGGGCCATGAACAGAGGAGAAAACCTGCTGCAGAATGAGTACACCAGGGCCGTAAAGTACGATGGTAATACGAAGGCTCAAAAAGTCATGGAAGAAGTTTTCGATAAAGAGAACTGGGAATGGAGAGGTCTAGGATCCGTACCTAACTCTGGAGCAGCGATAAGTAAAAAATTCGAAGACTTCGACGCAATGAAGGTGTATGAAGACCTATTTTCGGACTTCGAGCCCAAAGAAGATGCCAAGAAAAAGGCATGCAGGTGCGGCGATGTGCTGAGGGGACTGATGACCCCCACGGAATGCCCTCTCTTTACCAAAGGCTGCACCCCCAGAGACCCCATCGGGCCCTGCATGGTCAGCTTTGAAGGGACCTGCAACATCTGGGCCAAATACGGCGGATACCAGATGTGAATAAGATATAAGTTCATTCTACCTTCTTATTATTTTATATTTTAGGATTATTTTAATTAACATAATAAAATCACATATTAAGCCCAAAGACGTCATAAAATTTGTTATCTTTTCACCTACCGGGCCTCGAGGCTCTGGATGAATACTCCCGCCCCCCGGAGTCCTCGGGGCTTTATTTTATTGTCAAAAATCTTTATTCAATAAATGAGCAATAATACACTCCACAATAGAAAAATAAAAAGGTTATCAAGCCATAGATGTTTTAGGTCCAATTTCTTTATATCAAATACAGGGAAAGCAGAATGGGTTTAGAATCCTAAATTGGGACCAGTTTATAGATCACAGAGGAAACGATGGGAACGGAGAAATTATCGTTCAAATAGTGGCCTCTTATGGTGGAAACGCTTTCTGCAATCACTCCACCCAGACAGGAGAAAAGTATGGCATAATAGCTCAGCTCGGTGAAAATAGAGACCACAAGAAGAGTAACAGATGACGCCAGGAACATGATGGGAAGGGCAATAAGTGAGTTATACTTTTTTACCAGCCCAGAAATACCGTCCCCCACTATCCCGTTAGCTATTCCGGCGAAACAAGCTCCCATAGGAAGCCATAAGGTTATTATGGAGATAGCGCCCCCAGTATATAAGTGAGAACCTATTCCCTTTAACTCGTGCTCCCTCAACAGCCAGTGAGGGATAATATCGAATTTGAACTTCCCCGCTTCCAGCAAGACAGCGGCCAAGGTCAAGGTGAGTACAGCAAAAAGAGTGATGTCCCTTCCGGCGTAAAGGTAAAGAGGTATGTAACCCACCCCCATAAAATGGATAGACTTCCTGGCCAGCTCAAGTTTAAGTGATCGCATAATCTCTGAAAATTAGGATTTTAGCGCTCCATAATACTTTATGCTTCATCCATACTTAAATAATAAAAGTGAAGAATTTAAGCAAAGAACTGATTTTATCTTAGTTTTGCTCCTGGTGCCACATCTTTGTCTGGATGCATCAATACGGGTTTTCCGTTCACGTCAGCAGCAAGTACCATACCCTGACTCTCTACGCCCATCAATTTGGCTGGTTTCATGTTGACCAGAACGGGAACCAGCTTTCCTTCCACTTCTTCCGGAGAATAATCCGCTGCGATCCCTGCTACCATCTGCCTCACCTCATCACCGATGTCCACTTCCAGCCGCAACAATTTATTGCTCTTTTTGACGTTTTCAGCTTTGGTTATCTTCCCTATTCTCAAATCCATCTTCTTAAGGTCTTCTATATCAACTTCAGGTGCTTCTTCCGCTCCCATTTCTGTTTCACCACTCTCCGCTTTTTTAATTCTTTCCAGCATGTTCTTCTCCATGCTCTCAATGGTATCATCATCGATCTTCTCAAATGGGACCTGAGGCTTCTGCAGGCTGACCTTCCCTGCCAGCTGTAGAACATCCTTCAACTGCGCATTCTCCAGGTCCAGTCCCATGTGCTCGCCCATCCTGGATATATTCCTGGGGGTTACAGGATAAGAGAAGATCAACAGCGCTCTGGCTATCTGCAGACAGGAGGCTATAACCTCTTCACAGGCTTTTTTATCGGTCTTTATCAGCTCCCAGGGTCTTTTATTCTGGAAGTAGTTGTTGCCGAATGTTGCCAGCTCCATGAAAGAGTCGGTGGCGATCTTGAGCTCCCATTCCTTCACGGCGTTGGTCAGCTTCTCCTCTGTCTCTCTTATCTTTTGGGTTACCTCGGGGTCTACCTTATCTTCGTTTACGTCGATCTCCCCGAAGTTCTTCCACCCAAAGAACATGACCCTGTACAGAAAGTTGCCCAGCGTAGCGATCAACTCGTTGTTTATCTTTTCCTTGAAAAGCTCCCAGGAGAAGTTGAGGTCCTTCTGGTGAGAAGTGTAATTCGCCAGATAGTACCTGAGGAAATCAGTGGTGAAACCTGAGTTGAGGTAGTCCTCTTCCACCCACACCACATACCCGCGGCTCTTGGAGAGCTTCTTCCCTTCCACTTTTATCATTCCGCTGGCGACCACTCCATGAGGGAGGGAGTAGCCTGAGGCGTTGAGCATGGCCGGCCAGAATATGCAGTGGTGATACACGATGTCCAGCCCTATGAAGTGGATTATCTCTCCATTATTGAACCAGATGTCCTTCCAGTCCTTACCCAGCTTCTCGCAGGCCTGCTTGGTAAAGGTGATGTATCCGATGGGTGCATCCACCCACACATAGACCACCAGGTCTTCCCCGGGGAATTTAACGCCCCAGTCCAGATTCCTGGTTATGCACCAGTCTTTGAGCTCTCCCTTTATCCACTCCCTGGCATAGTTGAGAGCATTCTCCGTGCCCCTCACGTTTTCCAGATAATCTTGCAGAAACTCTTTGAAACGGGATAGCTGGAAGAAGTAGTGTTTCTGCTTTTTGTAAACAGCGCCGCCTCCACATACCTTGCATGTGGGACTCTGGATATCTCCCGGCTCCAAATACCTTCCACATCCCTGATCACACTCATCTCCACGAGCAGTTTCACCACAGTAGGGGCATGCTCCCTCAACATACCTGTCGGGAAGGAATCTCTGACACACCGGGCAGTAGGCCAGCTCTATCTCCTGAGTGTAGATGTATCCGTTATCTATTATTCTCTGCACCAGGTCCTGGGTCCTCTCGTGGTGGGGCTGGCTGTCCGTCTTCCCATAATAGTCGAATTCTACATCCAGGGACTTGAACACATTTTGAAAGTGATCATGATACTTGTTCACCAGATCTCTGGGGGTAACTCCTTCATTTTCAGCGTTTATCACGATGGGGGTCCCATGACAATCGCTCCCGCAGACGAACACCACATCCTCTCCCATCATCCTGAGGTATCGGACATAAATATCTGCAGGGATATATGTTCTCAGATGCCCGATGTGGGCTTTGCCGTTGGTATATGGTAGGCCGCAAGTCACGAGCTTCAAACGATCACCCCCATCAAATTCGAATTATATTCCATCATATCAGTTTAGTCCAGTTTTCCTTTGGTGCTCTTTACTTCGTCATCGTCATCAACAATTTTTACTGCTTTTTTCAGGGCAATCCCAAAGGCCTTGAAGCTGGCTTCCATCATGTGATGGGGGTTCTTGCCCTTCACGGAAAGATACACATTCAATCCGGAGTACCTGCACATGGTATCGAAGAAGTGGTAAAAGTTCTCTCCTTTAAAGCCGTCAATGTTGCCTATCTTCCCATCGTAGTTGAAGACACCTCTACCGCTTATGTCCACAGCACAGGTGGAGATACTTTCGTCCATGGGAACCATTGCGTCTCCGAATCTTTTTATTCCTTTCTTGTCTCCCAGTGCCTCTTTGAGGGCTAAACCAAATGTTATTGCCGTATCTTCGACCGTGTGGTGCTCATCAACTTCAATGTCACCTTTGGCAAATAGATCCACTCCAATACCAGAATGTTTGGAGAAGCTCTCCACCATGTGATTGAAGAAAGGTAATCCAGTTTCGATCTCGTATTCAGGGGAGTCAAGGTTTATGCCTGCCCTAATCTCCACCTCAGACGTTTTTCTTTCAGACGCTCCTTTTCTCATTTCCACACCTCGTTATTATTCTTGAACACCGATCTTAACACGATCAGATATCTCAACATGATCGGATCAAATTTATTCTTCAACATCTATCAGGTCATCAAATTCCAGTTTTTTAGTGTATAATGCTGAGCCGATAACCACTCCTGCTACCCCAGTATTTTTAATATTTATCACATCCTCCCTGGTGGTTATCCCCCCTGCAACGTATATGGGAGAACTTGTGGACTGGACCAGCTTGTGGATCTTGTCCAGGATTATCCCTCCCATCAAACCCTCTACGTCAACGTTTGTATAGAGAAAGGATACGTCCAGGTCCTTGTACTCCTCTGCCAGTTCATATGGGGTGTATATGGTGTCTTCGGTCCACCCTTTTACCACCACCTTATCCATTTTAGCGTCAACGGCTACCATTATCTTACCCGGAAATTCCTGGGCGAGCTGCTTGACCTCATCCATGTTCTCCACGGCCATGGTCCCTACAATGACCCTGTCTATTCCCAGTGAGATGAGCCTCTCCACAAGCTCCCTGCTCCTTATGCCCCCACCGACCTGTATTTCGCAGGATATATTCTTTCTGATCTCTCCAATTATGTCCTCGTGGACCAGCTTACCTCCGAATGCCCCGCTCAGGTCGATTATATGCAGAGCTCGAGCCTTCTCGGCCCACATTAAAGCGATATCAACGGGGTGCTCCAGAGAGACTATCACGTCATCTTCCTTACCCTGTCTCAACTGAACGCATTTACCATCCTTGAGGTCAACAGCAGGTATAATCTTGAACATCTTGCTGCTTTTTTACTTCCACTTTATAAATAATTTAAGCCTATTACTCTTTCAAAAGACCTTAAGGGAATTGAGATGATTACAACGGTATTTCCAAATTTGTCATCCCCCTATTTTTATAATTATGAATAAGTTTAGGCTATCCGAAAATTTAAATATCCAGAACTCCAAGTAGATAACATGAAGATAGCAGCATCAACCAATAATGGTGGAATGGATGATACAGTAACAGAGATGTTCGGCAGGACAGGCAGTTTCACAATTGTGGAAGTAAACGGCAATGAAACAGGTTCTGTTGAAGTGTTACAGCACATGGGAGCACGAGGAGGTGGAGCAGGGATTATGGCTGCTCAGACTCTGGCAGACAAGGACGTGGATATTCTGCTCACCGGTAGGGTAGGTCCCAACGCCATGGAAGCTTTGAGCTCGTCAAAAATAAAGATCTATCAGGCATCAGGCATGAAAGTAGAGGAAGCCGTTAATAAATTCCTGCAAAACGGGCTTCAAGAGATCAAGAATGCCCAGGGTAGAGGCCGGGGCATGGGAAGAGGTAGAGGAGGATTTTAACTTTAACCTTTAATTTTATTCTAAATTAAATATGAAGATATCCATTGCTTCCGGTAAAGGCGGCACGGGCAAAACGACTGTAGCCGCGAACCTCGCCTACTTTAAGGATCTGGACCTGCTTGATCTGGATGTGGAAGAGCCCAACGACTACATCTTCTTTACGGACTCTAAAATAGAGCTCGAAGGTGAACCCGTATATAGGCCCGTCCCCCAGGTTATGGAGGATAAATGCAACTACTGCGGTGTGTGCAAGGACGTTTGCGAGTTCAACGCCATAATCGTTCTGGAAGACTCGGTTATGATATTCCCTCAGATCTGCCACAGCTGCGGTGCCTGCAGCTATTTCTGTCCCGAGAAAGCAATAGTAGAGACGAATAGAGAGATAGGAAAGATAGTTAGCCTCAAGGGGGATGCAGCCAACCGTCCAATCGACTTGACATACGGATCTCTAACCATTGGAGAAGCCTCACCAGTTCCACTGATAAAAGAGGTAAAGAAAAGATCCAAGAAGGATGCTATCCTTGACTGTCCGCCCGGAACTTCCTGTCCCATGGTGGAGGGTGTCATAGACTCGGATTTTGTGATGCTGGTAGCAGAGCCCACCCCATTCGGGTACCACAACATGAAGATCGCCATTGAAGTGCTCTCCAAACTGGATAAAAAATTTGGCGTAGTGCTCAACAAATATGAAGAAGACTGGATCTATCAAGAAGTAGAGAAACTGTGCAGCAAGGAGAATGTACCCATACTGGGTAAAATACCATTCTCCAGGGACGTCGCCAGAAAGTACTCTCAAGGAGAACTGCTTTACGAATACGGGGAAGTTTTTGATAGCATATACAGTAACGTGATGTCCTATGCATGATATGAAACAGTTGACCGTTATCAGCGGGAAAGGCGGCACAGGTAAAACGACCATCACCGCCATGCTCTCCCATATGGCTGACGATGTCGTGATCGCCGACGGAGATGTGGACGCTCCCAACCTTCACCTTCTGCTCAAACCGGTAGTGCTGGAAGAGATACCTTTTTATGGGATGAAGAAAGCGGAAATAGATACTGACTTGTGCACACAATGTGATCTGTGTTATGACCTGTGCAGATTCGATGCCATCTACGTGAACGAGGGATACCACATAGACGAGATAAAATGCGAGGGGTGCGCCGTCTGTTATAACGCCTGCCCGGTAGAGGCTGTGCAATTGACCACTCCTCAGCTTGGAAAGATATTCTCTTCTAACTCTGACTACGGCAGAATGGTCCACGCCACACTGAATCCGGGTGAAGAGAATTCTGGCAAACTGGTATCTGAAGTGAGGGAAAAGGCAAAAGAGGTGGCAAAAGAAACTGGTGTCGATCTTTTAATTCTGGATGGTGCTCCCGGCATCGGTTGCCAGGTTATAGCCTCGCTAGCCATGTCCAGCATGGCCTTGATAGTAACAGAGCCGACAATCTCCGGTTTAAAAGATGCACACAGGGTCCACGAGCTCACCAAATACTTCGGGATCATGAGTGGAATTGTCATAAATAAATACGATCTGAACGAAGATATGGCAGATAGGATAGAGGATTACTGTGCAGATAACGACATAGAATTAATGGGAAAGATCCCCTTCGATCCCCAATTACATTCTCAAATCTCCCATCTAGAATTCCCTTTTAAGGGAAAAGCAGCAGAAAAGATAGAAGAGTTATGGGAAAACCTGAACATATCCTAAAACGAATTAAGCACTCTCTTATAATGCCTCTCCCTAATTAGAGGTACCATAAAGTTTTATAAAGCTTAAAAAGTTAAATAGAACCACTTTACTAAAGAAGTAAAAAAGTTTCTTTATCTATTCCAAAATTCCAGGTTGAGTTGGTGATAAAAGATGGATAACAGGATGAAGCAGATTACAAAGTGGATAACCATAATCTCCATAATACTGCTGATGATGGGTATAGGTGCAGCAGTCGCTCAACAGCAAGCAGATCACACCAACAAAAAAGGACCCGATACCAATAAGGAGAACAAAGCCGATAAAAAACAAACTAACAACAACAAAGGAGATAACCCTCATGAATCCCAATCCCAACAATCCCAACAATCCCAACAATCCCAACAACCTCAAGATAAAGGGGATTCTGCACAGTCCGGTGATAATGCAAAAAAAGGTTCTGATGCCAGTGAAGAAAATAAAGGAGTTGGCAGTGGAAAGGATAACGGTAATGTCGGGCTGGGCAATCAGGCAGGTGCAGGTGAAACCGCAAGGGAGAAGATAGAGGAGAAGAAAAGGGAGAAGATAGAGGAGCAAGTTCATAAGGGGAACAATGGTGAAGAGCGGTCGAATCAAGTTAGAGAGAATGTCAGAGAGAAACTGGAGGAGAAGACCCGCCATGCCAGGAATGCATCAGAGAACGCTAAACAGCAGTATGTAGAGGCAAAGCAGAATTATTCTGAAACAAAGCAGAAGGGTAATCCCGATCTTGAACAGGCTCAGATGATGATGACGGCGGGAACTGGATACATGAGCGCCTGGCTGGATAGGATCGAGCTGCAGGTACTTAATGCTGATAATATGAACGATAGTAGAAGGTTGACCATTCTGGAGAGAATTGAAGATTACAGAAACGATACCCAGGAAAAAAGGGAGATGATCAACAATACTACCAGTATCCAGGAACTGAGAGAACTTGGAGAAGGCCTGAACGACCACTGGGGTGAGGTGCAGGTATTCGTGAAATCTGTGGGCTATCAGGTCGCCGCTGCAGAGATGGATAACATTGTGGGCAACGCGAGAGGAGTAGAGGTGAGAGTAGCTGAAAGAATAGCGGAGATGAATGCCTCAGGTGAGAACACCTCAGAAATGGAAGGACTCTTTAAAGAGTATCAGGAGAAGTTAAATGCTGCCAAGGAAAACATAGAGAAAGCACAGAGAGTCCTTTTCAACGCTACCAACATTGATGAGCTGGTTGAAGGTCGTAACCTGGTTAAAGAAGCAACGAACCAGATCAAGCACTCATTCAAGAATGTACAGCTGATGGCAACCGAGTACCAGAAGGAATGGGAGTTCTTCGGTAGTGAGACGGGAGAAGCTTTCGCCACAGGTGAAGGGACTGCCAATGTAAGTGTTTCCGGAATAGTGGTAGCCAAAGGTTACGGAAGCATAAACGCTACCGGAGGTTCAATTACCACTGCAACCGGTTTTGGAGATAAATTAACGGGCAGCTCTCTGATGAAGGGTAAAGGGGTTTATGTTGTGAGAGGAGACAATATCTCTGTGAACGTGAGCGGAGAGGATATCTACCTCTTCACTAAAGGACAGGGTTCAGTGGCTCTGACAGGCGACTGGAGCTATAAACTAAAAGAGCTCCCTCAATCAGAGATGATATTCAACCAGACTGCCGAAGAAACCCTGAAATTCGGAGGGCAGTAGAATGAGAGCAATGCTATTGCTCACTTTGATCCTGGTCCTGGTTGCCTCACTGCTGGCCGGATGTGCACAGACCCAGCAACAAAAGGATACCTCTAACCCCCAGCCTTCAGAGACTTTCGAGGGGTCTCAACCTGATGGAATGAGTAGCGCTACTCCTGAGGAAACAGTAAATACTACTGGTGATGGGGCAGAACAGCAGGAAGAGGACTCCGTTGACTCCGTTGACGATGGGAACGATCTGGAGAGCAATATCTCCGAAGTAGAGAACCTCATCGAAGACCTGGAAGAAACCGAAGAAATAAATTTCAGTATCTAACCCTTTTTTTCTAATCAACGACCTGATTGCGTTTGTTTCAGCTTGTTTTAGTCAAATTTCCATTAAATTATAGACAGTGTCTCGTTGTCTGGGGATCCGTCCAGCTCTCTCTATCACATTCCTGATCTCCTCAGTCGTTAGAAACTCTCCTGACGTTGAGCCAGCGCTTTTAGATATTTTTTCTTCTATTAGGGTGCCCCCAACATCATTAGCTCCGGTGAAGAGTGCCGCTTGAACCAGTTTAGTTCCCATTTTTACCCATGATGCCTGGATGTTGGTTACCTGGGGGAAGAGGACCATTCTGGATACCGCTATGACCAGGAGGTCTTCGAAGCCGTTGCTGCCCTTGGCGATCTTTCCCAGCTCATTGTTCTTACACATGAACGGCAGGGGAATGAATTCCGTAAAACCGCCCGTCCTCTCCTGTATCTCCTTGATAGTGTTGAGGTGGCTTATTCTGTGCTCCCAGCTCTCTATATGCCCATACATCATGGTTGCAGTAGTTGAAATGCCTTCCCGATGGGCATGCTCAATTATATCCACCCATTGAGAGGTGTTCAGCTTCTGAGGACATATCTCATTCCTGATCTCATCATCCAGGATTTCTGCCGCAGTCCCGGGCATTGAATTCAGGCCTGCTGCCTTTAGCTCTCTCAACACTTCTTTACAGGTCATTTCACTGTTGTTAGCAGCGTGAAGGATTTCCATGGGAGAGAAGGCGTGTATGTGAATATCTTCCGAGACATCTCTTACAGCATTGATTATAGAGGCGTAGAAGTCCGTATCTGCCTGAGGAATTAGGCCGCCCTGAATGCATATCTCCGAACATCCGTAGTCCACTGCCTGCTGGACCTTCTCTTTTATTTGGTCCAAGGTCAACTGGTATTTTTCCCGGTTGTTGAAAGAGCAGAATTTGCATCTATTGATGCAGATGTCGGTGTAATTCAGGTTCCTGTTCACCACAAAGGTAACCTTATCCCCTACTAGCTCTCTCCTCAACTGGTCCGCATTACTGAGAACTTCATAAGGGTTTTCTAAGAGCTTTAAGTATTGTTGGAGCACCTGTAGCCCTCCTCATCTGAAAGAGAATTAACAACACCGCTTACCTCCTTACTGTACCACCCCTTTTCGATATATTGGGGATAAATGGGCAATCTTTCCTTCAATACCAATCCATCACCCACAGACCTCTCAATTTGCTCAATAGAGGGAAATTCATGCTCTGGATTTATATGATCGGCCTCTGAGATCCCTCCTATATCTCTCGCCCCAGCACTGATGAACGGTTGGACATCTCCCACCAGGTTAGGAGGTATCTGTATGGTAATATCATCGTATAATATTTCTCTGGCCTCTCTCACCACCTCCACTATCTCCGAGGTCGAAGGCGGGGTGTGTGAGGCCATTTCCGTTCCTTTTTTGGGCCTAAAGTTCTGTATAATAACTTCCTGAATATGCCCATAATTCAGGTGGAGATCATTTATGACCTCGAGGCTGTAGAGCCTGTCTTCCGGGTTTTCGCCGATACCGATAAGGAGTCCGGTGGTAAACGGAATGGATTCTCTGCCTGCCCGTTTAATGGTCTCGATTCGGACTTTCGGTTCTTTTCCCGGGCTTTCGGAGTGGCAATCCAGCTCTACCGCCTGCTCCAGCATCAATCCCAGGCTAGCGTTAAATGGTTTTAATTTTTTGATTTCTTGCTTTGTGAGTATGCCTGCATTGGTATGAGGAAGAAAGCCCATGGATATTGCCATCTTGTTCATCTCAACAATATAGCTGACAAAGTCCTTGAACCCCAGCTCCTCCAACTTGCTCGCTATCTCCGGATGAGCTTCCGGTTTTTCTCCGAAAGTGAACAGAGCCTCGCTGGCAACTTCGGCTGACTCCAGCATCTCCCTGACCTCCGTTTGTGTGAGCAAAAAAGGAGTCGAGGAGCGAAAACCGCAGTATGCACACCTGTTCCTGCAGGCATTTGTTAAAGGGATAAAGATGTTTCTCGAGTACGTTACGGTATCCACAGTGGCCCTTTCAGCAACAAATTAATAAATTTTGCTGACTTCTATCGACAGCTATGGCGTTTTTCAGTAAAATAATTAAATCATTGCTGGACCATATCCCTCCAATGTCCTTCAAGTGCATAGTGACCAACTGGGACTACATGGATTCTCTGTGCGAAAAAGTGGTAGAAGGTATTCGAGAGGACGGATTCGAGCCCCAGTACATTGTGGCGCTTGCCAAAGGCGGATGGTTCGCAGGCAGGATCATCAGCGACCGGCTGGGCCTGGAGAACCTCATCAGCATGGGCATCGAGCACTACGCCGGTATAACTGAGAAAGATGTCAAGGTAGAGGCTCTGGACCGCTCGCTGGAAGATAAGAATGTGCTCATCGTTGATGACATAGCCAACACCGGAGAAAGCTTAAAGAGAGCTCATGAGCAGATAAAGAGTTTGAATGGAGTTCCCAGGACCGCTGTTCTTCAGCTGATGTACACTTCTTCTTTCACACCGGATTATTTTGGGGAATATATCACCGAGGACGCGTGGATGATATTTCCGTGGAACTTCTTTGAAGACATGATAGACATAGTCAAAAAGCTGATGGAGAAACAGGAGGGGGGCTGGAGTGAGTGGGACATTAAACGGGCTTTGCATAAAGATTACGGGATAGACCCCATATATCTAGAGATCACAAGACCGAAGAAGCTTTTCGCGGTATTGAGAGAGATGGAATGGAGAGGAATTGTTAAAGGAGAAATTTTTGAGGATGAAGAAATGACCTGGAGGCTAAATAATGAATGATGAAGCTGAGATCGCCATAATTGGCGGAACTGGAGTATATGATCAGGATGCTTTTGAGAACGTAAAAGAGGTTGACGTAGACACACCCTTTGGCAGACCTGCTGACTCGATACTTCTGGGTGATTTTGAGGGGAAGAAAGTGGCTTTTCTGCCCAGACACGATAGGAACCACCGCTATTCACCCAGTATGGTCCCCTACAGAGCCAATATCTTCGCCCTAAAAAAGTTAGGGGTGGAAAGAATAATCAGCGTGGCTGCTGCTGGCTCCTTGAGGGAAGAGATCCACCCACTGGATATAGTGATACCGTCCCAGTTGTTCGACCACACCAAATTGAGGAAGAACTCTTTTTTCGAGGATATTGTTATTCACGCGGGGATGGCAGAACCTTTTTGTCCTCAATTACTGTCCATAGCAGAAGAGGTTACCAAAGAGCTGGGATATAATTACCATTCCGGCAAAACGTATGTCTGCATGGAGGGTCCTCAGTTCTCCACTAAAGCCGAATCATTCGTGTATCGTCAGCTGGGATTCGATATAATCGGGATGACTGCCAGTCCTGAGGCAAAGCTGGCCAGAGAAGCTGAAATATGCTACATTACTATCGCCACCGTTACGGATTACGACGTGTGGAAAGAAGAGCACGTTGATGTAGCCACCGTGGTAGAGAACGCCGCCAAAAATGAGGAAAAAGTCCGGAATATATTGAGAAAGCTAGTTCCGGACATTCCAGATAGTAGGGAATGCGATTGCGACAGCTCTCTCCAGTATGCCATTATCACCAGACCTTCGGAGATCAGTGAAGAAGTGAGAGAGAAACTGTATCTCCTGATAGGTAAATATATCTGATCTAAATATCAAATCCAACCTATTTTTATTTTCAATTGTTGAACATAAAGATTAAATAACATTTTACGAGAATTTATTGAGCACGGAGGTGTATTAAATTGGATGATTTCGGAAGGAGACCTCCTGTTGAGGTCGGGGACGTAGTGAATGTGAAAATCGAGTCGGTCGGAAGTGGCGGAGACGGTATAGCTAAAATAGATGGTTTTGTGATTTTTGTACCCGGTGCTCAGGTAGACGACGAGGTCTCGGTGAGAGTTAACAGAGTTCTCAAGAAATACGCTTTTGCTGACTTAGTAGAATAATTGAGATGGAATAGCAGAATAGAATAATTTTAGATTAAAGTTCTAATTCTTTAATCAACAATTTTTTAATACGTGTGTCACCTTTAAAGTTTGGAGATCAGTTGAGTCATCTTCTCTACTCTGTGAGCAACCTCATCCACATCCTTTTTCATATTTTCGACCAGCTTCTTTTGGTCTTCTTTTAAAACTGCTCCATACTGGGTAGGCTCGATCATTCCCGATTGCTCCAGAACTCTTAAGGAGTACCTTATCTTATGCCGGGGGAGGTTCATTAGTTCGGCAAGTTTGAAAATACCGATAGGCTGATTTTCACCCACTATCTGCAAGACCTCAAGATGCCTGAGAGCTATTTCAGACTCGTGATTTAATTTTTTCAGCACCATGTCATACCTTCACTAACTCAATATAAAATATTTATTGAATGTTATCCTTCTGTGTTGTTAAAAAAGTGAAATGCATTTTTAGGGAATGTTTTCTCCCTTCAAACAGCCTCCCTTCAAACAGCACGGACCAACAAGCTAGAACATACTACTGGCTCGCCAAACCGATCATTCTGCTGAGATAATAAATCTTACTTTAATAGAAATACAATTTGTTGGATAGAGAACCAGGGTCATCTGTGCAACTCTTTTTCATCGACTCCCAGCAAGGACAGAAGTATGTTCCCCTTCAAAGTCATTTCAAAATAATTCTTATCCGGCTCTAAAATAGCAAACTTTTTGGGTACAGGTATACAGAGAGGATCATCGAACGAATAACTGTACTGGTCATCCGTGTCAACAAAAATATTCGCTTTCTGTGGCTCATCCCTGCTGGCAAACACGTAAACATCTTTATCCCTGTTCCTGGCCACAATACCCATAAGGTCCCTTATGCCATAACTGGTGAAAATTGAGGACGACAATGTTTCTGCCAATCTCATAAGGTGGAGTGGGACACACACCTCTCCCTGAGCCCCTTCAAGACGAGTATCGGGATTATTACCTTCAAAGTCCAGAATATCTTCCATTTCCCTGGCATTGGCATGGATGTAATATAAATTTTATTCTTTGCCCCCTAAAGACAGGTACCGCTTATCGATCTCCCAATATTTAGCTTTTAACTATTATTTTGTCCATCAATAATTAATTTATGTTCTTGATTTAGAGAAACAAATTACAAAAATTACAAAATCTCAGGAACACTCATTATAAGTTCAAAAAAATGGAAATAAGATGATTTCAAATATTAACGTACTGCACTATTTTTTGCAGTATCAGCTGTTTAAGCGAGTTACTGGGGTTCATCGTATATTCTATAATGTCCTGTAATATCTCCTGTTTTAACTGCTCTTCCTGCGTCTGGATTATCAATTTTCCTTCCAGACCTTCATCACGGTGTCCAGGAACGGTACACCAGAAATCGAACTCGCCTGAAGTATTAGCTACAAAGTTAATTGTATCGGATGTACCTGGTGGTATTAGATCGGTGCTGACATCATAACCTTCGATATACAGGTCATGGTCCAGAGACCCTACGTTGCGGAACATAATAGTTACATTGGAGTCCTCTACCACTGTTATGTTGGTGGGTTCAAACATCCACTCAGTCCCGTTTACCATAATGTCTTTAGATTTCATCCTGTATATCTTCCCGGTAAGCCCAGTAGGGCCAAGATTTTCCTTCGCCAGAACATATATCTCTCCATTTTCGTCTTCACCAAAACCCATGATGTACGAATCTAAAGAACCGTTTTCCCTGTACTGCAATGGAACTTCGTGAATAGTCCAGTTGTTCTCACCGGGAGTGGCAAAGAGCAGCCTCTTGTTCCAGTCAGCAAAGAAATAAAAGCCTCTATAACCTTTTAGTTCGTCTCCTTCGTAGACGTGTCCTCCTACTACGACTGATGAAAGATTCTCAGGTTGCATGTAATCGATAATCGGATCCATCAATGTTCTGTTATAAGGACCACTGTCCGAACAATTTTCGGGTGGTACACTGGGGTTCTCTGGATCGAAACAATGTGCACCCTCCTTTATGTTCCATCCATAGTTTTGACCTTTCTCAACTATTGAAACCTCCTCAAATAAGTCTTGACCCGCATTAGAAACAAATAAACGTCCTAGAGAGTCAAAGGACATCCTGTAAGGATTTCTAAAACCGTAAGCATAGATCTCGTCTCTTCCTTCTTCACCAACAAACGGATTATCAGAGGGAATTCCATAAGGAGTTCCATTGACATCTATACGCAATATACTCCCCAACAGCGTAGAAACATTTTGACCGTTACCTCCCGGTGGGTGGCCTACTCCTACATCATTCGCTCCTCCTCCGTCTCCAAGCGAAATGTATAGATAACCATCTTTCCCAAAGAGCAGTTGACCTCCATCGTGGTTGGTTTGCGGTTCGTCAACTTGCATCAAAATCCTCTCGGAAGTGCGGTTCGCTATGTTCGGGTCGGTTTCATTGACCCTGTATTCAGCTATATGACTGGTATGATCATAGTTATCTGGTGCTTCACTTCTCAGAGGTGCACTATAGTACACGTAGAACTTACCATTTTCAGAGTAATTCGGATGAAATTCTATATCTAACAAGCCACGCTCGTCATAACCGGTGTCGAGGTCTACCATTCTATCTGTTAAATTAATGAAAGGTTCATGGAGAATCTCTCCTGTAGGGGTCATGATCCAAACCGTTCCTACCTGGTCTACTACGAAGTTACGGTCTGTTCCATCATCCGCCTGTTTCATACTTACAGGAGATACCAGCCCATCAGCTACGAGGTCCAGTTTTACATCCTCAACATTCGGATAAGCCGTTGCGGTCATTGTTCCGGTGAGGATCAGCAGGAATAACAAACTACTAAATAGAAAAACAAATCTTTTCATAATTTCACCCCCCCATGATTTACTGTTAAACCATTCGTTAAACAATTCGACTCAATGTTAATTAACATTATGAAAAATTAAGGAAAATTGGTGAAACAAATGGGAGAAAAATAAACGGATTAACGCGCAAAGCAAGGCGATGTGGCGGTTACTTGCTCAACATCTTCAGGGTGTGATAAGGCCATTACAACTTCATCTGATTTAGGGCAAAGTGATAAAAAATTTTGTGGCCACCGTTATTTAGAAGAACAGTTGATCGTTTTCCAGTTTGGTCTTACTCGATCGTGGCTCTCATTTTAAGTGTTTCGATCAAAATTATAAAAATTTAAATAACATTTTTTGTCCGCTCACCCCGGTATGGGTGGTAAAATGGTCAACGCAAAGTTAGGTAGTCAATCACTTTAACTGAAGTCAAGTGCTTCGGGCAGGGGTAGCTTTGAGAACCGGTCATCTGGTATTGATAATGGTTGCGCTGTTCACAATGGGGATGGTAGTTCTTCCTACCACCGTATCTCTTCTGGCTGGCCAGCACACCTTCTATGAGGTCAATGAGGGATATGAGAGCAGGTGCGTGAAGTGTCATGCCGACATTTATGAAGAGCTCAAAGGCGGTTCCAACCATTCTACGGTCGATGGTCAAAGCGGGTTCAGCGGAAAAGAGTGCCTTGGATGTCACCGGGCTAACGTGACCATAACCTATGCTAACGCCAGCATTGACCAGCCAGGTGAGGAAGCACATGCAGCCACCACAACCTATTGTGGGTACTGCCACTTCGATCAAAATAACAATTTTGATGCTCCTATAGCAGGAGGGTTCGGCCTATCAAACCTCCAGCCCGACACCGGCATATACGCATCACACAACAGTTTTGTCATCCAGTCAAAGAAAGAAAAGATGGTCTCAAACTACAGCGAAAGCTGTATTGCCTGCCATACGAACTGTAATGTGGAGATAAACTTTAATACTACCGTGAAGTCCAGAGTGTCCGTAAAAAATACCGTCAACGGCTGGGAATTTGATTCCATTCAACCCACTGGCTTCGACAGTTACACCGAAGAGAAGAACTGACAATATAGGAAGAGATTGATGAAAGCCGTTAAAACTCTTGACCGGATCATTTAGTTTTGTTATCTTAGTGTCTATTGGTTATTCCAATTTTATAGGTGTTGTCCACATTTCCTGGCCAGTTTTCTCCATTTGTTGTTCCGCTGCCAGACATGCTGCCCCATACTGTAACATTGGCTGTTCCATTTGTCTCCCAGCAAGTTACATTCCACCCGGAGTCTTGAAATTCGCCAAATTTTACTTCAAACTCCAGATTCGCGGTATGTGACCAGCCGATCCTGACTGGTGCTGCAGTATGACAGCCGATACAGGCCTCATTACTGCCTTTCAATGCACTGTTGTTCATAGCGCTGCGAATGAAGCTCATGTGAGCTGCCTTATTACCAGTATCTCCGGTCCCGTTCGTCAAACCAAATCCTCCTGCCGACGGAATGGCCATAAATTGATTTTTACTGCCGTCCCCCTCATTCTTGTTCTGACCCTGAGCATGACATTTCCTACAGTAATCAGGTGCTGGACCAAATCGGTAGGGGTTGTTCCCTCCATTGTAGGCAGTATGGTCCCCTCCTACAGTGTTAGTTTCGAACTCTTCCTTAGTCACATACTGGTGGCAATCCATACAGGCCACTGTTGAAGCGGCATGAGCATATTCTCCAGGAAAAACTTCAGAGTCATTTCCCACAGCAGCGAATTGATAAGTTCCGAGCTTGATCCTATGGCATTGTGCACACTCCATTCTACCATATCCTGTTTCACCAGTGTGGGGACCCGTATGGGCGCTCATTTCATCAGCGATATCTGCATGACACTTTTCACATCGAATATCACTGCTCAGAATATTTTCTTCTGACGCCATATCGTACCAGTTGTGCTGGCCCGCGAACAAAGTAACCGCCTGGGGAAGGAAAATGAACCCCGACACGAGTAAAGCAATGCAAATCAACCCTCTAACACTCAATTGATCAACCCCTATTATCATTTAATTACTTTTTTGAATGCCTAAAAATAGAATTAATATACTTTTTCATCTTATCCATACCGTAATAACTTATGTTTAAGATAATTATAGTAATGTAAAAAATTATGATGGATTTGGTCCTGATGAGTAATAGGATATATTGTTCAAAATAAGCAAAAAAAGAAAGGAAGTGAAAAAACCTTCAGAAAAAGAACTTCTGCTTTCCTACCTGATCTCTACTCCTTTACTTTTCAAATAATCCTTTACATCCTGTATGGGAACTTCTTTTCTATGGAATATGCCTGCTGCCAGGGCAGCCTCGACACCTGTCTGGTTAAAAACTTCGTAAAAATGCTCAACTCTTCCGGCTCCACTCGAAGCGATGATAGGAATACTTACTCCATTTTTGACGTGCTTAACCAGCTCGATATCATATCCCATGTTGGTACCGTCCCTGTCCATGCAATTGAGCAGGATCTCCCCCGCACCCAGACGTTCACATACTTGAGCCAGTTGTAGAGCGTCCACGTCTCTACCTTCTCTTCCGCCCTTGACCGTGCACTGGTACCAGCAGTATTCTTCGCCACCGGGTCCTTTCTGCTCTGTTTTGATGGTTTTGTGGTTGGTCTCGTCGGGCGAGTTAACATATACTCTCCTGGGGTCAATAGATACCACCACAGCCTGATTCCCGTAAACCCACGATATCTGCTCGATGGAGCTCTTGCCGGTTCTTTCTCCAGTCTTGAGGTATTCTTCCACGATATAGACCGCATCACTCCCTATAGATATCTTATCAGCTCCAGATCTGAAATATTCCGATGCCACATCGAGTGCAGAATAATATTTTCCATCTGAGTCAGTATATTCTCTTATACCGCCACCTATGGTCAGAGGCACGAAAACCTGTTTAGAAGCCTGTTTAAGGACTTCCAGCATGGGCTGATCCTTTAAAGGAAAATCACGGAATCCAGTAATGTTGAGAAAAGTTATTTCGTCGGCACCCTCCTCAAAATATCTCTTTGCCAGTTCTACAGGTTTTCCCAGGTTCCTGACTTCTCCTTTTTCTCTCACGTCATACCTGTCACCCTTGGTTACTACCAGGTCTCCCTCATCATTGGTCCTTACATCTAGACATGCAATAATTCTTTTTGCCATTTTGGTTCCCTCACTAGAGCTGGTACGGCTGGAAGATTTTGTAAGTTTTTCGGCCTCTAGAAAATTTTTGAGTATTCTCAACCCGGGGTCACCGCTCTTCTCGGGATGAAATTGAACTGCGGCGACGTTCTCCTTCTGTACACCACTTATAAATTCTCCACCGTAATCAGTGGTAGTTAAAATCCAATCAGAGTTGTATTTTTCAGGTATAGCTCTATAAGAGTGAACAAAGTATAGTTTCTCTCCATTATAACCTTCGAACAGGGGGGAATCTTTTTTTATGTTTATTCCGTTCCAGCCGATCATGGGGACGGATAGAGACTTATCATCAAACCTTTTCACCTTACCTCTTATGATCCCCAGACCCGGGATATCTGGTGATTCTTCACTGCCTTCAAAGAGGGTTTGAAGACCCAGACAGATACCCAGAAAAGGTTTACCGGACCTGATATATTCCCTTAAAGGCTCTACAAGATCATCTTCAAAAAGTTTCTCCATGGCGCTGCCGAAGCTGCCCACCCCCGGAAAGATCAACTTATCAGCCTTTGATATATCTTCAGGACCGTGAACATCTTTGATGGAATAGCCATGCTTTTTTATGGCGTTTCTAATGCTCCTTACATTTCCTGCTCCATAGTCAAGCAATGTTACCATCTAATTACACCCGTTGGATAGAAACAATTGACCATATTTAAGTTTTAGTCAGCTCAATACATTTGCATTTACCGAAACCCGACCAACATCAGAATTGCTAAAGGAACAACGCAATAATAGGGGTTTTGGTTTACCCTCATACTGTTGACCGCTTATCTGTCCGTTCAGTGATAGAGGGATGGAGTCAAGTATACTCCTTTTCAGCCGATCGGCTAACAGAGCAAGATCACTTAAACATAGCTGAGTCCTCAACCGTTCCTCCCGATGTTTCAGGTTAGTTTAGGGACTTTATTCTTCTCGCCACCTCTTCAGCTTGCGGATAGTGGTCCTGGCTCTTCTTTTAGCCTGTTCCTCGGGCATGCCCATCTGCTCCATAAAATCTGACACTTTCTTGATCATATCCTGCTTAGTAATTTTGGGTTCAGTAAATTTCCCCTCTTGAAAACAAAAACAGCAGTAATCCTCGTTTTTACTACCATCAGCGTTGGTACCAAATGTTTCATCTACGACCATCGGCATACCGCAGCTCTGACAGATCTTTCCTTCTTTCATGTCTTTCATGGTTAGTCTCCTGAATCAAAATTCTTGTTCGGGAGGTATTAAATCTTGCTGAATACATGAGGTATAAACAAAAATTGGTCTGGTTGGACCCTTTTTTGAGTGATAAGAGGTTTAAGATGTACAAATACGGCACTTCAGATGAGACACGTTAGTGATCGCTTTTTCAGCGCGATTTCAACTACAATTCGGAAGGAACTGACCGGAGAATATTGTTGTACAGCAGCACCCGGCGTACTTCATCATCCAAGCATCAGGAGATTCTGATATTTCGAAAATAATTTTAGTGAAAAACTACAAAAGATAAAGTTGCCAGAGGGTGGAATAATTTGTCATAAATTTCCGGGGGGTTGGGCTAATTACCACCCTCTGGTACCAATTACTGGTATGGCTATAGGATCTTCTATGGTCTTTTGGGGTTTGAAAGAAAAAGGTAATTAGAATACGTGTTTAGGGCTACTGTTGAGGTCAAATTATCTGTCAGCTCCTCCTGGTTAGAGTCTGACTACAATGATTCAATCTCAGAAAAGAATCCCGTCTCAATTAACTCCAAAAATCCAATTCCAATGCCAATGTCCATGACATGCTCAAAGCAAGTTGAATACCGTCAGTGAGCTCCAGTTAGTGGAGATTATCTTCATAGGACGGAAAGCCACTGGTATCCACAGAATAATTGCGGTCTGTCACGTATGCTCCGTAATCAACTACAAAGTGGGTTTCTTCTCCCTGAGCATCAAATTCTGACATGGACCAGAGATTCTCCACGCCATCCCTGTCCGCGCTGGCATTGACACTGGCATCAAAGGCCATATAACTCTTCCACGTGAAATTAATTTTGACGCTGGCATGGGTATGGCAGGCTACACAAGCTTCGGTTGCGTTTGGCATCTGTTCATCATCATCAGCAGCTTCTACAAACGGATAATGCGGGTCATTGTCGAATGCATTTGCTTCTGGGGAGTGGCAATAGTCACATGGGACCACGGTTGCGGCGTGTTTACCAGCTTCCTGGCTAACATCACCAGGATAGAGTGGTTCTACCTGGTGGCACAATACACAAGCTTCCCAAACTGGGTATGTATTCCCGGGAGGATGGTAGTTCGCTGAACTCTGGAACTCGTCTGCTACGTCTGCATGGCACTTCTCACACGGAAGCGCTTCTTTATAGTAAAAAGTGTGCATACCGGCAAATGGTGCTACTGTGGAAGGAAGTATCAAAACACCTATGGCTAAGAAAGAAACAGCTACCAGCAATATCCTAGCAATCCCTTTATCCATCTCAACTACCTCTCCAACCGGCTAAGAATGCCATTTACATGTGCTACATATAGTGCTACATGCAATAAGGCATACATATTAGTTAACTACATAATTTAAAAATTTGGTCCCGTTCCATCATAGGTGTAAATTCACCTCCCACTTAATATCCTCATTTTTCATGATTTTTGAGATAAACTTTTCATAAGTCTTTCTTTGGCAGGCTCTTTTGGTGACCAAAGAAGCCATGTTTTCTGCTCCTTTAACACTCCAGCTCATCCATTTGTTTTTCATTCTTTTGCTTATTTCTCCCATTCTTCTTTCCATGTGGTTGTTGTGCCATGGAATCTTAATGCCTTGGAGTTTTTTGTAGGCGAAGAGTAGGATGTTTCTGGAGTATTTGGTGAAGAAGTTCGCAGCTTTCCAGTAGCCTTGCCTGTCCATCTCTTTTATGAAGCTCCTTATCTTCTTACTTGCTTTATCTATCCTTTCCTTGAGGTCAGGCATTTCCAGGGAGTTCTTGAGCCATAGCAGCACTTTCCTCACCTCATTCACATACCATTTCCTGGTGTTGAGATCTACTCCATGCTCCCATAACTTGTAGTTAACTTCAGTGAACACATGAATTAAGTCGATCTGCCTATCATCCAAGCACCGCAACTCCTTGGCAGCATCACCCACACCCAACCCATTGAGGTTGAGGTCTCCCTTGAGGTTCTCATGCTCCTTGTTTACTCTAGCCTCAATGTTGTCTCCCTCAACAAGAGTTAGTTTCAGCTTCCTACCTCTGGAATGCAGTTTAGTGTCATCAATAGAGAAATAAGTGTCGTATGAGACTTCTGACTCCTTCAAGTCATCAGCTTCTTCCTGCACATACCTCCAAATACTCTGATGAGAAGGAGCTTGAGTGAACCTGTTAACCTCATCTCTAGAGTCCCTGTAACTCATCTTCACTGCAGAATCCACTGAAATCCCCTTAAGATCTGACTGATACCTCCTCTTGGATTCAAAATCGACTACATCATACAAGGGAATCCCTTTGTCTCTAATCCTGGTGAGATTAAGAGCTACCTCACCCAAGGAAGTTACAATCGTCCTCTCCCTCACACCATTCCTGCTGTACTCTCTACCTCTCTCATGTCTCTTGCCACAGTACCTCTCCACTTTCATCTCATTTAGTTCTTCCAGCATGTACTTCAAAGCCTTCCTACCAATCTCGAAAGCTATCCCCACAAAAGCGGTAATCGGAACCTTTTTATGATAATCTATGGTAGCAGTCATTGCTGGAACACCTAATTCCAGTTTGGACATACTGGGTGGGGTTAAAACCCCATCCTTAAAAATTTCCACCACTTTTGTTACAGCACCAAAAA
>JAWODI010000008.1:0-41216 GCA_046483365.1 Archaeoglobaceae archaeon | reverse complement strand
TCGCGGGCTTCCTCCAGCTCCTGTCGCAGCGTCTCTTCCGGTCGCAGTGTCTGGGTGCCTTCCGGTGCCATGGACCGCGGACTTTGGCCGTAGGTTAAGCGTCGCTGTGAGCAACTCCGTGCCCGCCGGCCTGCCTCCGCTCCCGAGCCCCCTGCAGCCGCACCTCGAGCTGCACAGCTTCCGGCATCTGGGCCCCTTCCTGGCCCATCTGCAGCGGCGTCCACGGCACGCCAGCCGCATCCAGGACAGCCTGCGGCTGATGGCCCTGCACGGCATCCTCGATCCCCTCACCGATGGTCCCATCGCCCCGGACACCATCGCTGTGGTGGCCCCCAACGTGCGCGAGAGCATCAACCACGCCGGCCTGGTGTCGCGCCAGCGGGCCGTGCTGCTGGTGATTCGCCAGCTCCTGCTCGATGGCGAACTGCCCGATCCCAGCCAGCTGCGCGTGTATTGCCCGGAAGCGGTGACCGCCTTCGCCGAACTGCTGCGCTCCCGCTTTCCGCGCTTCACCGGCAGTGAATACCTCCCCGATCCCGCCGATCCCCGCCACGAGCAGATCCGCCACGAAGACCCCTTGCAGACAGGGCGAATTGCACTGATAACTGTATCGAGGTCCTTGACCCGCCCTACACTATAAGGGTGCTGAAAAATGAGAGATTAGTGGTCTTTCAGTTAGAGGAAAAAACTGTAGCAACTCTGGACAAAAAAGGCCTCCATAACAATTCTGAAGAGCACCTGGGAGTTATACAGGAATGGTGCACCGCCCTCACGTCCCTGGGATTCAAGAGGTACAGGACCAAGGGCAGGAGTTGAACTTCAGGCTAGGTTCGAAATTATTGTTCATAAGGTACTCATTGTGACACAATACCACTCCCCCCTTCGTTTCTTGTGGAGTCGTCATTAAAGAAAAATCTATCCAGATTCAAATCCCTTAAAAGTAATCAGATTGCCTCTAGTATTTTCTCTCTAATCTCTTCTATTTCCTGATCTTCTGGTTCTAAAACTAAATCGTCTACATTAAAAAAGTACACTTTGCTTCTCGTTTCGTTTTGAAAATATCCCTTGACTTCTTCGAAATACCTTTTAAAATAGTTGGGGTCTGCGTTTATTTCGTAATACCTACCTCTTTGGAATATCCTTCTTTTTAGCACTTTTAAAGATATGTCTAAATATATAACCGTGTCCGGAACTCCTATTTGTTCGATAATATGATTATAAATTCCTAAGAAAATTTTGTGCTCTTCTTCTTTTAAATTCATTTTAGCATAAACTAAATCTTTCTCAATCGAGAAATCAGATATGATAGTAGAAGAGTTTGAGTTTTGAATTGCTTCTTTTAGTTGTGAGTAGTGAATTAACAGGAACGTTGTTTCTGTTTCAAGATTTACATCTGTACCTCCGTAGAATTCCTTAAGAAAGGGGTTTACTTCAAACTTCTCCAAGATTTTTTCTAATCCAAATTCATAAGAGAAATAGTTTGTTAGGCTTGTTTTACCTGCACCAACGCATCCTTCGAAGCTAATTATTTTCATTTTTCACCAACTCTTCTTTCAGCCTTCTTCGCTATATTAAGGGTAATAATAGAAAGAGCAATAGCAACTATAGAAAAACCTATAACTACATAATTCCACCAAGATACGAAATTAACCGCTCCTTGAGTTGCTGATTGCTGTCCAGAGCTAACAAAGATAGCCATAGCAGCAAATATCACTGTAATAATCGTAAAGCTTATACCAATAAAATACTCTAGGTTCCTTTCAAACTTATTAACCTGATTCTCAACATCATGCATGCGTTCCCTTGTTTCAGTCCACAAAGCACTTTCTAAGGTTTCTGGTTCATAGTCTTCAAAAATGACCCTTGATGGGGGCCTATCATACTTTTCATTATCATTTTTGAAGGGTGTTGTTTTAACAAAGTCCATTATTGCAATTGGATCTCCAAGTCTCAATATTATATCTTTATTAGATAAATTATAAATCGGACAGGAAAGATTACCAACCCAACCAGGGTCAACCTGAGGGCCTCCAACCCATAACAATCCTCGATAAGCCCACCTTACCCGAATATTCCACCGAGCTATTATAAAACGAGGTAAATTTATTGTTTCATGGGTTTTGATAACTACAACTTGAAAAGGTTCTATCTTTATTTCGTTCTTTCCAGTTTCATTGTATAATTTCTGTATTTTTCCTCCTTTTGCATATTCATCTCCAACTGTCAATTCATAACTAGCTGGTTTAAGATTATTAGGATTAAATGGATATATCATATTAAATTTGTTAGCATAATGTTCTATTTCATCACTTAATAGAGCCCCCGAAGTATCTAAATCATCTTCTTCAGGACAGCTAAATTTAGACAGTCTTTCCTTCTCTTTATCCTTTTTCCACATAAGCCCTTACCTCCAACATTAGATCAATAATTTCATCATCTATTGGTCCAGTTCCGATAAAAGCTATATTAGCCCCAAATTCATTTTCCAAAAAAGAGATTAGATTTTTTGTTTTTCGAGTTAAGGCATTATAATGCTTTTTGTACTTATTAGCATAATCTAGATAATCCACACCCATTAAAGCTATCTTTGTTGGCATATTCGCTGTAACCGCCTTCTTAACAATCTCAAGATCAAATCTCCCCACCCTTCTTAGTTTATTGGTTACAGTAGTCATCTCTTGTATCTTATGAGGATAGCCGCTTTCATGCTGTATGGTTTCCCAGTCTATTTCATTTGGTAGAGGTCCTGAATTGCCACCTACCCTAATCGGAAATGTCCGCACGACCATTATAATATCTGAGACAACCATAGGGCTGACTCCAACTTCACTTAAGAACCCTGAAACTGTAGTATCTCTACTTGTTGTGTAAGGGTAGTAGGGACTGTGATATAAAGAGAGGCCGAAACCTTGGGTCCCCTCTATTACTACTTTTTCTCCATTTAGGTGAGAATGCATTATCTCTCTTGAAGTTTCAGTTAAATATGGTTCCAATTCCTTTGCATCTCTAGCTAACTTCACGTCCTCATCTCTTAAGGCCCTCTTAGCAACCGCAACTCCTGTACCCGTACAAGTAGACCCTATCCCACTACCGAGACCGGAAGCTTCTTCCTCTCGACGAAACTTTTTATCTATAATAGCTGCGTTCCTGTCTACTTTTAGTCTTTCAGAGTTTAAATCAAATCTTTCTATCTCTTCTAATAAAACATCCAAATCTATTAAGCACCCAGCTGAAAGAAAGAGTTTAGTTTTTGGGTTCACGACGCCTGCGGGTATCTGTCTTAGTACAACCTTCTCACCACCTATCGTAACGGTATGTCCTGAGTTAGGGCCTCCACACCTTACTGCAACATCATAGTTGTGTTCTCGGCATAAATGTGAAGTTATCTTGCCTTTTCCCTCTCCTCCAAACTGTGCTCCAACAATAACTGTGACAGGCATTTTACTCATCCCTCTTAGAATTATTTAAATCAGGAACCATCAGATAACCTTCCGTATTATTCCCGATTGCCTCATACTCCTCTGCAAGATAAAAGTAACCTACCAATGCAGATGTTAAAGCGTCAATTTCATCATGGGTAATAGTCTTCTTACTTGAAAATGGCTTGACCCCCATATTCCACAAATCAACTTCCAACTCTTTTAAATTTATCCTTTTCCTCGGCAAACCCATTATGTCCTGAGCTGCACCTGGATAGCTTTCTATAACGTCATAACCTTCTTTCCTAAAAATTTCAGCTAATTTAATTCCCCTCATCGTTAATTTCTGCATACTTTTAATCAAACAAGGATAAACGTTTATTCCTCTTTTCTTAAGTGTTCTCTCACAACCCCGAGTAATCCCATATTGTCTGCAATCGCATGTATCCTCCGGACAACACCTACCCTCAGGAAGACTCAACGGAGAATCTATTGATATAATATCTGGTTTAGCATTCAAAGTCGTTGAGATGATTTCCTCGTCAGTACTTAATGCATCTAGATATGCATCTTTTCCACCGAGTACACAAACTCCTGAATTCCTTTTCTCAGATCCTGACAAATCTATTCCAACTGCAACCGGATTCTCTCGTTCTATTTTTTGCAGAAGGTTTTCTATTTTAATCTCTATTTTTTCAATTTTGTTTCTGTCAACTCTAGCTAGTTTTCTCCCGTTCATATGAACATCTAATGCGCTCTCATTGGGTTTTTGGATGTGTATTTTGGGCTTATCGAAGGTTGAAGGTTCAAAAGTAAAAAAGACATATTCCCTAAACAGTTCTTCAGAGTCATAACCATATTCTAAGAGTGTTTGCTGGTAAGTGTCACAGTTCATCTTTGATTTAATTTGCTCCAATTTCAGGTTATAACAAAAATGCATGAGTGTCTGTAGGTTTACAGTATCCTGATAATTATACCTTATTAGCTTTTCTAAAGCTTCATCATCCCCTTTAAGGAATTGTCTCCAAAGAACAGCTGCCTCCCTGCCACTAACTTCTTGTAAATCTCCCGGTCTTCTTATACCTACTTCTTCTTCTATCTGTTTTAACGGTCCAGTTATTCCAACGCTTCTTAAAAGGTATTTTAAATCAATATGGATAGAGGGGATTTTAATTTCCGGAAACTCCTTCTTAAGGAACGGAATATCAAATGTTTTTCCGTTGAATGTTACAATGAGGTTATAGTTACTCAAATAATCAACAAAGTCCTCCATATTATTGTCTCTTACAAAAACATTGTACTCTTTTCCATCATACGCCCCAATAAGAGTTATCCAGTCATAATACGAAGATAAGCCTGTTGTTTCAATATCTAAGAAAACTGTCTTGTCTTTAAACTCGCGATATACTCTCCAAAGCTCATTTTGAGGGAGGTGTTTAACAAAGAAGGAAAGGTTATCCCTAGAGAGAGCACTGTCTGCCTTATCCAAGTAATCGTATATAAATTGTCTTCTTTCTCGACTTAAAATCGAGAAGTTCTTTTTCAAGTCATGCCAAGTTAAAATACCTTTTTTCCAAAAATCCTCCTCTGTCTTCCTTCCTATACCAGGAATAAACACAAAAGTACTTTTAATCATAATTCACCTGTTAATTATCTCTTTTATCTTCCACCAGCTCGAATACTAGTCTTATTTTTCCTAAAGGTAGTTCCATAGTCCTACAAGCTTCCCTGTTGAGAGAATATTGTTTTCCACGTCTTCCTGTTGGAGGATGGTATTCCTCTTCGGGTTTTACGATATTCACATTTTCAAGAATCTCAAGATGGTCTCTTATTGTTGAGTTCTTTACTTCCAATCTCTCCCCTAAATCTTTAGCAGATTGTTTTCCTCCTTCGGATAATATTTCCAGGATTTTTTGTCTCGTAGGACTTTGTAGAGCCCTGAGTACTTTCTCCCTATCCATTTTTCCTATCTTTATTTTCAGAGTTTTAAAGCTTTTTGCCTTTAAAGTTTATAAGCTTCATAGTTTTTTAGTTTTAAAGGTATTTACCTTCAAACTATAAAAAACTTATTCTCATTGTTTTTATTATTTTTATCACTAATCCTATAATTTTCCAGTGAAGTGAAACTAAAACCATTAGTTACTTTTTTTGGAAAATAAAACTGTAAACAAAAGAATAGGAAAAATTAATCAATTTGACAAATAAAAACTATTACGTTTGCCGCATTATCGAAACCAATATAAAACCTAAATTTCAATAATATTACAAAATGCGTAGAACTGTTAAGGATTTACTGGTAGAAATAAAAGATACATCTGAGCTGATGATAGATTTGGCCTATTCTGCTGTGTTTTTTGATAATGACGATATTGCTGAGGAGGTCATCAGCCTGGAGAAGAACATGGTAGACTACCTGAAGGAGATAAGGGTAGTTTCCATTCTCTCCGTTAGAAGGGTTGACGAGGCGGAGTCCGTTTCTTCCATCTTGCAGATAGCCAATGCCGCTCAAAAGATAGGCAATGCTGCTGGAGATATTGCAATGCTGATCATAAAGGATTACAAGCTCCCCAGAGAGATGGTCAACTCCATTATTGTCAACAGCGAGGAAACAGTAACCAAAGCGCAGGTAACCAGAGAGTCTGAAATTGCTGGGAAAGCCCTGGGAGAGTCCAAGTTACACACCAGGACCGGTTTAAGAGTTATTGCCATCAGAAGAGGAGTGGAGTGGGCATATAACCCCGATAGAGATACCAAGATCATGAAGGGCGACGTATTGTTCGCCAGAGGAGATGTTACAGGGATACCTCATTTCACCGAGCTGGTGGTGGGAGAGAGAAGGGAGATCGGCAGACAAGAGCCAGAAAAAGAGATAACCGATCTGGATAAGGCTGTGTATACGATCATCCAGATGAAGAACATGTCTGAGCTTGCAGTGGACCTCAGCTATCTATCAGTGCTTTATGATAACGAGGAGATCGCTCACGAGGTGATCTACATTGAGAACGAGATAGACAACATGAAATACCAGCTTCAGCACTGGGTTTTGAACAGCAGTAAGGAGTTCGACTCTGAAGTTAATCCATTAATCGCTTTGCTTGAACTATCCTATACGTCAGAGGTCATCGCCGATTCTGCCAGAGAAATATCTGAGGCTGTTGCTCAAAGGATGGAGATACATCCCATATTCAAGGAGGCAATGAAAGAGACAGACGAGATAATCTCTCTTGTGGAAGTCACCAGAAAATCCAACCTCAACGGACGGTCTCTGGGCGAAGCCAAAGTAGAAACAAATACAGGGATGCATGTTGTAGCTATAAAGAGGGACAGCAACTGGATCACCAGACCTTCGGCGAATACTAAAATGTTTGCCGGTGATCTACTCATCACCAAAGGAACTAGAGAAGGTTATGAGCTCCTCAACGAGATAGCTACACCTGCCCAGCAATCTCAGCAATAAAATTAGTAACTAGATGTTTCTCAATTCTTGAATTTCTTCCATTTTTACAGACCGCAGTCCTCACCCCTATTATATCGGGTTTCAGCTCCTTCAAGGCGGTTGTGTGAGTTCCCCTTATACTACCGGCTAGAGCACAGAAGATGTCTCTTTTTTGGGATTCCTCAATAAATCCTTTAATTTCAACTATCTCCATGTGGTCAAAAAGTGTCTTACCATCTTTTATGGCCGTATCGATCATGATACCGTCTACTTCTGCCCTTTCACCCACTTCTGGTAGCAATTGGGGCGATATGGAGTTTATCCTATAGTGATCTGCATAAGCAGCTGCTACCAGCTTCTTGTGCTCATCAAAATCTTTAACGGATTTAGTTACCGATCTTAACATCTTATAGGCTTCTTCTTCATCTCTGACTCCAAACAAGCCTATTTTGATGTAATCTGCTCCGCTTTGCGCTGCTCCTAAAGCTGCAAGACTTGCAGTGCCCGGCTTATACTCCATATCTCCTATAGTGGCGCTGACCTGCTTACCGTGTCTTGCAGCCAGATCTTTTATTTCCCTGATTATCCAGGGGAAACTAGCGCCTAATGACCCTTCGGCCGGGTTCTTGACGTCAATTATGTCCGCTCCTCCTTCTATTGACTCTATAGCTTCCTTGCTGTCCATGGGACTTATGAGGATCTTCACATGCCATATTTTTAAATAGGGTTTAAGATTATTTTGTTATTTGGGGTTCAACTTCATAGGGAAATGGTGAGGACTATATGGGCAACGATTGGCAAATACTTATAAATCCAGTTCACCGAATTCATATAACATGAAAAAAATCGCCATTATTGGTGTAGGCAACCTATTACAAACAGACGATGGCATTGGCATCTGGGCTGTAGATAACTTGGGAAAAAATAACTTGCCCAAAGGTGTAGAGGTTTTCGATGCTTCTACAGATCCCATGGTGGTTCTGGATGCTATGGATAACAAAGAAAAGGCCATAGTTATTGATGCATTCGCTGGCGGTCACGCTCCAGGCACTTTCTACAGGTACAGAATAGAGGACCTGAACGTAGACGACCATAGAGACTCTTTTGACCTCAGCTTACACAGCATGTCCTTTTTGGATGCATTAAAGAGTGGAAAGCACGCCTATAACCTCCCCAAAGAAATAGTAGTCATTGGTGTGGAACCGGACAAAATAGAGACCGGTATGGAGCTTTCAAAGACTCTTAAAGAAAGGTTGCCTCAGTTGATTAAGCTGGTTATGGAGGAGATAAATTGAGGATTTATCTGTTGTTTATAATGATATTGGGTTTTACAGTTTTATTTTCTGGATGTAATGACGTTCTCCCCGTGGATGATAGTAGCACAGGACCTTACGATATTCAACAAAATGTAAGTCTACATAATAACTTCATTCCCGTAATGGAAGTCAACATTACGGGTACGCCCCAAGACATGAGTGTGGAACTTAAATTTCCGAACAACAATGTTACCACAAAACAGATTTACGCAAATAATTTTACAGGCCAGTCAAAGACCGTTGAGTTCACTTTGGCAGAACCAGGGGACAGTCCAGCCAGAGGAGGTTACGAAATAAACTTAAGGCGTCAGGGAGAGGTCGTATCTTCCAAGACCTTTAGCATTGGCGAGCATGATCTACAGGTAACGGATGCTGAATTCAATATAACCGGGAATACGCTTAACAGCATGACATTGACCGTAAAAAATATGGGTGATGTGCCCGCTTATGTACAGCAAGCCAATATAGTGGTGGGAGATCAGGATCCCAAAGGATGGCTGTTCACCAGAGGACTTTCTCCGGGTGAGACTACTGAACTGACTATTCCCCAGGAATTTGATATTCCAGGAGATGAAGCCCACCTAAATGTATGGTTTTACTATCAAGGGGATCTAGTAGGCAGCTATGAAACAGATGTGAGCGCCGAATAAGCTCACATTACTTCAATATCCATTTTTTTATTTCCCATGTCAGCTTCGATCTTCATGGTATTCTTTCTGTACTTTTTGGCATTTATTACCTGGTAAAATTGGTCAAAACTTTTTTTTGTGACGCGGTCATCTTCTCCATCCAATCTGTAGAATTCATAATCTCCCTTCTCATAATACGCCCAAAGGGCCTTCAACTGGTGAGAGAACGGGCAATACCCTCCTTTCACCAGCCATAAATAATCAGCGTGATTTACCTGCTCTATTCCGTTCTCTTTAACATAATACCGTAATGTGTTATTCGTCTTATAGTGGTCTATTGCCAGTTTAACTCTACCCACATGGCCGTAGAGGGTCAAACCGTTCATTTCTGCCCAGCAATATTCATCCTGTAACTTCAGGCTTATCCCTCTGTACTCTTCCTCCCGATTATAAAGGGGGTTTGCTTTTCCTTCCGTTACGATTACATATCCACCATCTAAAAAGAATCTGGCTATTTGATCCCCCTTACTTGCCATTCCCACATAATCTGCAATCTCATCCGTGGTACAGTTAAAATATTCGAACTCCAGAGCATCTTTTGAAGCTACCTCCAGGAAATCTTCCATTTCTACCTGTTCTGGAGTACTTTCAACCTGTTCTTGAGTAGCTACATTTAAAACAGCCGATAATGCAGCCACTATAATCAATATCTTTGGATTAATCATTATTGTTGTTATAATCATGCTCAATTAAAAGGTTACAAAAAACACTTAATGAGGAGATGATAGCCTATTAGCTCGAAGAAAATAGCTTACCGCCAGTCATTTGCTCTCTGCGTTAATAGACTCCCTTCAGGCCGAATAAATCAACGACAGGAATAAGAAAGTATTAATACAGAAGTCGATGGTATGAAAAAGGGAAAACTTTTAATAGTTTATAGTTGTTGTTATTATTATCATGGGGTGACAGAATTTGCCGAAAAAGAAGAATAACGTAAGAATATTAGTGGTGGACGACGAACCAGCAATGAGAGAAGTAATGGTACTTATTTTAAAAGGCTATGACGTTGTAGAAGCCTCTAACGGTTACGAAGCAATAAAGAGATGCGAAGAAAAGACACCCGACATAATTTTGATGGATATTATGATGCCCAGGATGAACGGTATCGAGGCAACCAAACAAATCCTGGAAGAATATCCAGAAGTTAAGATCGTGGCAGTTACTGCCTACGCCACTCACAAAGGCAAAGAAATGCTGGAGACAGGAGCGATCGAAATACTTGAAAAACCATTCGGAAGGAGAAAGCTTGAAGAGCTCGTAAAGAGGCTTAGTGATGGTGAGATGGCAAGAAGTAAACAGAGAGCTTAAACTTGCCGAAGTTCTTCCTTTTGCTGTCATTCTAACCGACAAGGATTATAATATCTTATACTGGAGTGAAGTTGCCGAAGAGACGTTGGGATGGTCTAAGGAAGAGGCCGAGGACCAGCCGTTATCTGAATTTCTTAATTTGAATAGGGAAGAAATAAAAACCCTTTTAAAACAGGAAAAATTTTCTGAATTACACCGAAAGGATGGTACGACCGTGAGATGTGAGATCAGATCCTCTTCCTTCGACGATAAATATGTGTTCTTTTTAAGAGATACCACTCACCAGTACGAGGAAATAAAAGAGTTGGAGAGCTACCAGGATTTCTTTGAGCATGCACAGGACATGTTCTTCAGAGTGGGGAAAGCTGACTTCAATCCTAAACTGGCACAGACTTTGGGATACAGCAGGACCGAGCTTACCGGAATTCCTCTCGCTCCTCTGGTCCATCCAGAAGATGTTGGTAAAGTTCGTGAAGAATTTTTGAGGGTATTGGACGGGGAGACTAGAAATTACGAATTGAGAATGTTATCCAAAAGCGGAGATGTTCTATGGTTTGAAGCTGTAGCCTGGCCGTGGAAAACCGAAGGGATCACTGTCGGTAGTGAGGGAGTATTAAGAGATATTTCCGAAAAGAAGAAGCAGGAAACATCAACAAAGAGATTGCTGGAGAGACTGGAAGTCTTAAACAGCATACTCCGCCACGACCTCAGCAATTACCTCAGTGTAATTGGAAATTATGTTGAGCTCCTCGAAGCGGAGCCAAATAAAGATTACATAAACAAGATCCAGAATATGATAAAAAGATCTCTAGAGCTTATTAGAGACATAAAAATCGTCGAAGAAGCAGAGAAATCGGGCAAAATAATGAAGTCAACGAACCTTTCCGAAGTGCTAAAAAGTGAAATAAATGCCATAGAAGACCCCAATGTCAATATAAGATCCGATATATCTGAAGATCTTTACGTTTGGGCTGATGAGATGATCAACTCTATTTTCTCCAACCTACTCTCAAATTCCATAATCCACAACGATAAGTCAGAGAAGGAGATCGATATTAAAGCCGAAAAAGTGGACTCAGAGATAGAGGTCAGGATTTCGGACAACGGTCCAGGTATCTCTGTGGGTATGAAAGAAGAGATCTTTAAAGAAGGAGTGAAGGACGAAGTCACAGGAAAGACCGGGCTGGGACTGTTCCTGGTCAAAACCTTGATTGAAAGGTACAAAGGGAAGATATGGGTCGAGAACAATGAACCCGAAGGCAGTATCTTTCTTGTGAGACTGAGGAGCTCGGAAAACCTCTATGAGCAATAAGAGCGCTGGTCAACACCAATCAATACCCACCCCCCTTGTTTCTGGTGGAATAGCAGAGAACCCAGATAACCGAACCGGCTAAGGCCGGTAACTGGTTTACTGGCTTTATCTAATCAAATTCTGTTTCAACTTGAAGGTTTCTTCTTCTTTCGTTCTAAGGTTATCGAGTATCCTGTTCATTCGATTGATCTGCTTAGTTAGTTCTTTAAAAGTCTTTTCTTCTCCTACGTCTTCTCTTACGTCTACGAATCCTCTCATTATCGCTAAAGGATTCCTCAGTCTATCTGCCAGATATTCAAAATATTCGAGGTTATCCTTCATCTTATCAAGAGCCTCTTTTCTCTTCTTCTCCACCTCAACTGTCTTTAGTGCAAGAGCCAGATCAGACGCTAGATCATTGATCATTTCCAGTTCTTCATTCGTGAAACTCTTCGAATGGGAATAAATCCATAGAACCCCATATACCCTATCCTTATGAGATATGGGGATGACCAGTTTTTTAATCGACTCGTCGCCGTTCAATGAGCAGTTTTTACAAAGATAGTCTATAGGAAGCGTCCCCAGTTTCCTATTCTGGCTTTCCATAGCTTTTAGACACAATATTTCTCCGTTATTGGCCATATGTTCCAGTTTTTCCCTACCATAATGCCCAATAGATTCTACAATCTCTATCCTACCCTGATCAAAGAAACCAATCCATACATTAAGATCTTCCTTTAATCTCCCAATCGACCTGCATACCTTCCTTAGCAATCTCCTGCTATCTCTTTCCCACGCAATAAGATGGTTTATCTCTCCAGAAATAGCTAACATCTTCTTTATGCTCTGCTTATCCCCATTATTCTCCTTTTGATCTTCCTGGCTATTTTTACTCCATATTAGCTTGTAAAATAGGTCTTCTTCCCCCTTAAACGCTTTAGTGATCTCAAAACATTTTATCGTATCACCTTTATTTCTCCTTAAAATCGCTTCAGTACCAGCAGAAGGTGAATGAGCAGAGCTCACATATAATTCCTTAATATTGACTCCTAACAATTCATCCTTAGTGAATCCCAGTAAACTAGACATACTTTCATTAACATAAAGGATCATACCATCCTCATCTAGGATAAAAACCCCATCTGATGAGTAGTCCAGTACCTCATCTAAAATGGACAACATATTGAAGTTTACCCCTGGTGGGTTGCATGCCCCCATTCCCATATCAAGTAGCTCCTTTGATATTTTTTATATATTATGCAACCTCTCCAACTCGCTGCCAAACCAATTAAGATTTATTTGGTGCATAACTCATTCTTATATTTTTTGTTTTTAGTTTTATAGATATTCCTTTTTCGTGATTAAAATAAGTAAATAAATCCGGATCAACTATATGGAGAAAACTTAAAAAAACAAAGAGGATGCGGGAGGATTATGAGTAGATTAATGGAAATGTTGATCAGGAGAGGTTTTTTATGGCAATCATTTGAAATTTATGGAGGTATAGCCGGATTCATTGATTTTGCCCCTCTGGGTAATGGAGTAAGAAGAAATCTGGAGAAGATATGGCGTGATTATTTCGTTA
Organism: Archaeoglobaceae archaeon; assembly: GCA_046483365.1. Lineage (GTDB taxonomy): Archaea > Halobacteriota > Archaeoglobi > Archaeoglobales > Archaeoglobaceae > JdFR-22. The sequence continues at coordinate 28,172 of JAWODI010000008.1, read as the reverse complement.
TTAATGAACGTGCAGTTGAGATTGATACTCCTACTATAGGAATTGAAGATGTTTTTGCTGCCTCTGGACATTTAACTTCCTTCACAGACGTGGCCATAGAGTGCAAAGAATGTGGTAGAGTGTTTAGAGCAGATCATTACATCAAGGAGAAACTGGGAATAGAATCGGACGAGACAATGGATGCTATACAGGAAATTCTGGAAAGTTATGACCTCAGTTGTGAGTGTGGTAGTGGCTTTAAGAACCCCCAACACTTTAATCTCATGTTTACTACCACTATTGGCCTTGGAGAAGGTAAAAGAGGGTACCTCAGACCTGAAACCGCTCAAGGCATTTTTATCGATTTTAAAAGGTTAAAAGAGTATTTCAGGGGCCAGTTACCCTTCGGAGTTTCCCAGATAGGGAGAGTGTATCGGAATGAGATCAGCCCCAGACAGGGAGTAATCCGTTTAAGAGAGTTCAATCAGTCCGAACTGGAGTATTTTGTTCATCCTCAGAATAAAACGCATCCCGGTTTTATCAAATACGAAGATACTAAAGTGATCCTGGAAGATAAATCGGAGAACCAGTATGATATAACGCTGGGAGAAGCGCTTTCAAAAGGAATCCTCCCTCATGAGCTTTTGGCATACTTTATAGGTAGGACCAAACAGTACCTGCTTGAATCGGGAGTTACTGAGGAAAAATTAAGGTTCAGACAGCACAAGGATGACGAGCGAGCTCATTACGCCATTGATACTTGGGATGCAGAAGCTTTAACTGAATATGGGTGGATAGAGCTGGTTGGTATTGCGGATAGAACAGATTACGACCTTAAGAGACATGCGGAAGTTAGTGGGGAGGATATGAGTGTCTTCGTTCAGTTCCATCAACCCCAGAGGGTCAAGAGGAAGAAGTTAACTCCTTTAATGAACAAACTAGGACCTCAATTTAGGGATAAAGCCAAATCTATTGCAACAGAAATTGAGAATTACGACGGAGAGGTCGGTAACAGCATAGAAGTAGAAGTGGATGGAGAGGTTTTTAATGTGCCAAATGAATTTTTCGAAGTAGAGGACGTAGAAGAAGAAATACACGGAGAGAGAGTAATTCCCCACATAATCGAACCGTCTTTCGGTCTGGACAGACTGGTCTACACCATCCTGGAGCATTCCTTCGAGTCAGATACTATAGATGGAGAAGAGAGAAAGGTTTTAAGATTGAAAAACAGGATTACTCCTGTTCAAGTAGCAGTCCTCCCTCTCCTCACTAAGGATGAGTTTCTAACAGTATCCGAAGAAATAATTTCCAGTCTCAAGCAACGGGGCATATTTACTGAATACGATACATCGGGAAGCATTGGAAGAAGGTACAGGAGATACGATGAAGTTGGCACTCCATTCTGTGTAACCATAGACAAACAAACCCTAGAGGATAGGACCGTTACCGTAAGAGACAGGGACACCACAAAACAAGTCAGAATAAGCATAGAAGAACTATACAGAGCAATCGAAGAAATGCTTCAAACTGAGAAATCAATATACGAATACGGAGAAAAATTCAGGTAATAAATAACTCTCATTCCTTACTGCTTACTGTCTACTAATTCTCTTTACTAATCTTTTGGAGATAATTTGGGAGTAATTAGTCTTTCTGAGATTATTCTCTTCCTTCTTTTCTGACTGAGGGAAATTGTATTTCGAATCTTCTATTGGGGGGAGGAGATATTCTTACAATTATCACTCTGATCTCTCTGATCAGAGAGTAGTATTTCCTTCTTCCTTCCCATTCGGAACTTATTATTCCGCTTTCTTCCATTCGAATTCAGGGAACCAGTTAAGATGGAGATCGAATTTGAAGGGTACAGAGATAAAGAACTGGAGATCGAATTCAAATTCAAGGGTAAAAGGGAGGATAAAGCACCACAAATATCCTAAATCCAATCGAACTAAAGAACAAAAATTTAAATCTTTTTAATTCTTTCTGCAAGGCTGGTGATCTGGTCCATAAGTTCGACAATTTCTTTAATCTCTTTTACATCATTTGCGTTCTCTAATTCGTTAGATAATCTCGCCAGAGAGTTCTTTAAAGAGGTTTCCATGTCAGTATCTCTAAATTCAGTATGACCGCTCTTTATGGTTTTCCTCTCAGCTCCCTTATCCTGAACTACTTTCTTATCTTCCTGCTGTACTTCACTTTTTGAGTTGATTGTATTGGTCTTTGCTCTCTCTTTTGATTCTCTTCTTTCTCCTTCCTGCTCTGTTACGGCCTCCTTTTGACATGAAGGACAGAACATGGTATCTCCTTCCTGGAATAGAGGAACGTTACACTCTGGACAATGGTAAGAAAGCATTTTTGCTCCTCTAATTAATAATTTTGAAATATCCGAAATTTTTTTATCTTCCATACCTGCATATCGATGAATCGTAATAAAAATTTCACTTCTGTGGAGGTGTATCTATGACTGAGGAAGTACCGGAGGGTGTGCTAGAAGTTCTGGATAGGATCATGCAAGATGATACTGTGCCAAGGAACGTAAGGAAAGTTTCAGGAGAGATAAAAGAAGATCTACTACATGGAAAAGAGAGTTTAGCCGTGAAAGCGTCTTCTGCAATTTCTATCCTTGAAGATTTATCTGCTGATCCTAATATACCTATGCACGTTAGAACACTTATATGGAATCTATCGAGCCAGCTAGAAAGAATATCTGTAGAGGAATAATAGGAGGAATAATAGAATAATTTAAAGAGAACATTCAACTAAGTTAAAGTACAAATCTACGGCTATTTTCAGGGCACAGAACTTTAAGTTAATTTTCCTTGGTAACGTAAAGTAACTTGTGTAAAGTAACGTTTTTTATTTTAATCTCAAATTTGAGGTATCTAAAATTTATTGAACTCTTTTTGGTATTGCACTTCATTTTCTACGACTTCTAATGGAAACGGAGGGGGAGGGGTAGGGAAAACCCACCATTAAAACCCCATTATTTCATGTGGAAAGTAATTATAAAAGTAGTATTTTTTAAAGCAAAATTAATATAATTTGCTCACCGGTTTCAAGGAGATGAATAGGACGGTACTTTCCAGAGATGAAGAAACCGGAGAATTGAAAGTAAACAAGAAAGTGTATATTCATCCTTTGGTCGATTCACAACCTGTAGATTCCAAGATCATTGATTATATCCAGGAAGAACTGCATAAGATTTTCGAGGAAGTTACCGTTCTGAAAGAACAGAAAATACCGGATTCCGCATTTGATCGCTCCAGAGAACAGTTCAAGTCTGCAAAGGTGCTGGAGGTCATTGGTTTGGCAGGTGATATCAATCTGGGGGTTCTGGAAGGGGATCTTTACTCCTACGGATTTAATTTCATTTTCGGTGAAGCTGAGCTGGGGGGCAGTAAAGCGGTAATATCGACCTGCAGGCTCAGACCCCAATTTTATGGTAAAGATGAAGACATTGAATTGCTGAAGTTAAGGGCACTTAAAGAGGCGGTGCATGAGATCGGCCATATAATGGGACTGAGGCTACTGCCCTGATAAGTATTGTGTTATGCATTTTTCCAACAAAGTAAGTGAAACTGATGTAAAGGACTGGCGATACTGCAAGAGATGCCAGTCTTTGTTATAAAAACCTCTAAAATCTTTTTTATAATCTATGAACTATGGTCATACATGAAGTTCGTAATTCAGGAGCATTACGCTTCTCAGCATCACTTTGATTTTCGACTGGAAATGGAGGGGGTGGCCCGTAGCTGGGCAGTACCCAAGGGGTTGCCAGATCAAAAAGGACAAAAAAGACTGGCGATAGCAGTTGAAGACCATAGTGTGGATTATATGGACTTTGAAGGTCACATACCTGAGGGAATGTATGGGGCAGGGGAGGTACACATCTGGGATAATGGAGAATACGAACTGTTGAAGAAAGAGTCCACGGAAATAAAGATAGAGCTGAAGGGAAATAAGGTCCAGGGAACCTTTGTAATATTCAAGTTCCCTAAGGCAGGGGAGAATGCGTGGCTGATTCTCAAGTCGGATTAAATAATAAACGAGGAAATGAGTAACAAAGATTGTAGAGTTTTGGCTCTATACCTTTACCCACTTGATAGCTACGTATTTTATTTCTTCTTGAGAGTAAAAAGCGAACACCATCCTCTTCCTCACGTTCTGGGCGAGTCTTATGGCTCTCGCAATTACGTATAAAGGTATATCTAAGTCATCTATTACAGAGACCAAATATTTGGAGTGGGGCAAGTCCTTCACACTCTTGATCTGGTCATACACCCTGAAATCGCTACCGAACTTAAATCCGGTCTTCACCGACAAACTCCTCTCTTTGAGGTCTTTATAGACTTCGTATCTTTTGTTGAAGTTCTCTTCGACCATCTCGCCCTGTTTCCTTATCTCTGTGGAGTCAACACTTTCTCCGGAGCTATAGATGTCCATCTTACCTTTTTCAGCCAGATAGAGGCTCTCTATCAGAGAGAGGCTTATCAGGTCGTTCTTCTCGTTCCCGTAGAAAAGATGGTCAAAAATGAATCTGTTATCCGTTATCACTCTGTCCGAGATGAGGTGTCCCTCTATTTTCTTGATATCTTCTTCCTGGTTACCTGTTATGTCCCACTCGTCCACATGGTAATAGGTAACTTCGCTTTCTTCATCCACAATAGCCAGCACGAGATCCTGAACCTCTGACTGCAACCTATATATCTCTGGTATGGTGATCTTTCTTCTTTCTGAGATGGGGAGATAGGTCTTTTTTCCTTTGAGGAATTTACCGTCCAGCTCAATTTTGTTGCCTCTATCCCTCAGATCTTCATAAGCGAAGTAGTAACTGGGGAAATCCGGATTCAGCCCTTCTGCCCACTGGAATACCTCCGGGGGCTCCAATTTCTTACCATCTTTTTCTATAGGTAGGTCACCCCTCAAGTTGAGGTAAACAGCTTCTACAGGATGCAAAATAACCTTGTCTCCTTCTTTCCTTCCGAAACCTCTTCGGTCCAGCTTAGGGGCGTATGGTACTGCAACCCTGTTGTGCTCTATCGTACCGTTCATAGGACTAACAGCTCCTTTAAAGGTCATTACACGTCTACCATTTCTCATTATCATGAACGAAATATTTCGTTCCCATTATCATGAACAACACCCTCTCATTATGTCCTATTCGGTAAAACTTTTTAGTAGACAGTTATTAGTTTTATATGGTGATTGTTATAATATGATGATGAACTCCCAACTTCAACAAACTGTGGGTGAAGTAGGTACAAAGCCCACTGGAATCCACCTCCTTGATAAACGTTTGGATGGGGGTTTACCTGAAAATAGTTTAGTTTGTGTTTATGCCAGCCCCATAAGTATGCCAGAAGCTTTCCTTTATCAGTTCACTTCAGAAAGGAGGACGTATTATTTCAACACTTCACGTCCAGTCCAGTATATTCAGCAGAACATCTCCAGCATGGGATTTTCAGTGGAGAACGTGGAGTTTGTAGACATATTTTCTCAGTATTATTTAAACGAATATGGTCAATTCGTTCTGGAGGATAAATACAGGGATAAGGAAATCTTCGATTTTATCGATCACCAATTGAACGAGCTCCAGGGACCAGGAAATTTCAATATCATATTCGACTCAATTTCATTTTTCATGAAACTCGATGTCAGTAGAGGATTGAAAGAATGGCTCATGAACAAGCTCTACTTGCTCTCCAAGGAAAGCAATAACCTGTTCTATATATATTTGATGAAAGATGTACACCCCATAGATACGGTCAATATGGTAATGGATATTTGTGACGTTATTTTCGACATCAACAGTGATAGAGTGGGAGACCACATCACCAGCAGACTCTCCATACCAAAAATAAGGAATAAGCCTCCCGTAAAGGAAACCTTCAAGTTCAATATAGGAGAGGGAGTGCAGATAGATACTTCCAGAGATATTGCCTAGTCAGGCACTGTTTTGGTATCACATCAGTTTACATCAAACCAAGTGCAGCAAGCTCTTCAGCGATCCTGTCAACTGCTTTATTGGCATCTTCTGGATCTTTACCCCCCGTTACAACCATCTTACCTGAACCAAATATCAAGACCACAACTCTCGGTTTGTTCAGCCTGTATACAAGACCTGGAAACTGTTCAGGCTCGTACTCAATATTTTCCAATCCTAAACCAATGGCAATGGCATTTAAGTTCAGATCAACACCAAGGTCAGCTGAGGCCACGATATTCTGTACTTTGACATCGGGTTCAAGAAAGACCGGAATATCTAGCCCATCGATAACTTTGACAACTTGTCTTACCGCTCTATTTGCATCTTGAACACTTTTTGACCCGGTGCAAACGACTTTACCACTTCTGAAAATAAGGGCAGCAGCTTTGGGTTCCTTCGTCCTCAAAACAAGTCCAGGGAATTGTTTTGGCTTATATTCAGCATCAGAAACTTCTCTAGAAATCTTATTCAAGTCAATATTTTCTCCGATCTGGGTTGAAGCAACTACATTTTCTATTTTAATATTGTAATCTTTCATTTCTCTCACCCCTGAGGTAAGGTAGTTAATCAAAGGTGACTAATCTACCCCCTTTTAAAAGGGTTTTATAAACTATATAAATACCTTTGCCCAACTCGTCAATGGGAGCCCATTTTTACTGCCATTAACAGGAAATGATAAGGACCTCAACATATCACAATATTAATTTATGTATTAATTTAAGATCTTCAAAAAACAGCCAAATAAAATTATTATCCTAATAACAATCGAAAGTTTTATATCTGATAATGATAATGTTCATTAACTACCCATACTACCACCCTACCACCCCACCCAAATAACCCCCCGAATACCTGAACCCTTTGGTAGAAGGGTGATGATGGATTCCCTTCTTTTCTTTTTTTTGCTTTTTGGATAATAAAGACCGGAGAGGACACGAATAAACTATGACTCTTTTCCTGTTCTTCTAACACCCAGCCAGAAGATTACACCTGCGACAAGAGCTAAAATTGCTGCAACCGTAAAAGCTGCCCTCAATCCGGGAAGACCTGCACCAAAAAGATCGTAGACGATACCACTAATGATCGGGCCAGCGATCCGTCCCAGGCTTTTTGAAGCCGACAATGTCCCCATCAATTCACCCATACCGCCATGAGATTTGCCCTTGGTAGCGATTATAGCGTTAATGGCAGGGACGCTCAATGCGCTGGTAAACCCCAGGAATATGGAGAGCATTATTAGAAGACCAATATTATCTACTCTGGGAAGGAAAAAGAGGATTATAGCTCCAAAAATAGTAGAAATGGATACGGGATACATGGGACCGATCTTATCTGAAAGCTTTCCTGAACCGGGTTGAATTAATGCGGAAGTAAAAAGATTGATGGATATGAGAGAACCGATAATGAACTTTGAGAAGCCAATTATTCCTAGATAGAGAGGTAGAAAGCTTATGACGCTACCTCTACCCATAGAATTAATAAATCTGAATATAAAAACTATGCGTATGGAGGGATCCTTAATTGACTTCAAGAGACTGAATTCCCTCTTTTTGATCGTGCCCTCGGAAGGAAAAGCAAAAATAACCAGTATCAGGGTCAAGAACCCCATTAAACTAAGAGAGAGGAAAGTATATCTGATCCCCACAGCCTCGGAAATAACACCTCCCAGCAGAGGACCAAAAGCCATGCCAAGGAATAGACACCTGCTAAAAGACCCCATGAACTGCCCCTCCAATCCCTCAGGAGAGATCTCTGCTGTATAGGCCATAGCTACCGGAATGATCATAGCTGAAGTAGTGCCGTGCGCCAGCCTTACCACAGAAAGATGTTCAGGCGTTTGAGCGAATATGTAAAATATGGAGACCAGAGCGTAGAGCAGAAGCCCCACACTGATTATTATTTTTCTCCCATAAACATCGCTCAATCTCCCAGCCATCGGAAGAAAAACGAGCCTGGAGAACGAGTAGGAGGAAAATATTATTCCGATCCACAGTCCACTAGCACCAAGATCTTCTGCAAAAGTAGGCAAAAGAGGAACAATAATTCCCACACCCAGCATTACGATGAAGGCAGAAAGACAGGTGACAAAGAGACGACTCCTTACCATGAAATTAAATGAGACACACACCTAAAAATTTTAATCTCCCAGAGCAGAAATATATTCTAACCCACCGCAAAAACACTCTGTATTAAGAACCCCATTAATAAAGTCGGACTTGAACCTTGACCCCCTTTAAACTTTGACCTCTGACCTTTGACCAGGTTCTTATGCAAAGGTGGGGCTTGCTATGATACTGTTTGACAAGGTATGCAAATCGGGGCTTAGGTGACATATAAAAAGTACTCTTTTATAAATTCTCAATCTTGATAATGTGGTTTAGCAAGATACAGTATGCTCTCAGATATCAATACTGCAGGAATTACTCCCAAAACCATATAAACGAAAGAAATTATATTTTCACGGTTTGCTTCGGGAATATAAAGAAACGGAAGCGATTCATTAGTGAATACAATTAATGCAGCCTTCACGAATATAAATATCACTACTATAAATGAGAGTGGCATAATTATACCTTGAATTCTAGGTTTCAAGTCCTCGTAGATGTACTCTGTTTTTACTCCTAATTCCTCTTCGTAAGTGTTAATTTCTTCTTTATGAAACTCCCACCCTCTATCAACAATACTATGATGTGGGTTTGAAATTATTCTTGCAGCAACCAAAATAGTATAGGATACCCCATAATAAACCCATAAAACATCTATCCCATATTTTGGTAGTAATTCTTCTCCAAAAGTGAAATATAATGACAATGCTAGAGGAGATGCTAGTAAAAGATACACTCTCCCAACCCTAAGGAGGCGTAGTATCTCTTTCTCTTCAGAATGGTATCGTGTAATTTTATAAGTTAATTCAAGTAGAAGATATAGCCAAAACCAAATTCCAATTAGGAACAAAAAACATGTAACGAAAAAATCTAATTTAGGAATCATTACTGACTCTTTTTCGTTTTCTATTCCTAATCAGAACATCTATAAATGCTAATAAACCAATTATAAGTAAAATTTGAGCTGCAGCTAACAAACCTTCCTTAACTGCTGCTAACATACTAACAGGTGATAGTAATGCCTGAACCACATGAATTACAGGAGATATATTAGTCATACATTCACCTTAATCGAAAACTATATAAAAGGGTTCTGATTTATCAAACAATCATCATTTGTTATTAATCAATCTTCCTTAATATTGCCACTTTCTCCCCGTTTCTATTCTCTATATCCCATTCAACATATTCTCCATGCTCTAAATCCAATAACTGAGCAATTCCTTTCGGAATAATTGTTTTTAAAGAGTTAGTCCCCTTCTTTGAATAAGACACTTTAGAAGTTATAGCCATTCAATCCCCTCCGTTTTGTGTGCTTAACTTGATGAGTTGTTTCCAACCATCCTTATTTAAATTTAAATCAATTCCGCATACTTCAGCAGGAGTCTTACCGTCTAAGCTCATGTGGGGTCTTAGGAAGTTGTAATATATTTTTAGTCCCTCTACGAATATGCTTGATTTCGGTATGTTCTTTAACCCTCTTTGAACTCTGTTTCTGTCTCTGATTGTTCCGTTAAGTCTCTCAACCTTGTTGTTGTTCTTTTCTCTATTGTTTATAGCTGCATCCCTAACGTGTTCAGTTGCCCCACCAGTATCAAACCTATCGTCAGCTCCAAACTCCTTCTTAATAGCTTTTTTATAAGCTTGTAATCCGTCTGAAGTAATGACGTTGGGTTTCTTGTCTGTCCACTCCTTACCTTCCTTCAAAGGTTTTCTGGCTGTCTTAACGTCCCTAGTCTTACCTTCAGAAATCATAGATGAAATAAGAAATCTGCTTTCAGTATCCATCATATTCCATAACCAATTCCACTCACCCTTACACTTTAAAGCCATCTCATCTATTGACCACATACCCGAAACTTCTGGCTTTAGTGTTTTGACGTAATCGCTCACAATCCTAACATACTTACTAATCCACCTAGAAACTGTGGACTGATTAACGCCAACATCGTAGTATTGTTTCAGGTGTTCAGTTATGTCGTTTTGGCTGATTCCCTTGAAGTAGAGGTCTAAGGACAGGGTAATGATTCTTGGGTCGTTCTTCATGTACTTGAAACCCTCATCAACAGAGAACTTCTTACCACAATCCCTACATTGATACAACCTCTTCTTACCCGACTTATTATTCCTGTAACCCTTCTTGATTAACTCCTGAGAATAGCACTCTGGACACTTTAATTCATCTTCTTTGGGCTGAAAAACTGGTTTTGGCTTAGCATCCTCTTGGAGCTTATCTTTGAGTTTTAGCCAGAATTTGACCGCAATAATGTGCTTGCACTCAACCTTTCGATAATAGTGGTCGGGGCATGTGCATGACCATCGAATTATGTAGGGGTTAGATGGTTTGGTTACTGTGTATTCCTTGTCTCCTGACTGTGAGGGGATAGTGAACCTAATATTATCTATAGGGGTGGGATTAATTCCATCTTCTATTATTTTGTATCCCCTCACAACCCTAGCGTTTGATGTTGCGGTCATCTCCTTCACCTACTATATACTATGTTTTCCATCCTATAAATAACTATCGGTAGTATTGACTACCGATAAATGAAGTATATTGAGAGATGTGATACAAATGTATGTACAACTGTACGATGAAAATAATCGGTACTTAATCAATAGTACTTCAGAACACAGACATAGTTCAATATTTTTATATTTATATGATAACCTACTAACTAGCATACGACATCACATTGATTGGCGGAGGTGGGATTTGAACCCACGAACCGGCTGCCCGGATTGAGATGACAGCCCAACAGGTTTAACCTTACTTCCCTACTCCGCCAATCTCTTAATTAAATTGACCCCCCGCCGGGATTTGAACCCGGGATCATGGCTTAGCAGGCCAGCATGATTTCCTATCTTCATAACGGGGGGTTTGTTTTTTTAATATCTATCTTTCAGTTTTATAAAGATTGTTCTCCCTCCTAATTTAACTTTTTCAGGTGAGATTTCTTTGCCATCCAACTCATCTGTAACTTCTTCAGTTCTTGTTACCACATAATCATTATCGACCTTTTTCTCCATCTTGAGAAAATACTTACCATCTATTATTGCAATATCATACTCTGATGTTTTTAACTCTTCAATAGTATCATCTACTTCATTCTTTAAACTATTTTCAGTTTCTTCAGATTTTGCATACATCGGCATATCACCTCCAGCTACACCCCCACCACCTTTCACCATATGGGTTTTTTGTTCAGACTCAGGAGTGAATTCTATTCTATACTCTCCTTTTCTCAATTCCTGAATCAGATTAGCTTCTCTCATCCATGATAGAAAAGTATATGCATAGTTATATTGTGTTGATTCTGATAATGTCTGATTGTTATACTCCATAATAGCATGTGCAATATCCTCACTTCTAAATCTATTCATTTTACTTAATTGTTCAATTACTGAGATTGAGGGATTATGATTTAAAATCACCTCTCTAAAAATATTACTAGTATCTTGACCTTTGTTAAAACATTCTCTTAATTTATCACCTACTTCTGTAAGTTTATAACCTCCATTCTTCTTTACCACTAAACCTAGACTTATGAATGAACTAACTCTAACACTAGTCTTTCCTGTTTGACTAAAATCATCTAAGTGTTTCAAAATCCTTTTCGATGATAACTGAGGAAGTAAGGTATCATTAGGTTCATTATAACCTTCAATTAAACCAAATCCTTTCAATATATTGATAGCGTTTCTTCCTACATTGTTAATCGTATGAGAATTCCAATCTCTATTAAAATCTTCTCTTAGCTTGTTACCAAGGTTCTCTGGATTTATATAGTAATCATTATGCTTGATTAAGGTATAAGACCTACCCAACATAGCGTTTCTAAACAAAATTTTTAGAGATTTCTTCTTTAAATTAGATAAATCCTCATCATTTAGGAGGTTAGTTATTAATTCACCTTCCTCAGTCAAACAAATATATTCCTTTTTTACTTTATCACGATACGTGATTAGTTTTAAATCCTCCAAAAATGGTAATATACTTGATAGGGTTTTTACCTTTATCCCAAGTTCTTTTGATAGTCTTGCTCTGCTTAATCCATCTTTATTTTCGTGTAAGGAGAGAAGTGTACCTTTGATATGTTCAAAATTCAATGATGGAGCTCTAGCTCTCTCTTTACTCGAATCTGTAAGAAATTGATTCAAGTAAATAGGGTTATCTACCTCTTGCATACGACATCACACTTCTACTCATCATTTTAGGTAAATAAAGTTTTCTGTTGTACGTTTATAGTTCGGTTGGGTGGAGTGTACGAAAATAATCTTAATATAGCTAATTATTTTTCATATATCGTTGAGGTCATCACTTCGGGATTTCAGATTTTTAGCTGAGTAAAATAATTACTTGGAATACAATTAAGCCTCGAAATGCATAAGCCTTTCTTAGTTAAGTCGAGGTCTCGACTTTGCATAAGAACCTTTGACCAAAATTTTTATATAGCATTATTACTAACAAAAGGTTAGTAACAATATTGAAGTCGAGTTAGTGTGAAAACTGAGGTGATGTCATGGCATTCAATACGGATCCAGAAGAAATCCTCAAAGTGCTGGGTAATGAGAGCAGGAGGAAGATCCTCAATTTGCTCTCTAAGAAGCCCTGTTATACTAGTGAAATATCTTATTGCTTAAGAATGGCTCCAAAGGTAGTTCAGGATCATCTTGAAAAACTGGAGAATCTGGGAATAGTAAAACGGTATGAAGAAGGCAGAAGGCGGTATTACACCATTAATCGAAACCTCAGAATCGAAGTCTCCATAACTCCCCACCGGTTTAATACCAGTATAAACAGCATGATAGATAAAAGAAGGGAAATGATAGATAGGGAGATCGAGGAGATGTTCGAGAACTTCCGGAGCGTCAGGGAGGCTCTTGAGCCACCTTCAAACTCTTTGCAGGATATCTATAGAACTTTGCGTGAGGTAGAAGAAGTGGAGAGGAGCTTCTCTGAGCTCATGGGTATAATGTCTCATAGATTTAATCAGATGTATGAAGAGCTTCTGGATATGATAGAAGAAGAAATAGAAGATGAGCAAGATCGACTGGTACTTTTGGGAATTGCTAAAGGAGCGAACACTCCTTCAAGGATAATAGAAGAGTTCGGAATATCTTATGACGATGTGGTAGAATCTTTGAGGAATTTAAAGAAAAAAGGGCTGGTCGAGGAAGAAGAAGGTGACGAAATTATTTGGAAGATTAGATGTTAATTAGAGGATTTGAGAGGTGATGAAAGTATGAATGAAGACAATAAAATGAGTTTGAGAGTAAAAGAAGCTTACCATCGTGATGTTGGAAGAGGAATTGCTCGCACTGATCCAGAAGTGATTGACCAGATGGGACTGAAGAGCGGAGACATCATTGAGATCACAGGAAAGGGAAAAGTGAGTGTGCCAGGTATTGTGTGGCCCGGTTACCCTGAGGACAGAGGAAGTGGAGTGATCAGGATAGACGGAAACCTCAGGACCAATGCTGGTGTAGGAATAGACGATAAAGTTACCATAAAGAAGAGCAGCGGTAAGGATGCGGAGAAGATCACTTTCGCTCCCACAGAACCAGTAAGGCTTATGGGTGGTGAAAACTATCTTCAGAGGCTTCTAGAGGGTAGACCAATAAAGAGAGGTCAGAAAATAAGGGTGGAAGTGTTTGGACATGCTCTAGCATTTCAAGTAACTAGTACCAAACCTTCTGGAATAGTGAGAGTTACCAAGAACTCCGATATAGAGTTAAAAGAGAAGCCTGTAGAAGAAGTGGAAAGAGCGGTTCCCGATATATCTTACGAGGACATAGGCGGACTTAAAAGAGAAGTAAGACTGGTAAGAGAGATGATCGAGCTTCCTTTGAAGCATCCAGAGCTTTTCCAGAGATTGGGTATTGACCCGCCCAAAGGAGTCCTGTTGCAAGGACCTCCTGGTACAGGTAAGACTTTGATCGCTAAAGCGGTGGCCAACGAAGTTGATGCTCATTATATCTCCCTGAGCGGGCCTGAGATCATGAGCAAATACTATGGTGAATCAGAGCAAAAGTTAAGAGAAATATTCGATGAGGCAAAAGAAAACACTCCTGCGGTAATCTTCATTGACGAGATAGACTCCATAGCCCCCAAGAGAGAAGAAGTTTCGGGAGAAGTAGAGAGGAGAGTTGTTGCACAGCTCTTATCCTTGATGGATGGCCTTGAAGCTAGAGGGGATGTAGTAGTTATCGCTGCAACCAACCGGGTTGACGCGCTGGACCCTGCACTGAGGAGACCGGGCAGGTTTGACAGAGAAATTGAGATAGGGGTTCCCGATAGTGAAGGTAGAAAAGAGATCCTTGACATCCACACCAGAGGAATGCCTCTGGCAGAAGGAGTGGACATTCACAAATTCGCTGATTTGACACTGGGTTTCGTTGGTGCTGACCTGGAGGCATTGGCTAAAGAAGGAGCAATGCACGCTCTAAGGAGAGTGATCCCTGAAATAGACATTGACCAGGAAGAATTGTCGGAAGAAGCGCTCGATAGCCTGGAGGTAACTGAAGAAGACTTTTTGGAAGCTAAAAAGAACGTAGAGCCGTCCGCTATGAGGGAGGTACTGGTCGAAGTGCCTAACATTAGATGGACGGATGTCGGTGGTCTGGATAAGGCGAAACAGGAGATGCAGGAATCAGTAGAATGGCCGGTTAGATATCCTGAAGTGTTCAGCACGGTGCACGTCCATCCATCAAAGGGCATAATGCTTTATGGACCACCTGGAACTGGTAAGACTTTGATCGCTAAAGCGGTGGCTAACGAGAGCAATGCAAACTTCATAAGTGTTAAAGGACCGGAATTAATAAGCAAGTGGGTCGGAGAGAGTGAAAAACATGTCAGAGAAATGTTCAGGAAGGCTAGACAGGTAGCACCTACAGTATTGTTCTTTGACGAATTGGACAGCCTGGCGCCGAAAAGAGGTGGCTATGGTGACTCACATGTATCAGAGAGAGTTGTAAGCCAGCTTTTAACAGAGTTGGATGGTCTGGAAGAGCTCAACGACGTTATCGTTGTAACGGCAACCAACCGTCCAGATATGGTTGATCCAGCGCTATTGAGACCGGGAAGAATTGAGAGACATATCTACATCCAACCACCCAGTATGGACGAAAGGCGGCAAATATTCGAGATCCATCTACAAGGGAAACCCTACGATCTCGATCTGCAGGAGCTCGCAGAAAAGTCAGAGGGTTACACCGGAGCTGATATTGAGGCAGTGAGCAGAGAGTCAGCTATGCTGGCAATAAGAGAAAACATAAAGCCTGATATGACCAGAGAAGAGGCTAAAGAGATTGCACCCCAGATAAAGATAGAGATGAGACACATTGAAGAAGCAATGAATAAAATAAAGCCCAGCTTCACCAAGGAAGACATAAAGAAGTATGAAGAAATGGTAGAAGGCTCTCAAAGGATGTACGCCTGATCCTTAGCTTAGGTGACCTGAATGGTAAAGGTCACCACCTTATTTAATTTATTGAAGGAGGTGATAAGTTTATGCCATGGAGAAGGAGAAGAAGAGACTGGAACGATCTGTTCGATGAAATCTTTGGAAATGAATTCGAATATTTTGACGAAATAGCTGAGAAGATGTTCAAAGATCTCGATGAGTTCTTCAGGACCTCTATGACCTCCATGAAAGGACAAGGAGCTGGCTTTGATAAACCGTTCGTCAAAGGTTTCTCCATAAAGATGGGTCCAGAAGGAAAGCCGGAGATCAAGGAATTCGGAAACAAGTCTGAGATATTCAGAGGCTCTGAAGCAGGTGAAAACAGTTCTGAGGAGCGCAGACCCTTAATTGACGTTATGAAGGGTGACGAAGAAGTCAATGTGATCGCAGAAATGCCCGGAGTCAACAAGGAGGACATTGATATCAGCGCCTCAGAGACCGCAGTGGACATTAAGGCAGAAGGAACTACCACAAGATACTCTGAAAGCGTGGACCTGGGATGTGAAGTAATACCGGACTCCGCAAAAGCAAGATACAATAATGGGGTACTGGAGATCGTGTTCAAGAGGAAAGAGCCCAAAAAAGAAGTGAGGAAAAAAGTGGATATAGAATAGAATAGGATAGAATTACCTTTTTTCTTTCAATCTTCCTTCCATTTTTATTCTCTTAAATTTAAGTGCATCTGTAAGATTTAAGTCCGTTCTTTTAGAAGTGTTTTCGTATTAGTCCTCCCAGGTCGTCGCCGATCTCCAGTATCCAGTCTATTTTGCCGGGCTTGAAATCTTCACCGCCCTCTTCTATTAATTTGATAACGACTTCTGCTACTTCTTCCGGGCTTCTCTCAGAGGTATCCACCTCGTAAACGGTTTTGTGGGACATTGCCTCCATCAAGATGCTGTCGGTTATCTCTGCTTCTAGGTTCTCCAGGATCTTTGCCTCTTCCCAGCCTTTTTTGGCAAGTCTCTCTTTCATTATCTTGGGATTGCACCGGAGGACGATTACCATGTCAGGATCTAATTGATGGGAGAGATGTCCTTCCAGAATGGTGAACCTGCTTCTGTCGATTCTGGAGGACAGGGCTTCAGTATCTATTATCCTGGACCCCATCTCCTCTCCCGTGATCGTCTCATACTTCTCTGCCAGCTCGCCAACGGATTTAACTACATATCCCTTATCGTTCAGGATATCTGCGACCGTACTTTTTCCCACACCCGGCGTACCGGTAATAGTTACTATCATAGGACCTCCTCCAGTGTGTTGAGCAACACATCGTTCTCATCCTCTTTTCCCACACTTATCCTGGTGTGGTATTTATTGCATCCTTTTATAGAAGAGCAATCCCTTATTATTACGCCCTTCCTCAATAACTTCTCAAATAGAACAGAGCTCTCAACGGGGAGCTCTGCAAATACGAAATTGGATTCAGAGGGGTAGACTTTAACTCCCAGCTCTTTCAATTTCTGGGTAATTCTATCTCGTTCACTGATCGTCTTATCAACCACCATTTGAAGATACTGTATATCATCCAGGGCAGCCATCGCTGCCATTTGAGCGGGAGTGGAGAAAGGAAAGGGAGTGGAAACTCTGTAAAAATAATCCTTCAGTTGTTTAGGGATAACAGCGTACCCCAACCTCAAGTTCGCCATACCGAAAGCTTTGGAAAATGTCCTGCCGATAACCACATTCTCGTACTCTGAAAGGGAAAGCATGTTCTTACTTGAAAACTCTGCATAAGCTTCGTCAATAAATATCAGAGCGTCGGTACTCTCCGCCAGGTCCCTGATATCTTCTATACCCTCCACATTGCCGGTGGGGTTGTTGGGAGAGCAGACCATGATGAGCTTGGTCTTGCTGTTTATGGACTCCTTTACATTCTCAACATCGATCGAAAAGTCATCTCTCCGCTGGAGCCGTATCTCTTTTCCGTTGCTAATGGATACCAGTATGGGATAGTAAAGAAACGAAGGGACAGAATTGATTATTTCATCGCCTTCGGCGACTACCAGCTTGAATATGTTCTCCAGGATTCCGTCGATGCCTGCTCCCAGAACTATCCGGTTCACGTCAACTCCCAGGTATTCGGCTATCTTCTCCTTCAGCTCTGGTGGGTCTCGTTGAGGATACATGTGCAGCTTATCAAAACTTTTGAAAGCCTTGATCGCTTCAGGACTTGCTCCGTAGGGGTTCTCATTCGATGCCAGCTTGACTATCTTATCCAGCCCGTATTCTTTTTTCACTTCCTCCACGGTTTTTCCTGCCTTATATCCCTCGATCTTGGTTATGGGTTCCCTTATTATCATCTTTCCAGCCTGATCTCTATTTTGCTCCAATTATCAACCCCTCTCAGGGTGGAAACTAAGGCTTCTATAACACTGGAAAACACACTTTGCACGTAATCGTTCATGGGGACCTTTTTTCCATCTACCAGCAGTTCGATCATGTTTTAAGCTGGTAGCTCTCCTATATAAAAAATGTGAAGTTTAACTCCGACTGAAATCGGTTTTACTCAGGAGTCACAGAAGAAAGGTTCACGTAGGCTTACGGCTTTATTGACCGCACCAACCAAATCGTCCCCCTTCAAATCCTTTATATCTATGAGGTTATCGTTCTTGAGCAAACAGGGCTTGATCTTTCCATCTGACGTTACTCTTATTCGGTTGCAGTGCTGGCAGAACTCCGAGTTATACAGGGGTTTTACAAACTCCACCACAGACCTGTCGATGGCGTACTGTCTTCTCTTGTGCATCTTTCTAACCATTACCGCTTCAGCCATCTCAGAGTACATTTTCTCAATGGGGGAGATATCATAATAGTACTCCTCCATGCCTGGAAGCATTAAATTCTCTATGATCTGCAAGATCACATTTATACTGTCCTTATTGAACTGAGAAGTGAAGTCCAGCATCTCTCCTACTTCTTTCTCGTTGATACCCTTTAGAATGAGCATATTGATCTTCACGGGATTCAAGTTGGCATCCTCTGCCGCATATACGGCGTCAACCACTTTACTTAAATCCCCTCCTGTAACCTGTCTGTATTTTCCCTCATCCATGGTATCCAAGCTGATATTGACCCTGCTCAACCCCACCTCTGCAAGCTCATAGGCATTCTGAGCCAGGAGCATACCATTGGTGGTCATGGAAATCTCTTTAAACGGAGGCATGGATTGTATTATCTCGAATATGTCCTTCCTGAGAAGAGGCTCACCACCAGTTATCTTCACCTTTTTGATACCCAGGTCATAAAACACATCACATATCCTTTTTATATCCTCAACACTCATCTCCTTTTTAGACAAATCCTGTGTGGAACCTTGAGGAGAGGTCTCACCCTCTCTGTGACAGTAAAAGCATCTCAAGTTACATCTGCTGGTGATGGCGATCCTCAGGTTGGTAACCTTTCTCCCGAATCTATCCGTGAGCATATCTCCTCCACTTTCTTAACGTCTTCCGGAGTGTTTATATTGACGAAAGAGAGGAGTTCTTCATCGTACTCCTTCAATCTCTCTACAGTAAACAGTTTGACCTTATCTATATCGAGGGCATTGATTATTTTCTTATCCCCTCTTTTCAGATTGCTCTCGATCCTATCAATAATGCTGTAATTATAACACGCCAGGAGCGGCTCGGTCTTTCCGTCCTTCCAGACCGGTATTAGAGCTTGGGGAGCTTCACAAGACTTTCTTGAAAACTCCTTCATCAAGCACTCCACAACATCCCTTCTAACAAAGGGCATGTCCACACCCACTACCATTATCGATGTCTTGAAGTGCTTTAAGGCTGCATGAATGCCCGCCAGTGGACCCCCTCCCTTGAACTCGTCCTCTATAACTTTGGAATATTGGGTATAATAGTCCTGCTCTCTTTTATCCTTACAGACGATTACAGTATCAAAACCCCTTAAAGTATCTATTAACCGCTCTACTAATGTTAATCCTCCAACCTTCATTAATCCTTTATCTATTCCACCTAACCTCGTACCAGAGCCACCGGCGAGTACAGCCACTTGGTTCACGAGTGAAGGTTGTTGATGGACATATTTAACATTGTCTTTATGGTGTGGTTAATCATTAACAAGTGGCTGATATGGAGGTTTATCATATTAGAAGCAATTAAATCCACTTTAGACCACAAAACATTAGTTTAGGCTGGTAACTGTGAAAAGATAGACATAAGTAGGGGGAGGAAGGAATAGAAAGTATAGTTAGTATATTGGTAAGTTATGAAGCGTCAGTAGAGGAAGTATGGGTATCGTCATAAATGAGTTAAGGGCCTACTACGACAGCATAAGGCGGTTAAATGAGGATGGGTTTATCAGAACTGAGGCAGGTTACTTGTTATCCTTTCTGACTGATTCGACTGGGACCGCTGGGGTTTACCTTGTGACTGATGACGTCAGGGTCTTCATGCGCTTCAAAGAGCGATTCTTTAGAGAGGAGCTGCATGTATTAAACCGGGATGGAAAGGTACCCAGAAATTATAGGGAGCTGGATAGCGCTCCCACCAACGTACTGGAAAAGATGAAAGAGATAGATTTCGAGCTGGCTGTAGCTTTAGGGCTATTACGATAATTAAACCCGATAAAACCCTGGATACATAATTATTGTTCTATCAGCGGTTTTTAGGCATACATACCTTGGATTATACAGAATATATTTAATCTGCCTGCCAGGTTCACAGTTTGATGGGCCTGGATGAGCTAGCCAAGATGAGGGATAAGGACATACCCTACTCCAGAGTACTCAGCTCCATGTGTACAGTCCCTCATCCCGTTGCCGTGGAGGCTCACAAGATGTTCTTGGAGACCAATCTCGGCGATCCGGGAATATTTGTGGGAACTGTGGAGCTGGAAAAGAAGCTTATAGCCATATTGGGCAACGTACTTCATAAACCGAATGCCAGTGGCTATATTTGCTCTGGAGGGACTGAGGGGAACATTCAGGCTATACGTGCGGCCAGGAACATAAACAAGGGGAAAAATATTGTGGTTCCCCGGTCGGCTCACTTCTCCTTCGAAAAAGTAGCTGACATACTGGGGCTGGAGGTCAGGAAGGCTGGACTGAACGAAGAGTTCAAAGTAGGTGTTTCAGAGGTGGAAAGCCTTATAGACCAAAAAACAGCTTCGATCGTGGGTGTGGCGGGCACTACGGAGCTGGGGCAAATAGACTCAATTGAGGACCTATCTGAACTTGCTGTAGAGAAAGGAGTCCCCTTACACGTGGATGCGGCGTTTGGGGGTTTGATCATCCCCTTCATGGATCAGAACATTCCTTTTGATTTCCAACTTGATGGAGTCACGTCAGTGTCCATTGATCCTCACAAGATGGGCATGGCGACCATCCCGTCTGGAGGTATTTTCTTCAAAGAGGAAACCTTCATTGACGCTCTTTCCATAGAGACCCCCTATTTAACCTCTAAAAAACAGACAACTCTGACAGGGACCAGGACGGGAACAGGAGTAGCCTCTGCATATGCCGTTCTGGAACACCTGGGGTGGGAGGGGATGAGTGACCTGGTAAAAAGATGCCTCGATAACACCCAGCTGCTGATTAGAGAGATGAACGAGCTGGAGTTCGAGCCGGTTATCGACCCTCCAATGAATATCGTCTCTTTCAGAACGGATAAGTGCGAGAAGCTCAAGGAAGAGCTCTACAAGAAGAAGTGGGTGATCTCCACTATCAGAGAGCCGAAGGCTATCCGGTTCGTGGTCATGCCTCACGTTAATGAGGAGACCATCGAGGACTTCATCTCCGATCTCAAAACAATATTAAAAAATGTATGAGGTATAATCCGAAATGAGCTTGATTATAGCTTGATTATACTATCATTCCAGCAGCTTTAGCGCTTCTTCTGCACTGGCGAACTCGTGTACTACCATTGAAATCGCTCTGGTCATCTTGATGGGGTTTTTCGCTTGGAATACATTTCTTCCAATTGCCACACCTCTTGCACCCCCGTTAATAGCCATCTCCACCATCTTGAGTATCTCGTTCTCGCTTCCCATTTTGGGACCACCAGCAACCACAACCGGTATAGGACAACCCTCTACAACTTTTTTGAAGCTATCCACACTTCCTGTGAAGTTGGTCTTAATGATGTCAGCGCCCAACTCTGCCCCAGCCCTGGCTGCGTGAGCAACAGCTTTTTCGTCGAACTGGTCAACAGCATCTCCTCGGGGATACATCATAGCCAGTAGGGGCACACCCCACTCATTGCATATTTTGCTCACTTCTCCCAGGTGTCTCAACTGTTCTGCCTCAGTTTTGCTTCCCAGGTTTATATGCAGGCTTATAGCATCTGCACCCAGTTTTACGGCTTCTTCAACAGTGCATATGGGAACCTTCTCGTTGGGGTCCGGGCTGAGAGCGGTCGAACCACTGAGGTGCAGGATGAGCCCAACATCTTTACCGTATCCTCTGTGACCGAACTTGATCACTCCTTTATGCTCCACAACTGCATTTGCCCCACCTTCTGCTACGGCGTTAATTGTTTCCGGCATGTTTACAATGCCTTTTATGGGTCCCACGGTAAGTCCGTGGTCCATAGGTACGATCACTGTATTGCCGCTCTTTCTGTCGATTATCCTTTCGATCCTGATCTTTTTACCTATTTCACTCATATTGCTACTATGTGACAAAGTGGCAATTTAAATTTTTTTTGGCTCTCCGCATCGAAAGCTTTAAAAATAGGGCAGGGGAAGAATTATTTGCCACTTAGTTATGGCTCTTTTAAAAAAATAACTGATGAAGTGATTAAAAATGATGCAGCAGGATAAGGAGTATAAAGGAACAACAACGGTCGGTTTGGTATGTAAAGATGGCATTGTCATGGCTAGCGAAAGACGTGCTACCATGGGAAACTTCGTAGCAAGCAGAAGGGCCAAGAAAATTTATCAGATCTCAGATAGAGTTGGTCTAACCACCGCGGGAAGTGTTGGCGATGCACAGTTCCTCACCAGACTGATGAAAGTTGAAACCTATCTCTATAATATTAGGAAGGAACAGAAACCCACAGTTAAATCAATAGCAACTATGGTCTCCAATATGCTTAACTCTACAAGATATTTTCCATATCTCGTTCAGCTAATAATCGGTGGTATGGATGAGGACGGCCCTACCGTATTCTCACTGGATCCTGTAGGTGGAGCTATTGAGGAAGAAGACATTGTGGCTACAGGTTCAGGAAGTATGACCGCATACGGCGTACTGGAGGATCGCTACGCATCCGACTTGACTGTGGACCAGGGTGTAGAGCTTGTGATCAGAGCGGTGACATCAGCGATTAAGAGGGACAGTGCCTCTGGCGATGGAATCGATGTAGTGAAAATTACAAAGGACGGCTACTATCATTTATCCGAAGAAGAAGTATCGCAGGTAGCCAACAAATTTAAAAAATAATCATAATATATTATATTTTTATTAATTATATTTATTAGTCTTAACACTGTATTAAAAAGCAATTGAATGGTAAAAATGACACAAAACTCATACTTGAAAGAATTGAAGGAAAAAGTTATAGAATCTATTCCACATGGGGTGAACGTAAAGGATGTCGAATTTGAGGGTCCTGTTCTGGTTATTTACGTTGATAACCCTCAGGAACTCGCTGAAGTTGACATTGTTAAGAAGCTCGCCAAGGACCTGAGAAAAAGGATAATAATCAGGCCCGACCCCAGACACCTTTCTCCTCCAGAAGAGTCTAAAGAAATAATCAGGAATACCGTTCCCGAAGATGCTCAGATAACCACCTTCTTTTTTGACGAAGAGAACGGTGAAGTCATCATTGAGGCAGAGAAGCCAGGGGTGGTCATCGGTAAACAGGGAACCACTCTTCGAGAGATAATGAAGAAAGTGGGATGGAGCCCCAGAGTGGTTCGAACCCCTCCCATCAGGTCGAAAACAGTTTACAACATCCGAGAATTCCTGATTAACTCTAAAGAAGAACGAAGAGAGATACTAAAGAGGATCGGAGAAAAGATACATCGGGGAAGCAAGGCATATGAGGATAGGTGGGTAAGAGTAACCTTCCTGGGTGGCTCTAGAGAAGTGGGCAGAAGCTGTTATCTATTGCAGACACCCGAAAGCAAAGTGCTCATTGACTGCGGAGTAAATGTTAGCAATATGCAGCAATCACCCTACATATACCTCCCTGAAGCCCAACCACTGGACTCCATTGATGCTGTGGTGGTCACTCATGCACATCTAGACCATTGCGGGTTGATACCCATTCTCTACAAATATGGTTATAAGGGCCCCATATATCTCACAGCTCCCACCAGAGATCTGATGCTCTTGCTTCAGCTTGATTTTATAGAGGTCGCTGCCCGAGAAGGGTCGCCAACTCCATATGAATCATCATATATCAGAGAGGCTTTAAAACACACCATAACACTGGACTACGGGGTGGTTACGGACATAAGTCCTGACGTAAGACTTACCTTCTATAATGCGGGCCACATTCTGGGCTCAGCGGTAGCACACTTCCACATCGGAGAAGGCCTGTACAATATTGCCTTCACCGGCGACTATAAATTCGGGAAATCAAGGCTGTTCGATAAAGCAGAGACCAACTTCCCTCGACTTGAGGCCTTGATAACTGAGGCTACATATGGGGGCAGTAATGACCATCAGCCCTCCAGAAAAGAGGCTGAGGATAAGCTGACCAACGTCATCATCAATACCATAAAGAAGGGTGGTAGAGTCCTCATCCCTACTTTCGCTGTGGGAAGAAGTCAGGAAGTGATGATAGCTCTGGAAGACGCTATCAGAAAAGAAAGAATAGGGAAAGTTCCAGTATATCTGGATGGTATGATCTATGAAGCTACCGCAATCCACACAGCATATCCGGAGTATCTGCACGCCAAATTGAGAGACATGATATTCCACCACGGTCTGAATCCATTCATAAGCGACAATTTTATCAAGGTTGACTCCACCACCAAACGCCAGCAGATCATAAATGAGGCGGAACCCTCCATCATTCTGGCCACATCAGGTATGCTCAACGGTGGCCCGGTAATGGAATACCTCAAGACGCTGGCAGCCGATGAGCGGAACACCATGATTTTTGTGGGTTATCAGGCCGAAGGAACACTGGGCAGAAGGATACAGAAAGGCTGGAGAGAGATACCGTTCCCCACCAACGGGAAGAGGGAATTTGTGGAGATAAAAATGAATGTAGAAACTGTGGACGGATTCTCGGGGCACTCGGATAGAAAACAATTGATGAACTATATAAAGGCCTTAAATTCCAAACCGGATAAGGTCATAACCATTCACGGCGACGAGAACAAGTGTGTGGACCTCGCATCCAGTATCTACAAATCCTACCGGATAGAGACCAGAGCGCCGATGAACATCGAGACCATCAGGTTCGCATGATCCTCAGCATCCTGGGCAACTCCGATTCTGGAAAGACTACTCTCATCTCCAGGATCGTTCCTGTTCTCAAAGAAAAGGGTTTCAAGGTTGTAGTTGTTAAACATACTATCCAGGAAATTGAAATAGATAGGGAAGGAAAGGATTCCTGGAAGATCAATCAGAGTGGAGCAGATGTGGTAGTAGCATCGCCCAGGAAGATGGTGTTCATCAAGGAAGAGGAAGATGATATAGATTCCATCAGTGGAAAATATCTCCAGGATTACGATCTAATCCTTACCGAGGGTTTTAACCGGGCTGGAAAGGACAGGATCGTGGTTTTAAATGAACCTGAAGAGCTGGAGCGGTTCAAGCACGGCAATATACAGGCAGTGGTATGTGATGAACCTCTGGAAGACTATGTGTGTTTTAAATCCCATGAAATAGAAAAGATAGCCGATTTTATTGCAGCTCTATGGAAGGATAACCCTCAGGATCAACAAGAACCTGTTGAAAGCCAAGCCTCTTAATTCTGCCACAGACTTCACCCTCGATTTTAAACAGGTCTTTGAGGCGGTTCTGGGCAACCTGTATGACCGCTTTATCACTATCAACTCTTACCCTGACGAGCGAAAAGCCGTATTTCCTTATGATTTCTTCAGCCTGCTCTACTCTTAACAGCTCTTCTTCAGTTATCTTTCCGATAATCCTGGTGGCCAGACACGAGTTGGATGGTTTGTTCCAGTTGGGCAAGCTGTAATCTTTAGCAGCCTCTACTATTTCTTCTTTGGTGAGGTTCTTCAGAGGGCTGACTACCCCCATCTCTTCGACAGCTCTCAACCCCGGCCTGTCTTCTTGGAGGTCATCAGCATTTGTACCCTCTATAACTATCCTATCTCCGGTAAATTCTTTTATGGCTGATAAAATCATTTTTTTGCAGTGGTAGCATCTCTCAGGAGTGTTCTCTATGAATTCGCTGGCCTTTAAAAGGTCTATATCAATGATTTTGTGGTTAAAACCCAATTTTTGGGCAGTATCCACAGCCTCCCGAATATCGTTTCTGGCCATTACCTGAGAGTCAACGGTTATGGCAACGTAGTCTACTCCAGCTCTTCTGCATAAATAAGTTAACAGGGTAGAATCTACACCTCCACTGTAGGCCACCGCTACTTTACCCAGAACCTTCAGGTCTTTTCCTATCTCTTCTAAGTCCACACAGAGAGATAGTCTACTTTTCTCTTTAATTTTTCCTCCCCTGATGATCCAGTAAAAAAACCATGGTTTATGAACGTGTAGGTCCAATTGGGTTTACAGATGCTTAGAAAAAGGTATCAGTAAATAAGAATTT
This sequence comes from Archaeoglobaceae archaeon, assembly GCA_046483365.1. Classification (GTDB taxonomy): domain Archaea; phylum Halobacteriota; class Archaeoglobi; order Archaeoglobales; family Archaeoglobaceae; genus JdFR-22. The sequence continues at coordinate 1,933 of JAWODI010000008.1, read as the reverse complement.
AGGATTGGACAGATGAGTCCTATTTTTGACATTTTAGCTTAAGTAAAACAACTACACCATTAGGTTCATTGTTCTCCATCCTTATTTTTCCCCCATATCTTTCTATGGTCTTTTTGACGATGTAGAGCCCTAAGCCTGATCCGCCGTTACCGCTGAATCCTTCGTTGAACACTTCTTCTTTCTTCTCTTCTGGTATGCCTTTTCCGTTATCTGCTACCATTATCCAGCAGTTCTCACCGTCATTCTCTATCTTTATGCTTATGTGGTTTGCTTGTCCGTGGTTTATGGCGTTGCTTATGATGTTGTCTATTACGGAAGTGAAAGCCTCGTCGGCAATGACTGTGCAATCCCCATTAACTTCAGCACTAATTTGTTGGTTTTTCACTAATTCTTCTATAATTTCTCTGGCACTATAAGGCTCCAGGCTATCGCCGGAGGGTATGAGGGATTCCAGTCTCTTCATTTTTTTGATTAGGCTTATGCTATCGTCAATGGAATTATACGCATTATGCAACATTTTTTTGTCTTCCAGTTCTTCGTACATCTCCATTGAGTTTCTTACCACTGTTAAGTCATTGAGTATGTCATGTCTCAAGGTCTTATTCAGTAACTTTAGGACTTCGTTAAGCTGGTTGACCCTGTCTTCCATCTTTCTTCGCTCAGTGATATTGAGAGAGACCTCAACCACACCCGTTATGCGTCCACCGTCATCTTTAACTGGATTTCCCTGAATTAGCCACACTCTTCCGTCAGGAGACGTTATCTCTCCTTCGTGGGTCTCTCCAGTTACTAAAGCCTTATCAACTGGGCAGTTCTCACAGGGTTTGTTGCGGTGGTGCCAGACATCATAGCAGTAACGTCCTTTAAGGTTCTCTGGGGTTTCTTCTACGGAGTTTGCGGCAGCGTTGTTCGCCCACACCACCCTATGGAGTCTGTCCTGGTGAACGATTAGCTCTGAAGTACTGCCTAACACCATCGCCATCTCTTTCTCCGACTCCTTCAACCTCTTCTCTGCCTTTTTGCGCTCACCTACGTCCCTGATAACTCCTTGAACACCGATAACGTTTCCTGTCGAATCTTTCAGGAAACTGGATTTCAGCTCACCCCATGTAGTGGAGCCATCTTTACAAACATACTCATACTCCATGGGAGGCACATCCACATCCTCACCCCTCATCGCCAAAGCCAGGTACTCTTGGAGAGATTCCATCCCTTTCTCATATGAGGCTGAGGTCATGAAATCTTTGGCGTTCATATTTAACGCCTCTTCAACACTATAACCAGTGAGAGGCTCAATGGATGGGCTCACATAAACAATATTCTGATTCGTATCCTGAATAAAGACTACGTCAGTGCTCTTCTCCAGAATTAACTGGTATAAATTATCTTTTTCAAGAAAATCGTCAATACTTTCTTTATACTCCAATCCTTTACCCTTGGTAGCAAGTCTCACTGCAATAATTTAATAAAAATTGAATATTCAAACTTTCGGATTTTAACATGGTCATGAAAATAATAAAGACTGAAAACCTGAGAAACCAAGTAGTCACGCTGAATGACTCTCCCATTCAAAACTAATTCTCCTTGAGGTACACTTGATATTATGACCCCCTCTTAGCATAATACCTTAGCATAATATCTTTAATATGAGGAATATTAATTTTGGTTCAATGGAGATAGCCCTGTTGCAGCAGATCATCATAATATTCGGCTTATCCGTTGTGGTAGTGTATACCTTCAACCGATTGAATTTACCAACTATTGTGGGATTTATTCTTACAGGTGTTCTGGTGGGGCCTCATGGACTGGAATTAATAAAGATGACTCAGGTGGAAAGTCTGGCTGAACTGGGTGTCATCTTGCTTTTGTTCACTATCGGTATCGAGTTCTCCCTGTCCAAGCTGTCAAGTATGAAGAATACTGTCCTTGAAGA
>JAWODI010000027.1:0-17062 GCA_046483365.1 Archaeoglobaceae archaeon | reverse complement strand
GGTAAGGTTTTTGCAAAAGTGCCGCTGGTTTTCGTGATTCGCGTGAGTAAAGGCTTCTGGGCTGCGGCGTAATCGGGATCAAACTCATGGCATTTCTCCAAGGTCTGCAACAGGTCTCGAATGTTACCGTGAAAGGCTGTTCAGGATCCTTCTTACAAAGAAATAAGAAAAATGGGAGTTGAACAAGAGATATTATTTCTTCCTGAAATGAAAGATGCCCCACACGAGATAGCCTTTCTTTCCGCCGTCAACCCAGTTCCTGAGTCCTTTCTTCATGTGGTCGATATATGCCTGGCTTACGCCTTGTTGCCTTAGATCTTCCTCTCTCCTCTCTGTCTCATCGTGGACTCTGCTGTAGTGGTTGATGAGGTGCTCAGTCAGCTCTTCAAACTCTATTTCTTCCAGACCCAGTTTTTTAGCCGTTTCTCTATAGAACGATGGACATCCCATGGTGGATAGGTTGATCCGCTCCAGTATCGGCTGGAGGACTCCTTCTGGACAGTCGTCGGCCATCATGGGGTCGGTGAAAACGAACTCACCACCCCTCTTGAGGACACGAACAGCTTCTTGAAGGACTTTTTCTCTGTTACCGGAGTGAAGGAAAGAGTCTTCCGACCATACACAGTCGAAGTGCTCATCAGGGTAGGGTAGCTCCTCGAAACTCCCGTCAACAACTTCTATGAGGTGATCCAGACCCTGTTCCTTATTCTTCTGCCTATCTCTTTCATTTTCTTTCTCACTGAGGTTCAGGGCTACAACCTCACATCCATAGGTTCTGGCCAGGTATCTGGCAACTCCCCCATAACCAGCTCCCAGGTCGATTACTTTGGCATTTTCATCCAGGTTGGTGAGCTTTGAAGCCATTCTCTCTACTGCCCGTCTGCTGGCATCGAAGATGTCTTCGTCGGGGGTCTTGTATATACCGAGATGCAGGTCTTCGCCACCCCAGATGGTGTAATAAAAGGTGTCTGCATCGCTACTATCATAATAACTCTTGGCGGATTCTATCGCCTTACTCTCTTCATCCTCATTCATCAATATTACCTCCTCTAACTTATTTGAGTTTTATTTGAGTTAAATCTACAGATCTACTCTTCTTGATCTGTATTTGTATATAGTCTATTCTCTATACTCTTTTTCAGCTATATGGATGAAAAAGTCGGGTTCTTCATCAGTGTAAGTCTGGTTAAAATCACCGTATGTCTCAACGGTCTGGAAACCGACTTCTCTCATCAAATTCCTGACATACTGTTTTCTCAGGGGATACATGTTAAGATAGTAGACATCCCCACCGGGGAATTCATACTTGAAGCGGCACAGACCGTTATCCACATATTCCGGGAATGCAGAAACTTTGTCTCCACAGTAGTAATAGGTGTGTTTATTGTCGGAATAGCCCACAAAGTTGGCGGAGCAGCCGTGTTTCAATTTTTTGATGTCCAGTTCCTGATTGTCCATAATAGCGTCGTAGTTCCTCTGATCGAGCATAAGAACTCCATCGTGTTTCAGTCTGGAGTAGAACTCGGCTAAAGACCTTCTTCTATCCCACTCTCTGAAGAGATGGGTGAATGAGTTGCCCAGACAGATTATAGCATCGAATTCTTCGTGAATATCTCTGCTCAGCCACCGCCAGTCTGCGTTGACCGTTCGCAATATCAGCCCATATTTTTTCCCGTTCTCAAATGCCTTGGCCAGCATTGCCGGGCTGCCATCTACGCTGGTAACATCGAAACCTTCCTGCATTAATCTAACGGAATGGTAGCCTGTACCCGTGGCTACATCCAGTACCTTTTTTACTCCCCTATCCTTTAGAGCATCAATAAAGAAGCTTTCTTCACCTTTACCTCTACTTTCCCAATCAATAAGCTCATCCCACCTTTCAGCAAAGCTGCCTACATATTCATCAATGTAGTGGTCCGTTTCGCGGACAGCTATGGGGTCTGAGCCAAAATTCTGTTCTTTGTTGGCGTCCATGTTTACACCTATTTTTTCTTCTCAGAGGGTTTGTTTAAGTGTTTTACGGTTTATGCATCCCAAATTTTCAAATCGAAAGGGCGAGCATTTCCCGTTCATGTTCTAAATAACGACATCAGGTGTCACTGATATAGGTGTTGTAAATAGTAACGAGAGCAATTTATCATTCCTGATTAGCAAAGCTACCATTTTCTAGCAGAATTCGACTTTCAAGACATTCGTGAATTAGCTCCCAACACAAACCTTCCACACAATTTCAAAAGAATATGATAACATACTGACCTCTAGCGTACCCAGAAAGACCAGGAATTTCTTGTAGAGGTTTCACGAATTAATATTTTATAATATGATAAAAATTGGTTTAAAGTATCAGGAGGATATTGTGCCTGACAGGGTTCAATAGATCTCAGCAGGGTATAATTAAAATGCTCAGGGTACACTTATGTATTGAGGAGGTACCATATCAGAGGTGTATATATTACCCTTCCTTTTTATTCTATAACCATCTTGGGCCATTTTTTGGGCACTTACTTCCAGCAGCACCGGTTTGATAGAGTGCCTTTTACCCACTTCCATGGCGTCCTGGGGATCGATGCACATGTGCACTTCCCTCCTGCTCATGGGTAAAAGCCCCTTTTCAAGAATAGCGTTCAATTTGCGTGGTTCGGTAGCATGATATAGTATGGGTGGAATCTCCTCGCTCTCCGTCCAGTCGGTTCTGACGTCTATGCTGTGACCGTATCTGGCCCTTATCTTCCCCTTACTGACCTGGAACCTGCCCTTTGCATCAAATTCAGTAATTGATTCGATCTCTTTGCCCCCCACCCCGTACTTTTCTTTCACTATCTTTGCCACTTCATTGATGTCCGCCCAGCCCTCGGGGTCCACTTTCAGGCCAAAGTCGGTTGCAAAGTGTCTGAGCAGTCCGGAGAGGAATTTGCTGATCTTAACTCTCTGCCCTGACCTCAAAATGACCCTTCCTTTTCCACAACTGCATTTACCTTCAAAATAGCCGCATTGTTCACAAAAGCCGAGGTCCATAGCCAATTCCATATAATAAAATAAAAAGAGGATTATATAGGTAGGGATTAGAGGTAGCCACCCAATCTCTTTACTCTGCTAACGGGGTTGGGGTGGGTGGAGAAGAACTCCATTAACCTGTCTGTGGTCTTTATCTCCGCTCTCTGGGCGAAATACTCCAGCTCATCCCTGTCTATTCTTCCGTTTCTGTCCTTATCGGCGTCCTGCAGGTCCTTAACTTCACTGCTGGCTTTCATGGGGTCTGCAGCGAAAAATGCTCTCATGCTCTCCATCTCTTTCTTCACTTTCTTCTTGTTTACTTTTGCGTTGGCGTTGGTCAGCTTGTAAAGAGCAGAAGCAAGTGCCTGTGGCTTGGTGGTCAGCTCCACGCTGCCTGCATCAGCGTAATACTCTCTCACTCTGGAGGCATAAAGGACCACCAGATTGGTGAGGAAGTAGATGATGAACGCTACTATAGCTATCGCCAGAGCAGGAATGGAGGACTCATCATCACCTCCACCACCAAAGATTCCCGAGAAGAGGAAACTAAAGTAGACTAGATATGCGATCATGGGTATTGCGCTTAAGGCAGTTATGACCACCATATCCCTGTTTCTGACGTGAGATATCTCGTGGGCCAGAACTCCTTCCAGCTCGTCTTTGCTCAGAATGTTCATCAACTCTCTGGTGACACAAACTCTGGCATTGCTCTTGGAAGTTCCGAAGGCGAAAGCATTGGGTATGGGCACCTCCGAAATCCCTACTTTTGGTTTGGGGATCCCGGCCCTCATGGCAAGCTCAGTTACCATACCATGCAGTTCAGGCGCCTCGCTCTCCGATACATACTTGACCTTCATTACTTTCTCTACCATCTTGGGTCCCAGGAAGAACTGGCCTGCCACTATGAGGAAGGCGAGTAGAGCATAAACAATAGGAGTACCCATTCCCGCAACTGTGGCCACGAATACCAATAATCCGTAAATTATAGCGAATAACAGGACTACACTAAGTCCCATTTTTATCTTCAACCATGCTGTTCTCATATTCTCATACCGTTGAACCAACCTGTATAAATATATTGACTAAGACAAAATATGACAATTGCTTTACCATGGCTTTGGATGAAAAACGGTAGGCAACAGGATTATTCCAGGTGGCGATAAAATTCCTGGGGGTTCAGCTCCTTGAAATTGCTCTTGTCTACCAGATGCTTCCTGAGATCCACACATAAATGGCATCTGGAAATATAGCCGTCCAGTGGCTGGTAACCGTATTCCATCCCCATATCGTATAGCTCCTTTATGTCCGTTGCCAGCGCCTTAAGCACTGGCTTGTCATCCAGATCGAGGTTGAGGATGGAGTCGAGGTCGCGGGCATCCCCCAGAGACAATCCACCGCAGTAGGCGGGGATGTAGTTGCAATAGTTGTCCACGTGGACGTGCCACTGTCTCCTCAGCTCCTCTTTACAGTTCTGACCGAAGAACTGGTCCGAAGGGTATTGTTGGAACAAATATTTCAGTCTATAGGAGGCTCTGCCCATGGGTATCATTTCCGCATACCTTATGCTCTCCTCTAGCACTTCAAAGGGCATGGTACCCGTTACTTTCAACTGCCTGAACAACTGGTAGTAGAATTGCTGGTAGATCATCAACTTATCCTCAAATACCTCGTGGGCAACTTTTATCGCTCTTTCAGTTTTTTCAAATGGGACGTTCTCCAGAATAAAGGGGTTGACGCTGATCAGTACTCCCTCCATTCCCGCTTCCTTCAGTTGAGCGAACCTTTCCTTAACCACATTTTTATGGTCACACCAGTAGCAGCTCGTCTCGGCGAAGATGGAGGGGATTCCGATTTCGTGGGCCATCTCCACTGCTTTCAGGAGAAGGTCGAAATTGAGGAATGGCTCACCACCAGTAAAGTGGAGCCCGGAGTTGATGCTCAACCCTGGCTGTATGTTCCCCCTCAACTGATACAGGACTTCTTCAAGCGTCTTTACATCCATCCAGTCAGCACTCCACCTGGGAGAACAGGCGTACATGCAGTGCCTGCAACCACTGGTGCACTTGTAAGAGAGGATTATACCTCCAGAAACGGGTTCTGGTATGTCGAGCCGCATATCAACTCCGTGAGGAACAAGCTGCACTTATCCTTATTGTTTTTTTGATCCTTCTTATTGTCTTTCTTATTGTTCTTCCACAATTTCAATGCGTTGAGGGTCTGCAATTCCTAGACCGTTTTCTTCTGCGAGTTTGAGATGTCCTATGGATAGGGGGTCTCTCTGGAGGTAAGTTGCACCTATAGCGTCGGCGGCGACGAGATCGGTAGATATTATGATCTTTTCCAGCTCGTGAGGTTTGGCGGATAGCTCTCTTCCAAACCCTGCTGTTCTTCCATCGATCACTGCCAGGTCGGGTTGAAGGTAAGAGTTTATGTCCACGATGCATTCGTCCAGCGCCATGTGGAATCTTCCTTTCTTGACTACCCTCCCTTTTTGCCCCAGGGTAGCCCCCAGGAGGTTTTTCATGGAGAGAGTTACCTTTGCAGTGGAGTGGTGCTTTAAGACCGGTACAGAGACCATATAACAGTTTTTGAGGGTCTTAGTGTGCTCGAATTCCTTAAGGAAAAGAGCATCCGGGTCCTTTTTGACCTCGTAGTCGTCCTCATTGAGGTCCACCAGAGCAGCATATTTCTCCAGTCGAGTGTACCCCAGTTCGTCCGCAATATCCAGGGTGTCTCCCCAGCCCGAGCCTTCCGCTATCACCACGTCGTGGCCAGCTCCATAATAGTATGTGGCCAGGGCTTCAACAGTTTCTACGGGGGTGGTTATAGGAGGTGGAGAAGAGGTGATCAGGTTGGGCTTGAGAACCACTTTCTGTTTATCCGGTAAAGGGAGTTGCTCCAGCACATCTTCCACCTGAGAGTGCTTCCGGTGGGCAACTATTACTTGAGACATCCAGCAAGGATGGGATAACTTATTATTTATGATTTTGGCTTACCAGAGATTTTATTAGATACGTATTAAAATAAATTTTATTAAGAAAAAAATCGAGTCAGAAGGAAGTCAGGCTATCTCCTGTTCTAATTCTTCCAGCAGCTTTTTGGCCTTTCTGGACAATTTTTTGGGGGTCTGGACCTGGACCCGGACGTATTCATCGCCCTTGCCCCGTCCTTCCAGATGAGGTATTCCTTCGCCCTTAAGCCTTATCATTTCACCGCTCTGGGTTCCCGACTCTATCTTGACCTTCTTGTTGCCGTTGAGCGTCGGGACCTCAATTTTGGTTCCCAGTGAAGCCTGCACTATATTCACGGGCATATCTACGATTATATCGTCTCCCTCTCTGTGGAATGTGTTGTGAGGTTTGACGTTTATGACTACGTATAGGTCTCCAGAACCATCTCTCCCGTATTCGCCTTCTCCAGCAACCCGGAGTACTGTTCCTGACCTCACGCCAGCAGGTATGTTAACAGAGATCGTTCTTTCACCCACGACAGTCCCCGTTCCCTTGCATTCATCACATGGATTCTCTATTATTGTTCCAGAGCCTCTGCACTTACTGCAGGGGACTACCTGCACGAAGCGGGTGAACATGTTGCCGCTCTCTTTCCTTATCTGGCCTACGCCACCGCAATCGGGGCAGGTCTTTCGGGAGCTATTGTCTTCTGCTCCCGTGCCGTCGCACTCCTCACATTTAACTTTCTTCTTTATCCTGATATCCTTATTGGCGCCGGCGGCGACTTCTTCCAGAGTTATATTCAGCCTGTATTCCAGGTCAGAACCTCTTTCAGCTCTTCTGCCTCTGCCAAATCCACTCCCGAATCCTCCACCAAAAAAATGATTGAAAATATCTTCAAATCCGCCGAAACCGAATCCGGCTTCTTTGAAGATGTCCTCGAAGTTAGCGTTCCTGAAGATATCCTCGTAGGAGTACTGGCCACTTATACCTGCATGCCCGAATCTGTCATACTGTGCTCTCTTCTCGTCATCGGAAAGCACTGCATACGCTTCGGAGATCTTCTTGAACTTCTCTTCAGCTTCCGAATCCTTATTCCTGTCCGGATGGTACTGCATGGCGAGTTTGCGGTACGCCTTCTTGATCTCGTCTTTGGAAGCGCTCTTGTCAACGCCCAGTATCTCGTAGTAATCCTGCTCGGCCATATTACTCCTATTCACTAATTACTCTTTCTTAACCTCGTAATCAGCATCAACAGTTTCGCCAGAGCCAGAGCCAGAGCCAGAGCCGGTGCCTCCCTGCTGTGGTCCTGCCTGACCTGCTTGTCCTGACTGGGCCTGGGCCTGAGCGGCTTGTTCGTACATCTGTTTTCCGATCTCCTGTACTTCGTTGGAGAGCTCTTCTTTCTTATTCTTGATCTCTTCTATGTCCTCACCTTCGAGGGCTTTCTTGAGTGCATCGACTTTCTCCTTGATCCTGTCATGTACATCCTGGGATATCTGGTCCTTGTAGTCTTCCAGCATCTTCTCCGTGGTATACACCAGTGAGTCTGCTTCGTTCCTGGTCTCTATCTCTTCCTTCTTCCTCTTGTCCTCTTCTTCGTGCTCCTGTGCCTCTTTGACCATCTTGTCGATATCATCCTGGGACAATCTGGTAGAGCCAGAGATGGTTATGTGGTTCTCCTTTCCTGTGCCCTTATCCTTGGCATTCACGTTGAGGATACCATTGGCATCTATATCGAATGTAACATCTATCTGCGGCACACCCCGGGGTGCGGGTGGAATGCCTTCCAGGTTGAACTGGCCCAGTGATACGTTGTCCTTTGCCATAGGCCTCTCACCCTGCAGGACGTTGATAGTGACGGCGGTCTGATTGTCTGCGGCGGTGGTGAATGTCTTGGTTATCTTGGTGGGTATAGTAGTGTTCCTCTCTATGAGCGGGGTGGAAACTCCGCCTGCCGTCTCCACACTCAGGGTCAAAGGTGTCACATCGAGCAGCAGAATGTCGGTAACTTCACCCGAAATAACTCCTGCCTGAATGGCTGCTCCCGCAGCTACGCATTCCATGGGGTCAACTCCTCTCTCTGAATCCTTGCCGAATATGTCCTTCACTATCTCTCTCATCAGAGGTATTCTGGTGGAGCCCCCTACCAGTATTACGTGGTCTATGTCCTGTTTGGATACTCCCGCATCCTTAACACAGCTCTCACATGGATCTCTGACCTTCTCCAACACAGGTCTCACCAGCTCTTCCATCTTTGCTCTGGTGAGGTCGTAGTTCATGTGTTTGGGTCCGCTATCATCTGCGTAGATGAAGGGCAGGTTTATGTTGGTCTTCTTCATGCTGGATAACTCGACCTTAGCATTTTCTGCAGCTTCGGTTAATCTTTGTAGGGCTTCTCTGTTCTGGCTGAGGTCTATGCCTGTATCTTCCTTGAACCTGTCGAGGAAGTGGTTCACCAGTGTCCGATCGATATCACCGCCTCCCAGCTGGGTGTCACCGTTAGTAGCCTTAACTTCGAACACACCGTCCCCCACTTCCAGAATAGTTATATCGAAGGTTCCACCACCAAAATCGAAAACGGCGATGGTTGCTTCTTCCTCTTTATCCATCTGATAAGCCAGGGAGGCGGCGGTAGGCTCGTTTATGATCCTTAGCACTTCCAGTCCGGCGATTTGTCCTGCGTCTCTGGTAGCTCTCCTCTGGTTGTCATCAAAGTAGGCCGGTACCGTAATGACCGCCTTATCCACCGTATCATTGAGGTAGTCCTCAGCATCCCTCTTTATCTTCTGCAGAATGAACGCCGAGATCTGCTCCGGAGTGTATTCCTTGTCATCTATTTTTACCGTATAATCTGTTCCCATCTTCCTCTTTATCTCGAATATGGTCTTTTCAGGGTTGAGCACTGCCTGTCTCTTGGCGTGTTCACCAACTACCATTCCGTCTTCAGTGAAAGCCACCACCGACGGGAAGTATTTGCTCCCCTCAGCACTGGATATCATTTTGGGCTCTCCACCCTCTAACACACATGCTTCTGAATTAGTTGTACCTAAATCGATTCCTATTAATTTACTCATTGTCGCACCTCCTTCCTACTATTACTATGGAAGGTCTTATTATGGTATCGCCCATACAGTAACCCTTCTGATTCTCCTCCAAGATTATATTATTTTCGTCCGATTCCTTAAATGCAACGGCTTCATGATATTTGGGGTCGAATTTCTGACCCACAGCTTCCAACTCACTTACACCTTCTTCTTTCAGGATGGATTTGAATTGGTCCAGAACCATTTCTACGCCTTCCACCAGGGGGTCGTCTTCTTCCCTGTTCTTGGATGCCTCTACAGCTCTCTCAAGGTTGTCGATGACTCCCAGCAGCTTGCTGAAGAGGTCTATTTTGGTGTGCTTTACCTGCTCCTTCACGTCTCTGGAAGCCCTTTTCTTGTAATTCTCGAAATCGGCCCTGAGATACTGGAGCTTGTTGAAATATTCCTCAGCCTTCTTTTGCTCTTCTATCAGTTGCTGTTTTAAGGTGTCTATATCCTCTGAAGTGGATTCTTGCTGATGACCTTCCTGCTCATTCTCTACCTGTTGCTCTTTACCTTCTTCAACTCCCTGATGTTGATTATCTGATGACTGTACCATATATTCGCTTCCTGAGATATATTTTTATAAGTTTTGGTCCCCTAATTCAGCGCCTTCTAATAGCTCGGACACGGAAAACGGTGGATTTTACAGCTAGTTGACCAAGTATTCAACTACAGTGAATGATTCCAGTTGATATAAGACGCTAAGATACGTAAGATCAATTATAGACCATTTTGATCTCCTGGATAGTGCAGAGATTCCGATTTTATTCGATTATTAAATGAGTGACGATCTTTTGAACAGGTTTCGCACTTATTATTTTAGCCAAAATATTTTTAATCCTGAAATTTGATTATACTTGGTATGGGAGATACAGCTATCGTCATTATAGGGGTGCTGATAGGACTTCTGCTGGGAATAAGCGGTATTGCATCCATTTTTGATGTGATGACCGAGACTCTCTCCCAGGCCGAAGAGCAGTTTTCCCAGCTCACCAGCCTGTCCACCGTGGCTCTGATAGTTATGGCTCTAATATTTATCGTGGTAGTGAGGCTGGTATCCTCTCTGGCGGTAGGTATAATTATGGGCGCTGTAGTAAACATTATTCTTGAAGTGAACAATGTTGACGTTTTAGATCAGGTTAATATTGACATTGTAGGTGAAGTGAGCTCAACAGTCCTCAAAATGCTGGTTTAGCTACTTACTGTTCACTTACCTTAATCTCGTCCTCTCAGAGTGTTTGCACTGCTTCCAGACCGTTTTTACAGGGGAAAGTAGAAGATCACGTAGAGGACTATTGCTACAATTCCTGCTACCTTAAGGGGTCGATAACGGTTGAAGTAGGTCCTGCCGTAAACATAAAGGGTCAAGTATGCATGAACTAGCATACCCAGTATGAACAGGGGGTTCCGCTGAAGAAAGTACAGTACCATGCTCAAGATAAGTCCTAAAGGAGCAAGCAGTTTGAGAAGGGCAAAAGAGCCTCTGCCGAATGAAATATCTACCGTCTGGTAATTTTTTTCAATATCTTCCAGCTCTATTGGCTCCGGGAGCTCGTCAATGGGAAACTCAGGAAAAAGGGTGCTAACGTAGTTACATCGGTTGCAACGGTACATGTAGAGACCGCCAGCAGCGACTGCAGCGGGGACGGTGAAGTCGGGAGATATATCAATACTGTTGCAGGCAGGGCATAACTTCACATATTTTTCTTCCTCTTTTTGGGGCATTCAAATATATTGTATTTTGCCAATTAATAAAGGTGTTCCATTGCCCGTTACTCATGCTTTCAGGAATTTATCTTATACTCCGTTTCCAATTCATTATAGGGACTATAGGGCTTGCCCTGGCTCTTGTGGTTTTGAGGAAAAAATAAAATAAAGTAAATAATATTTTTGAGGGTTTCAAAGGATCAGTATTCGCAGGGGCATGGTGAACATGCTCATAACAGCAGAGCCTACCTCGTCCATGATGCTGAAACCGTTGACCTCCAGGATGATATTTAACACTGCCCCAACGATTATGCCCACCAGCAAGGATGAAACCAGTTTGACGGCAACGATCAATATTAGTGCGACTATTACCAAGGCGATAGTAGATAAAGTGCTGAACTGAGTGAGCAGATCCTGTGCAGAAGTGATCGCCTCACTGGCTACATCGAATACAAAGGCTATCCCACTTATCCCCAGCAAAAACCCTATAACCAGGCCAACTATTACCATAGTGTCCATGATATAACATTAGATGAGATAGATATAAAACTATTGACTGGATACGAATAAGAAACAATAAAGAATGACTACTTAAACGACAACCAGAATGACAAGGGGTTCAACAGTTTTATACTATGATATAGTGAGCTCCTCTTCCCGAGCCCTTCAATTCGATCACTTCCAGGTTTACCAGCTTATTGAGCTCCTTGAGTGCCGCCTGCCTGCTGATATCGAACATCTCTGCAACTTCCCCCGCCGTTATCCTGCCCTGTTGTTGTATACGCTCCAGTATCTGCATCTGTCTCTCGGTGAGAGCTATTTGACCCTTTGATTCTTTTTTGCGTCTTTCCATGGAGAGCTGAAGAACTCTTTCCCTCACTCTAGTTATAGAGATTAGAATGCCGCTGGTGAAATATTCCAGCCAGCCTGTGAGGTCTCCTTCCTCATCAACGGACTTTAAGGCACGGTAGTAGGAGCGGCGGTCGGAGTCGTAGTAGTCGTCCAGAGCGAAGAACTGCTTGATATCGAATTTCCTGAGGTAGAGGACCAGGGTAGCCAGAGCCCTTGCAGCCCTCCCGTTCCCGTCAACGAAGGGGTGTATGCGGACCAGCTCGTAGTGAGTTATGCCTGCCACCATAACAGGGTGAAGCTCGCTTGACTGGTTATTGAGCCATTCGATGAGGTCCCTCATTTGAGAAGGGATCTCTTCGGGTGGTGGCGGTCTGAAGGATACTTCTCCGGTCATCCTGTTCCCCACATAGACCTGCATGTCCCGATATCTCCCTTCATAACCGGGGTGCTCCAGAGCATCCTTTGTGAGGTTTCTATGGAGCTTGAGTACGGCTTCTTCTGTAATCCACCCGTCTTCCTGATACCTGTCGATGTTCTCCAGAACTTTGAGGTAATTGAGGACCTCCTGCTTGGCCTTCTGGGTAGCGGTTATCTCCCTTCCAATGGCGAGCATGCTGACCTCTTCTAACGTTAAGGGATTACCCTCTATGGCCGTGGATGCGTGGGTTGCCTTGATCAAGGCTTCTCTCCTCAAAGCTACTTCCCATTTGGGGATTATGTAGGCGTTGAGAACAGTATCCCTGGCCGAGGTTATTTCGATGAGGTTGTTGACTATCTTGTCTGTGTAGGTAAAGTTCGGTTGGAACATGACACTCATTGGTGTTGTTTAGCTGAGACTTAATAAAATTTTCAGTGGTTCGAAAATTACCCTGCCTGCTCAGAATGAGTAATTGCAACAGTTTAGATTGTATATACAAGTATTTTTGGGACAAAGTATATTCCATGACAAATATTGTAAAATAGTATTAAATAAGATAGAGTTAATCTCAGTATGGGGGTGTTAAATATGGAAATTGAGAAATTAAAGAGGGTTGTTAGGCTAGAAGAGGGGGCCGAAATAGTCATAAGACCGCTTGTAGAGGAGGATAAAGAGAAATTCATCGAATTTTTCGATAGATTTGACGATAGAGAGGTCAGATACCTTGCCGACAACATCAAAGATACCGAAATGGTCAAAAAATGGATAGAAGAGCTAGATTACACTAGAGTATTACCACTGATAGCCCTACACAACGACAAAGTTGTAGCCAGTGTAGCCATGAGGTTCGATCCCAGGGAAAGAAGAAGTCACGTGGCAGTACTATCCATCCTGCTGGACAGGAACTACAAAGAAAAAGGAATAATCGTTGGAATGACTTCAGCCTGTGACAAGATCGCTACATCCGTAGGGGTAGAAAAGTTAAAGATAGAGACCCCCACCATAGACGTCTACGCACTGGAAAGAGCTTCTCTCTGGGGATACTCCCGGGAAGCAACACTAATTAATGAGTTCAAGGTAGGGGACGAATACCACGATGTGGCAGTCTTTACCAAATACGTGAAAATGGGAGCCTTACATCCTCCAAAGGTGATTGAAGAGTTCGATGACATGAGCAAGTTCACCCTACCAAGGGAAGAGAGGATCAAAGAAAGATACAGATGGTAAACAGAGGTTTATACACCTTTTTTTTATTTAATTTAAGCAGATTCCAAGTATAGATCTTTTTTTATACAAGATATAATGATCAATGGTATGAGAGAGGAGGAAGGAAAAAACAGATTGGGGTTAAGAATATCCCTATCAGTGATCATAGGAGTGGCGTGGCTAATGTTCCTCATCGCATGGCTGTTCTTCTATGCTGGGGGCTATAGTGTATACCAGAACATCGGTATTCTATTCGTATCTCTTCTGCTTGCAGGAGGTATAATTTCCGTCATGTGGGTAAGCCTGGGGTTGGGGTCCGAATTCAATTTAAGGTGGAGAGTAGCTATATCAGTGATCACGGGGATAGGATGGCTGATATTCCTAATTATATGGGCGTTCACTTACGCATCAGACTATAATATCTATCAGAATACCGCCATTTTCCTCATATCTGTGCTGGTCCTGGGAGGGATAAACGCTGTCACCTGGATACCATGGGGAATGCGAGAAGGGAGTTAACTACTGCTCAAGACGAACTTAAATCTTTATCTTAGACTACTGCCTTCATAGACCACCCAATAAGATCTTCAAGGTCCTATGAACTGTTTTAAAAGTCAAATCCAGTAATCCATCTTATGTCTAATCCCTTAAAGTAAAGAAAAGTTAAAATTTGTTTTTGTCAACAGAGTTTCATGGACTTGCTTGAAAGATTTGAATTAGTTGAAGACATGAAATGTAAGATAATAGTACGGACGGAGGTTCAGGGGGAAGTAGAGGTTACGAAGACCAAATTTGCCTTCAAGAAACCCTCTAAGTACAGGAGTGAAGATGAGGACATAATAAAGGTCAGTAATGGAGAGACTGTATGGGTTTGCGATAAGAGTAGTGGCGAAGTGAGGGCTGGAGACCTTTCGGAAGTTACTCAGCCGGTTTTCGATTTTGCGAGCATGGTGCAAAGTAAAATGGAGAAAAGCAATAAAGAGTATTTAGGAGAAGATCAGATAGAGGGCAGAGACTGTTTTATTGCCAGACTAACCCCCTTAGACACCACCGAAGACGTAAAATCAGAACAGAAGATATGGGTGGATAGAGAGTTCTGGTATCCTTTGAGGATCGAGATGATAGAAGAGATGTCCTACATGGCCCTGTATTACGAGGACTTAGAGTTCAACGCGGGGTTGAGTGATGACATGTTCGAACTCGATGTTCCACAGGATTGAATTGCACCCATCACCAAAAAATCGTTAACTGATTATCCCCGTATCGATCTCTTCAATCGTTCCTGTATTTGGGGCATTTCTCACCTGTGAGCTCGAAAACCGTTCTAACTCTTGATAAGGAGCATTGAGGGTATTCCCGCTCATCTTCTTCTCTTTCAGCCCCGTAGTAATGTCTCCACACGAATCTCTCGTCACCCAGATCAGCCACGGATTCGTGTAAACAATCCAGGCAAATACAATAAGCGTTGAAACCGGTTCTCTTCTTGATTAAGTCTTCAGATGCGTTCTTCCCCAAGACATCTACAATGTTATGGGACTCTACAGTACCCTTATATTTTGCACGTTACTCCCAGGATGAAAGTAGGAATAGACTATGCTTTTCTTATGATTATGTCTGCATTCTCCTCATAATAGGCTATTAGTTTCATAATAATTGTAATTGTGAATTTTTCCAAATCTACAAGTAGATGCAATCAATTTTTGAAGTACCAATTGAATAGGAGGTGGAAGCAAGATGAAAAAGTCGACAATCCTAGCCACGGCTCTAGTCTTCACTTTAGTTCTAGCAGCTGGAGTGATGGCAAAAGGAATTGGAAATGCAGGAGCAGCTGAAAAGGCAACAGGGAACGTAACACTCGAAAGTGATAACGAAACAAGCATATTAGATTTTAATGCTCACGAGGCAGAAGATGACAGAGAAGCAAAAGGAATGATAGTTGAAAAAATGTATGACGAAAACGGGAATCTGACAATTACCTTAGAGTGCGATGTGGAATACGTCAACGTAAGTGGAGATTATGCCTACTTTGGAGCTAATTGCACAGAAGGTGACTGGCTTTACGTTGAAGTATTTGATAACGCAACCCCAGCCGCTGACGGAGACGAAATAGGATACGAATTAGGAAATGAAACACAAGTAGCCGGCTGGGTAGAGGACGGAGAATCTATTAACCGTAGTATCCCAATCGAAGGAAACTTGGTTGTACACACGTATAACTAATTTATCCTTCTTATTTTTTTTAAATCGTAACAGCCTGTCTGAGTAAAACACTAAACAGTAAATTTTATATACTTTATAATATCTGTTGATATAAGTGATTAGGATGTCTAAAACTTATCGGTCGTATGAACAGAGCCAGAATTATTTGTTGCCTCCGGATATTAGGGATTGGTTACCTGATGATCATTTGGCGGTTTACATAAATAATTTGGTTGAGGAGCTTGACCTTTCGAAAATATATGGATTTTATGAGAGTGAGGGGAGGGGTTATCCGCCTTATCATCCAGCGATGATGGTTAAAGTCCTGCTCTATGCCTACTGCATAGGCACTATTTCCTCCAGGAAGATAAATAAGAGTCTTTATGATGATGTTGCCTTCAGGTATCTATCTGCGAACAATTTTCCTGATTTCAGGACCATCTGCGCTTTCAGAAAAAGGCATCTGGATGTTCTTGAGGACTTGTTTCTTCAGGTGTTGAAGTTGTGCGAGGAAGCTGGATTGGTTAAGCTGGGAGCAGTCTCCCTGGATGGTAGCAAGGTCAAGGGTAATGCTAGCTTGAGCAAATCAAAAAAGTATGGTACGTTATGCAAGAAAGAGGAAGAACTGGAGAAGAAAGTGAAGGAGTTGTTGGAGCAGGCGGAGAGAACTGATGAGGAGGAAGATGAGTTATATGGTGATAGGAGGGGTGATGAGTTACCGGAAGGATTTCGCAGTAAGAAGGAGCAGTTAGAGAGGATTAAGGAAGCTAAACGCCAGCTGGAAGAGGAACAGAGAAAGGAACAGGAAGAATACCAAAAGAAACTGAAGGAGAGGGAAGAGAAAGAGAATGAGGGTAAGAAGTTAAGGGGTAGGAAGCCGAAGGAACCGGATAAAAAGAAGAACAAAAACAAGAAGGATAAGAAGAGGAACACTACAGACCCTGATAGTAGGGTCATGAAGACTCGGAACGGGTTCTTGCAGGGCTATAACGCTCAGGTAGTGGTGGATGCTGACACCCAAGTGATAGTGGCTACTGACTTGGTTCAGGATGAGAATGATAAGCATCAGCAGTGCATGCTTTACAGGGTGGAACAGAACCTGGGTAGGAGACCTGATAAGGGGTTGATGGATAACGGTTACTGGGATGAAGAGAGGTTGAAGAAACTTGAAGAATCAGGGATAGAGCTTTATGTAGCCACAGAGGGTGGTAAGGAAGGCTGGAAGAAGCTGAAGGAAGGTAAAGCTCCTCGAGGAAGGATTCCCAAGAACGCTACCTACAAAGAGAGGATGGAAAGAAAATTACTCACCAAGAAAGGGAAAAAAATCTATGAGAAAAGGAGGAGTTCAGTGGAACCAGTAATTGGACAGATCAAGAACAGGATAGTTAAACTACTCCTGAGGGGATTGAAGAAGGCCAAAGGAGAATGGAACTTAATCGCCACTTCTCACAACATTCTGAAGTTATGGAGAGCTGAATCAAGTCATACAGGATAAAAAAATAGAGAATCAAGCTAAATAATAAAGAAAATTAGACCAATTCAAGAACTACTGTAAGGATTAAGGATAAATTCGAATCGTTTTCATGAATTAAAGGGGTTTTACGGTCTTAATGATGATCTTTTTGAACAATTACTCGGTCAAGCTG
>JAWODI010000100.1:0-11601 GCA_046483365.1 Archaeoglobaceae archaeon | reverse complement strand
TATCATGTCCCGGGAGTCCACTTCATTCAACCCGCTGAAGGTGACCACCTTAACCCCGTTCCTGGTGGTGGCCAGAACTCCCACAAAATTTTGCTCTGCCAGCTTTCTACCCACTTTCACCAGCTCCTGCATTTCTGCATCCTCGAATACATGAGCCACTACTTTGACAGAGTTGTGGGTTTCCGCTTCTTCTGCCAGCAATCGGGCTTTGGAGTTCGCCATCTCCTCCGTCAGCCTATCTATCTCCTTTTTCTGTTCCTTCCACTCTTCGAAGAATCTGTATGCTGTCTTGGGCAATTGTGACGGCTCTACTCTCAACATACCGCTCGCTTCTTTCAACAGATCTTCTTCATAAGCAATATGTTCAAGAGCTGCTTCTCCTGCCGCATACTCGAACCTGATCACTCCATCCTGTATGGAGTCCACCCTGAGGATCTTTATCACTCCAATATCTCCTGTATAGTGAACGTGGGTCCCTCCGCAGGCCTGCACGTCATCACCTACTCTCATGACCCTGATCTTCTCCCCCGCAGGAACACCACCCTGATAAAGCCTGAAACCGTATTTCTCTTCAGCTTTCAGCCTGTCCATCCAATCCCAGCTCACGGGTTTGTTAGCCATGACCTCCCTGTTGGCCAGAAGTTCTATCTTCCTTATCTGTTCCTCATCAGGCCGTTGATAGTGAGTTACGTCCAGTCTGGCTCTATCCCACTCCTTGCGGGCTCCACTCTGCCATATATGCTTACCCAAAACCTTTTGAAGAGCGTAAAGCAAGACATGAGTTGCTGAGTGGTGGCGCATGTGCCTTAATCTCCTTCTTTTGTCCACCACACCATTGACCTGCGCCCCTTCTTTTACTTCTTCTCCCTTGTCCTTTATGCGGTGAACAACTACTCCATTTTCTTCCAGGACGTCCACTACAGGAACTTCTTTTCCATCGAGTACCAGATAACCGGTGTCGTTATCCTGTCCACCACTTTCAGGGTAAAAGGCCGTCTTATCCAGGAATACTTTGCCGTCCTCTCTTCCCACTACATTTGCCTGGAATTCCAGCACACTGGAATCGTAATACAGTTTCTCAGTTTGAGGATAAGTTCCCTCAACATGGACTTCTTTCTCCTCAGTCTTTTCATCGGCTTGGACATGTTTCGATGCCAGCTGGGAGTAAAAGTCCTCTGGGTATTCTACTTCAACTCCTTTCTCTTCAGCTATCTTCATGGCCACTTCAGCTGGGATTCCGTGTGAGTCGTAGAACTCGATGAAATCTTCTTTCTCTATCTTTTTCTTCTTGGAAAGGGTTCTTTTGATCATGGAGGTTCCCTTGATGACGGTTGACCTGTACCTGTCCTGCTCCAGATCCAGGATCTCCTCAATCGTGGTCTTGGGGGTCTCAAAATCCATCCCACATATTCTTCGGTGGATGTCGACCAGCTCGTAGAGTTTGCGGTTGAATTCCAGCTCTTCAGCCAGCCTGAGTGCCCTTCTTATCATCAATCTTGCCAGGTAGCCACCACCGGCGTTGGAAGGTATCAGGCCATCGCCCAGCATGAAGAGTATCGTTCTGGTGTGGTCTGCAAGAGCATAAACCTTCTCCAGAGGGAGTACAACTCCTTCGATCTCCTTGAGGTCAAGCCCCAGCTTATGGGCAACATTGTGCCTCAGGTCCTGGAGTGCTTTGCCTCTCAACTCTCCCATAACGCCCGCAATTTTGGAGCTTTCGCCGATTATCTGCTTTACCTTCTCATCGTTGACATCGAACTCTATATTGCTGTTGGCCAGAATTTGCTCCAGAACCTGAGGGAATATGGCGTCGTAAACTGTAGGTGTTCCCTGGCTGGCCCACACGAATCTCTCCAGCCCATAACCGGTATCCACAATGTAGTTGTCCATCTTCCTGTATCTCTCGCCCTTGATCTCTATGTCTCCCTGAGGGTCCTTTATCATGTTCATGAAGACCAGAGTGGACAGCTCCAGTCCACCCACAATGGCCTCCAGACAGGGTCCAGCGTTACCTCCCCCTGCCCAGGGCTCTTCCTTATAGATGATGTCTTTAGTGGGGACTCCCAGCTCATTCAACAGTTCGGTGCACAGGGCGACCGTCTTGTTCTTCCAGTAAATTTCTCTCTGAGATGAATTAAAAGCGTGATGAGCCATCATTTCAAAAATGGTAAGATGTCTACCGGTCCTGCCCACAGAATCGAGGTCGTCCATCCTGATGCATGGCTGGGAGATGGTAAGGGGGTTTGCAGGTGGGGGAACTACTCCAGAAGTGACAAAAGGCTGAAAGTCAGCGATAGAGGCGATGGTAAGGTATATGTCATCCCTCCATCTCGCCACCACAGGGTAGCGCTCGATCCGGGGATGGTCTCTCTTTTCAAAGAATGAAAGGAATTTTTCTCTCATTTCAGTTAGATCGAACTTCTGGTTGAAGAGGGGGTTGCCAATGAAGGTATAACTTCCGCATGGAGGATCGGTGCATATCTCGTGCCCTCCGGCAGTCCAGTAATATTTTCCACACTCAGGACATCTCTTTCTCTCAAAGCCGTTCTGAGGAAGATAGGTGATATCCAGGTATTCCTGCTCCATAATTTAGGGGGTTTGGTGGTTCGTATATTATATTTTCTGAATGGTTTTGACTACAACCGATTCGAGTTGTGGGACCTTTCTCCTTTTTTTGTAACTTGAAAATAAACCTGAGAACTGGCTTAAAACTTTCGATTTTTTAGCTAAGGCGATTATTGTTAGAACGGAATAAACAGCACGGGACATGGGTTGGAGAAATGTCATCTTTATGGTTAGAGGTGGGAATAACAATAACTATTTTAGGATTGAGACCGAAAAATGAAATATGGATTTCGACCGTGCGGTTGAGGAGTTTGCCAAGAAGATCGAGGAGAAGCTAGGAAACAGGCTTATATATCTGGTTCTCTACGGATCGGTCTCCCGGGGGGAGGCTCATGAGGAGAGTGACGTAGATCTGCTGGCTGTAGTGAGGGACGAGGGGGCGAAAGAGGAGCTCTTCGATATAGCTGCCGAATTCCTGAAAAAGGGTGTGCTTTTCAGCCTCATTGTGAGCACCCCGGACAAAATCGGCGAAGACGGGTTCCTTGATGAAGTCACCAAAGAAGGAAAGGTTCTTTATGGAAGCGTCAAAAAGGTCAGAGAAAGATCTCAGCCTGGCAGATGAGTTTCTCGAGGATGCAGAGACCCTTTACAGGATAGGGTCCCTGAGATCTGCGGAGTCGAGACTCTACTACTCGATTTTTCATGCAGCTCGCGCCCTGCTGTTTGAAATGGGGATGAAAGCGAAAACACACAAGGGGACAATCTCCCTTTTCGGAGAGAAAATCATAAGTGAAGGTGTTGTTGATGAGCGGTACTCCAAACTCCTGTCCAGGTCCTTCTCGGCGAGGGAAGCAGCAGACTACAGGACTGACGTGGATATAAATGTAGAAGAGCTCGAGGAAAGGATTGAGGAATCCAAAAGCTTCATCTCAGAGATAAGAGAAAAAATCGGGCAAAGATAATCTTTTTATGTTTCCCTATCTATGAAATCTCCCTCATGCCTCCCTATTAGCCTGAAGTGAGTTTTTAGGGTGATGATAGGGTGAGTTTTTCCGGTTTTCCTTGATTTAAAAAAATAAATGGTTATTGCTGGAGCGTTTTTTATTAACGCTAGACTTAAATAAACATTCAATTTTCTGAAATTGGTGTCAAAATGTTCACTCACATTGACGGTAAGCTTCACGTAGAAGGGGTAAGTGTTGAAGAAATCGCAAATATGGGCACGCCGGTCTACATTACCTCGAAAGAAAAGCTGGAAAAGAATATTCACAGCTATCGGGAGGCATTTCCTCAGGCTAAATTGCTATACGCGGTCAAAGCGAACAACAATATCTCCATTATGAAGGTTATCTCCAGGAGATGCGGTGCAGATGTCTTCAGTGATGGAGAGCTTTACGTGGCGTTACTGGCGGGTTTCAAGCCCGATAACATCTTGTTTAACGGGAACTCCAAAACGGATCAGGATATCCATTACGGGGTTAAGGCTGGAGTCAAATTCAGCGTGGACAGCCTTGACGAGCTCCACACCATTTCGCAGATAGCTCAACAGCATAACAGGGAAGTAAAGATAGCTTTCCGCATCAACCCTGATATATCCCCTGATACACACCCCAAGATAGCCACCGGTTTGAAGAAGTCGAAGTTCGGCATTCCCTGGGAGCAGGTGATAGACGCTTACAAAGAGGCCGTGGAGCTGCCTAATGTGATACCTGTAGGTATTCACTGCCATATAGGTAGTCAGATCACCGAAGTAGAGCCCTTCGTGGAGGCTTTGAACAGGTTGTTCGATATTGCCGCCCGAGTAGAGGAACTGGGAGTTAATGTGGAGTTCCTGGATATGGGCGGTGGACTGGGCATAGATTACGAGGCAAAGGGAGTGCCCTCTCCATCGGACCTTGCCGAGAAGTTGATGCCGGTATTCAACCAGAGGGTCACTGAATTGAAGTCAAACCCCCAATTATGGCTTGAGCCTGGGAGGAGCATCATAGGCGATACCACCATACTGCTGACCGGAGTTAATTCGGTAAAGAGAGCCTACAAGAACTTTGCATCCGTAGATGCAGGATTCAACCTCCTCATAAGGCCCGTGTTGTACGACTCCCACCACCGGGTTTCAGTGGCCAACAAAATGGACATACCGGATGAGGATACTTACACCATTGTAGGACCCATATGTGAGAGCGGAGACATGATCGCAGAGGATAGAAGGCTGCCCAGACTGGAGAAGGGCGACCTCATAGCCGTATATGACTCAGGGGCTTACGGATTCGCCATGAGCAGTCAATACAACGGGAGAATGCGCTGTCCCGAAGTCCTGGTCGATGGCGATAAGTGGTACATTATAAGGGACAGAGAGAACTACTACGATGTTGTGGGCAAACAAATAATCACCGACAGATAGTAGCTAGTCAAAAGAACTGAGGTGTTTTTTTCTTTCTTATTCTCTTTAGTTTGTTCTTTATTTTGACCCTATTTTTCCCGTGTTTGAAGAGTTCCGTGCTGCTTTCAGCTTTCATATCGAGTTCATAGTTCGATTTCCGGCAAACTGGAGTTTATTCCGTCTTCAAATCCTTCCCACCTGCTCCTGAGTGCAGTTCTATTAAGTTGACTTAGATTTTAAGGGCATTGTTCAATCCTTTATTCCTCTAACCCAAACAGATGGCACATCAATGGATCTTTACCCAATCTACCGTTTCCAAAGAACTCTGCCCTGTATCTGCAGCCGCCTTTACACTCAACAATTTTATCACATTCGCATTCCAGCTCTTCTAAGTCCCACAGGTGCTCGCGGCAAATTCGGTCCCAACATTTACTCAAACCGTCCTCTATGGAGCCCACAGTTTTGTCCTCGTAGAATCCGCACCTGGAAATGTTTCCTTCCGGGGTCACTGCACACAGGTGCGCTCCACAGGTTTTGTGGGGCAGGCCCTCATAGCTTTCTTTACCGAAACCGTAATTGGCCATTACTCGGGCCGCTTCTCCGAAGGGAGGTAAGATGTCCTGGTCGGTGCAGGGGAAATCCAGAAGCCACCGCTGAGCTATTTTAGAGACCAAGGGCTCCAGCTCTTCGAACTCACCGATGTTGTACCTGGTTATCATGGTAGCCACGGTAATATCCACTCCATCCAGATATTCTATACCTCTCAGTGTCTTTTCAAGGCTCCCTTCTCCTCTAAGGAGGTCATGTCCTTTGATGCCGTCGATACTGATCTGGACATCATCCACGTATCTCTTGATAAGATCTGCATATTTCTGGTTGATCATGGCTCCGTTGGTCAAAAGCTCAACTCTCAGACCATAACTTTCCGCTGTCTTCAAAATATGTTCAATTCTGGGGTGTACGAGGGGTTCGCCGCCGGACAACATCACTTTAAGACCGCCGATGCGGTAGAATTGGTCCATAATCTCCTCGAAAGTCTCCAAGTCCATGTGGGTCCCCATTTTGTCCACATAACAGTGTTCACATTTCAGATTGCATTTACTGGTGATGTGAACCAAAATGTAGCGAAGCGAAGGGTAGGGCGAGTGCGGGACTTCAATATTAACTCTCTCCCGGCTTTCTTCGATCAGTCCCTCGGATAGAAGGTAGTCCACCGATTCTCCATACCTTTCCTTTAATTCTTTCAGCGTTCTGGTGCCATTGCACTCCAGGAAAAGATTGAATGCCTCCTCATCAACTTCGTAGAGCTCATCTTGAGGAGCATTATACGCCATCTTTTGTTCGTAGTCGCGGAGGAACACTCTACTCTTGAGATTCACATACTTCATTCTTTGCGGTATATACTTCTTCTAAAGAGATCTTACCGTTCTGGATAAAATATCTTAAGATCTTAAATGCTCCACATTCTAAACCTTCATCACTTTCCTTATAAAAATCACAACAACTGCAAATCAATTTGACGAAATCTACACTATCTCTACTTCCACCATCCATAAATACCACCAAAGAAAAAATAAAAAATTAACAGAACTTTAACAGGAACTCTTGCACTTGCAGGTTCCCTTTACTACCTTTCTAACTTTACTGATCTTCATGCCAATCACCGTCGATTAGTTTTCTAGAAGATATATAAATTTTGTTATTAAATATAGTTACTTTATTAACAACAGATAACATTAAATTATATTTTCTTATGTCGGAATAAAAGAATGAAGATAGGTCAGATTTTATGACAGCTTTCAATTAGCATCCTTCATACCAAAACCGGGCTCGACAATAGTTTCTCCACCGTCTAAAGCTTCCTCTCCCCTGAGATAGACCTTAAAAGGAAATACTGCTTCCCTACCTTCGTAGGGGGTCCAGGTGGAATTGGTATGCAGGTCCTCTCCCCTTATCTCCTTCTTTTCAGAAAGGTCGAAAACTGCAAGGTTAGCATAATTCCCCTCCTTTATTTCCCCGTGACCGCTGAGTCCGAACAGTTCCGCGGGTCTTCGGGCTATTCTGTCTACCAGTGTGTTGAGGCCAAGGATGTTCTTATCTACCATCGACATCAAAAGGGGATACATGGTTTCAACTCCTGGAAATCCCGGTGCTCCATCTCTTTTCTCCTCAAGGGTGTGAGGAGCATGGTCAGAGGCTATAATGTCGGCAAGTTCTATGTTATCCAGAAGTGCTTTGGCGTTAGACGGTCTTCTTAATGGAGGGTTGACATTGATGAGATCACCTAGTCTATCCCATTCATGGGTTGACAGCAAAAGGTGGTGGGGAGTCACTTCGAATGTGGAAGAAGAGTTCCTTATGAGGTTCATTGATTCTACGGTAGAGATATGGCAAAAATGGAACTTATCGGACTTGATACACTCCTTCACAGCAGTTATTTCCGCTTCCGGAGGTCTTAAATTGAAGTTCGGGCCTTGGCCTTCTTCTATAAGTGAGGGGTCTTCCGCATGAACTGTAATAAGCTTGTCATGTCTTTTAGCCTCTTTGAGAGATTGATAACCCATTTGAAGGTTTGGATCCGAGTTCTGGGTGAAAACTTCTCCTATAGCGGGAATATGGTACCCGGTCTCGATCTTATTTAATATGTCCTCTACCCTGGAAAAATTATTTTTTGTGAGCCCCAGGTTGAGAGCGTAATTCACATATGACCTTCTTTTGGCTTTTTCCATTCTCCGTGAATAAATGTCCTCGTCTTCCACCCTGGGCAATGTGTTGGGCTGATCCACTACAAGTGAAACACCGCCGTGCAAAGCAGATAATGAGCCGCTCTCAATGGTCTCCTTATGTTCCTCCTCAAAATTCCTGAAATGAACGTGGGCATCTACTGCTGCCGGTAAGATAACGCCCCTTACCTTTCTACCTTTTATTTCTTTCCCAATTTTTTTTATGATGCCGTTATCTATTTCCAGACCCGCTTCTACTATCCTACCCCGGTAGAAGAGTTTACCATTAATATTCATCAAAATATGGTCTAAAAAAAAGGTTTATATACTATTTCGTTAAGTGATTTTTGGTAGGGAGAATACTTAACTTAATTAAAGAATTGAGGTCAGAGGTTTTAATTATGAGATCAATTGTAGAGGAGGCTCTTGATAGAGCGGAGACCGAGAAAAAAGAGGGTGTTGATAAGCGGCCCCCGGAAAGTGTTGAAGACGAGATCGTTCAAACACTTCACGAGCTTAAAACCGAGATAAGAGCAGTTGGTATAGGTGGTGGCGGTTGTAATACAATATCAAGAATGTTCGAAGAAGGGATTGATGGTGCACAGCTTATAGCCTTAAACACCGATGTTCAGCATCTTTATTATACGAAAGCCCACAAGAGGCTACTTTGCGGAAAAAGAAGAACCAAAGGTCTTGGAGCTGGTAGTCTTCCCCAGGTTGGAGAAGAGGCTGCCAAAGAGAATGATGATGAGATCAGGGAGTTCGTAGAGGGTGCAGATCTTGTTTTCGTAACCTGCGGCCTGGGAGGAGGTACTGGAACTGGCGGCGCCCCTATCGTAGCTGAGGCTGCACAGGAAGCTGGCTGCCTTACTATTTCAGTAGTTTCGGTTCCATTTTCAGCCGAGGGTTCGATCAGGATGGGTAACGCCGAGGCAGGGCTGGAGAGATTGAGAGAGGTTTCAGATACAGTTATTGTTATTCCCAACGACAGGCTTCTGGAAGTCGTTCCCAATTATCCCATGCAGCTGGCATTCAAGGTTTCAGACGAGATCCTGATGAGAGCGGTCAAAGGGATAACAGAGCTGATCACCAAACCGGCTTTGATAAACCTGGACTTTGCAGACATCCGCACTATCATGGAGAAAGGTGGAGTAGCCATGATCGGTCTCGGAGAGGCAGATGGAGAAGATAAAGCAAGAGAATCCATAAGAAAAGCTCTTAAGAGCCCACTGCTCGAAGTTGATATATCTGGAGCCAAAGCCGCACTGGTCAACGTCACCGGTGGTCCTGATATGACCATTGAAGAATCAGAGAGTATCGTAGAGGAGATCTATGGAAAGGTTGATCCAGATGCGAGGATCATATGGGGTGCCATGGTCGATCCAGAGATCGAGAACACTATGAGGACCATGCTCATAGTTACGGGAGTGAAATCACCTCAGATCCTGGGCAAGACATCTGGAAAGTCGGTTTCCAAGAGACACGGTGTTGACTTTGTGAGATAAGCAGACCAATAGATAGTCAAAAGTTGACTTTAAAATTTAAATACCCTAAGAGAAACCCAGTAAAGATATGAACAACATAGAGTCAAAGGTCAGGGAATACACTAAGCTGCTTAGAATGACCAGAAAACCGGATGTTGAGGAGTTCTTTACCACAACCAAGGTAGCTCTGGGTGTAATGACTGTAATTGGAATAATCGGTTTTATTGTACTTCTTTTTATGACCGTATTGCCTGAGGCATTAATATGACCAAGTATTTCGCCCTGAAGACAACAGCAAACCAGGAAAGGGTTGTAGCCAATCTGATGGAGATGGCTGTTAAAAAATATCACCTGAACATACATTCCATACTGGCTCCAAAAGAGTTGAGAGGTTATATTATCGTTGAAACCGAGTCAATGGAGGATACCCTGAAAGCGATTAAAGGTTTACCTCACATTAAAGGAGTAGTCAGAGGCGAAACAGGCTTTGGTGAAGTAGAACACTTTTTGGCTCCCAAGAAAGCTGCAGAACAGATCAAAGAAGGATTTACCATAGAAATAAGCTCAGGACCATTTAAAGGAGAGTTGGCTGTGGTCAAAAGAGTGGATGAAACCAAAAACGAGATAACGGTCGAGCTTATTGAGGCGGTAGTTCCTATCCCTGTTACTGTTAAAGCTGACCACGTTAGAGTCGTAGATAAAAAAGAAGAGGAGGGATAATTGATGCAAACGGTAGAAGTTCTAGTCCCTGGAGGAAAAGCCTCACCTGGACCGCCATTGGGACCAGCGATAGGGCCCTTAGGATTAAATGTTAAACAAGTTGTAGACGAAATAAATAAGGCAACAAAGGATTATGCCGGGCTGGAAGTTCCGGTAAAGTTGATCGTGCAGGACGACAGGTCATTTGATGTTGAAGTAGGAATTCCACCTGTGACCGCTCTGGTAAAAAGAGAGCTCGGAGTCGAGAAGGGATCACAAAATCCGGGTATAGAGCCCATAGGCAATCTGACACTTGACCAGATAAAGAGGATTGCAGAGATAAAACAAGAAGAGATACTCAGTTACGACTTAAGATCAGCGGTTAAGGAAGTCCTGGGCACCTGTGTCACCATAGGAGTTACCGTAGACGGAAAGGATCCCAAGCAGGTCCAAAAAGAGATAGACGAAGGATCAGTAGAGGTTGCCTGAAACCCCTAACCAATTTTCTACTTTTGTTTTGATCCTTCAATCTTTCAGGATTCTAGAAACGATTCTAGAAAAGTCGGAGCTATTCTATCCATACTTCTACAGTTACTGGGCTGTTGCTCCTGTTGGTGAACACAATTTGAGTTCCTGAAGACACATTTCCCGAAATGGAGTGTTCAGTTGTTCTTTGTTTTGACATATAGGAGCTGTACCTAAAGTTACCCCCCTCCATGATCAAGTCGGCATCCTTTTTAGATGGGACAACCCAGATATCGACAGGATAGTCGGTCTTAGCTTTCAACTTTAAATAATTGGAATATGGGCCCAATATTTGTGCGTGAAAAGGTTGTACAATTAACTTTGTATGCTCCATGAATGGGGTTACTTTATTACTAATTAAAATTATTGCTATGAAAAAATGCTCATAACAATAAGATTTATTTATGTTTGCTTATATAGAATGTTAGCATTTTAATTGGGTGGCACTGACTCGAGTCCCTCCTTGAGTGATATCCCTAAATGTGCTACTTCCTTAGCTTGATAGTGGTACGATCCAGCTCTCTACTTGATTTAGGACACTCTAGATAATGGTCAACAGCTTTTAGTAGCGCTCTTTTAGTTGTGGTCTCGCCAGTCCTGTATTTCAACTCCTGAAGAACTTCCGTTGCTAGTGGTGTTGTTACCACTAACTTTTTCTCATTCAAACTCATACCCTCCAACCGGCATGAGGTTATTTATACCATCAAAGAATTTATATTTTATCATTTTGTCCGTATTACTGTATATACGATGTATGGTGAGATAATATCAACCACTGTTCCCTACTATATTTTTTATCTCCATATTTACTTCCTGAGGCTCATTTGAACTACTAAAAACATATAAAAACCAGTAGACGTATTGGATAAAACCTGGTTCTTTTAAAAAATTATTGCCTCTATAATGAGGCTATTATGAAGATTAGTCTTAAATAATAGACGATTTTAATATAAATTAGCATGCAGAATAGCATGTTAAATCGTTAAAGTGTTTAAGCAGTATTCGGGACTTAAATAGGTTGGAGGATGTATGATAGTGCCGGTTGGAGAGAGGTGTAAGAGTGTCCAAAAGATCCGGAGTTCAGCTTACTGACGATATAAGCCTAACCTTTTACTTAACAGCAACCAGAAAAGCCAACAGGCTCAAAAAAACCGTATGGATCGAAAGCATCTACTACGACATACTCAAAGAAAAAAACATAATCATCAGCGACCTAGTCAACTAC
>JAWODI010000072.1:0-12037 GCA_046483365.1 Archaeoglobaceae archaeon | reverse complement strand
CGCTCTTACATGAAAATACCAGATACCATCCTCAATACTGGAGAATGACGTCGAAGTGCTATTTGAATCAACCGAACGATCTGGTGTCGTGGATGCCGAGTGGTCTAGAGTATAACTATAGCCCCCCACCCCCGACTCGTCTAAAGGTGTTGTCCAGTTGAACGATGGATCACTACCGCTATACCATTCATCATCAGGATGGCTTGAGGACGAAACAGCAGGCGCAGACGGAGAAGTAGTATCAGGAGTGGGCGTAGGAGTAGGGGTAACATCAGGAGTAGGAGTAGGAGTGGGCGTAGGAGTAGGAGTAGGGGTAACATCAGGAGTAGGAGTAGGAGTAGGAGTAGGAGTAGGTGTTGTGTCTGTCTTTGCGGTGTTGTTGACCCAGGTAGTGTTTATATTATTGGAGATGTCTACTGTATGTGTTGAAAAGGTGTAAGCGGTGTCTGATGAGAGTTCGGTTGCGTTATATTGTTCGATATCTTTATTGACCTTTTGCTGGAATATTCCGTTTAGATAAATTCCGACATAATCAAAATCCGGGTTTGAGGGGTCGTTCCATGTCCATTCGATCCATGAAGTGTCAGAGGTGTGTTGTAAGTTGGTAATGGATGATGGTGGGGTGTCGTCTGTTATCTCCCACACCCATGATCTAGAGAGGGAGCCATTTTCGTTACTGGCTATGGCCGTAACGTTGTGAACGCCGGATTCTGCCGTTTTAGTATGAGATGATGTAGTAGTGCTGTGGTCAGATTTTTCCAGGTTACCATTAAAATACCATTCAATGTCAGTAGTCTGGCCGGTAGTAATGTTAAAGGTTTGGGTTGATGATGTCCCATTTACTGGGGAATCGGGTGAAGCAGAAATGGAGTAGGGGATTATAGTGCCAGTGATAGTACCTACCTCTGCACTCACGGGTGTAGCACAAATGAGCAGAGCTAACAGTAAAATAAACAATCTCATGTCAATCTCCCTTTAGGCAATAGCCAGAATTTTTTCAAGCTGCCATTTCCCTGCAGTCCGTAGTTTTTAGCGTTATCTTCCTTAGAATCGGTAATGTCCCGCGAGAATTGGCTCTTTTCTATAAGTGATTCGGTTTTGATCAGATCTCTGGAATTAAGAGATGATGCCTTTCGGATGGATCTATCATGATTATTTCTGTTCTTTGAGGTGGATTTAAAGGGAGATTTACCTGTCAACATATACTCTCAGCCTTGACTTCCACTCAGCTATTAATAAGAATTTGGTAATTGTTATAATGATGAGAAGATTATAACAAGGTAGTTCATTTCTGTTGTTCTGCTTTATTCACTATATTTAAATTATTTTTGTCAGTATAACAAAAAAATTTTTATGTTCAAGTAAAGCTTTTAGCTTGTGGTCCATATGAAAAGAATATGTATTGTGTTAGCGGCATTGCTTTTGCTTTCCCTCTGCCATCCAGTGAGCGCCAATGGACAGGCGTTAGTACTGTACAAGACATGGTCTCCTGATGATGGATGGGTAAGATACAGCTATTATACAAGCTACTACTGGGATGAATTCAGAGATAAGTTGGAGGAGATGGGATGGACGGCTGATTTCGCCAGGCACGTTGATAGTAATTCGATCAACAACTATGATGTTCTTTTCGTTCTAACCCCCTACGAGGACATTCCGGACGGTGAGAGGCAGACAATAATCGATTGGGTTGAGAACGGAGGCAATATGGTGATCAGCCAGGATGATGGGGCTCTATACTCCAATGAATTGACCAGACCCTTTGGAATGACTTTCGGTGCTGATCATACTTTCACAGTCAACGATTTCAACAGCCATGCCATCACTAATGGTGTGAGCATGGTCACCTCTGAAGATGGGAGCGTTATAGAAACTTCGGGTGATTCTAATGGATTGGGTTATTTCGACGGTTCCGAAGGAAGTGAGTGTCTCCTGGCAATCAATGAGAGCGCGGGGAAGGGAACGGTTGTAGCCATTGGAGAGGAATCGATGTGGAAAGACGGAACTATCGGTGAGAATGATAATGAATTGTTGCTGGAGAACATTCTCAATTATTACGCTTCACCAACTTCTGTCCCGGAGTTCACACCTTTGACAATGGCTTTTTCTATAATCGCTCTTATGGGAATGGTCCTGTTCTTGATCGGGAGAGAAAAGTAATCGTTGAGATCTTTCAAATTCACCCAATTTCTTTTTTATGGCCTATCAGATCACTGACGCCCAATCGTTCTTCTCCACTGGAAGACATTTAGCCAATATGTTAGCCAATATGCCTACATA
Source organism: Archaeoglobaceae archaeon (assembly GCA_046483365.1). Taxonomy (GTDB): domain Archaea; phylum Halobacteriota; class Archaeoglobi; order Archaeoglobales; family Archaeoglobaceae; genus JdFR-22. The sequence goes on along the minus strand of JAWODI010000072.1, from coordinate 9,757 downwards.
TTATCTTCTTCTTACTCAACGGGAACAAATCATTCACTCTAAAAACATTTATTATTAGATGACCAATGTTAAGAGCATGAAGGTCTTGATAACTGGCGGCTGCGGATTCGTTGGCTCCAATCTGGCTGAAGAATTATCCAGAGAGTACGAAGTTACTGTTCTGGATAACCTCGTTACTGGTGATGTGAGTAATCTTGAGGAGCTGGATCTTGACTTCGTTGAGGGAGATATAACCGATCTTGACCTATTGATGGATTTGTTTGAGGGAGTGGACTTCGTACTTCATCAGGCAGCGGTGGTAAGTGTTCCGGAGAGCATCAAGGATCCTGTTAAGACTGATGAGGTTAACATTGGAGGGACCCTGAATGTGCTGTTGGCTGCCAGAGATAATGGGGTGAGGAAGGTGGTCAACGCATCTTCTTGCGCGGTCTATGGGGATACTGAACAGCTGCCCATAAATGAGGGTGTTATGCCGAAGCCGAAGTCTCCGTATGCGGTCACCAAGTTGACTGCAGAGTATTACTGCAATGTCTTTACTGAGCTATATGGGCTGGGTACTGCTTCTCTGAGGTACTTTAACGTTTATGGCCCTAATCAGGACCCTGACTCTGATTACGCTGCCGCCATACCCAAGTTCATTACCAAGGTGATGAATGGAGAGAGCCCCATCATCTATGGGGATGGAGAACAGACCAGGGACTTCGTATTCGTTAAGGACGTGGTGAAAGCCAACGTAATGGCTATGAAGAGTGAAGAGAGCGGGGTCTTCAATGTAGCTACGGGGAGGAGAGTGTCTATTAACGAATTGGCTTCACTGATAATCGAGCTGTCAGGTAATGATTTGGTTCCTGAGTATGATGAGCCGAGGGAGGGGGATATACTGCATTCTTATGGGGATGCCAGCAGAATAAGGGAGAGGATCGGTTTTGAGGCTTCTTATGGGGTGAAAGAGGGATTGAGAGAGACCATGAAGTATTTTGCGGGAGATTGAAGTGAAGTTAGTTAGGATTTAGTTTTTATTCTTCTTAGAGCGGCTATTGAGGCCAATGCCAATATGCAACAGGTCACATATCGTGTAAGAATGTCAATCAATTTGCAAAAAACTTTTTTGAGCATTATCAAGAATGGTAGAAGCTAATAGATATTTACATTATACCGGATTTCTTTAGAGCCCTTTTGATCTTGGAGATCCCCTCGTTTATGTCTTCGAGGTTTTCGAGTCTTTGAGATCGGTCCTCAACAGGTCGATCTTCTCTCCGCATCAACAGACCCTTCATCCACACTACTTTTAACGCTCCTAACCTCAACTTTCAAATCCTCTCTGGTCTTCTTTACTTCACCGATAGTGATATCCTGCTTTTCCAGCATTTTTTGTTGGTTGTTTAAGGACTTATCTTGTTTACCTAGCATCTTCTCTTGGTTTCCCAGCATATTCTCCTGGTTGTTTAAGGACTTGTCTTGTTTACCTAGCATCTTCTCTTGGTTTCCCAGCATATTCTCCTGGTTGTTTAAGGATTTGTTTTGTTTATCTAGCATCTTCTCCTGGTTTCCCAGCATCTTCTCCTGGTTGTTTAAGGACTTATCTTGTTTATCTAGCATCTTCTCCTGGTTTCCCAGCATTTTCTCCTGGTTCCCTATCATTTTTTGTTGGGTGTCCAGTGCGTTGTCTTGTTTATTCAGCATTTTCTCCTGGTTCCCTATCATTTTTTGTTGGTTGTTTAGGGATTTATCCTGTTTCTTTAACATTTGACCTCCATAGGTAGCGACTTTAGAGAGTTGTGTTGCGGTGAGGTATCTGTAGTAAGATTCTATGTCCATTACATTGCCTTGATAATCATCTACCTTTAATTCGTCTACTATTGCATTTTCAGGGTATTTTTCTGAGACTGTTTGGATAAAAGCTTCAATTTTGCTCTTATCGTCTCTTAAGAGAACATCCACGAGTTGTGTACCGTTCTCTCGATCATTATCAGCAAAAAAATTGTTGATGTTCAGGGAGCTCGCGATACCCAACAAGAATGGTCGGTAGCCTACTCCGTGGACTCTTTCGCCTTTGATGATTACTCTTTTCCCCATATTCATGCGAAGACCTCTGGGTTTTTAACTATTTCTTTATGTATAGCATATTTTTCTTATTGTTCTTATGTCTTTCGGCACTGTTTTACAGTTCACCCTCTTCTGGTCTTAACGTATTTTTAAATTTTCATACATTGAATTCATTGAGTTGCACTTATCATCTGTTTTTTTAGGTTTTCAACAACCATAGTTTTTCTGACGGAAAATCCTTTGATAAGCCATTACTTGAATTAAACCCCTATTTAAGCTATTTTGGCAAAAATCGAATGTGCTCGCTAAGGATAAGTTGATCATGATGATAGTTATCCCTTAGAAAAAAAGAATGCTTATATACCTCAACGAGGAGAAAATAAGCAATAAGATAAGACCATAAGGGGGTATAAAAATGAAACTCGATAAAAAAATGGGGATCGGATTTGGATGTACTATTTTGATATTAATCTTGTCAATGGTAACTGTTTCTGCTAATACTTACACCTGTAAAACTTATTGTCCTGATCCAGGTGGATGTATGGAATGTGACAATGGTACTTCACAAGGGCTCATAAAGTATGAATTCAATGACTCAGATGGTGACGGAAATGATGAACCTATATGCAATAATTGTGGAGATTCTAATTACTGCAATTCGATCTCTATAAATATAACTGACCGGGATGAAGAAGATAGTGAAGTGATCGCCTTTGAGTGGGAAGCAAAGCCTGGGGTCACTGTCAACGAGATCTACGTTAAGGACGGAAGCAATGTATGCGGTTATGTCACAAATCTAGATGAAGATGAAGAGATAAGGAACGATGATGTATTTTGTAGCAATGGTGAAGATAAAGCAATGTCTCATGTAACCTTTTGTGCAACCGTTGACGATGAAGAAATCCCTGAGTTCCCCACGATAGCAATACCGATCACTATTGCGATGTTCGGTGCTCTGTTCTTCTTGAGAAGACAGTAAAACCATTTTTTTATTTCTTTTAACTGGTTCATTTAGTTAATGTTAACTCTAAATATAGTATTATTCTTTTGTTAGCAGAAAGCAGAAAGCAGAAAGCCAGATAGGTGGGCCATTGATGTGTCGGATCGATAGGTCTTTACTCCAGTTCTTCAGTTAGGGTCATATAATAATGGATCATATAATAATGATTAAATTAACCTGGCTAAAATTTTAATAGTTCATTCTTGCAGGACAATTCTATGTTAAGTTTAACCTTGATCATTCCTATAATTGTTTCTCTCTTTTTCTCTCTAATCGCAACTAATATACAAATTGAGAAGTTCAAAGAGAAAAATATTACGGCTACAGATTATTATAAGAGGGACTTGAGAAAGATACCTACTGGTGGAGGTATTGCTGTACTTTTTGCCATATTCTTGGCTTATATACTGATTTATGATCTAGGAAGTTTGTTGAAGGGTTATGATATGCCCCGGATCACCAGTATGGACTGGAAGGCATTGATCGTTATAGGTTTGTACGGTTTTATAGGTGCTCTCGACGATTATGTGGATGTGGGCAGGACTGCAAAAATATTATTGCCTTATACCTTCTCCTTTCCCTTAATTACTGCTATTGGGACAGGAATTATCTTTTTACCCCTTATAGGAACTATAAACCTGGGTCTGTTCCATCTTCTGGTTGTAGTTCCTCTTTACGTGTTGGTGGTCTCCAACCTGATGAACATGCATTCTGGGTTTAATGGAATGGCTTCTGGACTCTCTGCGATCCTCTTAGGTGTTCTTCTCGTCAAGTCAGCAATGCAAGGAAACGATAACGTCTTCGTGCTGGGTGTCATGCTGGGAGCAGTCATAGGTTTATGGTGGTTCAACAAGTATCCTTCAAAGATATTTGATGGTAACGTAGGGGCTCTGGCTATTGGGTCCGCAATTGGAGTGGGTATCGTTAGCGGCGGTTTTCTGGTTTCAGGCTTTATAATGCTCATACCTCATACAGTGAATTTTCTGATGTATGTTTTCTGGAGGTTCATGCACAAGCTACACCCTGAAGATGAAAGATGGGAGAAGGTCAAGTTCGGTAAGGTCAGAGAAGACGGTAAGCTGGAAGTACCCAATAATTTGACCTTGAAGTGGGTGCTGCCGTATTATTTCGGGGTGACTGAGAAGCAGACTGTGCTGGCCATGTACGGTTTGACTGTAGCATTTTGTATTCCTGCGTTATTCATTCCCTACTGAACTACTTTTAGTGGTCTTACCTATGGAGAACAGGTATTAAGGTATAAAACCAGTTAAATTTTCTATAGAATTCAATAATTTGGTAGCTAACTCATTCCACTCCGGTTTTTATCATTTTCAAAGAGATAGCGAGCTCATATGTGGCTCAAGCTTTCATCAGTTCTATATGCATCAGATCATTACTGATGTTGTCAATGCTTTGTGCCGTATTCTGAACCAGCTTTTCAAATAGAAGACGGGAAAAGGATTGAATGGGGATGCCTTGAGCTGGTATATAATCTCTTTCAGATCATTTTGAAGAAGCGGTTGGCTGGAGTTTAAGGTTGAAGATCGTGAAGAGTTAGGGAATGGATCTACCTATTACTCAGGACGAGGGGAGGAGTTTTTTCTTATAATAATTGGTATGGGTCACGAACTTGTGGTTCATTATGAGGTATTGGATCATCTGTTTTACAGTAATTTATTTTAATAGGTAAACTTAAACAAAATCAGAATGACTGGTTTAGAGAACTTTGTAGCTAGGTTCTTAGTGACCTATAGTAGTAGAAGCGGTGCAGGAAGGATGGAAAAGAAAATACCCGAGAGATAGAATGAGATCCCATAAACTAGATTCATTTTTTGATTTATTGCTTGTTTTATTCCTTGTCCTATTATCGATAATATTTGTTCTCATAGAACCTTTCAACCAAACTCCTCTCCGTATTATTTTTGCCCTTCCCATTCTACTATTCTTACCTGGTTACGTTTTGATTGCTACAATGTTCTCCCGTAAACAAGAATTGAGTGGTATTGAGAGATTCACTCTGAGCGTGGGGCTGAGCATCGCCATCTTCGTGTTCGATGGTTTTGCGGTGAGCGTAACCGCATGGAAATTCAGACCTGACTCCATAGTGCTCTCCCTTACCGGAATAACCTTATTGCTTACTTTAACTTCTTTTGTAAGGAGAATAAGGCTCTCCAAAGGAGAGAGGTACTTCTTTGGACCATCCACTATCTCAGAGTTCATTGAATCAATAAAAGTTAAGGAGGAGCCAACAGACATTGAGAAGGCATTGATCATTGCTCTGGTGGGTTCGATCATCATAGCCAGCGGAATGCTGGTATTCGCCAAGTTGACCAGGGAAGAGGAGAAGTTCACCGAGCTGTATATTCTTGGTGAGGGTGGTAAGGCTGAAGGATATCCTTCTGAACTCTATATCCTGGAGCAGAACCCCATAATCGTGGGAGTAGAGAACCATGAGCAACAGGCCGTAAATTATACTTTGAGGGTGAAGATGGGCGATTACCTCCTTGAGGAGAAGCAAATAAGTTTAGGTCACAAAGAAAAATGGAAAGAGGAACTGGATCTAAATCCACGACATTTAGGTAGGCATCTGAAGCTGGAGTTTGCCCTCCTCAGGGAAGAATCCACAAGCCCTTATCGTTCTGTCCATCTCTGGGTCGACTCCGTGGTCAATTACGATAACCTGGACAGGGTAAGAGAATACGCACTATCCGACTTACCCCAGATCAATAATTCGAACATGGAATCTTCTTCAGGCTGGAAGCTGGACAGTAACACAGACTACTTTAGAGGGTATTACAGCAAGTTCCATCAGGTAGTGGAGAACTGCACTTTACAGGGGTACGTGGTGAGCGGGAACACCAGCGAACCCATCCCAGATGCCAGGATAAGTGTAACCAACCAGTATGAAACCCAAAAAACGGTGAATGCAGACGGAAATGGTACCTACAGCTTGTCTCTCCCTTCAGACCACTACTGGATAACCGTTAATGCAAAGGGCTACCAAAAGAATGAGACCGAGATCGACTTGAACGGCTCGAAATCCCTCAACTTAACCACCTTCAAGCCACCGAAAAGGGAAACATATGAACCGCTGAACAGGAGTATAGAAGAGCTATCAAAAATAAACGAAAGTATGGAAGAACATCCAGAAGAATTACACCGTTCCGTTTCTATACTAAAAGGTTTTGCTGTGAATCATAACACTGGAGAAACCATACCCAACGCGAGCATAACAGTGGAACACGAGCTAGGCTTTGTCCAGACCACCCAAGCGAATGAGAGTGGCTATTATGAAATAAAAGTGATCTCTGGGAAGCACAGGATTGAGACCAGGGCTGAAGGTTATGTGCATAATACTACCAGTTACCAAATAGGGAGCATCCATGAACTGAATCTGAATCTTATTCCTTTATCCTGTAAAGTCGAGGGATACGTATTTGATGAGAATGGGAAACCCGTTCCCGATGCGCAACTAAGATTGAGGAGTGAAAGGACCTCCGACTCAACGAGAAGCAATTTAACGGGTCATTACGAAATGATTACCGGGCCAGGAGAAGCCAGCCTGTCTGCCAGTAAAAGAGGTTATTTCGATAACAGCTCTGAGTTCAATCTGACCGCCTATAGCACCAAAGTGGTTAATATGACGCTGGTGAATATTCCTCCTCCATCGATTGTAGAAGGTCATGTGAGTTATGACGGCAAATCACTCTCCGGAATCAAGGTGGTGGTCAGAGGCACGGATCTCATGGGAAACCCTATTGAAAAATCCACTACTACCGACCTTAACGGTCACTTTAATATGGAGGTGATGCCGGGGAACGTTTATCTGGACGTTCTTCAGGGCTATATGAAGGAGAACATAAGCTTTTATGCAAAAAGCAATAAAAAGGCGAATTTCGAAGTGGAACTTGATAGCAATCCTTACAGCAATTATAAACTTATTTACCCCTCACAAACTCCCCTGCAGAACGGTTTCTCGGGCGGGATCTCTCAGATAGTGAACACGGACGAGGGTCTGGCATCTCTTTCCTTCAAGGTCAAAGGTTCAGGTAGTAGAAGCTCTGACGTGGTAAAACAGGTCGTGTTGAACGACACGGTGATATGGGAAGACTCTTTTGAAGGTAATAAAGGATGGCAAGAAGTAGAAATACCCATAACCTTTGATAGTGGACCCAATAAACTTCTTTTCAGAGCTTACGCCAAAAAAGACTCGAATGGACCGCTAACGGTTCTGTGGGACGACATCGAGATAGGTTCAATACATGATATCCTGAAGGAAGAGATGACCAAATTCAAGGTCCTTGACTCTGAGGGCGGTAATGAATATCCCCACAATCTTTATCTGGGTCAACCCGTGGAATTCATTGCCAGCGTGGAGAACAATGAGCAACAAGAAGTGAACTATACCCTTCAGGTAAAGTTGGGTGGCGTAACTCACCATAACCAGAATATCTTGCTTGAAGATAATGAGACCTGGGAAAAGAGGTTAAAATTGACCCCTTCAGTTTTGGGTGACTTCATGAAACTGGAATTCTTGCTCTTCAAGGACTCCCAGCTTTATAAGCATAAAGATCTATGGGTGTCATCAGAGCTCAAAGATGATGAAGATATCCTGAAGCGGTATTCGGTACCATCACCGGAGATAGAGGACTGGGATATGGAATCGTCTGGCTGGAGTTATGGGGAGAATGATGCTAACTTCAGCGGTAAAAAGGTCAGCGATACTTTTGTCTCCCCTCATCAGTCATATGAGATAAGTACGGAGTCATGTGGTGGAGACTGTTATGGTGAGATCAAGCAGAACATTACCCTAGATGCTCCGGCCAACGTGGTCATCTTCTTCAATGTTAAAGACTCGTATAGACAGCCCAAGGGTGGGAACTACTACAAGCAAGTGTTAGTAGATGATAACGTTGTATGGGAGGATGATGTCGCCGGAGACGAAGGCTGGTTGTACGAAAATATCCCCGTCACAGTCTTATCCTCCAATAGCTCGTTGAAATTCAGGGTTCGTGGAGAAGAAAGCGTTTCAAACTCTCCCATCAAAGTCTGGTGGGATAACATAAAGATCAAACCTTTAACAGAATACCAGGAAGGTCCAACCTTATTTTCGGTCCTCGATGCTAGGGGAGGGGAAGATCATCCCCAGACCCTGTACCTGGGCAAGCCAACCAATTATACTATCAGAATAGAAAATTACGAGCAAAAAAGGATGGAATATCGAATGGGGATCAAACTGGATGGGGAACTGATTAAAACCCAGAATTTCACTCTTGCGAATGAGGAAATAGTGGAGGAGAACGTATCGGTGATCCCAGAGGTCATTGGAGACGATCTTAAACTGGAATTTATTCTGTACAGGGAAGATGAAGACGAGCCCTACAGATATTTCAGTTCACCAGTATCATCAAAAATAGATTATAGTGATCCAGAGGTTATAAGAGACTACTTTACATCTGTTCCCCCCTCCGTAAAAAATGGCGATATGGAGTACGCTATAGACATAGTAAAAGGCTGGGATTACGATCGTTACGGAAAAATCTCCTTTGATATGTCAACTAAAGAGCATAAGGAAGGAAAAAGATCACTGAGAATCTATCAGACAGGTGAAATGGATGAAGAGGAAAAATTATCCGTTTACCAGGAAATAAATTCAGTAGAACCAGGATATGCTTTCCTCACCTGGAGCGTAAAGGATAACTTCAACGAACAAAACGAGACCGGGCTGATGAAACAGGTTCTAGTCGATGAAGAGATCATATGGGAAGACGATGTAGCCCATAAAGAAGGCTGGGAAACTATAAACACGCCAGTAAACTTCTCCATAACCAATACTTTAACCTTAAGAGTTTACGCCAGCCAGAGCATCAATCAATCAGATATCAGCGTTTACTGGGACAATATAGATATCAAATCCCTATCGGAGGAATTAAATTGAAGACCCTGAAATACATCCTGATATGGCTCTTACTGTTACTGCCATTCTTAATGGTCTCCGGCTTGACCTGGTTCCTATTGAGGGACGTATTCATTGAATTGGGGATCAGGTTAAGGTATGCTGTACTCGTGGGTGTTGTTCTACCTACTATTGTCTTTTTGATGTTCTACCTGTTCAGTGAGAGGCTGTTGTTGCGATGGTATGGTGCTCAGGAAGTTAAAGAGGGCGAACTGTATGATATAGGGCAAGAGGTAGGGGTTACCGTATACAGGTTTGATTCGGAGATGCCCAACGCTTTTCATGCTGGAGGTGTGGCTGTTAGTTCTGCTCTGGAGAAATTGTTGAGTGAGGAGGAGCTGAGGGCGGTGTTAGCTCATGAGGCTGATGAGTTGGGGGGTAAGGAGTCCAGGGTGTATATTGTGGCGGCTGCTATATCCGGTGTGTTGGTGGGTTTGTCTACTGCTGCATATTGGGCTTCTTTGTTGACCGGTTTTGGTCAGGAGGATGATCCTGCTCCCAATTTGATAAAACTGTTTGTGATGTCCGTTGTGGCGCCTTTTGCCGCCTTTTTGACGCACCTGGTTGTGCCTACGCCTTCAGGGAAGCCAATCGCAGATACAGATGCTCGGCTCCGGCGTGAGCATCGTGCGGTTGGGCCTGCCGCTCAAGCTGTACCTCCCCATGCACGAGTCGCTGGCGACGCTGCCAGACTGGTCGGGCAACGCGAACACGGCGGCCAGGACGAGCGCGCCGACCACGCAAGACCACGTGCC
>JAWODI010000037.1:0-23287 GCA_046483365.1 Archaeoglobaceae archaeon | reverse complement strand
TTAGGTAACCCCGTTAGGTAACCCCGTTAGGTAACCCCGTTAGGTAACCCCGTTAGGTAACCCCGTTAGGTAACCCCGTTAGGTAACCCCGTTAGGTAACCCCGTTAGGTAACCCCGTTAGGTAACCCGCGGCGGTCTTTTGGGTATAACTTACCATGGAACAGGTTAAACAATTACTTTCTGAGTAATCTGAAAGTGAGGAGGGAGATCATAATTTCTAGTGTACCTTCTGATCTCCCTTCCAACCCTCTCTACAAGTAGGTTATTAGGGGGTTTTCTACTGGTAGAAAGAAGGAGAAAAGGAGGGAGATCATAATTTCTAGTGTCCTTCTGATCTCCCTTCCAACCCTAGGAGGGGAATCGTATTACTAATGCACCTCATGATTCCCCTTCCAACCCCTTTTGCAAGTAGATATCTCAGAAATTACACTAGAAGAAACGTTAAAGCGGTATTGAGCAAAGCGAAATACCCCATTCTGATGATTGAACTTTCTGAAGTTCAGCCGCGTGGCATCACTTTGTGATACCACTACAATTTAATGTTTTACACTAGTAGATACGTTAGAGAGGTGTTAAGCGTAGCGAAATACCTCGGTTTGATGGTCCAGCTTTCTGAAGCTGGTGATTGAACTTTCTGAAGTTCACTAGTGTCCTTCTGATCTCCCTTCCAACCCTAGGAGGGGAATCGTATTACTAATGCACCTCATGATTCCCCTTCCAACCCCTTGCAGGTGGGTTTATCGGTTTTTAGGTAGCATCTGTGTTAAAGCGGTGTTAAGCGTAGCGAAACACCTCGGTTACCAGAAGTGCGTTCTGGAGCTGCGTGGCATTAACTTCGTTAATACCTTCTAATTTACCCTCTAATTCCCCCTTTACCCCCTTTCTGCAGGTAGAGTTTATAAGTTGATAAAATAAAAAGATAGTACTGGGTGATGTCACCTACAAGAACGCGGAATCGACAGGAAGTGTCATGCTGAGAGGTTAAAGGTGGTGGAGGGATGGTATTTTAGAATTTAGAGAGTTTTTACCAAAAAACTCTTTAAATAATAAATAAAGTTAGTTTTGGTGAGTCCTCTGGAGGATGTTTTTCTGTGGGCTTTGATCCCTACGGTTGCCATGTTCATAGAAGTGGTTGTTTTCACTTCCAGAACGAGGTATAGAAAAAGAACCTATGCTATAGCTGGTATATCGGCTGTTTTACTTTTCGAGATCCCCAGAGTTTTCATCCCCTTTTTACCTCAACCTGGCCTTGGTTTGGAGGGGTATATAGCGTGGGGTGTGGGCGGTATAATTTTTCTTTTTGCCGTTGCTTTTTCTATCTTGACCATGTACCAGTTGAAAAAAGGAGAGAGGGGAGAGGGAGGAGAGGGGGGAGAGGGGGGACACAGCACAAGAAAGATGCAGACCACAGGAGTTTACGGTATTGTACGTCACCCAATGTACTTTGGAGATGTTTTGTGGCCCGTAGGATGGAGTATTATGTTTAATGCGGGTTATGCTTTGGCTCTCACGCCTCTATGGTTTATTTTGAGGTTGTCCTTCTCTATTCTCGAGGAGGAGAAACTAATCGCCGATAGATACGGAGAAGAATACGTAAAGTATCAGCAGGAAGTTCCTAAGAGAATAATCCCTGGTATTATCTAGCTAACTTATCAATTGAAACAGATAAGTATAGAGGGTTGATTCTCTCTTAAAGGGAAAAGGACGAAAAGGAAAAATTAGATGTAGTTGAATAATTCACAATCCTCCCACTGTAAAAAAATTAAAACGAATGAAAATATGGGGACTGAAAAAGTGGTTAGGCCTGATTATGCTATTGAGCGGAACTGGTGTTTTCGTTGTATGCACTACACGCCCTCTTACAAAAGCAGGAAGTGCAAGTCTTGTGATGTTTTTTATAATCCGCTGGAAGTGTATGAGGGTAAAACACCGAACAATTTTGAAGAGGGTTACCGAACCCAGGTCCTGGTGAACAAGGAGAAGAAGAAGGTGTATATAAACACTGATGAGCTCAGACACTCTTTATCGGATAATGAAATGAGCAAGCTGCTCAATGCTGGATGTGCTCCTGTGGACTCCGATGAAATGAAAGAATTACGAAAAGACAGCTCGGTGGTCAGAGGGCAATCGGTGAAAGCGAAGACATCAAGAGAGCTGGTCAACAAGATTAAGAATATCAAAGAAAAGCTTTAAATTCTGTAACCACTAAAATTATTTATAATTGCCTTTTCATAGGTAACTTCGTAAATTTCAAAATTTTGTATAAATAAAGAGTGAGGGGGTTCAATTTGGTGGAACAGAGAAAGGGAATAGTAATAGTAATAGTACTGGCTTTAAGCTTAATTGTAGTGGCTTCTTCGTTCGTCTTCCTCAATTTTGGGTTATACCGGAGTGAGACTGTTGCCAATCAGCAGGTGACGAGTGCCTCCACCAGCGAGCCGGAGGTAGAGCTCCAAAACATTTACCTCCATGTGGTGAGAGGAGACCCCATAAGCAATGAGCTGGAAAAGGGGCTGAAAGAAGAGCTTCAGCAGAGTGGAGAAGTCAAATCCTTCATAAACCTTAAAGAAAATTTTGATGGTCCTGTAGTCGCTGCCAAAGTTCTGCGGACCAATATATTCTACACTCCATTCTACTCTCAAGCAGAAGTTGATGTCCTCTTCTTTTTCTCTTCAACGGGTAACACAACCTACTTCCAGAAATTCGTTAGAGCAGAATTCGGTGGAGAAAACGTTCCGGTGATCTTTAACAGCCAACAGGGACCTCAGCTAATCGTCAAGGGCAAGATAAATGTAAAGGACACTAGCTACGGAGTGTTCTCCATAAAGAACTACCATTCACGCCTGGCAGAAGAGATAACCAGCAGAATCGATAATAACGTCGAAGACATCTCTACCAAATACTAAAGGGCCTTATCTTACCCCTTTATTGGATATGGGATTCTATAGATACTCTTATTATATACCACTCGAACTCTATATCACTCGAGCGAAGTCGTCTTTTTTGTTGGTCCAGTAGTAGTTCCCATCTTCCGTCTTAACCAGATAATCCCATTCAGTGGATAGCATCTCCAGATCCCTGCCTTTAGCTAACTCCAGAAACTTTTTTGCATCCTCTTCCGTATAATGTTTGACCTTTCCCTTCTTGGCAGAATCCAGTTCCTGATGAAAGAAATCTATAACTTCGTTGAAGAACTCGTTCTTGTATATGGTGTCCTCTGCTTCCCACCACACATGACCGCACGACTGACACTCGTACCTCGCCAAATTCTCCCCAGTTCCGGACCTCTCCCCCGGAGCATTACAGGACGGACAGACTACATCATCTATTACGGACATAACTTCACCCCCTCGATCTCATGTCGTTAGCAGATACATTTTCTGCAGCTCCGAATACTTGAGCGAAAATCGCTTTAATGGCGTAATTCCAGGCTAAAGCTGCAATAAATCCGGATGCCGCCATCATCAGGGCAACAGATTTATCCCCTACTTCCCCCTTAAATGCCACTATATGCACCCTTAACATTATTGGGGATATAAGTATTTAAATGATTCTGTTCAAATATGCTAATATGCTAATATGCTAATATGCTAATTCTATTCCAAAACAAAACTTATACATTAGCTCTCACTTTCGAGAACATTTTGGCGCTACCACGACCTCAAAGACGCCGTAAAGCTCTTAAATATTAGGACACCAGGTTCTCAGTGAACTATTTCTTGTAATAATCATTCTCCGTATGATAAGCATAGGACAGATACCGATAAGAATATATATGTCCAATTAGTGGGTTAAGTTTATAGTGATAGCAAAAAAAAGAGACAGGAAACACTTACTAGGAAAAACAAGTGAGATTTGCGCTGTATGCGGGTCAAGGCCCAATGATAGTTGCAGAAAGTGTAATCTCTGGAAGATCCAGATCTAATTTTAATTTAAAAAATAAGGGAAAGTTATAATTTTATAATCTTATTTTGAAGCCGTTGCCATAACTATTGTTCAGAAGGTGTAAAATTGACGTCTACGCTGTCCACATAGTACAGGCGAGGTGTTTCCCAGGTCCCCCACACTCCGATGCTGACGTACAGCTTTCCATTGGAATTCGATTGTACTTCAAAATTGTAGTCTTTTTCCAGCCACACAAAGTCTCGCTCATCTGTATGATGCCCCGTATCTTCCTGGAAAGTGAGGTCGCCAGCCTCTTCCGGCGACTCTGGGGATACCCCAGTTATGATGGTGAAAAGATTGACGTCCCCAAAATCCCCGGTGGCGAACATATAAGAAACATTCACGTTGTATAGAGTGTCAGGGGAAACATCGAACTCTCTCTCCATCCATATCTTGCCGGCATCGTTCACATTGTCCAGGTAGAGCATGACGGATGAATTGCCTTCGTAGGCCATCTCTTGGGATCTCTCCACGGACCAGTTCACCGGTGGGTTGTCCAGATCGGTCCCGTCTTTGACCCATCCCTGCATACCTTCTTCAAACGAATAAGAATAGGAAATGGGTTCCTGGGACTGCTGTGTACATCCTGATAACACAACCGATAAAACTGCCACCAAAAGCAGGAAGAGTTTCAACCAAACCATTCTCCACATATTTCTGCTACTCATTCTACCTCTTCACTTATTTTCTGCTAATAAAAAAGAAAAATTGGGTTTATTGTTTTATTTATCGTCTCTTGAGCAGATATGCTACTACTAGCAGTCCTGCTACAGCGAACGCCAATTCAAAACCCGGTGTAGGTTCTGGTGTTGGTGTCGCAGTTGGAGTTTCCGTTGGGGTCTCAGTTGGAGTTTCCGTTGGGGTCTCAGTTGGCGATTCGGTTGGTGTCGGGGTCGGAGTTGGTTCAGCTCCTTCCTGGACAATGGTTAATTCTGTAGATACCAGCATGTCGTCATCTGCATCGTATTCTCTGGAAATTGCAGAAGCGGGGTCAATATCATAATGTCTATCCCAGTCCCAGTCACCGGTTACGGTTCCCATGGTGTCTCTGGCAAACAGAATGTGATCACCAACGTAGAGTCCTGTTGTCTCGAAAGTTACTACTCCGGAACCGTCTTCATCAGTATAAACTCTCTGCCTGTAGGTATCCATAGGAGTCTTCAAGACCACGTGGACGTTATCATAACCATCGTCCCTATTGGTATCTACGTTAACTTCTAACTGGTCTCCCCTGTTGATTTCACTGGGTGCATCCATGTCGAGTGTTGGTGCCTCAACATTGAGCGGTACATAGGTTCTTTCTTCGTCTACCTCCTCACCAGCCTGATAGAGCTCCAGCTCAAGGCTGTAGGTACCAGTGATCAACAGATCATTGTCTCCATCCTGATAATCGGATGTCAGCACGTCCTGGTCGTCATCATAGAATGGTCTCAAAGTGATCTCCACAACTCCATCGTTGTCTGGGGATTCCGTTACGGAATCAGTACTAACTCCAAATCCTCTAACCGACCACCTGACCTCAACGTCGTCGTAGTCGGGAGCATCAACCATGATCTCAACGTCCTTATCATCTCCCTGCACCAGAGAAACCTCATCCGGTATCTCAGAGAACATTATCTCAGAGATCTGGATAGAAAAGATCCTCTGCGGGTCAGATACAGGATCGATCTCATCTGGATCCGAAGGAGCGAACACATAGAGCAAGTAAGAACCCGTATCAGCATCTGTGCGAGCAGTTATCGTTGCTTCGAAGGTGTCATCACTAACATCTATCGACTTGGACGGATCAGCAGACGTACTGAAAGCATCGCTTTCATCCGGAATTTCCGCCACATCCTCAAAGACGTCGCCTTCTTCATCATAAACATATACCGCATCTACTGAAGTGGTTCCATTAAGCTTAAAGTCACCACCTCTGGCGATCTCCGACTCATCGACACTCGCTTCCAGAGACTGTCTGACGATCTTAACATTAAAGGAGTCTTCCACATTTGCTGCCTGTTCCCTCGCTGTAATGGTATAAGTGGATAGTGAAGCGTCAGAATTGACATTGAAGGTGTCACTCATGAAGTTACCTTCTGTATCCACCTGAACTGTCTCACTTGAGCTTCCATCACTGAAATCATCCAAATCTTCGATGTAGATGGTCGTTCCTGAGGGCAAGCTGGTAGTACCCTCAACCTCGAAGTCTTCACCTCTAGCAAGAGAGCTGACCATATCGATTTCCAACTCGGGATCATCAACATCCAGAGTCCGGCTATCGTCATCGCTATAGACGTAGTTATCTTGTTCATCCTTAACGGTATATACCCACGCTTTTACTCTGTAAGTTCCAGTATCCCAGTCCAATCCTGTACTTATGTCTTCTGCGAAGGTCTGGTCATCTTCTACATCCACACTAACAGTCTCTACCAGATACTGTTCTTCTGTGGTGGAGCTATCGTAAACATTTATGACCACCTGGTTCCTGTCCCTGACATCATAATCACTTCCCGACTCTGCAACATTGACGGTTCCAAAGACTTCGATATCATCACCAAGACTGACGACTTCCCTTTGTACGTCCACAGAGATCGTAGGATCGACTATATAGAAAGTTGCTGTTTCTGTGGTGTCACCACTCTCAACCTCTAGTTCATACGCTCCTCGCTGACCATTACTTTCCAAGATATCGCTAGTGTCGAGGCTGATGGTGTAATCGTGGTCGCTGACTGTGAAGGGTACGTTATTGTAATCCGCATTATTGAACGGACCGGTTACTGTGTACACTCCTCCAGTTGCGCCATAGATCTCGGTCGTGTATTCCACCACATCTCCCTTTGCTATATTATTTGTGGGATTCTCTAATGAAAGACTCACTGTAGGCTGGCCAACGGTTTCGGGATTGACCATTAACTCGTAGTCATCAGGTGATTCTTCTCTATCCACCGAAGAGTATGTACTCGCATCGCTCATGTCGAACTGGTTGATGTTATCACCATAGCTGGCAGTTACCCTGACAGTATAGTTGGACGGCGGTAAATCCATTCCAACAGTATCCAGATGGAATTCATGGTACCCATCTATTGTTCTCGTATGCTTTACTTCTCTAGAGATGAGATCAACAACTTTAACTGTAGCAGAAGCAGGTGCGTCTACTGTGAAAAACAACTCGTCTCCATAGTCCAGCGATACCATATCAGCACATGTGTCTTGGTCAAGATCCTTGAACACCACATCAATTGGTACTGATGCAGTAGTTGTATCCGAGAAAGTTACATCAACGCCTGAATACTGATCACATGAGGTTTGTGCAGTTACTGTAACGCTCGCAATGGCCATTACCAGCAGCAGCATAACAGGCACTGCAGCCCCTATTTTCAAAATTTTTCTCATTTTTCTCCCTCCTTTATTTTTATTTTTTATTTTATTATTAATTTAAAATTCATCCCAGGAGTTTGAAGTTTAACCCCCCATCCTTCTTCAACACCACAAGCCACCCAGAGGTAATCGCCAGAATCAACAAGTTAACCAGAGACCGTTTTTTTACTTCCAACCCTTTCGCTATCGAATTACAATGAACAACCACGTTTTGCAGAAGCTTTGAATAGGAATTTATGGGCTGTAAGATTACGGGTTGCGGGCAGTAGACCTTATGGGCGGATTTAGACCAAATCGATTTGTTTGCTACTTTTTGTCCCTTAGGCCCGTTCCTTAGAGTTAGATGTTTTACCGATCTTTAGATATCCTCAGTCCTTTCAACCTTTAACTGGATAAAATACTGGATGGCAAATGGCGTGCGCTACAGATACATCCATAATTTTTCCATACTTTCAACCCCTTAATATCCCCCTTTTAATATTGGCGTTCTTCAAATGCAATTAACAATGTTTTTGAAAGCTTTATATAATACTTTCGATGGTGAGTTTAATTACGTTATTAAAAAATGAATAGCAATTAAAATAAAACTTCTCCTTTAAATGTTTTATAAGGTCAACCTTACTTTTATTTAAAATATAATTTTCCTATAAAGTAAAGAAATTTTAGAATTTTGAAAGCCAATAAAAGTGAGTGGCCTGAGGCTTTAGGACTTGGTGGGTGAAAGGTGACTCCTTATAGTTATTCCAATAAACTCACCTTTGAGATTCAAATACAACTTCAGGGAGTTATAAAGGTACTTATGTTAATGTCGAATAAAATCAAACAATAATCCGTTATTTGACGAAAAACTTAAATCTCTAAAAAACAATCTAAATAATAGCTGGAGCGGTACATTCAAAAAAACTACCTCCTTGAAACCCCCTAAAAAAATTCACATTTTGTACCGCTCTAGCTTCCCGGGATAGATCCTTTTTCCGCCCCCTTTTCTACCCGGGATAATGATCTAAACTATCCACCATTGTAGACACCAAGAACTGCTTTTAAAAGAGCATGGAAAGGTCTTATACAATAGGTGCAAGGATAGAAAAGTCGTATACAATAGGTGCAAGGACCATGCAAATCCCGTTGTAAAGAGTTCTTTAGTTTTACTTATCCTTATTCTACTTTCAGGGTCTTTATCACGATATATTCTTCTGTTGGCCTCACGTTCTCAAAAGGAATTACGTACAATCCACTGTAGGTGTTGAGCCTCAGGAAAGACATATTGCCTCTGGGCTTTATCCACAGGTCCTTCAAAGAGCCGGTATCCACGTCAACCGTAAAATTGTGAACTGTTCCCACCACAACTCCGTCAGAGGAAACACACGTCTTATTGGCCATGGACCTTGCCAGGACCTTTTCGGGAGGATGCGCTGTTTTGGGTGGTAATCTGACCCTTTTGGGCTCCCTCTTTGGTTTTACCGGTGTATCTCTTTCTATTTCTGTTCCTGCTTCCGTTCCGCCGTTACTAGCTACAGTACTATGTTGTGGTCCAGCTCTTGTTGATGTTCTGGATCTTGCACTCTCTCTGGTCAGTGCGGATATCAAACATCCTCTGGCGACAGTGTAAACAGGTTCTTTGACTCTATTCACTGAGGTGGTGTTCAGGGGGAGCTTTGCCTGGTCCAATTTCTCTTTGAATAACTCCACAAATCCCTCGGTCAGGGCAGTATTCCCAGCAATAAAAACAGGGAAATCGGCTTGAGGTAGATCTATTCCCTCCAGCTCATTTTGAAGGTTGCTGATAATGTAGTTCACCAGAGCCTCGAAATAGATGTTCAAAGCCCCTTCCACGCTGCCCATCTCATACTGGGAGTTGAGAGAAAAACTAACTTCCTTTATGGAGTTTACCTTGAATTTGCTCAATCCGGTAGCAGCTGCCGCCTCTTTTTCAACCCAATCACCTCCCTTGGCAAGGCTGAAGGATAAGATGGGGCTGGCTCTATAGGCAATAGTTAAGGTGGTGTAACCTGCTCCTACATTTATCCCCATACCAGTGAAACCGTGCTTGCCCAGCTCCGAGTATATCACTGCCAGACCTTCATCAATTTGAGTAACTTCGTACCCCCATTTCTTGGCCATGGCTTTGAGGGTTTTATTATGGTAGTTCACGTCGATCTTAGAGTCGATGAGCTTTGCCGGAGAAGAGGTACACATTATTTCGTCTTTTTCTGCATGGGGAACTATCTTTTCCACAATGACCCTCAGCATGGGGAGAGAATCCTTGTCTTCAGGAGTGATGAACCCATGCTTAACCGGTCTCAATACTTCTCTTTTAAGGATGCTGGCCAACTTAACAGCATCTTCTCCCAGTATAAGGGTTTTACCGTTATTCTCCATGAACAGGAGCCTGGCAGAATCGAACATGGATCCAGTAAGCTCGTTATCGTCGATTTCAAGATAAGCATTTCTTTGCCGGGCAAAGGCAGTGGAGCCTCCCCGTTTTTCCGCAAAAACGATATCTAACGTCCCCACATCGAGTCCTTTGACCATTTTTTATCTACCCCGGTTTGATCAATCCTACTAAAACCCTGTCAGATCTTCTTCGGGTCTCTATTCATTCACTGTTAACCAAAAGAATATTTATATGTTCCTCAATTATTTGGAGGTCCCCTGAAGCAACAAAGTGCAGTTCCACCGGTAAAACTGTATAAATTGATAAAAATCAGCTCGATGGATATTTAGCTACCCTATGAAGTCTATTCCGTGTCTTTTTTTCACTTCTTCGCTGCTCTTACCAAGGATCTGAGGTGATTTAACTCCTGTAACGATCAGCATGGTCCTCATGGTGTTCCCGATTTCGGGGTCTACCATAGCTCCCCATATGATCCTGGCATCCGGGTCAGCTCTAGCGTAAACTTCCTGTACTATGGATTCTGCTTCTTCAATGGTCATGTCAGGACCACCGGTAACATTGACCAGTGCTTCTTTAGCACCCGACATATCAACTTCGAGCAATGGACTTTTTAAGGCGCTTGTCACTGATTCTCTTGCTCTGTCCCCTCCTTCAGCTTCGCCTACACCGATCATGGCTACTCCGCCCTTCTCCATTACAGTGCGGACATCCGCGAAGTCCAGGTTGATCAAAGCTGGTTTGGTTATTAGCTCAGCAATTCCTTTTACAGCTCGAGTTAAGATCTCATCAGATATCTTGAAGGCAGTGTGCATGGGATAATTGGGAACCACGCTCAGAAGCCTGTCGTTGGGAATAACGATCACCGTATCCGAGGCTTCACGCAACCTATCCAGTCCTGCCTCTGCATTGGCCATTCTTATTGCTCCTTCAGCAGAAAAAGGGGTTGATACTACAGATATGGTTAAACCACCAGCTTCCTTAGCAGCCTCAGCTATAACGGGTGCAGCTCCGGTACCAGTACCTCCACCCAATCCACAGGTTATGAAAGCCAGATCGGCTCCGTCAACGAGTCTTCTGATCTCTTCGTCGCTCTCGTTCGCAGATGATTCGCCAACCTGAGGTAAACTTCCTGCGCCCAGTCCTCTAGTCTTCTTTTTTCCGATAAGAGATCTTTTATGAGCTTGAGTGTAATAAAGGTGCTGTGCATCAGTATTTACAGCTACAAGTTCTGCTCCTTCAATCCCGTCCTCAAACATTCTATTTACGGTATTACAACCGGCTCCCCCTACACCAAGGACTCTTATATCCGTTTTGAGCTCCTGCAGCATTTGAACGATTTCTTCCTCATGAGAGCTTTTCTGATCATTTACATTCCCGGCTTGCCTTTGATGATACATAAATAAACCTCTCTTTATCAGTTTCAAACTGATATTCTATTATAAAGAAGTCTTCACGAATTATATAAACCTTTTTGGAGAGCAGTCTTTTGCTGCACAATCGTTACAACTCCCGATCGCTCTCTATAATATAAAAAAATAAATATTAGTTCAGGAAAAAAGTTTGATGTTTTACACTTAAATAAGCTGATCGAACTTTGTTTCCTGCTCGCTCGTCTTCAAGAACGTCTGAGCCAATCCATGACCGATCTCCCTGCCAAATAGACCCAGAAATGATTCGAATGGCGTTGTTCTTCCGTACTCCACTACCTGAGGCTTATCCACTCCAGCCATATCCGCTGCCATCTGGATGGAGTCTTGATAATTTCCCAGCTCATCCACCAGACCTTTTTCCTGAGCCTGTCTACCGGTGAATATTTTTCCATCTGCCAGCTCCAGCACCTTGCTCCTGTTCATATTCCTTCCTTCAACTACGGCATTGACGAACTGGTTATAGATATCGTCCACCATGTTCTGCAACACCTCTCTATCTTCCTCGGTCATGTTTCTGTAAGGAGAACCGATATCCTTGTACTCTCCACTTTTGATAACATTCGCCTCAACACCGTATTTCTCCATCAACTCCGAATACTGGAGCTGTGAAAAGATAACACCAATGCTGCCGGTTATGGTCCCCGGATTGGCGATTATCTTATCTGCGCCACAAGCAACATAATAACCGCCGGAGGTAGCAGAATCACCCATGGAGGCAACAACTACCTTACCATTCTCCCTAACCTTCAAAACCTCTTGATAAAGCTCCTGCGAGGAGGCAGCACTTCCACCCGGGCTGTTTATCCTCAAAACGACCGCATTCACTGACGGGTCTTCTCCCGCCCGCTTGATCTGCCTAGCTATCTCCGTAGAACTTGTGCCCGAACTCAATATCCCCAGACCACTGCTACCGGTTATCGCTCCCTCGATACGTATCACAGCTATCTTACCGCCACCACTACTGAAACCATCCACCGGCGAACTGGGTATAAATGCGATCCCCACCAACGCAGAAACCACACAAATCCCCAATATGCCAAACGCAGCAACCTTCTTTTTATCTCTCAACAACTCGAACCCTCCACATTATACAGCTTATTACACATCATTTTGTCTCATTTTACTTAAACCAACTAAAGCCACGTTACTTAAACCAACTAAAGCCACGTTACTTAAACCAACTAAAGACATTACATCACCGCCACCAGAAGTGCGTTCTGAAGCCGCGTGGCACCGCTTCGCGATACCACTTGTTCCAACCACACTGCCATACACGTTCTTCTTACAAATCATTTTGTCCCACGTTACTTAAACCAACTAAAGACATTACATCACCGCCATTAAAAGGATGGCTGTCAGCACGAGTGCCAGTATCACTAGTATTACTATGGGCAGGATGAGTGTGACGATGGCTTTTCCTGTGGTGAAACCTTGCGCTTCTCTGATGGCGATGACGTTCAGGGCGAGTATCCACAACCCCAGCAGAGCCATTAAACCGAAGAATATCATTAATCCGCTTAATCCTCCAGAAAAAAAGGCTATCAAACCAGCTGGTGCTTGAAATATGTTCGGCAAAGTGGCAAAACCCATGAGGAGGAGCATTCCCTCGAAGGTGCCTCTTCCTCCCAGTGCTTTAGCCACTAAATGCAGGACACCGGCTATGATCACCCACCCCAGTACTCCACCGACCACTCCCAGGACAAGTGATGCGGTAGGAGATATCATGCTCTGCAGCTGATAAGCCTCGAAGCCAGGATATGTTCCTATAGACGAGATTAAAGTGCTCTGGATCAAGACACTGCCAGCACCACTGCAGACGCTTCCAACAAGGACCACTATGACAGCAAAGGCAATAGATGTCCTCTCCTCTATCATTCGCTTGAACGTGGAAACAGGACTGAATAATGTCCCATAAATATCATCCAGCAAATCCATCATTTGTCTATCTCCCATAGCGCTCATTTAGCTTAACCTGTAAAAATTATTCTTCAATGGTTATTGCTTCTTCGGGGCAACTGACCATCGCTTCCTCACAACAATCCCTGTGAGAGCCACAATCCCCAATCACATGAGCTATCTCATCTTCCCACAGTTCAAATACCTCCGGACACAACTCTTCACAGGTTCCGCACCCCGAACAAAGGCCAGGATCCACTATTGCTTCCGTCATAGCAACATGTTTTCACTGGATTGGTAAATAACTTTTTGGTTTACCGAGTATAGAGAGAACACGGGAACTGAAGTTCTCCAGCGGAGATATGGTAAAAATAAACCTAAAATTCTCCCCTAGGGATTGATTTAAGGGTTGAGGGTTGAGGGTCGGGCTCAAAAATAAAATAAGTAAAATTTCATTTTTATTTTCACTTTTTGTTTTCCAAACCAGAATCAACGACTTAACCTGTTTATCTGATTCAATTAAAGTCGTAGAAAACCGGTGGAAAATCAATTAAGTTTCTTTGTACCAGTCTTTGGCTCTTTTGTGTTTATATGCTCTGAACATGTCGCCCTTGGTGTAGAATCCTATTAGTTTGGTCCTGTTTTCGGGGTCCACTACGGGAAAGTGGGAGACGTCTTTAAAGCCCACTCTCATCAAGACATCCTCTAAGGTATCTCCGGGGTAAGCCACCAGCAGGTCTCTCCGCATGATGTCTTTGACCAGTAAGTTGGGTTTGGCGGTTTTCATGGCTTTTTCGACATCGGAGCGGGTAACTATACCCTTCAGTCTCCCTTTACTGTCGATCACAGGGTATCCCATGTGGCCTGAATGCACGATCTTCTTTAACAGGTCGTCTATGGATAAGTCCTCGTTGACGGTGTCCACTTTGGTTTTCATTATTTCTCTGACCGTAATGGTTTTCATCAGGGTTATGCTCATCTCTTGCTCGATGGCGATTCCTCTCCTGCTGAGCTTGAGGGTGTAGATGGTCTCGTCCATAATGAATTTGGCTACGGAAGTGCTGATGACGCTGGCGAACATCACGGGAAGTATGATGGCGTAATCGCCCGTCATCTCGAAGACCATAATTATGGATGTCAGTATGGCCCCGCTGCCGCCTGCAAAGACCGCTGCCATACCCACAATGGCATAAGCCTCGTGTGATGCCGTTATAGTGGGAAATCCCTGGTGTACCAGCATTCCGAAGGCTCCACCCAGCATGGCTCCTATGAACAGTGAGGGAGCGAATATGCCTCCTGAACCCCCAGAGCCAAGGGTGATAGATGTGGCTATGATCTTGAGAAATATGAGGGCGAAGACCAGAGTAAAGAACAGCTCGTTATGCAACACACTGGAGATGGCTTCATAGCCTACTCCAAAAATAAAGGGCTCTCCTGTGGTCAGTAGAATGATAAGCCCTATTGCTCCCAGACAAAGACCACCGATGACGGGCTTAAGGTAATCAGGGACCTTTATCTTATCGAAGATATCTTCTACACCGTATAAACTCTTTATAAACCCGATAGCAGTCAATGCAGCCAGAATACCTAAAACGGAGTAGAATAAAATTTCCCAGGGCGTTTCCAGAGAATAAGAGGGTACTTCAAATATAAAAGCGGTTTCAACTCCCAGAAACGATAACAATATTCTGGAGATTATAGTAGCGAATACAGCGGATATGACTATAGGAGTGATCGACCTCACCTTTAGCTCTCTGATTATCAGCTCGAGAGCGAACAATGACCCAGCAATAGGGGTGTTGAAGGTGCCTGCAATCGCCCCTGCCGCTCCACAGGCGACCAGCACCTTGGTGTAATAGGGATTGAAACCCAGTCTCTGGGCTATAGTAGAGCCGGTAGCTGCTCCCATCTGCACAATTGGGCCCTCACGTCCTGCAGAGCCCCCTGAACCGATGCAGATGGAGGATGCCAGTGCTTTCACCCCCACCACCCTTGGCCTTATCTTTCCTCCGTATAGAGCCATAGAAGCCATAACCTCAGGAACGCCGTGTCCTTTGGCTTCGCTTGCCAGGTAATAGGTCAGCAGACCGACAAACAAACCGCCCACAGCAGGTATCGCAAATATATAATACGGGCTGAAAGCACCCAAAAGAAGAGAGCTCTTGTTAAAGAATATGTCATTGAATCCAAATATCAGATACCTGAAGCCAATAGCAATGATTCCGCAAGCGATGCCTGTAAAGATTGCCAGGAGATTGAAATAAACAAAGCTTTTAGCAGTTATCTCCAACCGTTCGACAGGCATTAAACGCACCTAACTCAATTTTAGGGTAATCGATACTGGCTATCATTCAGTCTTGACCCTCTAAATGCTATTAATTGTCAAAAATGAGAAGAGGAAGGATAAAAAGCTTTGCAAATCTATTAGACATAAAATAAAACAATAGAGAGAAATAAGAAGGAAAGAGATAAAATAGGAATAAGATGGTTGGAAGGATACAGCAACAGGTAAGACTCCTGTCACTTCTGCCTTCTTCTATAATCGGCTATATACCGTTCTGCCATCCTGTCCCTTCCCATCAGCAGGTCTGTTGCCAGGATAATTGGTTTGGCGCTTGCGGAATCAGCTATGGGGCATGTCACACCGGACTGTATTGCCATGGATAAGAATGAGTTGTTCAACAACGCTCTATCCGGCATTCCGAATGATATGTTACTGACACCCAGGGTCATATTCACTCCCAGGTCCTGCTTAACCTTCTTGATGGATTCCAGGGTTATCAGTGCGTTCTTGGTGTCTGTCCCGATGGTGAGGGTTAAACAATCGATTATAACGTTTTCAGGTGGGATGCCTTCTGATTCGGCTCTCTCCACTATCTTGCGGGCTACTGCCGCCCTCTTCTCCGGGTCGTTCTGGATCCCTTCTTCATCCATGGCCAGACCGATCACGGCCGCATCATACTTTTTGACTAAAGGTAGAACAGTGCTCAAAGAGTTTTCTTCGCCTGTAACCGAGTTGACGATAGGTCTTCCTTCATAGATCTTCAGTGCTGCTTCTAATGCAGCCTGACTGCTTGTATCGATACATAGAGGTATATCCACGGTATCCATTACCACCTTAATCACTTCAGGGAGCAAGTCTGCCTCCTCTGCTTCTGCCATGCTGACGTTGACGTCCAGAACATCTGCGCCAGCGTCCACCTGTTTGATAACGTCCTCTTTGATGACTTCCCAATCACCCTCTTTCAGGGCGTTGACCACTTTCTTCCTACCAGTGGGGTTAATTCCCTCACCGATGAGCACAGTAGGCCCTTCATCTGTAATTATTACCTCTTTTCCTTCCTTTCGATTGACTATAGTTTTCAATGTTTCACCTCCGTTAAAGAACCCAAAAAGGTAGAATGGGCAAATATCTTCATAAAATTCGGCACTTCCGCCATTTCTATATAATCCGTTCTTTTGGCCATATCCACTGCCGCATCTCTTTTTGTTTTAGAGATCAGAGCGATCTTTGCTCCTATTCCTGCAGCGTTTCCCACCTGTTCGAAATGGTCAAGAGACAACGGGGGAAGCATACCGATCGTAATAGCGCTCGAGATATCTATAAAGGTTCCAAAACCTCCTGAAATGATCACTTTTTCCAGGTCATAAACGGATAAATTATTTTCATCCAGAAGAACCTGTATTCCGGTGTAGATCGCTCCTTTGGCGAGCAATATCTCATGTACATCTTTCTGAGTAATGGTAACAGGATTCTCTGACTCCGGATCGGTTATCACGAATTCCATTCCTTCTTCAGTTCTTCTGACCCTCTTATGTGGTTTCATCATTCCACTGGAGTCGATTATCCCATTGAGATAGAGCTGAGCAACTGCATCAAGAATGCCTGAGCCGCATATGCCTACAGGACCTTTTTCCCGTATGGTATGGTATTTAACATCATCTCCTATAATCCTGACCTTTTCGATCGCTCCTTCAGAGCCCCTCATTCCATGCTTTATATTCCTTCCTTCGAAAGCAGGTCCGGAAGCACATGAAACGCTGGTGATCCTTCCCTGGTGGCATAAACATATCTCCGTGTTGGTTCCGATATCTATGGCGATAACTGGACCTTTCTGCTTCTCCAGATCTGTGGATAACATCATGGCCACATGGTCTCCTCCCACAAATCCGGCTATGTTGGGTAAGAAGTGAATGTAAGCTCCCGGTGCTGTTATCAGACCAATATCTCTGGCTTTGATATCTATCTCGCTCTTCAGGGTGGGAATATACGGTGACAGACCGAGCTTTGTTACGGGAAGGCCCAAGAACAGGTGATGCATGGCGGTGTTGCTGGCTATGACCGTGTCCAGGATCTCTTCCTGCCTGGCACCGATCTCAGCACACATCTCTTCGATCAGG
Source organism: Archaeoglobaceae archaeon (assembly GCA_046483365.1). Taxonomy (GTDB): domain Archaea; phylum Halobacteriota; class Archaeoglobi; order Archaeoglobales; family Archaeoglobaceae; genus JdFR-22. The sequence goes on along the minus strand of JAWODI010000037.1, from coordinate 5,860 downwards.
TCGTTTAACGCTTCCACCACTATCATCTGCAGCTTCTCTGCTTCTTCTTCTCCCTGGCTCGCTATGGATAATCTGGTGATCACGTCTTCCCCGTAAGTCATTTGGGGATTGGTTATTCCTTTAGAAACAAGTGTTCTTCCACTATCCAGGTCCATTATATATCCTGCTATCTTTGTGGTGCCCAGGTCCACTGCAAAACCCAGCTTTCTGCTTGAGGGCGGGTTTATGGCGATCAATTCGTTCTCTCTAACAATAGCATCAATATCCCAGTCCAATGAACTCAACTTATCCAGAAGCCCTCTTAAAACCTCTATATCAATCTCGTTACAGTTGCTGAGGGAGTTCAAAACTACATCCGCATATTCCTCAGCGTCGGAAAGAGAGATATTTGGATCCAGACTCAATCTATAAGATTTCACTACTGGGTCTGGTTTGGTATATGTTTCATAACCATCTATAAGCGTTCTCTCTGAGATGCTTAAAGAACTCGAGGGCACATTGACAATTAGATCACTTAACGGGTAGGTCTGACAAGCCAGCCGGTAACCATCTTGAACTTCCTTCTCGGTCAACTCCTCCAGCTCTTTTTGGGTGAGAGGAGTACTCTCTCCTCCCATTATCTGGACCTTACACCTGCCGCACAACCCGTTACCTCCACAGGTGGTCATCAAATTGATCTTCAATCTCCTGGTCATGTTGAGCAGGGATTGATCAGATGAGAACTTCCCTTTTTTACCCATGGGCTCGAATGATACCTTATAAGTGCCGTGACTTTCTACCCAGTGAAGCAGCTCTTCCTTCAAATCCTCGGATGCTTTTCTTACTTCTTCTGGTAGAGCATCGTCCTGGGTTATCCTGTCCAGAGCGTCTATCACGCTTCTCCTGGGCAACTCCTCAAATCTTTTAGGCATATTCTATATTCCCCCGTGGATCAATTATCTAATATATAATTATAAAAATTAATTATTATAACTACATCTGCCTCTCATTTCACAGTACTCGCACATATCCCAGTGCTCTAAATCCGTTCCAATCCCTATAACCAGAGATGTGGACTTTCGGGGATACATCATTCTTGAATTTGCCAACCTAACTCCTATGTCCTGAGCGTTGACCAATTTAAGTATCTTTTCCTGTTCATGGAGAGTAAAACCTTCTTTTCCGGGACATATACAGCCACTTGCGGTTAGTCCCTCTTCTTCTGCTTTCTCATTAGCTATTCTCAAACACTCATCTTCCAGCTCATTAATGGCAGCGTTTCCCGCTTCGTCGATCAGCATGGCATTCATCAAGTTTCCTTCATGAAGCAACCCATCAACCTTTTCCTCCAGTTGAGGTCCTATGGTACACACGGCCACCATAACCCGTGAGCAATCTTTGAAGAGAGTGGGAAGCAAAGAGCCTTCGATCCTCTCATCTTCCAGCACGAGTGCTTCTGGCTCTATTTCCGCTATCTCGAAAAGGTCATATGCTATGGAAGGGTTGGGCAGGTTGCCCATATCACCATTCAGTTCCTCCAGACGTTTTCTAACATCCAGATCGGGTTTTAACTCTGATCCGGAGCCCAATCGTTTCAGTATTTGCTCTTCCCGAGGTTGTAAACAAAGATTGCTCAAAACAGGCATTGGATTATCCCTCAAACCTTTTTATGATCTTCTTTACCTGTTCATCTACTTCCTGGGGAACAGGTTCAACTTCGTGCTCCTTAAGTAACTTATTTACTCTGTCATAACTTCTCTGGACCAGTGTTTTGCTTCCTCTCTGCTCCCAGATATTCCAGGGCATCCTATCGAACAATTCTTCCTGAACATACTCTTTAGTGTAAGTATTAAGGGTGTGCTTGGAAGTGAGGAACGAGCCGCCAATGCCCACATCTTTAATTACGTCCAGAGCCAGGGTCTCTTCATCAACCCTAATGCCTCTGGCCAACCTCTTCACGCTTCCAATGATCTCATCCGACATGGCCATCAGGGCGATGCTCCCACTCTTACCTGATTCGGAATAGCCCACATCATGGTTGAGATTGTTGCCGCTGAGCGCAGATATCATGAGAGTAAGCATGGCGTCAGCACTTGCCTGCTCGTCAATTATCTTGGAGTCCGTACATCCTGCAGTTCCCCATGAAGGAAGTTTGTAATAGCGTATGAACTGCGCCATAGCCGCTCTCATCATCACGCTCTCTATATTGCTATAAATGGCAGTACCCCTTCTCATTTCCATGGTAAGATTTACCGGACCGAGGACCATAGGTGTACCTGGATTTGTGAGTTGAGCTATTACATTGCCCACTAAAGATTCGGCCACACTCTCCATCACGGTTCCCGCTATAGGTGCTGGGTTGGTGGCTCCGGAAGAGGGTATTGGAGTGTAGATAACAGGTAATTTGAGCTTCGCAGCCTCAACGACAGCCTGTCCTAACCCTTTTCCCACAAAGAATGGGGACGTGGGCTCCACATAAAAGCTGAATATGGGTCTCTTTGTCAGCTCTTCCATCCCTCCCGCAAGCGAAGCCGCGATATCTATCTGAGCATTAATCATGTCCTTTCCGCCCTCGAAAACGAAGGCATAGACATGTTTATGGGTATTGGACATAGCAGCATACATCTCATGCAGGTCTAGGACATTGGGGCTTACGTCCGAAGCGGATGACAGGCCCGTAACGAAGTCTATGTTGGGGAGCGCATCAGCCACCCGCGCCACTTTTCTGATGTCTTCCAGCAGACCTCTTCTCCTCTCACCATTTTCGTCAATAAAGTAGGGTGGTCCTGCACACGGACCGAAGTAGACTCCTTTACTGCCTTTGACGGTAAAACTCTGTTCAGGGTTTCTGCCGTAAAATGTAACATTCTTGGGTGCTTTCTGCAGGCTATCCAGCACCAGATGCTCCGGTATCTTGGCGACCATCTTTTGATGGTCCACCTCCGCACCCCCGCTGGCCAGGATCTTCAGCGCTTCTTCATCCTCGACTTTGACCCCAGTATCTCTCAGGATCTCCAGGGCGCCGAGGTGCATAGCCTCCAGCTGCTCATCGGATAATAGCTTGAGTATTCCCCCATCAGTAACAGGTCTCATTTTCACACCTTCTTTTTTCTTTTCACGCTTTCACAAGCCGTTTTTCTTCGTCCTTGATGATCTGAGCGAATTTGTCTTTGACCTCTTGAGAAAGAGGTTCAGGCTTGTGCTCTTTCAGTATCTTGTTGACTCTCTCTTTGGCGCTGTCTCGAGTGCTCTTCTTTCCTTTATTCTGCCAGGTGTCAAAAGAGTCCCTGTCGAATAGATCGGCGGTCAAGAACTCGCGTACATGATCAATAGTATGCTTATGGGATATGAAATAACCACCCGGACCTATCTCGTTTATAACATCTACGGCCAGATGATCGTCATCTACCTGAACACCTCTGAACAGCCTCTTGGCGAAATTGATCATTTCATCCGTTATCACTGCCTGCTCAGTTGAACCCACCATTCCACCGGCAAGATAACCGCAGTCGTGGATGAGGTTGATCCCGGCATATCCGGACACTATAATGTTCAGCATTGCTTCAGCACCCGACTGAGAATCGATCATTTTCCCATCTGAACAACCTCCGAATCCGTAGGAAGGCATGTTGTAGAACTCTGCCATCTGCGAGGTTATGGTGTTAGCTCCCATGGCAAACTCTGGTGAGCCGTAAGCACAGACACCGGTTTTGGGGTCCATGGGCAATCCCCATCCTCCGTATATGACGGGGGCATGAGGGTTTGCCAGCTGTGCCAGGGTTATTCCTGCCAGTGTCTCGGCAGTCCCTATCACAGAACTGCCTATGGCCGTTCCCGGAGCAGTACCACCGGAAGTGGGCATAGGGGCAATAGCTAAAGGAATGTTTGCCTCTGCAAACTCGATTATGTTCTCCTGAGATTCAGTGAGCATCAATGGGGAAGCCGGTTCGGTATAAAGGCTCATGAAAGGTCTTCTCTGCAGTTCCTCCAGGCTTCCTGCGATCTCCGTTCCCATCTCCAGGAACTTTCTGGCCAGATGAGCATTGGGTGCAGAATAAAGTATGGGTTTTTCTGTATAGTTGAATAGAACATCGAACTCGTGAAGATACTCTACTTCATAGGGAACGTCAAAAACCCCTGCATTGGTCATCATGAAATCCATATTGGGTAAAGCATCACCCACCAGAGTAGTCTCGATCATGTCCTGCTTTTTGGGCCTTCTGTACTCGTCTGTGCGGTGATCCAGTATCATTGGGGTGGGCGTACCACCATAGCCATAGTATATCCTCCCGCTTTCCAGCAAGATGTCGTTATCCGGGTTCCTTCCACAGAAACGTATCTTGGAAGGAGCCTTTCTGACGGCCTCAGTGACAAGAAACTCAGGGATCCTTACTCTCCTATTTTCACGGTCCACATCTGCCCCTGCTCCTTCAAATATATCCATAATCCTGGTGGAGTAGCAATCGACTCCAGTGTCTCTCAGGACATCAAGGGCAGCATTATGGACTGCCTCAACTTCTTCCTGTGATAGTAACTGCTGAATCTTTATTTTGGGACCTCTTTTCATAATATCAACTCTCTATTTCTATTATGGGTTATCCCATCAATTTCTTGGCCTTTTCCACTGCATCAATAGCGTCAGCACCGTAAGCATCTGCCCCTATCTGGTCTGCCCATTCCTGAGTAACAGGAGCTCCGCCTACCATGACCTTTACCTGATCCCTTAAACCTGCTTCCTTTAAGGCTTCAATGATTTCCTTCTGAGCAGGGATGGTTGTGCTCAACAGAGCAGAAAGTCCCAGAATATCCGGTTTTTGCTTCTTTACTTCCTCCACAAAGGTCTCAGAGGGGATATCCATACCAACATCAACCACATCAAAACCGTTTGAGAGCAACATTGCCTTCACAATAGTCTTTCCTATCTCGTGAATATCTCCAGCAACTGTTCCTATCAAGTATTTTCCAGTAACAGTAATTTCCTCTCCCTTCTTCTCGATCGCAGGTCTGAGAACTTTATTTATTACTTCGCTGGCAGCCTCACCGGCTGCAGCCAGATGGATGATAAAGAATTCTCCTTCCTCAAACTTTTTACCTACAGTATCAAGGGCAGGTCTAACCCCCTTGTTTAAAGCTTCAACGGGATCTACCCCATTATCCATTGCCTTTTGAGCCACCTGGGTGGCTTTATCTTTATCGAACTCTAAGATTGCTTGTTTTAGTTCTTCAATAATTTTTTCAGTTTCACCAGTCATATTACCACCATTAATATTTCCCTTCAGAGGTATTGTTTAAGTATTTAACGGTTTGTACACCCCAAATTTTCAAATCGAAAGAGCGTGCATTTCCCGTTCATATGTTAATCAACGACATCATGTAAGACTATTGTAAATCCTGTACAGAGTAATAATATCGATTACTACTTCCTCTCTACTTAGGCTGTCAGAATTTAGCAGGTTTCCTCTCTCCAGTGCCTCGTAGAAAAGGTGATTATTCTCCCTCGCGATCCTTTTTTGACAGCTCTATATTCGTTATTTAACCCCATTATACATATATATTTTACTATTCCATTTAAAAGCTCTAAAAAATAAATATTTTATAAATTTATAAATATCTATTAAAATATTCTAAACCAACATGAAGGTCGGCACTCAAAAGCTCCATTCCGGAAAGGCTGTTCAGGATCCTAAATAGTTAATTTAATTCATAACATTATGAAAAACTTAAATACCATACGTTTTTGTCTAACAGCCATGATGTTGTCATTTATCTGGTTTCCCGACGAAGTTGCTGTCCGAATGTACGGCTAGAATCTCGTGTCTCGGCCGCTACGATCATGCCTATTGACCCAGAACTCCGTCGACGGATCGCCATCGCGACTGTC
>JAWODI010000006.1:0-16661 GCA_046483365.1 Archaeoglobaceae archaeon | reverse complement strand
ATACATCAAAGCATACAAGAAAGTTGTTAAGCTAAGCAAAACAATGAAAGCTGAGGAAATCGCTCAAACCCTAGAAATGAGCATATCCCTAGTCAAAGAATACATAAGGCTTATGAACGAGGTGAACTAAATGGAAACGTTAACCTGTGGTAGGTATGAACACTTGCCAGTCAAATGGGAGTTTAGTAATTACATTCCTACTTCCTACTTCTCTAAGTTTTATATATTATCACACATATTTTATGTTGGGTGAATATGGGCACAAATTGGGGATTGTATGGATATTTATTTTGGAAATATTGGTTGTTTCAATGCTTTCAGCGGCCTCCGCCTAAAAGTTTATCCAAAATGGCCGAAAAAGTCCAATCCTTTTCTAATTCCTGATATTATATTCGAAAGGTTTAAATATGTTCAAATAGCTATGATGATTATAAGGAGGTTGGAGCATGAACCTAGAAAAAAAATTGAGTAGAAGGAATTTTATGAAAACAGTAGCCGCAATGGGCGCAACAGCTTTCCTGGCAACTTACAAATCAGAAGTTGTAAAAGCTGTCAATCAAGTAAAAGATTACTGGCACATCAACTGGTTAAACGGAGCTTCTTGTTCAGGTTGTACAGTGTCCTTCGCCCAGATAGCGAACCCCGATTTGATACAAGTTCTTACTGAGATCACTGTTGGCACCTCTGAATTGCCAATCGCTCTGCCCGACTACATGGAAACCATCCATCCTGCCTCAGGTTCCCTTGCAGAGAGCCTTAAAGAGAGGTGGGCTGATGGACACCAGGGCAGAAGGATACTGGTAGTCGAGGGCTCCATACAGGACCCTGGATACTGTGTTGTAGCAGGTAAAGACTTTAGAGACCACGTTAAGGAAGCGGTCGAACATGCGGATGCGATCGTTGCCGTAGGCCAATGTGCTACATACGGCGGAATACCAGCGGCAAACCCGGATCCAACCGGCGCCAAGAGTCTGACGGATTATCTAGCCGAGATAGGAATTGATAAACCGGTCATAAACCTTCCCATGTGCCCGGTTAACGGTGCACACGTATTGCTTACTCTGGCCGCAGTCATGATAGAGGCACCAATTAATTTGGACAGTCATGGCAGACCCACAGCGTTCTTCGGGAAGAATATGCATGATGAGCTCTGTCCCTACAGACCTTATTATGACAGGGGTGAGTTCATAACCGTACCCGGTGAAGGCGAGGGATGCAGATACAAGATCGGATGTAAGGGGCCGGCAACCAACACTGACTGTGCTTTGAGGAAGTGGGTCGATGGCACCAGCTATTGTGTGGAAGTAGGAGCACCTTGTATTGGATGTTCAGAGCCAGGATGGCCTGATGATTTCTCACCATTCTATGCTGAAGTCTCTGAGGTACCCACACTTCTGGGAGTGAACTCCACTCTGCTGGGACAGGCACTGCTGGGAGCAACTGCAGCCGGTATAGCTGTGCATGGAGTTAAGAAAGCTGCTACCAAAGGAAAGAAGGAAGAAGAGGAGGAGAAATAGGAGGTGTGATGAATGTCTAGAGTGGTTATAGATCCCGTAACCAGAATCGAAGGCCATCTCAGAGTTGAGATGGAGCCCACGGACGTAGAGACCTCTACAGGAACCTGGCAAGTAGTAGATAATGCCTGGAGCAGTGGAACACTGTTCAGAGGATGGGAAAATATTCTGAGAGGTAGGGACCCCAGAGACGCATGGTTCATCACCCAGAGGATCTGCGGTGTATGTCCTGCACCTCATGCAGAAGCCTCAACCCAGGCTATTGAAGCAGCATTTGATGTGCAGCCCACGCCAGTTTCAACTCTGATGAGGAACATTTTGCATGGAGCTTATTATATCTACGATCATTTGATCCACACGTATCTATTGGTAGGTCCTGAACTCGGTGTGCTGGCCAAATATCCGCCCATGGTCCCACCCGCATTGGGTAAGGATGGTATCTCCAAGCTGGGGCTGGGCTCAAGCTATGCTCAGTGTGTGGAAATGCAGAGGAAGGCCAACGAAATAGTCACCCTGTGGGGAGGGAAGTTCCCTCACCATGCTGACGAGTATCCTGGTGGTATGACCGTAAAGCCTACAATGGATAAGATATCATCTTCAGTCGCCAGAATGGCTGAGATCTGGCCATTTATAGCCAAGACTATGGTAGGTGACCTGCTGGCTCTCGCGGAAGCGAACTCCACTATTGCCGAAGGAGTCAGCAGCACGCTGGATATCGACTTTAATGGTCTCCAGGATGTAGGTGTTTCTACAGGTAATTTCCTGAGCTATGGAATTATGCCTGATCCGGAGAACTATGATGACTGGGTGGCATTAAGTGATGGACAGCCCGGAAAGAGGAGTAGTGCCTTGATAAATGCGGGTGCATGGGATGGTGATTTCAAGGACTTCGACCTCTCCAAGATAGAGGAGCAGGTGAGGTACTCCTGGTACGATAATGAAGGAGGAGTGCCCAGCCAGGAAGACGAGCCCAAACCAAATAAGGACAAAGAAGGAGCCTACTCATGGCTTAAAGCACCCAGATACGACGGCAAAGTCTATGAAGTCGGACCTATCGCCAGAATGGTCAACACCTTCGGCACGGAGTGGAAGGTTGACAGGGTCAACCCTCTGACGGGTGAAGATCTTGGTCCTCTAGAATACAAGATGCTGAACCCCAACGGCTCAGTGATAGATAGGGTCGCTGCAAGGGTTGCACTTACACAGCTGATGGCGAACAAGATGTTCGAATGGCTGCAGGACCTCAAAGGATATATGGGAGAAAGGATCACCAACTTCAAGCAGGTACCCGATAGTGGAGAAGGATTCGGACTCTACGATGCACCTAGAGGTGCGCTACTGCACTATCTGGATGTCCAAGGACAAAAGATCAACAACTATCAGTGTGTGGTTCCCAGCACTTGGAACCTCAGTCCCAGGGACAACAACGGTACTCCTGGAGCTGTAGAGCAGTCACTGGAAGGCACGTGGTTGCCTAAAGGGCTGGACGTTCCCACCGTGGCAAGCACTCTGTGGCCGGAAGAGAACATCGACCTGTCTCCACTGGGAGTCAATTCCACGGTCAACTGGGGTGACGCTCTAAAAACGGCTTTAGAGCCTCACGGGCTAGCAGGCCTCAATATGGAGCCCCTAAATGGTGACAACTTCAACACTTCTCTGGCTATAACCGTGGTCAGGAGCTTTGATCCCTGTATAGCATGCGCCGTTCACACCATTAACAGGAGGTGAACCTGTTGACCGAAACAGAGTATACGTTCACCCAAGAAACCAGAGAAGAGCACAGCGCAGACGCAGTAGAAGTAACCAGACATTCGTTGAGCGTCAGAGCGGTTCATTGGGGTATAGTGATAACGGGAATAATCTTGGGCCTCACCGGACTGCAGATAGGTGGCCTATACGGATTCAAGATAGTTTATGAGCAGACGGCAGCCCTCCACATGTGGGCAGGCCTCATATTCGGTGCTCTGTGGATATTCTTTACCTACTACATTCTGGCTTACGAGTGGAAGTGGATATCCCTCGGCAGGATACCTTACGCCATAAACTATTTGCTCGCGGAGACGAAGGCCTGGTTCGGCGGTGAGCACGTAGAGGACCCCAGAGGATATGATTCTAAATCAAAGAAGTATGTGGAGAAGATAGTTCCCACCCAGGTAATGGTATGGTGGATCTATCTGGTCCTGACCATACTGATGGGTGTTACTGGTCTGTCAATGTTCTACAGATTCGAACCGGTGCTGAGCTTCTCAGGCTCTATTGCACCCATCTTTGGATCTGCAGACGGATACACCATCTTGAGAGCAGCTCACAGACTGGGAATGTTCCTTTTCGCCACCGTGATGATAATGCACGTCTACGCAGTGATCGTCTTCGGTGTCCTGAAGTCAATGGTAACTGGCAATAGAAAAGAGAAAGTGAAAGATTGAAGATAGCTGTAATAGGTATTGGGAACATATTACTCGGAGACGAAGGTGTAGGAGTAAGGGTAGTTGAAGAACTGAACAAAGGAGATCTGCCTGAAAACGTCGAGATCCACGACGGAGCAACTTCAGGCATGGCTCTTCTTAATTTTTTGGTAGATAAGGACAAGGTCATCATTGTCGATGCTGTTAAAGGCGGGGAGGAGCCTGGCACAGTATACCAGTTCTCCATCAATGAAGCCCTTCAAAAGTCCGAATTGTTCTCTCTCCACGACATCGATTTTGTCACGGCTTATCAGAGCTCCAAAGACATACTGGAGCTTACAGAAGATATTACTGTCATAGGGATAGAGCCCAAGGTAATAAATAATGGATTGGAACTCTCAGAAGAGATAAGGAATGCCATCCCTCAGGCTATCGAGCTGATCCACCAGAATTTGACCTAAAAGAATAATTCATTTTAAGCATTTGGAGAAGATTTAAGGTTACAGTTAAAGGTCAAGAAGAAAAGAGACCCAGGCCAGAACATAAAGCCATAGCATACCGAATATAACACCCTCCATGTGATTTCCTCACCGTGACTTGGTAAAACATACTTTAGTATTATGGTTTTTCTTTTCAATTAGATTGTTATAATTCTTGTTATGGCTTTACATTAATTTCTAATATCATAGAAGGTGAAAATGAAATGAGAATGAATTTCCTTTCAAGATCATCTGACCAGTAAGGTCTTGAATAAATTGTTTATCTGTTCAAAAACTATTTGTACTACTCCTTTATCTTCTCTAATTACTTTAGCACTCTCCATCTCCTTAAATGAAGCGTCAACGTCTTCAATTCTGCTCTCTTCTTTACTTGGCTCTTCGATCTTTTCCACATCACAATAAACAGTACCTTCTTCCCTCTCTTCGTATAGGCTGACCTTATACGTTTTAGAGAAATAGTTGCGACTGCACGGCTGGAAACAACCGCTCACTTTCGCCTCTTTAGTGATGATATCTTCTTCAGAGTCATTGAGAGTAAAATTGAAAACTTTTGAGGAATCAGGCGCCAGGTCCCAACCTCCGCTTGTGGTCTTACCTGCAAAGGTAAATGCAGGATTGCGGAGGGTCTCCCCGCCCAAATTCTTGAAGGTGAGATTAACATTTATTTTATCTCCAGATTTTTGAGATAGGCAGGAGAGAGCAGCATTTGGTGTTTGGGGTTCGCTTACTGAAACACTGAACTCTATGGCAGGAAAACCCTGCTGGTCGGTTATATTAGATTCAAACTCGGTAGGATAAATCTGCCTTGCCGCCCAACTGCTACCTTGACCTATAAAATAGAGTCTAACTTTAAACCATTGCTCTTTAACACCGTCGATTTTATAGTTAAGAGAGAAAACCTTTTCCTCCCTTACATCGAACTCAGAAGTCCACTTGAGCATGGTGTTTTCAACCTTCATGGGATTTTTTTCACTATCCACAACCTCTTCCCCAGGTGTATAGATAGACGGGTTACCAGAAGTGTTTATGACATGTATACCTTCTGAATGAGATAATACGACCTCTGCTTGCGGGGAGTAAGTTCCCAGGTTGGCAACTCCAATAGCTAGATAGCCTGTCTGACCCGTAACCATTTCACTGTTGTAGGTTATACTGGTGATTTTCGGTTCAGGCCTATTGGATATAGGGGCGTCAGTTTCTTCGTAATCCCACTCAGCCATTTCTGGCGTTACATTCTCGTATTCCCATTCAGGCAATTCAATACTGCCTATAACTTTGACCATTTTACCGTCTTCTATTCTGTAATGGTTGAGGGTCTCATCAGGTCCTCCTTCGTGTTTATATTCTTTCCAATCTGGCTGTTCAGGTACGGGTTCTTTCTCGAAACCCGGCCATTCAGGGGGATCTACGGGACCTTCCTCCAGATCTTCTTGTCCCTCTCCCCACTCGGCACCTAAACACGGCTGGGCAGATATTGCCAAAAGCAGTAAAGTGGTTATGCAGAGGATTATCTTTTTCATTTCTTATATCTAATTGGCTAGTTACCATTAAATATTTTACCTCGCCATGTAATCATAATAATAATCAAATAGGGAGTTTCCGGGTTACTGACCTGATGTGAACAGATATTTGATAAAATTAATTGCAGAATCCCAAGTGGTTCTGGGTACCGGACAAACACTTACTCTTTCTCAGCAATACTCTTTTATTTGAAATAATGGGGATGAATTCCAGATTATTATGCTATATGTTTAATTAAACATTGATAAATTGAATATCAATCAAAAGATTTTAATTTGGGCAGCATACTATTGAATTTATGGATGAAATAGATAAAAGAATCCTCCACATCTTGCAGGAGAATGATAAGGTTCGCTATCACGAGATCGGGAAAAAGCTAGACATCGGAGCGAGCACAGTTCACTACAGAATAAAAAAATTATCAGAAAACGGGGTTATAAAGAGCTTCTCGGCGATAATCGACCCCAAGGTAGTGGGCTATGACACAACAGCCTGGCTGGGGCTCTCTGTAGACCCTACCAAGATGGATGAAATCGCTCAGAAGCTGGCCAAATATGACGAAGTGCAGATCGTAACTACTGCCACAGGGGACCACGATCTTCTGGTCCAGATCATAGCCAGAGATGAGAAAGAGCTGTGGAGATTCATCAACGAGAACATAAAGCCTATGGAGGGTGTAAAAAAGGATTTCGATGTTTCCACTTTTCTGGATGAATATAAACGCTCTCACTTTACCAAACTCTGAATTATGAGGGAAGAGGAAATTCTGGATTCTGTTAAGGAGTTGAGCAAGAATCTCCCCAGATTTCCTGATGGTAGAATTGATTATTCTCGATCACATATCGCACCGGTAATCACTGTTTTCGTTAAATTTGGTGCCCAATTGCTTTTACTGAGAAGAAGCCATAAGGTGGGCTCATACCAGGGAAAATGGAATACAGTTGCTGGTTTTGTGGATGAAGTAAAGCCTGTCAAGGATAAAGTTCTGGAAGAGCTTGAGGAGGAGATAGGGGTTGAGGAGAGCGACATATCATCCATAACCTATGGTGAGCTCTGGAAGTTCGAGGATCCGGATGTAGGGAAGACGTGGTTGATAACTCCTGTTATGGTGGAGTTGAAACAAATTCCTGAGGTCAAGCTGGATTGGGAGCACACGGAATTCAAGTGGATTAAACCATCTGAGTTGAACCACTTTGATACCGTCCCCAACCTGGATAAGAGCTGGGAAAAGGTTAATGAAGTTTATGAAGGTTAGATTTGGAAGCTAGGTTTGTTCTGGCTCTCTTCTCCTCAAGAGCAAGGCAGCTCCGATCAGGACCAGTAAAACGGCCAGCAATTGTGAGTCGCTCAACCAGAAAGGCATCATCTCCTGAATGAACAGGAAGACGCCCACCAGTATCAAACCATAAGCCAGAAGCTTCTGCCGTCTTTCAGTCTCTGGTGTGACCTCTGGGGCCTGTGTTGCTGTTGCTGTTGCGGTTGTTGTAGTTGGGTATCATTGGTTTCGGCTTCGGCCGCTTCACCTTTTTCTTCGGGAGTTATTAGTGCCAGAATGATGTATATTAGGAGTGTGACGCCTTTGAGCAGGACTCCTACTACGAAGATCAATCTGAGGAGGGTGACATCTACATTGAAGTATTTAGATAGCCCGCCGCAGACTCCAAAAATGATTTTGTCATCTCTGCTTCTGTAGAGTCTTTCCATGACAGGACTTCAAGAGTTCGACAGCAATTTAAAGTTTTTGTGGATCCCTGGAGGTCATTCTGAATCAATACTGGTCACTTTGAAGTCTTGAATGGTACTGACTGTGGCCTCATTGGATGGATTCCTGGTTGAATTCTCCTCTGCTTTCCTTTCGTCCTCTGGAGGGCTCCAGCCCAGCTTTTTCTGACTGGATGCGCTTTCAGTGTGCCATGTGGTATTGGGTGTTGCCGATGAGGTCGAATCCTCCTGGTTTTCCAGGTCTGTGGAGGATGAATCAGACTCTGATCCTATTGTGGGTGGTTGGAGCCTGGATTTGACGGATTCCGGGCCAGCATTTGGATCCTCAGAGCTGTCGGGATTATCCTGCGCATTCTGAGGCTCCTCATGGAGACAACCGCAGGACAAACAAACAGTTAACAGCAGAACCAGTAAACTGATCTTAATGACCATACCTCTCCAACCTCGAACCGAAATAGCCGGTTCATACTATAAAGAACTTCCGTTTTTGATTCCGGAGGATTAAACGAGTTCAAAATAAAATTTTTATATAAGTTAACATAAAATAAACCTATATATTATGGGAACGCAGTATTAATTTGATAGTGCAGAGGTAAGAGAGTATGTTGAAGTTAAAGTTGGTAATAATGGCGTTATCCATCTTATTGGTGGCGGCAGGGATCTCAGGTTGCACCCAAAACGATAATGGCACTACAACCCCAACCCCAACCCCAAGTCAATCTCCTTCCGCATTGACACAGGAAGAGAGCCAGGAGATAGCGGTTGATTATGTCAAGAATATGGAAGAGTACACCGATTACGAAGGAAGAAATTTGAAGCTGATCAATAATGTGGCGTTGAAATGTCCTTACTGCTGGAGCTTTACCTATCAGTTCGATATGCAGTCCATGAAGGATGCTAGCGTGGTGGATGAGGCTAAGGTCAGGGTCATCGTTCAGGAAGGTGAAGTAGTGGAGGTTTTCTATGCTCTGGGAATGAAATCATCGGATGATAAGCCCGAAGGAAGTGTCTACGCTTCTGAGCTTCTCACGGAGCCTGCATACAAGGAACAGGTGAAGGTTTATGGAGAAGTTAGCAAGCTGGGAGAGTCAGACCACGGGTTTGAATTACCCTCTGGAGGAGAAACCCTTGAGGTCTATTACGGTACGGATGCAGGTGTGGAGAAGCCTGAAGGAAAGGTCTGCTGCCAGATCTATGGCTACGGCAAGGGAATGGAGAAAGTGAACGTCCATTACGCGTGGGCCACTTCGGAAAACTGCACAGTCCCTGAGGGTTTCGTCGGTGGGGACAGGGAGATAGTTGACGATAAATACTGCAGAGGAGGAACCGCTAGTGTTGAGGACTTGGATAATGGTGACTGGGTGGTAGTCACCGGACAGCTGAAGCAGAGAGAGGATCTGAGTGTGAGCGAAACTCCTGTTCTGTGGGCTTATAATGTGGAGAAGGTGCCGCAAGATTACTGCTGTAAGGACACCATGGAGTGCATGAGCATTACCGAAGCCAGAAAAATAGCCGTGAACAGCGAGTGCGGCGACAATCTCACCGACAGCTATACGTGCAATAACAATAGTGGGACC
This sequence comes from Archaeoglobaceae archaeon, assembly GCA_046483365.1. GTDB lineage: Archaea > Halobacteriota > Archaeoglobi > Archaeoglobales > Archaeoglobaceae > JdFR-22. The sequence goes on along the minus strand of JAWODI010000006.1, from coordinate 7,422 downwards.
TGGTGGATCGACCTTGATATTGAAAAGAAAGGATGCAATCCTGCATGTGTAGTGGACGTAATAGATAAGCAGGCAGAGATCAACTGGAGGTGCACAGGTTTCGATTATTGAACAAACCTTTTTCTCCTAATGTTCATGTTCGGTTGTTCTCTGTTAGAAATTACAAAACCAATTTTTATTTTTTTCTCGAATCGGAATGGGAGGTCCTTCGGGGTAAAAAGGAGAAGGTTTTTTAATTTAGCCATATAGCTATTTGTATGAAAAAAGTGGGGATAATTGTCTTACTAATTTTGGCAGTGATGCTTTGTGGTTGTAATGAACAGCAGGAAGATACGAATTCATTTGAGCAGGTCAATGTCGATGTACAGCTGGGATTTGAGAGCTTTCCCCAGGAGCACACTTGCGATGGAGATAACATCTCCCCTGAAATTAAGATCTCTGGTATTGACATGGAGAACGCTGAATCAATAGCAGTAGTAATTGAAGACCCTGATGCTCCCCAGGGAATATTCACTCACTGGGTCATATGGAATATAGAGCCAACAGACACTATACCGGCAGATATTCCCCAGCAAGCTGAGGTAAACGCTCCCATAAGCGCTGTACAGGGTGAGAACAGTTTCGGAAATACAGGTTACAGTGGACCATGCCCTCCAGAGGGGGAAGAGCACACTTACAATGTTGAGGTCTTTGTGCTGTCAAAGAAGCTAGACCTTCCTGCAGAATCGACTAGAGCAGACTTTGAAAGTTCCTTGACGGGCTATGTGAGTCAAAAAGGAGATGTAGACGTGACTTACAGCAGATAACCCAACCCAACCCTGACCCAAAAAACCCTGACTCAAACCCAACCATGCCACTTCGTTCCATCAACTTAGTTAGAATTATAAAAGTTGAGTACCATTATGTAGTATGAAGATCGTTTTTCACCCCAGGTTCCATCAGGTATACACTTACGACCCTGCAAGTGAAGCGGGTAGGATGGAAGCCGTGGTGTCTGAGCTGGATGGTTTGGAGTTTGTGGAGCCTGAAGAGGCAAATGAAGAGGATATTCTTCTGGTCCATTCTGAGGCTCATCTTGAGGACGTGAGGGGTATGGAAAAGATCTATGGTACTGCCATGCTTTCTGTGGGAGCAGCAATTAAGGCTGCCAGAATATCTTTTGAAGAGCCAGCGTTTGCCGCCTTACGACCTCCCGGACATCATGCCAGCCCCAAAAGCTGCTGGGGTTTTTGCTTTTTCAATAACATAGCCATAGCTGCCAGCAGGCTTCTGGAGGACGGGATGGTCGACAAAGCTGTTATCGTTGACTTCGACCTCCACTACGGCGATGGGACAGCCAACATCTTCAGAGATGATGAGCGGGTAGGTTACTACCACCTCCCAGGAGACAATGTTGATAGTATTTCCCACTTCCTATCGAAGAATGAGTACGATATTATCGCCGTTTCTGCTGGATTCGACAGGCATAAAAAGGATTGGGGCGGTATTCTGGAGACTGAAGATTATACCAGGATAGGAGAGATAATCAAGGAGCATGCGGAAGAAAAGTGTGAAGGACGGCGTTTCGGAGTTCTGGAAGGGGGCTACAACCATCAGGTGCTGGGACGGAACGTGAGAGCTTTTGTTGACGGATTTGAATAGTTACAGCTCCTTGGTCATCAGAAAAGCGTCATCCCCATTGAGATAAAAGTTCGCCATATACTCCCTATCTTTAAAACCGAACTTCTGGTAGAGCTTTCTTGCTTGAGGGTTCTCTGCTCTGACCTCCAGAAAGATCTCTTCCGCACCCTTTTGCTTCATACTGCTTATTAAAACCTTAAGAAGCGACGAACCCACTTGCCTCCCTCTGTGCTCTTCTCTCACCACCAATTTAAGCAGGTGGCCTCTCTCTTTTATCCTTTGATTGATCAACTTTTCTACAGTGGCTATTGCGTAACCCAGAATCTCATTTCCATCGGTTGCAACTAGAAAGTCTCCCATATCACTGCGGAGATAGTCTCTTAAAGCGGAAGGAGACCAGGGAATGGGGAAGTTCAACCATTCAATACCGTATATGTCATCCAGATCCTCTTCAGTGCAGGACCTGATCTCCATCATTGTAGACGGTTTTTGTTCGCTTTCCTGATTCCCTCTATAGGTGGTGGACATGGTTAACTCCCCGAACATTTCTATGTTTAAGCAGATGATAATAAATAAATTTGACTGCCACAGGTGAAGGGAGAAATAGTGTTTCACAGTTTTCACATAATTTTTCATAATTTTTAATTCCTGGATAAAACCATATGAACGGATTATAGGTGAAAAGAATGAAAAAAGCCATAATTGTTTGGGGGGTATTATTGCTGGCAATCTTATTTATAGGATGTGCAGATCAGGAAGAACAGCCAACACCCACTCCGACATCCACAACTACGCCTGAGCAAACACCCACTACTACGCCCACTCCTACTGGTACTCCCACTCCCACTTCGCCCACGGAGGAATTTGATGAAGTTAGCCTTAATATGGTTGCTGATGGGTTGACAGCGCCTGTAAGTATGGCTTATCCGGAAGACGGGGACAGGCTTTTCATTGTTGACCAGATAGGTAAAGTGTGGGTGATGGACAATGGAGAGATTGGAGATGACCCCTTCTTGGATATTAGCGATAAGATCGTGGGCCTGAATCAGGGCTATGATGAGCGGGGGCTTATGGATATTGCTTTCCATCCCAATTACGGAGAAAACGGAAGGGTCTATGTGTATTATAGCGCTCCACTGAGAGAAGAGGCACCAGATGACTGGGATCACACCAGCCATTTATCGGAGTTCACGGTATCTGAAAATGGAGAGGTCGACACCAATTCGGAAAGTATCTTGTTGAGAGTTGATGAGCCTCAATCGAATCACAATGGAGGCCAACTCCTTTTCGGGCCTGATGGATACCTTTACATCTCACTAGGAGATGGAGGAGGAGCCTACGACCAGGGAATTGGGCATCCGCCCGGAGGCAATGCCCAGAACCTTACTACCCTGCTGGGCAGTATTCTTCGCATAGACGTTGATGGCGGTAATCCTTATGGGGTCCCCCAGGATAACCCCTTTGTGGGTGAAGAAGGACGAGATGAGATATATGCCTACGGATTCAGAAATCCTTACAGAATGTCCATGGATTCATCAGGTAGACTATTTGTGGCCGATGCTGGTCAGGAACTCTTCGAAGAGGTCTCCATAGTGGAGGAGGGAATGAACTATGGATGGAATCTAAAAGAGGGAGAACACTATTTTGACCCTGATAATCCTGAAAACCCGCCGGAGACCGGTCCTGATGAGGGACCCTACGGCAGGGATCTGGTGGACCCTATAATCGAGTACAGGCATCCCGAATCGGGTGTGTCGGTGGTAGTAGGAGGGCACGTTTATGAAGGTGATGCTCTCACTTCGTATCAGGGCGCATACATCTTTGGGGACTGGAGCTTCTCGTTTTCCCAGCCAGAAGGGAAGTTATTCTTTGCCACTCCCGAGGACTGGGAGCTTAAAGACCTGCCTCTGAAGGATAGAACTGATGGAGAAATAGAAGAGTTCATTCTGGGTTTTGGAGAAGATAGTCAAGGAGAGGTATATGTTCTAACCAGCGGAACATCAGGGCCAACCGGTGATACAGGCAAAGTATACAAAATAGTTCCGGAGGACATGCAGCAAGAGAGACAGCCGTCTTTAAATGTTTCTGATCAGATGATGGAATATGATCAGGTTAACATTGACTCTGTTTATTTCGATGAGCCGGGTTATGTAGTGGTTCATAGAGATGATAATGGCAGTCCGGGGGCAGTGATAGGTCATAGCGACCTTATTTCGGGAGAGATGCAAGACCTTATGGTGAATGTCTCTGGCGATATCACGCCCACGGTGTATCCTATGCTCCATTATGATGATGGAGACGGGGTATACGATTTCCCCGGTAATGATAGTCCAGTATCTGTGGATGGCCAGGTCGTGGTAAAATCCATAACCCTTTCCAAAAAAGTAATGATCCAGGGCTTTGCCTTCAGCCCCAGCTCCATCACCGTACCTGCGGGTATGGAAGTGGTATGGGAAAATCAGGATGGCACAACCCATACTGTCACCAGCAGAGATGGCGTTTTCGACTCGGGTAATATAGCGGATGGGGAGACCTATTCGTATACTTTTGATGAAGCAGGAACCTACGAATACTATTGCACAATCCATCCATCTATGGAGGGTGTAGTAGAAGTAACATAACTCTTTCCTTTTTATTTTTTGGAGGAAACGCCCTGATCATAATAATGTTCCACGTGTTTTAACTATTTTTAATAGATATTTTAACAAACGTTATTCTAAGTTAAACCTATAATATTAACTCCCCCGGGATCGATTTTTTTCCTTTTTTTAATTTGAAGATAAATAGAAAATTTTCAAAATTAATATAGGGTGTGAAACGCCTTAAATCGAAAAAGATTTGAAATTTAGAATTCGATTTTAATAGCAGAACATGATTCGTTGGAGTGGAACCAATCGAACAAATTGAAAGTTAAAATTAAAAAGGAGATCTGCTAGATGGTTGGAGGGATCGGTATGCCGGAAACTAATGGATCTGCAGGCAAGTTGAGAGCTATAATCTTCGATATGGATAATACTCTGTTCGATTTTGTAGAAGCGAAATTGAGGGCTTGTGATGCGGTAGTGGAGTTAATGGGGGCAGGTGACGGAGAAGAGCTGGTCAAACACTTCTTTTCCAGCAGATATGGGGTGGAGGACTGGAAGAACATCGCCGACTATATGGGGAAATACGGGGTATGCCCGAGCCTGTATGAGGAGTGCTGCAAGATCTACGATGAAATAAAGTTGAGCAGCATAGACCCGTATCCCGGTGTTAGAGAGACCCTGGTAGAGCTGAAGAGAAAGGGTTTGATGCTGGCGGTGGTAACTGATGCGCTTAATGGTAACGCCATGGACAGATTGAACAAATGCGGTCTGCTGGACTATTTTGATGTAGTAGTTACTGGCGATATGACAGGCAAAAAGAAGCCTGCACCCGATTCCATCAGACTGGCTCTAGAGAGGTTGGGGGTTGATGCGGGGGAGGCTGTACTGGTGGGAGATAGTTTGAAAAGAGATATTGAGGCTGGCAGACGATTGGGAATGAGGACAGTGTATGCTGCCTACGGTGACCGGAACTATTTTGACGGGAGAGGGAATCAGGCGGATTTCGTTCTTGAGGACTTCGGGGAGTTATTGAGGTTGTTTTGATTGTTGGGTTTGAATCTGAAGCTTTTCTTTAGTTTCTCAGTTTACTGAGGCCTACATATCTAATGCCATCACATAACCAACATTGTTAAAGCAATAGCTTTTTGTATTATATATGCATACATGTATACATGAAGACTATAGCATTACGGGATGAAGTTTATGACATGCTTTCCAGATCCAAAGGTAAGAATGAGTCCTTCAGTGATGTGATACTAAGACTGCTGGAAGGAAAGAAGGGAAGGTCAATGGAGAATTTAAGTAAGTATGCTGGCTCTTTAAAGGAAAGCGATATTCTGGATGTGGTGATGGAGGAGCGAGAATCTTTTCGGGTGAGAGACCTTGATATTTGACACTTCAGTTGTTCTCCGCATTTTAAAAGATGAACATTTTATGGGCTCCGTTAAAGGTAAGGTAGATGAAGAAGTCAAAATTTCTACCATAAGTGCTTATGAGTTGTTGAGGGGAGCCATCTATATGAATATAGCTCACCACAGCAAGAAGGAGCTAAACATTATTCTGGACGTCGTATCCAGTATGAATGTGGTCGAACTTGGGAGGGAAGGAGCCAAGATAGCCTCCTACATCTGGGCCAGACTTAAAGAGAAAGGAGTCTCTCTAAATGATGCCGATATATTAATCGCTGCGACCTGCGTACAAAACAATGACAAATTATTAACCCTAGACAAGGATTTCAAGAAAATCAAGGAAGTTCACGACAAATTTGATGTAGAAGTGATCGAATAGCATTGATTGAGAGGTGGTCAACGAATGATTCATGCCCCTTATTTGTATAACAAAAACATACTTTTTTCAATATTGTTACATAAATAAGGTAATAGAGCGATTATATATATAAAACCATCCAGAGAGTTTTAAAGGTTCCCCGAAAAATTTAAGGAATTACTGAGATCGTATTAAACGAACAGAAGTTCTCTCAGCTCTGACTCTGGACAGGTTGGCAATCTTGAAGTTTTTTATTGAGTTTGTCTTTCGCTTCTTCTGTCAAGTTATAGGGGATTTCTCCTGATTCGATGTGAGTTAGGGGGACTTCGTTTACACTACCTCTGGAGCCGATGAGCATGACCCAGTCCTCTGTCTTTATTTCTCCGTTCTGATCCAATTCCGTTTTTGAGTAGAGGAGTACGTCTTTAACCAATTCCATATTAACACCCAAATAATAGTTTGTTCTTGAAGAGTTTTAAATGTTTCGGTGAGCCTAAAAAATGGTTAGATTAAAATTGGGGTCAACACCTCAGGATAGGTATGGATGTATTGGACACTATCAAAGAACACGAAAAGGAAGTTAAAACCGCTATGGAGTTATGGATTGATGCTGCAAAGAAAGAAGGAAGAGAAATCCCCAAACCAATGGGAAAAGAACTCCTCAAGAGCGTCATAAAAGAATAAATCCAACTATTCTAAATCACTTATTCTAATGAAAGAAAATATAAAGGTAAAACTCGGGCCTAACTAACCATGTCCCAAATAGTAGGCGTAACCTTCCCCGTTCCCAAAGAATACATGAATCGCTTCTTTGAGGGTAAAGACGTATTTGTCAAACCTGCAACTACCTACAAACAACTGAAGAGGGGTATGAAGTTCGTGTTCTATCAGTCCCACGAGGACACCGGCTACGTAGGAGAAGCCACAATCAAGAGAATTATTCTTATGAACGACCCCCTGAAGTTCTTCCAGACCTACGGCGACAGAGTATTCCTCACCGAAAAAGAGCTCAAGGACTACCTGAAGACCCAGGAAAAGTGGAGCAGTAAAGACACCAAAAAGAAGAGGCAGTGGATGGCCATAGAGCTGGAGGACATAAAGAAGTACGACAAACCCGTTAAACCAAAACGCTTCGTATCCGTAGGAGGACAGTACCTGAAGGAATAATTGAACGAGTTCCTTTAAGAGATGATCAAATTCCCACCAATGGCTTTGAAAATAGGCTTAGAAAGGAAGTCAATAATAAGGGAATTTATTACCAGCTTGACCGAGTAATTGTTCAAAAAGATCATCATTAAGACCGTAAAACCCCTTTAATTCATGAAAACGATTCGAATTTATCCTTAATCCTTACAGTAGTTCTTGAATTGGTCTAATTTTCTTTATTATTTAGCTTGATTCTCTATTTTTTTATCCTGTATGACTTGATTCAGCTCTCCATAACTTCAGA
>JAWODI010000014.1:0-6095 GCA_046483365.1 Archaeoglobaceae archaeon | reverse complement strand
GAATGTACCACAACATCTGGTTCTATTTCTTTTATAGCCTTGATAGAATTATGATTAGTTAAATCTAGCTTAACAGGAACACCCACATTCGGTTTATGAGCGTTATAACCGGAATAAACTTTATACCCTCTCTCAACTGAGATTTCAGCTATTTTGCTGCCCAGTAAACCGCTGCCTCCAGTAACAAAAACCTTCATGCTACCACTTTGAGATGCTAGTAATACAGGGAGAAATCACTCTCTCAGCATCTCTTCAGCATGCTTCAATCCCTGCCGGTAGTCCTCAACAGTTATCTTCGATTTTACGCCTCTGGATGCCAGCAGCTCCAGGAATTCTCTCACTGAGAGGTTGGCAAGTTCAGCTCCCTCACCTATGCTTAGTTTACTCTCAGCAAACAATTTAAGAGCATATTCTTTCCTCAAGACATCTAGACCATAGTTAAAAGTCTGTTTGAGCAGTAATTCATCTTCTACAGACTCATAGTTCTTTAAATCCTCTATAAATCTTTTAAATGATTCTGGAGCTTCAATCTGCATGAATATCACCTTCAGCTTTCTTGATCAGCGTTCTGCTATACCACCCAAACTCATCCAGCTTATTCAAAGCATCATCCGCTTTCTCCAGGTCTATTATGCCTACTTTTCTTAGCTGAACAAGCACGTCCAGTGCTGTTGTGAACCTGAAATTAAGTGCCTTACATACATTAATTGCTTTTTTATCATCGGTGAGTAAGTTAGAGATTTCGAGGGACTGGGCAAGTGCCAACATGTCTCTCTCGCCAGCTTTAATGTTGTAAATGGATTCTATCTTCTGGATATCTTTACTACTTACATCCCTAAGTAGAATCTTTCCTTCCTGAATCAACTTCTCCAGTTCATAGGCATCCGCAGCACCTTTCTCTTTTCCCTTTATCACTGCTTCCTCATATACTTTTCGAGGTATAATTAGCTGAACTTTTTTTAGGAAATACTCTAAAATATCAGCTTTTGTCAAAAGAACAAGAGATGAAGCATTAGCAACTATTGTGGTAATTTAATTCACCCCTCTCTGACATCTCACATGGCCAAAGTAACGATAGCCACTGAAAATACCAATCATCAACAATCACCACTCTACTTTCCAGGGAGTGGGATGCAGAGTTTTTTCATCTGCTAATTCCCTCCACCACCACTCATTTTCGAGATACCAGTCTACAGTATCTCTCAAGCCTTCCTTAAAATTATACCTGGGCTTCCATCCCAAACCTCTAACCTTTGACGAGTCCAGACTATACCTTACATCATGACCTGGTCTATCTTCCACAAACTCGATCAAGCTTCTATCTTTACCCATAAGCTCCAGTATAGTACTTACAACCTCGGTATTGGTTTTCTCTTCTCCACTTGAAATATTATAAACTTCTCCACTATCCCCTTTATTCATTACAGTTTGCACAGCTTCACAATGATCTTGAACATGGATCCAGTCTCTTACGTTCTTACCGGTCCCATAGATAGGTATTTTCTTATCCTGTTTCGCCCTAATGATGGTCTTGGGTATTAACTTCTCAGGAAACTGGAATGGTCCGTAATTATTGGTGCATCTGGTGATAACTGCATTCATCCCGTAAGTCCTGGCATAACCCAAAACATACATATCTCCCGCCGCCTTACTTGCAGAGTAGGGAGAAGATGGTCTTAGAGGATCACTTTCCTTGAAGGACCCGTTCTCAATATCCCCATAGACTTCATCAGTGGAAACTTGAACCACCCTTGCATCAGGATTTTTCTTTCTAATAGCCTCTAGAATAACGTAAACACCCATGGTATTGCTTTTGAAGAAGTGATCAGGAGATGATATGCTTCTATCGACATGACTTTCGGCAGCAAAATTGACTACAACATCCGCGTCACCAACAGTATTCGCAACTAGCCTTTCATCCGCTATATCACCCTCAACAAAAGTGTAATTACCGTTAACGTCTTTCAGGTTATCTGGATTGGAGCCATACTTCATGGCATCAATATTAACTACTTCAAAATCTTCTTTCAATAAGTGATGTATGAAGTTACTTCCAATAAAGCCTAAACCGCCAGTTACAACAACCTTCATTTTTAACCCAAAGTAATTGTAGAGTGATCACCCAAAACAAATCTATTTCCTTTGGGCTTTGAATCCCCTCTACTTATTTCAACGCCTCTGCCAATCAGTCCTTCAATAATCCTTCCAGCATTTTGAATTGTGCAACCATCCATGACCACAGTATCCTCAATCTCCGTATTATTTATCTTACAATCCCTTCCAACCGAAGTATACGGGCCAATATATGAATCTGACATCTCACAATTCTCTCCAATCATACAAGGACCTTTAATTATTGAATTTACGATCTTAGTGTTCTTCTCTACAACCACCCTACCAATTGTAGTAGAGTTTTCGATTTCACCTTCAATTTTAGATTGAGTGTCATCAAGTATTAGCCTGTTTGCTTCCAGTATGTCTTCTGGTTTACCAGTATCCTTCCACCAGTCACTTACAATGCTTGATTTTACAACATAACCGTTTTCTATCAGCCACTGAATAGCATCAGTGATCTCCAGTTCACCTCTCCAAGAAGGTTCTATACTACTTACTGCTTCAAATATAACGGGTTTAAAGAAGTATACTCCAACTAAAGCATAATTTGATGGAGGGTCTTTTGGTTTTTCCACAAGCCTTCTTACTGAACCATCATCCTTCAGGTCAGCTACTCCAAATTGCTGAGGATTAGGAACCCGGGAAAGCAATATGCTGGCATCGCATTTATCCGTAGAGAGTTTGCCTGCAAAATCGACGATACCGTTTTTCAGGATATTGTCGCCAAGATACATTACAAAGCTGTCCTCGCCAATGTTATCCTGCGCTATTTTAACTGCATGAGCAAGTCCTTTTGGTTCAGGTTGGTAAACGAACTCTATTGGTACGCTCCAATCCTCTTTACTTACACTTTCAATAATTTGCTCTTTATTGGGTCCGACCACAATATAGACTTCTTCTGCTCCTGCTTCAATAACATCCTCAATAGTATAAAACAAAACAGGCTTATTGGCCACAGGTATGAGCTGCTTTTGTTGAGAATAAGTTAATGGTCTCAGCCTAGTACCATGACCACCAGATAAAACCAATGCTTTCACCTTTATCACCAACCTCTTAATGGCTTGATACCAATTTATCTTCTTTCCTGCTCTCAACGCCCTCCGGATGTTCAACAACCGAATCCACCACATAAGGCCTCTTATCCTCATAATAAACCTTAGTAAGCATCTCCGCAAGGAAACCGAACATCACCATAAGGAACCCAAAAAGTAACATCCCTACAGCGAGCAACAATTGAGCCAGCTTACTAAGTATAGACACACCAAAGAAGTATTTCATTATCACCCAGTAAAATCCAATCAAAAACCCTGCGGTCATGAATATTACTCCCAGCACACCAAGAAAGTGCAGTGGTCTCATGGAGAACTGGTTCCAGAACACGTGAAACACCAAATCTAACATCCCCTTCACTAGCCTCGTTGGCCCGTACTTAGAACTCCCCACCTCCCTCGCCCTATGATTAACGGGGACCTCCTTTATCCTGTATCCCTTCTTATGCAGTTTGGCGGGAATATAGCGGTGCTGCTCACCAAAAATACTCAACCCATTCAAGGACTCTCGTTTATAAGCCCTAAACGTACACCCGAAGTCGTGGATCTTAACCCCTGTCATCCCTGCTAACTTATTCGACAATTTTGAGGGCAATTTCTTACCAATAAAAGGATCATTCCTGTTCTTTCTCCATCCGCAGACGCAATCGTACCCATCTAACTGCTCAAGCAATCTGGGGATGTCGTGGGGATCGTTCTGCAGGTCCCCATCCATACTGATTATCACATCGCCTTTAGCGTAATCGAATCCTGCCTGCAGGGCAGCGCTCTGACCAAAATTCCTCTTGAACTTGACCACCCTAACATTATCAGAATCAAGTTTCTTTATCTCCTCCAGAGTTCTGTCGGTGGAGCCGTCATCAATGAACAACACCTCCCACTCATACCCCTGACTACTCATGACCTCCTCTATCTCCCTGAATAGGGGTCCTACGCTCTCCTCTTCATTGAATACCGGCACTACAATTGATACATCCATTTTAATTACCTTCCATCAATAACTTAACTTTAAAATCCTATACTTATAGGTCCAGTACTTCTTTGTAGGTCTTAGGGATTCTCAAAGGGATGAGTTGTCACATCAAAATCCATGTTCAATTAAAGCACTGAGTTGTAGCATCCTTAAAAGATTCCTCTAAAGAAGATCCTTATTTTCAGAAGATTATTTCATCAATTTTTCTTCATCTGTTAAATTAAATTTCTTATTCCGAGCCAGATGTGGGTGTTTCCATCATAAATTCGTGCAATCGTTGGATATAATCATATTTTCTGAGACCTAAGGCCTTGGTCTAACTATATTTGAGAATTCAACAACGAACTCAGCCTCTCCCTTACTGGTGAGAGAGCCATCGTACTGCACATTGTGTCTGAGAGTCCTACTTTGTCAGCGAAACTTGTCTTCCGCACCAAAAATTTTCCATTCCTGCGTCATCGGTAGAATAACTCTTCTCGTCAGCCAGTTCCTTTATGGGGTTTAAACTTTAGTTAGTCTGAGAGGTAGTTTTCTATAAATTCTTCAGGTGAATAGGCTAAGAAATTGGTTGATTTTATTATATCTGCAAACTCTTTATCTCTAGTGACAACACACTCAGAGGGAGTAGCTATGGCCACTGAGTAAGCGATGGCATCGAAGGGATCAAGCAGGTGATCTTCCTGAAAATTATTTGCTGCAAGTATATCAATGGAGTCCGGAACTTCTATTTTTAGCTGTTTGTATAGATCATTTATGAGGTTCTTAATGTACTCCTCTTTAAACTTCTTTTTCCGACGTAAAACAAATCTGATTTCAAAGATGTTTATTAAAGAAGTGCGTGCAGATACCTCTCCTTTTTCAACAAGGCCCATTATCTCATAGGGAGCTTCCCAGAGTTTAAAACCATCATTTGGGTCAACTTCTTCACACAGCCAATTTATTAAGACATCAGTATCTAGAAATAAGTTAGTACTTGTCATATCCAGTTTCTCTCAACTTCTTCAGGTATTCTGTACTGGTGACATCTTCGGGTATTGCACCCTTAAAAGCTCCTAGCCACTTTTCGGCAATTCCTTTCTCCTCTTCAGGCTCCCTCTTAAATTCAACATTTTTTATTGCCTTTAAAACCCTCTCTAATAATACTGGCAAACCTTTTCACCTCTTAAAGAGTTTTTACAGGTAAATAAATATAGTTTTCTCTTCTTGATCCGAAGCTTATTGGGTCGGGTGGTTTTATCGCCAACCAACTTCGTGCTCTTTACAATTCAATCATTTATCAATTAGTTCTTCCCTTAAAAGCTTAAGCCATTCATCTTTCTCCATTTCGAGAGCTTCCCACTCTATAAAATCGGTTTCAACCTCATGAGAGTGCTTATCCTCCACTAACCCTTCATCCCAGTGTCTTTTGAATTCCTCAAATTCTACCCTGTATTTTGTCTCGAAATTAGCAATGAGGTTGTTACACTCTTTTATTTTGACTTTTATACTTTCCCTGATCATGTTGCCAAATTCCTCTTAATCTTTCCCAGAGAAAGCCTCTAACATCTTCTTGGTTCTTTCATCTATGGAGATAGTGGTCATTTTGATCAACCCAATATGTTTTATCAAATTACATCAATAAATCTCCATTATCTCTTCTTTTCCCTTTATCGTGGTATTATCCTTATTTTCAATGTCTTTTAGAATAACTGACATCTCTTGTTTGCTTACAACTTCATTTTCGCCCATAAGAATTAAGATATCCTTCAAGTTAAGCACTTTTATTTCTTTTTCCTCACAAAACCTGACCACTAGAGAATCATTAGTAAGGAAAATTGAGTTTCTCGATTTTGCAATTGTCACTCCTTCTGCTTCGCCCGTATGTATTCGCTTATCCTGGGAGAACTTACGGAAGTTTTCCATCTCTTCCTCATTCAACGTAATCTGTTTCGTATTTTCAAAAACTCCTTCTGGAAACG
>JAWODI010000071.1:0-10187 GCA_046483365.1 Archaeoglobaceae archaeon | reverse complement strand
TGATCATAACCTGGAGAGTAGCCGAAAGATACCACAACCTCCTCTCCAGCTAAATTCTATGGCTAATAATAGTTATAGCGGTGGATATAATTTGTTAGCCATCTAACTAGGAATTGAATCTATTTTCTTGCGAAACTGGTTCTCTGGCTGATTTAAGTCCCATAAAAAACCAGCTAATTTTTATATCAATCGGAAACTTTTTATACTTTGTTACTAAGTTACCAAATATGCCTAAAACAATAAAGATTACTGATTCGAGTTACAGCACATTAAACAAAATTGCTGGGGAATTAAGAGCAAGAGAGGGGCGACCAGTCTCAATAGAGGAGGTAATAAACATTCTAATCAAAAAAAGTCGCTTCAACCCCACTGATTTTGCTGGAGGGTGGGATATGGAAGACAGTGAAGTAGATTCCATATTAAAATCTCTCAGGGATAAGTGGTCTGCATGGAAAATAGAGTGATCATTGACACCAACATACTTATTGACCTGCTGAGAAACAAATCTAATGCTGTGGAATTCTTTGATAGAATGCAAACCAACACGACCGCAACAACAGATATCAATGCTTTTGAACTCTACTTCGGCGCTTACAAGTCAAAAAAGCAAGAAAAAAATTTGGCATCGGCAAAAGGCCTCCTAAATAGTCTGATCCTGTTCACCACAAGTGAAGATGCAATGGAGATCGCTGGAAAAATTATGGCTCGCCTTGAAGAAGAAGGAAGAAGTATTGAGATCCGAGACTTACTTATAGGTGCGATTGCCATGACCAACGGTTTTGGTGTGGCAACAAACAATGTCGAGCACTTTAAAAGAATAGAGGGTCTAGAAGTTATAAAACCTTACTAAACTCAGGGTAAGGGAAAGCAAGTAATGAGGAAGCCGCGAAGCAATCATTTTTTTAATTTATATAATTTTATATTAATTATTAAAAGAGATAAGGGGATGGAAGAAGAAGCATTTATTGGAAGAAATCGAGGGTCCACTGCCTTGCGCCCTTTATCTGGGATTCAGAGTATCCGAACCTTTCCAGTATCCTCAATACAGAGGGTAGAATCTGGTTTTCTATGTAGTACTCCTTATCGATTCTGTATCTGACTCCATCCATATCCACTATGCACTCCCCGTCAAAATCTTCAATAAGATCGTAGGGGTACGCTCTATCACCAATATTGCCACTGCCTTTTGTTACCACGAATCCCACTTTGGAGCCAATAGGATAGGTTATTCCCTTTGCAGAGGCTTTCTTGGCAGCTTTTACGTGGGCCTGAACCGCCTCATATCTCTCCGGACGCCTTGTGAGGCCCTTATAGATAACGTAATCAGTTAGCGGGACGTTCCCCTCTTTAACTTCTGTAATGATGTCCTTTACATATGAAGCAGCTCTCTCAGGGTCCTTATCCTTCAAGATGGTCTGAATGACGTTCCTCTGGAGTTTCTTGGCCAGCTCACACCAGTCACCTCTCCTCACTTCGAGGCCCTTGACCACCAGATTACCATCAACTGTCAATCCCGCATACCTCTTCTTTTCCACAAAGAATACTGTGGAGTAAAAATCCTCGATCTCGATATGCACTGGTAATTCTTCAGATAGTTTTTCTATGAGGCGGTAGGATTCTTCTTTTAGCTGATCCAAGCTCAAACCCTCTTTTCTGACGAAGATGCTGTCAGTGTCTCCGTAGAGGACTTCGAACTCCATCTCTTCCCCTATTCTGGCGGATGTCTTGATGAAGTATCTTCCCCATGCCGTAGTTGCCTCCGCACACTCCCTGCAATACCATCTGGCCAGGTTCCATCCCATGTACCCGTAAAATGAGTTGGTGAGCACTTTTAATGCGGACTGCTTTATGTCGTATAAGCGATAATCCGGGGATCGCTGATCCACTTTTTTCATTGCTTCCTTTATTTCCTTCCGTCTGTCTATCAGCATGCGGAGGATCCTTTTGAAGAAGCCGTCGGGCTCTTTTTTGAAGCGGTGTTTGACCTCGGGAGCCTCAAAATACTCCTTACTACCGTTTACTGTATCCGGACTTATGTTGTAGGAGATCATAATGTTGGGGTACATGGAGGCAAAATCCAGGCATACTACATTCTCGTATAACCCTCGCACAGGCTCAAGAACGAACGCTCCTTCATAGGGAGTAGCGTATTCGGGAGGGTTGGGTGCCACTTCTCCCACCTGGTTGGCTTCGGAGAGCAAAAGCCAGTCCACCTGCTTTCCCCTCCCACACCTGGTCACATCGTCAAGGGGGAGTCTGATCATTCTGGAGAGCTCGAAATGCATGGGAAGCAGTTCTTCAGCTATGTAGTGGGTGTTGAGGACATCCTGTCGGGCATAGGTCTTAACGCTATCTCTATTCCCGTTGGTCCAGTTGTGGTGGATATCTTTAGCCTCAATATCCGCAAAATCTTCCTTCCTCCCCAGGAACTCCGCAATGTTCTCCAGCTTCTTGACCTTGACGTCAATAGTTCTCATGGCGATATCGTAGAGGTCAACATTCAATCTCCCTGCTATTCTCGGTCTCCCCCTTATATCCAGCTCGCTGCTGTCCCTGCCGATATCTACCTTGAGATTGTGTTTTTTGGCTCTCTTCTTGATGTATGGCCAATCAAAGTTGTCCTGATTGTAGCCCACCAGTACATCCGGCTCTATCTCCTTCACCAAGTCGATGAATTTGACCAAAAGGTCTCTTTCGTCCTCGCCTTCCAGTATTTCCACCCGATCGTCGTATTGAGCTCCGATAACAATGATGGGGTCCTTCTCCGGGTCGGGCATACCCAATTCGGTCAACATTTCACAGTCGAATGACATCATCTTAAGCTCAGGGTAACCCTCTTTTTCTTCCCTCTCCACACTCTGCAGCTCATAACGCCTCAATCTCTGATCCGAAACGTCCTCACCCTCTATGATCACTCCATCCATGCAGGCCAGCTGTTTATCGATAAGATAGCGATAGATAAAAGGGATGTCGGCTTCCCTGACCTCGCATAACGTGGCGACCTTCCCTCTAAGACGGGGGACGTGCTGGGGGTGCTTCAAGTATATTTTGTAAGCCTCTATCTCCCTCCCCAGGCTCTTAAGGGTAAGTTCTTCCACTCTTTCAGGAGATATTACTTCACTCTTTGACCTGTCGGTTATATCCATTAGTTCGTCGGCCCTAACCCCCTCTTCTTTGAGGGCATAGAAGTATGGTTTAAATGAGCGGTCATAAGCCACAAATGGTCCTTGATCATCTACACACCACAACCTGATGACAGCAATCCCATTTTCGGTTATATAGTCAGCATTGATGAGCCATCCACGCATTATTTACTGGGTGGAAGATGCAAATTAAAAAACATTGCTAAGACTAAGCAAAATTTATAATCCACTCACTGTAACTTACACCAATGAAAGTTCTTATATCCGATTCCATTCCAGACGATGTGGTTAAAACAATGCAACAAGAAGGTTTGTCGGTTGATGTGAACACAGGCCTTAGCCAAGAGGAATTAATATCTATCATACCTGAATACGACGCACTGGTGGTGAGAAGTGGTACCCAGGTAACGGAAGAAGTTATAAACGCTGCTAAAAACCTCAGGTTCATAGGGAGAGCTGGGGTCGGTGTGGATAATATAGACGTCAATGCCGCAACCCAGCAGGGGATAATTGTGGCGAACGCACCCGGAGGAAATACCGTTTCCGCCGCAGAGCAAACTTTGGCCCTGCTCTTTGCCCTTGCAAGGAACCTCCCGCTTGCCTGCAAAAATGTTAAGGAAGGAAAATGGGAAAGAAAGAAATTCCTGGGAACCGAATTAAGAGGAAAGACATTGGGAGTCATCGGATTGGGTAGAATTGGTTTTGAGGTTGCCAGAAGGGCTGTAGCCTTGGAGATGAATGTTCTCGGCTACGATCCTTACATCGGTAAGGAGAGAGCAGAAGATGTTGGGGTCAAGTTAGCCAAACTGGACGAGGTCATCAAAAAATCCGACATAATCACTGTCCACGTCCCCAAGACCAAAGAAACCACCCACTTGCTGTCAAAGGACGAGTTCGACTCCATGAAAGATGGTGTCATGGTCCTGAACTGTGCCAGAGGAGGGATAATCGATGAAGAAGCCCTTTATCATGCTCTAGAGAGCGGTAAGGTCAAGGGAGCGGCATTAGATGTTTACGAGCAAGAACCCCCTGAACCCGATAACCCCCTCCTCAAGCTGGATAATGTAGTGACCACCCCTCACCTGGGTGCTTCTACTAAAGAAGCCCAGATGGGTGTTGGTCTAACCGTTGCCAATGAAATAATTAATTTTTCCAAAGGAATGCCTGTAAAAAATGCTATAAACTTACCCAGAGTTGATTCTGCTGAATTCGAACAACTCAAGCCATACCTCACCTTAGCACAAAAAATGGGGGCCATCGCTTCTGCCCGATTGGGGGGAGTTTTCACCAATATAAAGCTGACATTTAGAGGTTCTCTATCCAAAAGGAAAACAGAGTATATCACCAGATCGCTCCTCGCAGGACTGTTCAGCCAGATAGTTACGGACATAAATCTAGTATCCGCAATGCAGATCGCCGAAGAAAGAGGTATCTCCATAGAAGAGAGCAAATCAGAAAGAAGCGGAGTATACGATAGCTTACTGGAGATTACCGTGGGGAACGAGAAACAGAGCACGTACATTTCAGGCGTCTGCTTCACCAAAGAAGACTACAGGATCCTCAAAATAGACAAATACGAAGTAGATTTTGTCCCTGAAGGAGAATACGTGATTTCCCTACACGAAGACAAACCCGGAGTTATAGGGAGGATCGGGAAACTGTTCGGAGAATACAACGTGAACATAGCCCAGATGATCGTGGGTAGACACGGAGGACAAGGAGGGATTCAGCTGATGCTGCTGATGGTAGATGACACTCCCTCAGAAGAGCTACTCAGAGAAATGGTTAAAGTAGAGAACATAATCAACGCCGTATACGTCTCCCTATAAACGATAATCCCCAATTTCCTGTTCAAATTTTTTATTTTTTAGTTCATTTCCAATTTCCAAATTCTGGTTTTTAGCCTGGAGATAGCTCGGAGAGCATTTTCACTACTTCTTCATCTGAGAGGTCGCTGAACTCGTGGTAGTAGCTGGCTACGGCAAAGCTTCCCCATTTCTGCTCTTTGATGACCACTACCTTATCAGCATAACCTTCGAGCAGCTTGACGGTATCTGAGGGAGAGCAGGGGGCTGCGGCATACACTGTGGCACCCTTATTTTTCAGTAATTCTATGGCAGCTATGGCAGTGTAGCCGGATGCAAAACCATCGTCCACCAGCAGGACGGTCTTGCCCGACATATCAGGAAGTGGTTCTTCTCTGTAGGTCTTAATTCTCCTCTCCACCTCTTTACGGACTTCCTCAGCCAACTCTTCGGTTTCTTCCACAGAAAGCCCCAGGTGGTCAAAGATCTTCTCATTGATGAACGTAGAGCCGTCTTCAGCAACAGCTCCAAACCCTGCTTCCGGGCTCCACGGAATAGGGATCTTTCGAACTCCTACGACCAGGAGAGGCTTATTCCTGTTCTTTGCCACTTCAACTCCTACGGCAACCCCACCTCTGGGGATAGCAGCCACGTAATCGAACTCCAGGTCTTCAACAGAATTGGCCAGCTTCTTTCCACCGTCTCTCCTGTCGCGGAAATGTGTCATGAGTCAAAACAAAAATAAAGAAAAAATGGATTATACTTTTTCGAACCTGTCTTCCAGTTTTTCGAATACTTTGGGTAGTGTAGTGTACTCCATTTCCTCGCCCGGAAGCCTGTGGGGCTCGAAAGGACCGTGTCTTCTCATGTAGTCTGTGATCTCACCGGCTTTCTTTCTGGTGTAATCCCATGCAGGATCGTCGAACATATCCGTGGGACCTACCAGCATTCCGTTTGCCAGCTGGAATCCAGCGCTAATGACCCTCGGTGGGCCGTCAAAACGCGTGCATTGAGAGTATTTGAATGGAACGGGCATCAAAGGTCCGTTGTGGCTCCCTCTCATCCATCCGCTCACCAGATGGGGGAAACCAAAAGGCTCCAGAACCTCTCCCACGGCAGGCAAACCGCTTTGAGCTCTTACCACAGCTACAGGGTCATCCTTACCCACATACTCACCGGCTATCTTGAACAGCTTCTCCGTGCTGATCACTGCCACCGGCTCGTCAGCTGGCAGTTTCCCTCCTTCTTTGGGGAAAACTCTTTTGATCACGAACTGGCTCTTCCCGCCTATAAGGGCAAGCAGATCGTACATCTCTTCGGGACATTTGAGGAAAACCCTTTTGTTCTCCATTATCTGCCATACTTCGAAGACGAATCCGCCGTGGAGTGATGGGTCGATTATCAATCCCGCGGTGTTGAATGGGTCGGCGAACATCCGGAATATAGGCAAATTGAATGCTCCCGGCTCTGTCTTATCCATCATGAATGCGATTACTGGCTCACCTTTCCTTTCAGTTATTTCCATTTCGGCAACTCCCGGACCCATTCCCCTTACATTTCCGGAAAAGGCATCCGAGAGCAGGTCCTGGCCTGCACCGTATAATTTCATCTCTTTTGCTTTTTCTGTAGCTTTTTCAAAAACTTCCCATGCTATCCCATGGATATTGTCACTGTCAACCCCCTCTCTATGGGTCATGATAAGTTCCAGGTCGTCACCAGCGTGGTAAACTCTAAAGTCAAGTATGTCCTTGCCGCTCTTCTTTTGCTGAAGAATGTCGGAAGCCACGTTCAATAGCTCTTGGGGAACTCTAGCATGCCCCGGTAAACCACCCACATCGGCCTTTATTAAACTAAACGTAGTTTTCTCTGTCATGGTTAGTGGATACATGGCATACAATTTAAAACTTTAGGTATCCCGCAAAACGTCTCCAGATAACTCCAAAAGGCAAAAAACCCGATTTGGTCAGCATTCTGCTGGAAGAAAAAGTGTTAAAACGTGTTCGAATCATGGTAAACTATGGCCATAATAGGCATTGACGCAGGCGGAACCAATACAGATGGGGTTTTACTGTCTGAGAACGGTCTGGTTTCTTCTGTTAAGGTTCCCAGCACTCCCAACGATGTCGCAGGAATAAAAGAGGTCTTGAAGTCCTTAAAAGGTGAAGCGGAATCCAATTCTACAGTTATCGATAGAGTGGTGATAGGCACCACCCTCATTCTTAACTCGGCCTTGAAAGGAGAGATGGGTAAATGTGCATGCCTCCTAATCCCGGGTCCAGGACTCAACCCGAGCTTAGCTGAAGCAGGGGATTTGAACCGGGTCGTTGGGGGATACATTGACCACAGAGGCAGAAAAGTTGAAGAGCTGGACTTAGAAGGAGTGAAAAATTTCAGAGATGAAGCTGGCAGGCAAGTAGAAACTTATGCTGTGGTAGGCAAGTTTTCGGTGAGGAATCCTGTTCTGGAAGATGAGGCAGCTAACATGTTGAACGGGGACGGGAAGACCATCTCCAGAGGGCACGAAGTCTCCAGCGACCTCAGATTCCCCATACGGGCGTCCACCACAGTTCTCAATGCCAAGAGCAAACCCATATTCGAGGGTTTCGCCTCGGATATTGAAGACGTTATCTCTGAACTGGGGATAGATGCTCCACTCTATTTCATAAAATCCGATGGTGCCATGCTCTCCAGAGAGATGGTATCCCAAGTTCCCTCTGTCACCATAAAGTCTGGACCTGCAGTTAGCACTTTGGGCCTCTTCGCTTTGACCGGAGCCCCCAACACCATCACTATTGATATTGGAGGGACTACCACCGATATAGGCCTTATCAGTGATGGGGAGCCTGAGATCGAGGATAAACTGAAGATAGCTGGCTTTAAAACTCCTTTCTCTTCCATTAAGTCTGCAGATGTGGCTTTAGGTGGAGATTCCCACGTAGAGATAGAACAGGGTGAAATTAAGATCAGGGAGAGACGAGGACAGTCAGCAGCATTTGGAGGAGATCATCCTACCGTAACAGATGCTCTTCATGTCCTGGGGGAGTTTGTCCAGGGAGACAGGAAAAGGTCAGAAGAAGCAATGAATGGATTGGCCGGCGAAACTGGACTGGATGTAGAGGAACTCTCAATAGAGGTAGTAAACAAATTCAGCCAGCAGGTTTCCCAGGAAACCCAGGATTTCCTCAAAGAACATGGAAAATTGGATAACAAGAAAGAACTGACTATTTTGGGAGGTGGGGTCCTCTCCAGGTACCTTCTACCCAGAATCGCCCATAACCTCGGTCATCCGTATGTGGTTCCTCACCATGCAGAAGTAGCAGGAGCTGTAGGATGTGCGGTTTCAAGAGTTTCTCTCAAAACTGGTATTCACATGGACACTGCTCAAGGAGTGATGACCGTCAATGGAGTTCCCACAGAAGTTGAGAAGGGTAAGAGGTTTTCTGAGAGCGAATTGATGGATCTGGCAAGGGAAGAAGCCAAAAAGGTCTCCCAGAATGCCGGTGCTTCTCACGCTGCCTCTGAAGACGTGGAGATAAAGAGTATGCGCTATTTTAACGTGGTGGAGATGATCAGGGTCTCAGGGCAGATAAGTGATATTGAGGCTCAGGTAAAGCCAGGGATATCCAGTAGGGTTAATGTGGAGAAATTGAGAAGATGAACGAGAACAGAGTTGGTCTGGTTTACCATCAGGACTACTTGCTTCACGAGCACTCTCCCACTCATCCGGAGAGAAGGGAGAGGCTGATGTACACCATGGACCAGCTGGAAGAAGAAGGCATATTCCATCTTCCAGAAATAGAGGTCTATGAGCCCAGGAAAGCTTCCAGGACCGAGCTGTTGAGAGTGCATAGTGAAGAGTATCTGGACCAACTGGCAGGCACCGTATGGGGTAAGGCCATCGACAGGGAAGGGGAGACCATTATGCAGGAAGTGACTTTCGAGCAGGCCAGACTGGCTGCAGGGGGAGCGATAGTTGGTGGGGAGCTGGTGATGGCTGGCAAAGCCAACCGTTCTTTCGTGATGGCCAGACCCGGAGGGCATCACGCTTTCAGGAATTACGGGCACGGTTTTTGTTTCACCAACAACACTTCCATAATGATCAAGCATATCCAGAAGATATACGGGGTGAAGAGGGTTTTGTTATGGGATTGGGACGCCCACCACTTCGACGGAACCCAGTCGATCTTTTACAATGACCCATCTGTCCTCACCATTTCGACCCACCAGGACGGAAGAACTCTTTTCCCCGGTACAGGGTTCGCAGACGAGGTGGGGGAGCGAGAAGGAGAAGGGTTCAACGTAAACGTTCCTCTACCTCCATCTATTTCTGATGAAGGTTATTTGAAGGTGGTTAAAGAGATATTCGTCCCGCTGGCTGAAGAATTCGAACCAGATGTTATGGTGCTGGAAGCAGGACAGGACAACCATTTCACCGACCCCATAACCAACCTCAACCTCACTGCCAGAGGGTATTCTCAAATGATGGACATAGCAGTAAATACCGCATCAAGATTATGCAGCGGAAAGATCATAGCCGTCATGGGAGGTGGATACGGAATAGAAGGGGGACTGCCCTACACAAACCTGGCGGTAATAGCCAGCCTGGCCGGACTGGATACCTCTCACATCAGAGAACCAGCCAACTACCAGCTACCGAAGCTTGATAAGTATGTGGACGCAGTTGGCAGAATAATAGAGCAAGTAAAGGAAATACAATCAAAGTACCATAACTTTTGATCAAGATCTGGAATCAATTTAAGCCAATAAAACAAAAGAGAGTAGAAGAGGTTTGGTGTTAGGGTATGTCAGCCTCTAAGCTTTGAACCCCTATTATATACATTAGTATGGTGACCGCCATCACAACAACCAGCAGAAAAAACAGCGCTCCCAGATTACTTACTGCTCTACTATTCATATGTCAAGAACACATAAGTTGGACATAAGGTTTTGGAAAAACACACAATAATTTTTAGAGCAAAAAAGAACTAGATAATACAGGAGTTGTTTCTCCTTCAGCTTCAGAGACCAGCATTACCTCGAGAAATCATTTGCAGACGTCAACCCATATAGCTTCCTCTGGACAGGAGATCACGCATGAGCAACACTCTATACAATCTCCCATTCTGAAGGGTACGGATTTTTCGTCCTCGTCGAGCTCGAAGACGTCTACTGGACAGACTTTTATGCACAAAGCATGTCCTTTGCACCTGTTGCGGTCCACTCTCACAAAAGCCACTTT
>JAWODI010000048.1:0-12668 GCA_046483365.1 Archaeoglobaceae archaeon | reverse complement strand
GGCCAACCGGTTCCGGAGTCGTATTTATCTTTTGAGCTGAAAATAGGTTCTCCAGAAACAACATCGACGTAGATACCCTCTCTTTTGTTGTCCCAGTATTCGTTTTTGAATGGCGGTTCTGTCCCGTTCTCTTGAGTCACCTTATACTGCATTGGCGTAAGTATTTCCTTCAACTCTTCCCTGGATGGGATCAAATACACTCTTTCTCTTTCTGCTTCACTCATCTTCAACACCCCATACCTTTTTGATGTAAGGCTTTCTTCCAGAGAGGTAGCTGTAAGTACTGTATCTGCCGGGCTGCTTCTTGTAGTAATCCTGATGATACTCTTCTGCCCTGTAGAATCTCTTATACTGGATGATCTTGGTGGCTATGGGCTTATCGAACTTTCCGGACTCTTCCAGCTCCTTCTTCGAATCTTCTGCCAGTCTTTTCTGGTCTTCGTTGTGGTAGAAGATGGCTGTCCTGTATTGAGGTCCTCTGTCAGCGAACTGCCCTCCAGGGTCAATGGGATCGATGTTCCTCCAGAACACTTTCAGTAGCTGGGTGTAGCTCACTTTAGAAGGGTCATAAGTCACCTGTATAGCTTCATAGTGTCCTGTTTTGCCGGTCAATACATCATTGTAAGTGGGATTATCCATATGGCCTCCTGTATAGCCGGAGACAACTTCAATTACACCATCAAGTTCCTTGAAGGCTGCTTCCATACACCAGAAACAACCTCCAGCGAATGTAGCATTCTCATAATTGCCGCTCATCTTTTATGAATTACTCCTGGATTAAAACTACGCAGAGCTGGGTCAAAAGTCTGGATATTGAATTGATTATTTTCCATTAGCTCCCCAGTTTTCTTAGAGATGCCTGAATGAAAGCTGGTATGTCATTAGGGTTTCGGCTGGTGACCAGGTTACCGTCTTCTACTACTTCACTGTCAATGAACTCGGCACCCGCGTTCTTTATGTCCTGGATAATGGACTTGTAGCCGGTCAACTTCCGTCCTTTAAGGGTCTGGGCAGTTATCAACAACTGTGGTCCATGACAAATGGATAATACTGGCTTGTTCTTATCCATGAACTCCTTAACGAACTTCACAGCCTCATCATCTACCCTCAGCTTATCCGGCGAATATCCTCCCGGTATAAGAAGGGCATCAAAATCGTCAGCACTAACATCCTTCAATGCCTTATCCACTTTAACTTTAGTTCCCTCTCTCTTTCCTTTAACCGTTTCACCCTCTTTAAATCCCACATGAACTATTTCATGGCCCTTATCCTTAAAGGCATCGGCAGGCTCAGTATATTCTACATCCTCAAACATATTGGTAATTATCACTGCTATCCTGCTCATTAACTACACACCTCCTGACATGGATCTAAGTAACTCTAACTCTAATTCTTTTTATTACCTGTAGATATTGTACGGTTCACTGTACATCATCTGAGGAACTTGGATACGAATGGTGATGTCTCACCTTTTCGCATAAAGTGTCCGGAAGGTCCTTCTCCCAGGAACTCCGAGAACCATGACTCGTGCTGCACTTCTTCGTGCAGAATGGAGAGCGATAGATCATAAGTTCTGTGGTCTTTCCCGGCGGTTATATTGCAGATGTTAGTGTACTGGCGGACCGCACACCTCTCGGCATTCACCAGAGCCTTCATTATCTGGTTAACATCTTCCTGGTCCTCTGGCAGATATGCTGGAGGACATCCGGATATGTCGTGGAACTCCTTCATGTCGTTGGGCAGACTTCCCCCCAGCTCATATATTCTGGGGATCAGAGCCTCAAAATGGTTTTTATCTTCCTGGCGAGCAACCTCCGCGATCTCCTTGACCGTTTCACCATCCAGCCCCGTCAAATTGGCTCTGAGCAGCGTGTAGTAATAGTAAGTTGTCAATTCCGCTGCTGAATTCTTGACCAGCAAATCCAACAATTCGTCCACATCAACCCCGGCTTTTTCAACCATCTCACGTGCTACTTTAGCCATTTTAAACCAACCCCTTAATTCTTACTCCTTTAACTTTTCTTGTTCTAGCTACTTTCTCGCTTTTACTTCTCCTTCTCCGTAATAATACATCTCTTTCTTGCTCTTACCTTTTTTCGATTTGGATATTTCTTCGAATATCCAGGTATTAAGGTCCTTGACCTGTTCAGCAAGGTCGGCAACAGATAAAACCCCCACCGGTTTACCGTTATCAATTATGGGCAATCTCCTGAAATGGCTTTCACCCAAGACCCTCGCAGCCTCCAGAATATCCATGTCCGGAGTGCCTGATCTGGGGTCCTTGGTCATAACTTCGTTGATACTGGTATTCGATGGATCTTTTTCTGGTGCCACACATTTACAGGTGATCTGCCTGTCGTTAAGAATCCCTGAAAAATTACCGCCGCTGGTGACGAGGACAGTCCCCACATTATTCTTCTCCATTCCCTGAGCAGCCTTCAAAACACTCTCATTTTCATCCAGAGCCACAATATTCTGGCTCATGATCTCTTTTGCTTTCATATCTTAACCCCCCTTATTGTCCGGCAGCCGCTTTCACCGGTTCGGATTTATTTGAAGGGAATTATAAGAGTGAATGCCGGGTTGGCAGGAGATAGGCGATAGGTGTAGGCGATAGGTGTTTTACAAAACCTTTAGTGACAGCAGCCGGACCTTTTTACAATACTACATACTACAATCTTTCACTACTCTTACTACTCACCCCTAACCTCACAATCTTTTTTCTCCAGCTCGGTCAGCAAGTTAAGGAGGAATACGTTCTGGAAAGACCTTTTATCCTCCCAATCATCCCATCTCATCAATTCTGTGTTTTCGGCGCTCATACAGTAGTCTCCCCCCTTTCGATCCCTAAAAACATCTTGAACCTATCTATAGAAGACCGATAGACCAGCTTCGAGCTAATAAATAGCTTATGCAATCGCAAGATCAGTAACAGAAACATTATTCCCACTACCGTCCCCTTTCTCATACTAACACCCCAATATTCATGAAATATCATTATGATTTTCCGGGACATTAAATATTATGAAAGGAACGGTGAAAAAAGTGAAAAACCCGGATTTTTGGAAACTTGGCCATATTTCCCGGAGCTCTGGTTTATGAACATGAAGTGGGTTTCATCGTTTTCAATAACTTTTTCATAATCTTAATATTCGCCAAAAACCCTACATTGCTTTCAAGGGGCATTTATTTGCGCTAAAAAAAGTATAAAAAAGTAAAAAAGGAGGTGCTTCATTATGACCCTTAAAGAAAGGATCTTGGATTTGCTGATGGAAAAGTGTGAGGAAGAAGGTCTGGAGACAAGGCCGAGGATCTATGAGATGGCAAGGGACCTAGATGCAGATAAAGATGATGTTATAAAAGCAGTTGAAGAGCTGGAATCCGAAGGATTGATCGAATACGTTACCGATGCAACTGGCGGAGGGGAATCACATGTTTGCCCCGCAGTTGGTGGCGAGGACTTATTCAAAAAGAAGATAATCGACATAGTAAATGAGAAGGGTAGAGTTGAGCTGGAAGAGATCGAGAAAACATTAAAGACTGATAAATACAGAGTAGGAGAGATCGCCAGCCAGTTAGCCGAAGAAGGAAAAATAAAGTTTGCCTGCAGCAGTAGATACCTCAGACCAGCCTAAATCTATTTTTTTCTCCAGGTTAAACACTTTCATTTCTTTTATCTACTGTAAGAAGTGAGGTAAAATTAATTCCCTGGCTCTCCAGACCTCGAACCCAACTAACTGCTTGTTTTCATCGTAATAGGCTCAATACTGCTTTAACTTATCTGTCAATTTAAATCTGTAGAATCTACTAGCAAAAGGGGTTGGAAGGGGAATCATGAGGTGCATTAGTAATATGATTCCCCTCCTCAGAATCCACTGACTTATGGTCCGAGAACTTTAAATGAAGTATATCTGCTTCTTTATCATATTCAACGTTCATAATTCCAGCCACCTTCCAGTTTCTACTCTCTTTCTAACTTTATCAATTTTATTTTTGTTTATCTTTCAAGTTTTTTATGGGACAGGTTATGGAGTTCCATCCCGCAATCCCACCAAGCACCACTGTAATGTTCTCCCATCCATTCCTTTTGAGGATGCTGGCAGCCGTAGTGGAACGCAGACTGCTCCCACAAAAGATGTATACCCTATTTTGGTCTTTGGGGACTTCATCCATTCTCTGGGATAGTTGGGTAATGTGTATGTGGTGTGCTCTTGGAATATATCCCACTTCTTGTAACTCTTTATCGCTGCGGACGTCCAGTATCCAGGTGGGCTCCCCGTCATCCAGTCTGCGGCAAAGCTCCTGCACGAGTATCGTATCTGTGGAGTCGCTTTCTTTTCCTGCCATGTGCCACCCGTGCATCCCTCTGGACAAGTAGCCCACAACATTGTTGTAGCCTATCCTCGCCAGATATCTCACGGCATCCAGTGCATCCTCTTTTTTCCCTGTCACCAGCAGTATGGGCACTCCATAGGGGAGGAACCAGCCGGCATAAGTGGGCAGACCTTCTAGCCATATGGATAAGGAGTTAATGATGTGGGCACCGCCGAACTCCACTTCATTCCTTGTGTCCAGGATAATAGCTTCCTTCGCTCTCTCTTCGAACTCTTCAGGCTTTAATGGGGGAGGGAGAGGCAGTTCTGGTTGCGGGTTGAGGTTCATCTTTTCCATCATCTTGAAATAGGGAGGCATCTCTAATTGTCTGGAGACGCCAGAAACGAATTCTGTTTTATCTTTACACTGTAGTGCGGGATTACTTGTTTTTTCCAGGCCTATAGTGGTCCACGTCCTCTCTGCGATAGCACTTCCGCAGACAGAACCCGATCCGTGAGCAGGACAAACTATAATTCCGTCTCCAAGGGGCAGTATTTTATTGAATAGAGTATCATATAACTGTCCTGCCATCTCCTCCATCTTTTCTGGCCCCAGCAGGTCTACACGACCAACATCACCGGCAAAAAGCACGTCCCCAGTGAACAGCATCCATGGATTGCCTTCAGGGTCATGCAATAGATAGCTCATGCTTCCCGGCGTGTGTCCTGGCGTGAGAATAGCCTTTAGTTTAAGGTCGCCGATCTCCCATTCATGCTTCTCCAAGACCTGATTACCGTATTTATAATCCCACTGGGAATCGGCATGCCATATCTCTGCCCCGGTCATACAGGCAAGCTGGAGGGAACCTACTACATAATCCTCATTTCTGTGGGTCTCCAAAATATGTGAGATCCTGAAACCTTCTTCGTAAGCCAGGTCCAGGTAGGGGTCATAGTCCAGCCTCGGGTCTATAACTACTGCTTCACCACTGTCACCAATAAGGTAAGAGTAATGAGATAATCCTGCGGACTCTATTCTTTCTACAACAACCATAAGATCCTCCATTAAAAATTAAGCTATTGACCCCAAACTTTCTGTCTTATGTGTTACTCGCAAGCGTCAACCCATATGGCACCGGGTGGACACACTTCAACACAGGAACAATCCTCTTCACAATCCTCCGGTCTGGCAGGAAACGCCTTTCCTTCATCATCCAGCTCATACACATCCTGAGGGCAAACGCTGAGGCATTCGCCACATCCATCGCATAACTCTCGGTCAACTTTAATTTCTGTCATTAGTTTATTTCACCTCTCATTTTTTATTCATTTACAGGT
This sequence comes from Archaeoglobaceae archaeon, assembly GCA_046483365.1. GTDB lineage: Archaea > Halobacteriota > Archaeoglobi > Archaeoglobales > Archaeoglobaceae > JdFR-22. The sequence continues at coordinate 7,017 of JAWODI010000048.1, read as the reverse complement.
TTTCTCCATCATTAAGGATTATGAAAAAGGTAGAGAAAAAAGTGAAAGATGCTGTATGGTGGCAGAAATCATGGTCTAAAGAGTGAAGTGGTCAGAAGAGCTCCAGGAAGATCCTCAGATTCCATATGCCCCCCAGTATCTGCAATATGAGAAGGGCAGCACCTGTCATCATAATCCTTCCATGCATCTTCCTGTATTGAGTTTTTCCTTTAAGGATCAAGTGAGCCAGTAATGCTCCTATAGAGAATAGGGCTACAAGAAATATTGCAAGATAAGCATGAGGCGAGGTGAAAAGTTCATATCCTAGAGCATTTATTCCCACCAGACCCAGAATAAAGTTCAAGTACAGAAAACCTATAAATGTTCTGCCTACCTTTACATGCAAGCTTTTATTGAACCTCAGTATCCTTATTTTGGGATTCAGTCTGGAAATACCCATGGCAGCGTTGACGTAACAGAGGAACACCGTTACAACCGCAACCACAGGATGAAAGTAGGACAAATATGACATTGCTACTTCCTCATGACTTTAATGGCTTTTAGCCTTCCGTTTATCAGCTCAACATGTCCTTTCTCCTCATTGATCATGAAGTCCAGCATATCTGCCGTTTCCGGGTCAGCATGTTCTTTCATCTTTTCGTATTCATCAATAGCCGACTTCTCCATTTCAAGAGCTTTATTCAAAGCCTGCTCCACATTCATGGTCTACCCCCTAAATTTCTCCAAATTTTCTAAATAAATCTCTCAAATCTTTCTTTTTTCGCTTTGCATACAGGACACTCCTCTGGTGGGCTGTCCCGTGCACATAGATAACCGCATACCTTGCATCTCCATAACGGGTACGGGATACTTGATATGTTCACCGATATTTCCTGTTTACTCTCTTCTTGCTCTCTACGTTCCGGGATGGAGCCGGTCTTCTTCTTGTCCTGAAGCACTTCTGTAGTGACGTATAGCGCACAATAACATTGCCCATATTCGTTCAGATCTGGATCCCTATAATAGCATGGACAGATTATGTCAAGGTCTTTCTCCTTATCTCCGGATGCCAGCCTGCAGGGGCATCCCCAGTAACCATATCTTTTCTCGTTTACCAGAAGACCTCTTACCAGGTCCCTGGTGAATTCTTCATCAGGGTTCAGGTGGTAACCACCTGCTTCTGCTTCCTCATGCAGCTTCTTGTATACCCTATCTATTTCTTCATCACCAGGCTGTTCTGTCATCTTCACTTAATCCCCAAACTTGTTCCTGATCTCATCTTCATTATAACCCACAATGCATTCTTTATCGTTGATCACCAGAGTGGGTAGAGTGCATTTGGGATTGAATTTGCAGACGTCATCCATGACAGCATCTCTTTCCGCCCCCTCCAGCAGGTCAACATCAGTGTATCTGTACTCCACACCCAGCTCGTTAAGCAGTTTTTTGGTCTTGTTGCACCATCCACATGTGCTTAACGCGTAAAGCTTTACATCCCCTTTATCTTCACCTGGAACATGTTCCATATCTATCCTCCTTATGTAATTAGTCCTTTTTCCCCTTTAGTCATTTAGCACCTCTTAAACATTTAAACAATATTTGTGCGTCGTTGTCTATGGATTAAAAGTAGATCTAGTACCTGGCTTTATAAATCCAGATCCTGGGACAGTGGAGAGGGCTTATTTCTCACTGTATCAATCCACCACCATAACTTCTCCTTCCATGCTGGGATGGATTGTGCAGTAATAATTGTATGTTCCCGCCTCTTCAAAGGTGTAGCTATAGGATTCGTCCTGCTCAATATTCCCTGAATCGAACAAGTCCTCTTCAGAGGTTACTGTATGTGTTACTGACTGCACATTTTCCCATGTAACTACTGTCCCCGTTTCAACGGTTATACTTTGAGGACTGTAGGAAAACTCTTCTATGGAAACCGTCACCTCACCGCTGAGAGGAGTTTGTGTAGGGGACTCTGATGGAGTAGGAGTTCCATAAGGACCTCCATTCTGGTCCTGTTGAGCGCAACCGGCCAAAAAAACTCCCAGAAGGATCCCCAGAAAGATTATAAGGGCAATAATTTTAGATCTCATATCACTTCTTGCTCAGTTCATTGATAGAAATGAGATTATTGACCTCATTGACTCTATTTGACATCTATGGGAACTACGTTCTTCCATAGACCGTGTAGGTTGCACATTTCGTAGGCTATTAGGTTCACAGACTCATCCAGTTTTATCTTGAAGGTTACTTCAGGTTCAGTAGATACGGGTGCGAATGTCACTCTTCCCAGAAATCTGTCGTTTGCGTAGAGCTCTGACCACATGATAAAGTGGTCGTATTCGTTGGGATGTTTCATGAGCTTTCCCGTCACTATTCTAACTTCAAAAGGCTCTCCCGCTTTAACGGAATCAGGACATTCGATTCGGGGAGAGTGTTTCTTTTCCAGATCGCTCATTTCTCCCACACTCTTGTCCGGCCAATTCACTTCTTTCCCTAAAGAAAATTCGGCCTCAGCCATAATTTCCACCTCCTTTTTTATGAACGATGTTTGTGTTTTCTAGACGTTAAGAATTGTGAAAAATTAATTGAAAATAGTGAAATCTATGTGGAGAACAGCGCCCTACCTTTTTCGGTCGTTTCAACCAGTTTGAACCTTCCCTGGGTCATTTCCACCAGATAACCGTGGTTTACAAGTCTCCTGATCCTCTTTCTCGCTGTAGGTTTGCTTATTCCCAGCTCCTTACCCACATCCGTATAGGTGGGCTTTATTCCCGACTTATTCTGTCTGAATATCAACTTCATGACGTCAAGAAGTTCATCAGGGAGTTTCGTCATGTGTTTGGGCTCTATTTGACTGCACTCCTTAACCAGAAGCCTGGCCTGTCTTTCATCCAGTGTTTGGGGATCAACAGATAAAATGATTGTGTGGTCCTTCAGGTAGGCGAGTTCTCTGAGGTTTTGAATAAAGTATAGAACGCTCTCAAAATCGTTGTTGGAGATGAGGTAGTCCAGTCTGTCTATCAAGAACGCTGCCCTGCTCAAATTTTCCACTCTGGTCTCTATTTCTCCCAATTCAGGAGGTATGGCACCCTCATCTTTTCTGGCAAGCCACCAGTAATCATTTAGTCTTTCTAGATCGGCTTTAAGTTTTTCTTGAGGCGTTCTGGATATCACGATCCCCGGATACCCAACATTGAGCAGGTCCTTAAACCCTTCCAGCGATTTGGATAGGGTGTTCTCCATTTCCAGATAAAGTTCACCTTCTCTAAGGTGGAATTTCATCAGCTGCTTCCTAACCTCTTCCTCAGACCTTTTCTGCTCAGTTATTTCCCTGTTGACAGCAACAATACCTATAACTCTTTCAACTGGATCTGTCATGAGAGAGAACTTGGTCTCAATAAACCTTCTTTCGTTCTCAGAGACCATGTATTCCTGCTTGATAGCTCCCTGGTCCAGTACACGCTCTAAAGCATTTTCAGCCTTCTTCTGGTCTTGAGGTTCAACTAATTCGCTGAATTTCTTACCCAGAAAATAATCTCTTCCGTATCCAAAGGTGCTGATGGTGGCTTCGTTGATATCCAAAATATTGCCCTCTTTGTCAGTGATAATTATGCTGTCGCTAATCATTTTCACCGCAGTAGATAATCGCTGCAGCTCTTCCTGCATCTCCATACGATCGAAAAGCATCTGAACATTATTCATAAAGGCATCTACCTGCTTAGCATCCCTTTCTGTGTAGTCGGAATGTTTATTGGCAACAGCAACAACGGAGACGATCTTCCCTGAACTGAAAGTGGGAACAACCAGAATCCTGTTCAGAGGAATGTGCCCCTCAGGAACGCCTTTTTTATCACTACTATTTTGATAGTCGTTAGAAATTACCCGCTCTCTTTTGCTGACTACATCACTCCACACACCTGAAGAGGGAATAGGGAACTCCTTTGGTTTATTCTGGACTCCACAATCTTTTAAAGCTTTTTGAGACCATGAAGGGACATTTATTACACTTTCATCCTCGTTCAAGAAGCCGTAGAAGGCGTATTCGCTCTGGGTCATCTCCACGATCTTGTTGAGCACGTGGTCACAGAGAGCCTCATAACCAACATCTACCATCTGAGCGGCTTCCCATAATGATTCAAGATTTTGCGTTAGTCTTTTCTGTTCTTCTTGCGTCTTTTTGCGTTCGGAGATGTCTTTAAAAACTACCACAGCCCCCATAACTTTTCCACTCTCTATTATAGGGGTGACAGTGTACTCCACGGGAAAGCTGGTCCCGTCTTTTCTCCAGAATACATCGCTGGTGACGTGACGGGGAGTTTTGTCCTCCATCGTATTGTGTACAGGGCACTCGTTTCTGGGGTAGGGAGAGCCGTCAGACCTGGTGTGGTGCAGTATATCGTGCTGGTGCTTGCCGATAAGTTCTTCTGGTTTAAATCCGGTTATTTCCAACGCGGCAGGGTTCACGAAAGTAGCATTACCTTCCAGGTTCACCCCGTATATTCCTTCACCTACCGATTTGAGTATTAGCCTGTTCTGTCTGAATAACTGTCTCACTTTCTCTTCCGCATTCTTTCGCCTTTCATCGGCTTCGATCGAGGACAAAGCATACGCAATATCTTCCGCGATCTGGGTCAACAGCTCTACCTCTTCATTGTCAAAAGCATCTGTCTTGCTGGAGTAGATGCAAAGAGCGCCGTAAGTGTGATTATTGGCGATTAAAGGTATAGCTGCGCTGGAATTATAGCCCCTCTCCATTGCAGGTGATCTCCAGGGCTCAAAATTGGGGTCATTGAGGATATCGCTCATGAAAGACGGTTTACCGGTCTTTATGGCAGTCCCAGTGGGTCCCTGACCGGTAGGGGAGTCGTCCCAGGTAACTTCTATAGAGTCCAGATATCCTTCTTCAAAGCCGGATTGAGCAATAGGAACGACCTTTTTGTGTCCTTCTTCAATAATTCCTATCCACACGAACCTGTATTCATACACATCAGTGAGTATGTCGCAGGCAGACTGCAGCAATTCATCCTTACTCTTTACCCGGGTGATAACGTGACTTATAGCTGTAAGGGACCTCAATACGCGGTCGAGGAACAGTATTCTGGACTCAACTTTTTGTTTTTCCTCCAATTTTTGTCTGAGGTATTCATTGCTTTCTTCAAGCTTGGAAGCACGCTGGTTGACCAGCTCCTCTATTTTGTACAGATAAGTTTCCAGCTCCCTTTCGATCAGTTCTTCTTTTTTTATGGAGTTATCATCATTTAATATACTTCTCAACCGGACCAGGAGCTGTTCTCTGGTCTTCTCCCATATTCCCTCCAAATCATCAGACGTAGTGGACAATATAAACCCCCAAAAGCTTTTTCCAATGATTAATTATTTACTAATAACCCTGTGATTTATAAGAATATTGGTAAGATGAATAAAAAAAGTTCTGGTTGAATTTATTTTTTAATACTATAGTATTTCAGAATTTGAGGACCATCGTATCCTATCAATTTGTTATTCAGAACAGGGCAGACTATATTGGGATCCAGAGGCAAAAATGGAGGGTGTTGAGAGCGAAGGAGCGAGAATCGCTTTATATCTCTTGAAGTAGGAGAGAGCTTTAGGGTTGCAGTCTTGGACGTTCGAAGGTCTTGTCCTGTCCACATCAAACTCTTTATCTGAATTCCTTCTCCAAAATATTTTTGAGCGCTGACAAAAAATTGTAGCGGTATTACAGTCCACTTAAAATTGATTTTTAATGAGAAAAAATAAATTTTGGGTTAGAAGTGTCGCTCGCTCAACACTTCTATGAGGAAATTCTTTATCTACATTTTTCCATTAAGGGGGTTAGATAGGAGGGTGTTCTACCTCCTTTCCTCTCACTTGAACTATAGTTATTTGTTGACTCTTCGCTTGATATAAAACAATCCAAGTAGTGTTTTATCGCTTCGCTGAGAGCGTCCTTGGTCGTATCAACTCCAGATTTTTCCTTAAGTTGTCTAAGGGTTTCTTCTGCGAGCTCTACATTAACATAAATACATCTTCCCAATATACGTCACCTCGCCATATAATATTGTACCTTTAATTAAAAATAATGATTGTTAAAGAAATAGTTAAAGAAAGTTTAATAAGCAAATATGACTGAGAGACGTGTACACACGGATCAAAACTTTATGATAACCATAGACTCAAAATCAATAAATTACTTGACTAACCAATTCTATACTATATATTGCCAGGATGGTTGCGATACTCTTACCCCCCCAACAACCTCCAACTTATTTTTGTTTACCATCCTGGTCCACTTTAACTGCCGGTTGGATAGTAAATTTTCTCTTGGGATTAATAAAGTGTAGCGGAGCTTTCTACGCCGTCTATAACTGCCTGTTATTGAAAAGAAATAAACCAATTCTCATAATAAATAGCGATAGACAAATAACATAATCCTTTTATATGTTCGTCAATATGTATAAAATAATTCAAAATCTCTAAGTTGGGGATAAGAGGAGATGTAACTATCTATAATGGCTCTATTCGACCTTCTGAAAATCTGTGGCAGACCACTTTTGATGCTATTACAGATGCAGTTTGCCTGCTGGATTTGAACTGGAAGATATTGCAATGCAACAAGGCTATGGAAGATCTACTGGACAAATCAATTGATGAGATCGTAGGCAAGAACTGCTGGGAGCTCATACACGGTACAAAACAGCCTTTTGAAAATTGCCCCGTAATCAAAATGAAAAACAGTTTGGAAAGAGAGTCTCTTATCTTTCCCATAGACAATAGGTGGTACCAGGTTACCGCTGACCCCCTCTTTGGAGATGGCGGAGAGCTTTCGGGTTGTGTGCACGTTATCAGAGATATCACCGAGCGCAAGGAAATGGAGAAGGACTTGGATAGGGTACTGGAGAATGTTCCTGTGCCTACATTTGTTCTGGATAAGGATCATCGGGTTAGGTACTGGAATAAGGCGTGTGAAGAGCTCACTGGTTACAGTAAAGAGGATATTATTGGTAGCGATAATCACTGGAAACCTTTCTTCTCCAAGCC
>JAWODI010000028.1:0-15811 GCA_046483365.1 Archaeoglobaceae archaeon | reverse complement strand
CCTCCTGCGAGCAGTGGGTCTGCAGTATTACCAGCGTCTTGCTGTGTTTGGCCGCTATCGCGGCCGCCTGTCTTCTCAGTGACTGGGTGACGAAGGTGGCGTCGAGGATGACGCTCTCGCCCAAAGAGGTGAATATGCTCGCATTAAATCCTCAATTGAGGGCAAGGCTGGAGCAGATTGACCCCTCACCCAAGTTCATGGAGTACTTGAAAAAACCTCTAAGAAGAAGTATCAGGGTCAACACCCTGAAACTGGGGTTAGATGAGATTGTAGAAGAACTCTCTAAAAGACACAAGCTGGAGCAGGTCTCCTGGTGTAAGGAAGGGTTCTTCATTGATGAGGAAGATGTAGGCAATACACTGGAGTATAATCTGGGTTTGATCTACTCTCAAGAGGCTTCATCCATGATACCGGCAATAGCCCTCAATCTGGAGCCCGGAATGCTGGTGCTAGATATGGCGGCATCTCCAGGCTCCAAAACCACTCAAATAGCCCAGTACATGAGGAATGAGGGGTGCATAATTGCCAACGACGTAAGAAAGAGGAGAATAAACGTAATGATATCCAACTTTCGCCAGTTCGGAGTTCTCATTGCCAGAGTGACTATCAGGGATGGGAGGGGTTTTAAAGAGATGGAGAACACTTTTGACCGCATTCTGGTTGATGCGCCGTGCAGCAACACCGGAATGATAAGAAAGAACTACAAATACGCCAAAATCTGGACCAAAAGAGATGTTGAATCCCTGTCCAGACTGCAAAAAAGTATGTTGACGGCAGCATACTCTGCACTGAAACCTGGAGGTAAGCTGGTATATTCTACCTGCTCTTTTGACCCTGTGGAGAACGAAGAGGTTGTAGATCATCTTTTATCCAACACCGATGCTAAACTGGAGGGTATTGACCTCGAAGTTGAATCCCACAGACCCATCTTGAAATTTGATGGAAAGGAGTTCGATCCCATGGTGGAAAAATGTCTCCGGATACATCCTCAGGATAACGATACCGAGGGGTTCTTCGTAGCCAAGGTGGTAAAATGAATGACGCTGGGATCAAAAAAACAGTGAACTACTTGCTTGAAGAACAATTCAGGACTAAATCCAACCTCGAGTTCAAGGAGATGGGCAAAAAGAAGATCTACGCCTTCAAAAGATGTAAATTGGACATAAAAACTGAACACTACGGCATATATTTCGGCAAACTGGAGAAGAACGGCTTGAGACTCTCTATTGAGGGCACTCAATTTATCGGTCCGTCAGCCCGAAGAGGGGTTTTAGAGGTTGAGGAACATAAAGCGATAAGGTGGATGTGTGGTGAGGACATCGAGGGTGAAGTCAGAGGTTATGTCCTAATAAAGTGGGGCAATTACTTCTTGGGGTGTGGAAAAGGCAATGGAGAAATGATAAGGAACTTTATACCCAAAGGACGGAGAATCTCGGCCGATAGCAGATAAGGATATTACAAAAATTATTAATATTGCTTACCCCTATTAGATTTTGAGATGTCATTGGTCGCTGAAGTGTTTGGCGTTTTTGCAGTTCAAAATGTGATGGGCATGTCGCCCGTGGTGGTTCTCAGGACAGAAGACGGAAGAATCCTGCCTATATACATCGGGATTCCGGAGGCTATGGCCATACATTCTGCCATAAAAGGTCAAACATCTCCCCGCCCAATGACCCATGATCTGCTCACAGAAGTTTTCTCCCGGCTCAGTGCGAAGGTGGAGAAGATAATTATCGATGACCTGGTGGAGAACACCTTCTATGCCCGAATGATCGTCACCCAGAACGATCACGAGCTGGAGATCGATGCTCGACCCAGTGATAGTATCGCTGTAGCGGTCAGAGCTGCCTGTCCCATTTTTGTTAACACCAATGTCCTGGACGAAGCCGGTAACGAAGAGTTGCCGGAGAACTACGTAGAATTTGATGAGATTGTGTAATAAACAGTTGGTTTTAAGTTGCGGGATAGCATTTTAATACCGGGTCCGAAATTGTAGTTGTTGGTGGTACGATGGATACATATGAGCTTAAAGAATTAATTCAACATAATTACGATGTGGTTGACGCCAATGAGACGGTATCTAAAGTTGTTCCCATGCTGGAAAAACAAGATCCTGAGATATCTCATGCGATCGTGGTCAAAGAATCTGGGGAGATCGCCGGAGTCATAAGGGAGCGGGACCTCATAAGAGGAAGCGTAATGGTAAATCCTCATGAAACAAAAATAAAGAATTTTGTTGTCAGGACCGGTATAATAGATATCTCGGAATTGACTGCGGATAAGGTTGCCAGAAGGTTTGTGGAAGATTCTACTCCATTTGTTCTGATAAGGTCTAAAGATGAACTGGGTTTGATCTACGTGAACGACTTCCTGAGGAACTCCAGAGATGACCTCGAGAAGAGAAAAATAAGAGAGATAATGAATCCCCACGTCATCACGGTCAATGATTCTGATTCAGCTGCCAAAGCTCTGGCCACCATGAGAAAACACGGAATAGACAGACTAGTGATCATTGACGAGAACAATAAAGCTTCCGGAATAATCACCGGCAAAGACATTGTTGATCGTGTCATCTCCCCCCGCAAAGACTTCAGGCTAGGAGGCGGAAGCGGAGAGAAGGACAAGACCCTCTCCATTATGGTTGACAGCATAATGAGCTCACCCCTCACTACAGCACTCAAAACAGATACCATCAAGACCGTAGTAGAGCTAATGCTTGATAACAGGATATCCAGCATCGTCATCACCAAAGACGGGATCCTGGAAGGTATTGTCACCAAAAAAGATGTTCTGGAGACTTTGGTCAGGACACAGGCCCCCACCAGATACGACGTACAGCTCATAACCAAGGAAGTGGATACAGACGAGTTCGACAAACAAAACGTCCTCGACGATATAGAGAAATTCCTCAACAAGTTCCTGGACTTTCTGGGCGAAACAGTGATCTTCGTGTACATCAAAAAACACAAAGAGAAATTCAGAGGGCTTCCCTTAATACATGTGAGGCTGCGACTGACCAGCGAAAAGGGAGTATTCTTTGCCACCGGCGAAAGCTGGGGTGTAGAGTTCGCGGTCAACGCCACCTTGAAGAAGCTGGAAAGAGAAGTGCTCCAGGAGAAAGAGATAATAAAAGACAAGAGAATGGTAAAGAGGTTCTACGAAGAATTCCTCTAATCTCCATTCCTCAATTTTTATTCTTTGTATAGTTACTTTGTATAGTTATTTGAAATCAAATTATTTGAAAGCAGTTATTTAATAGCTATCTCGTGTTCAGTGATGTGAAGGTAGGTTATAATGGGCGGTTTCATGTGATAACCCAGCGTATAAGTTGTCAGATCCGGATTGAAGCCTTTGGTCTTATCTCCCTCATATAATGTAATATCTGAAGAAGTCTGGTTTGCCAGAACATGGAAGTAATGCTGGATCACACTATCTAGAGTGTTTTTATCCCCACCATCGAAGTCCCCACTGTCAGTATTGTTCATGTCACTGCCCCACGTCCATGAGAGATCGGTCCACGAAGAGTCAGGCCAGTTATCACTGTCAAACTTGGGAGGGGAGCTACTCTTGTAAATCATTTCTAGTGATTGATTGAGGAAATCGAGGCGGTAAGTATCGTCCTCGGTCCATTCCAGGGTCCCGTTAGTTCTCCATCCCTCGAATTTGGTAGAGTTTCCGTAGTAGACATCCAGAATGAAGTCATCAGGCCCTCCACCACTCTTCTTCTGCATATATATTACCAGAGCCGGGTCCGTTTTGGTGTACCAGATCAACTTGTAATCCGGATGTAGTCCCTTAAAGTCTATATCAAGTTGATCCATAGGATTTTTTTCATAAGTGTCCAGGTTGTTCACGTCTATGGGCATATCGTATGCTCTAGTAGTTACCTCTGATTTTACGCTCATGTTGGCACTTATAGTATTGTTCTTCCTATCTACATTGACTACTTCCGTGTCAGTCCTTTCCTCCAGATAATCTTTCCACCCTTTCCAGAAATCGCTCTGTATCTCTATTTCCATATGACTGCACGTTAATGGATTGGTGAAATTATTGTTGATAGATGTGTTAGGGTAATACACACTTGCTCTCTCTTTTTGAATATACAGGGGAATTACTCCTCTACCGCTTGCAGAATAGTTAGAGTTCAATTTTATGATTGGTAAGGTAAGTGTATCAGATTTATAGTGAAATTCTGGGGACGCCAGCATGGTTACAGAGTTCCCCCTCTTTTTCCAAACCCCGCCACCTTCATAGCCAATAATTACACCATCGTTTTCAGTAACAGAACCCATCCCTAGAGATGACCCAGGGACTAGATCGCCGGTAGTATATAATGCTCTACCTATAGACCCAGTATACACGGTAGATTTCTCCTCTTTTGCACCTCTCTGGAATACTGCCCATATGGTAAGATTATTTCCGCCTGTTTCTACCTTAAAGTCTCCATTATTCAGGTTGAACTTTACATTTTGTGATGGGACATCTCCTAAAGAGCACTTGCTGGCAGAGAGGTCCAGCATCGTCATTTGAACTTCTGACAGTTTTGATCTAGAGTCGTCCATCGTGCTTGATATATACGGATACGATGCAACAAAGATAAAAGAGGCTGAAAAAGTTAAAACCGCAAATGCTAGCAACCATCCAACGAGTTCTGATACTCCTTTATCATCTTTCCACATATTTTTTACCTCAGCATTTCAACTTTTATACTGGTATATCTTATCAGAAGTTTCTCTGATTGACAAGTTGCATTTATAGTGTCTCCGTTTGTAGTAACGCTGAAATTTTTATCCTGTAATATCTCGATCCATTTATCCTTAAGACTGGAGTGTATGGTTATGGTTTTGTTCTCTGCCTCGAACGTTCCACTTCCCAGCTGATCGAGTCTTATTCTCAAGATCCCTTCACCTGATGTAGATCCCATATCTCGAAGAGAGATAACAGGAAGAACAGTTGTGTTGCCCGCTGTTATTACCTTAGGTTCTTTACTTATCAACGTGGCTGTCTCATATTTCTCAAAGACGCCACCATTCTCCACAATGATCTCTCTATTCCCTTCCTGATAGGTTATTCTACCGAGATTAATGGTCGAATTATCAAATTTAATATAAGAGGAATCTGAAACGGTTATAGACCCTTTATAAGTCCTCATTTCGGTTACTCTTACCGGTACATCTTCAAATACCACCTTGTTCAGATTAGCATATAAAAGGTCAAAAGCCTGTGCTATTTCCATTTCGTGATTAGAATTTACTGCTCCATCAACTATGGGCTTTGTTCCACTGTAGATCATACCCATAGCTATTATAACCAATCCGAATATGAGGATCAGTCCTACCTGGTTTGAAACTCCTCTGTCATCCTTCATCTGTTGACTACCTCTATTCTATCGCTGGAAAGGTTATACGTTAAGTATGCATTGGTACTTGTGGCCATAGATGATTTAATGGAAGCTTTTGAACTTATAACTGCCTTAGCCTCAGTATTGCCCTGTCTGGCGATAACATAATCGCTGGTTAGCTCGATTATGTAGGGGTCCCCTCCTATCCTATCAGGGACCTTTAGCTGTTTCTTAAGGGTCAGGTCTCCTGGCTCCATAGCTAAACCATATAACGTATGAACGTCCTGCGCAACCTTGGAGGCGACATCTGATAAGGTTGACTTCTTGCTAGTATCCTGTACATCCGAATAAATAGAGTGATAGTCCATAAGGACCATTCCCATCAGTAGCCCTGTAATGGAGAGCAAGAAGATCGTCTCCATTAGAGTGGTAACCGCTCGGGAATCAGAACTCAAATTCTTTTTCGAAGTACTGAAGCTCACCATCTTTCATTACCTCCACTACAACCACGATCTCGTCTTTATTTTGAAAATCCCAATCTCCAATATCGTACTTGTCGTCTCCCGTCCCAGAGATCAGAAACCAATTGGTCCCATCACCGTCTCTCACAAATTCTCCTTCAAAAACACCATTGGTGCTGGTTAAACCCGTTATATTAGAGTAAACTAATTCTCCAGAACCTTTCTTTTCAACAGAAAGGTTCACAGAAGCGTTTTCCAGAGGAATGTTTTCACCTTCATCTTCCCAAACTTCAAGCTTGATCTCAATTTTTTGATTGTCATCAACAACATCGATATTTCCTTCCCAATCGGCTCCAACTCCCGGTTCACTACCTCCACCATTATCAAAGATCACAGTGATAGATTCATAAGCAAAACTACTTCCACTAACTGTCTTGGCAGCAAGAATATGTTCTCCATCAGAAAAATTACTGGTGTCTATGGTAGTATTCCACAGGTCACTACCAGTACTGTTCATGCCGACCCATCCCAGACCGTCTATCTCCAAATAAGTGTCAGATCCATTGGCATTTACCTGAACAGATTCATTTCCATTTAGCACGTAACCATTGCGGGGATATACAAAATCCACTTCCAGATTGGAATTAGATAGTTCGGATACAATATCCTTAGTAACATTCTGGGATGTTCTTCTCACAGTAATATTCAAATCTTTATGGAATACAGTCGATCCGTCAGAATAGTTTAATGAGGCATTAAAGTAAATTGTATAGGCAGGAGTGATCTTGGTTGTGTTCGAAAGCAATAGAGCATCAGTTAAGAGCGAAAGCCGCTCAGGAGTGGTTTGACCGTCACCTGTCTGATCGTGACCCCCAAAATATATGACATGCCCGTTTTCAAATGGGGCGTATGAGAGAACAGTAGCTGTAGATGTATCTGTGGCATTTACCAGCGGAACGGTATGAGGATTTTTATCGCTCCTAAAAGTAAATGATGGGGTTTCACCTCCCATCTTATAGACTTCCCCGTCTGGAGTATAGGTTTGAGACGCAAAGAGAGTAGTATTGGAGTTGAATATGTTATCCTGGATGATTCCATTGTCGGTTTCTCCAATTTTGCTGGAATCGTTGACCCCCATGAAACCATACCAGGGGTGAAGATTCATGTCAGCCTCCTCAATTACATCATCAATGGTTTCAGTGCCATAACACTCCGTATAATAAACCCCTCCTCTATATACCCATTGAAGCAGATTATTGGCTGCAGTAGACGTGAGGTTAGTGTGAGGATCCAGTGAATCGGTGCCAGTGGGGTCATCATGAGGCACAAAAAGGACATCCGCATTGTCTAGAGCTCCCTGCTCGATCTCTGTGTTGTTCAATAGAGTATATTCACTATCAGTTAATCCAGCGAGCTGGAAATAATCCTGAGTACTGGTATGCCATGATTGGGGATAAATTGCTACCCTGGGAGCGCCCACCATTTTGGTGGTGTAACTATAAGGGAATGACTCGTTAAGAGCATAAATGTCCAGATTCATTTTTTTGGCTTCATCGAATATTTCTTCCTTTTGGCTGTTGGTTATATCTCCTGAATCCACAATGAACGGACCTCCAGAAAAATCGGTGTAGCCTTCAGGCTGGGAAACAGCCGAGGCATTCTTTCCGTCGATCACCCGGACCACATTGAGCGAGGAGCTGTAAGGTATCCCCATAGAGTCATTTAAGTCGTCTCTAGAAGTTCCTCTGGAATCCTGAATTATTCTGTAAACTGGTATGGATGTATCGTCCAAATCGGTCGAGTTTTGGTCCCGATCACTGAGCGTTCTATAAACCAGACCAAAAACCCTCATTACTTTGAGGTCATTGTCGTCGTCAGCATCATTCAAGAACCACTGGTTATCATCAACAGCGATCACCAGAGAGCCGTCTGAGAAAGTACGGCTTTCTATATTCACTTCGGCTCCCCTTCTGTTATTATCGCCAGTTATTAGATGACGTTCAACCCGGGTTTTATTGATATCTATATCAACATCGAGTGCGATCCCATGTGAAGCATAGATATCCTCAAAAAGGTCAGAAACATTTAACATCTGTTTTCTGAGTATATTCGTAGCGTTCTCCTCGCTTATTTCATTATTCTGAGCAAAATAATCGCCAAGCTCGTCTATCTGGTCCTCAAAAATAGAGATTGAGCTCTCGATCCTCATTCTCTCTTGAGAATTGATGAATGCAGGAAGATTAAGACCGTATAAGACGTTATTGGCAAGAATTATGATTATCACTAATCCTACTGCCATTAGGAAAGCAGTTAACAGCATAAGCTGACCTCTGTTATCTTCCTTATTACATCCTCCACAACCTCTATTATCTTCCATATTACATCCTCCACATCGTTAATCGGACCTCTATTAGGTTGTAGAGGTTGGTGGTGTTCCCATCAACATTATACGTCAACGTCTTGATCCCTTGCTGGCCATAATCCGAATCATAAAGAGGGACTGTCTTTGAGACGGTTACAGCGTTGTCAGATGGGTATCCGTTCCACACAAAATATTTGTCATGTACAGTCTTTGTGCCGTTATCTTTCTTGAAGTAGTTGGCTTCAATGTTATATGCAATCCCTTCCCTATCCAGGGTCTGACTTATAAACGATCGCAGTTTTGCAGAGCCGTAATAGTCTTTAACTCCACCGTGCATTGAGTTGCCATCCCAGTAGAGAAGAGCAGCCTTCATGGGGCTGTACTCTTCACCGGGGTTTTTGTGGCACATAACGTTCAAGACGTCGGCTCCATATCTTTCCAGCTGGTTCTCTACCATAACATTGGCAGCTGATGAGGTGAGAGGTGTTAGAGGAATGGCCATAACGATAAATACCATTACCAGAGCGAGCATAAGAACTGACATGGCAGCTTCAAAGGTGAACATCTGGCCTTTTTCATTTACCATACGTACACCTCCATTATCATTGGCTCATTAAGATCTTCAGAAACAACGAATCTCTTGCTGTACCCTAGATCAGAATACGAGGGTACAGAAGTTCCTACATTTCCTATATTTACTCCGTTAACAGTTTTTACAGTGACATTAATCTTATATTTCATACTGGAAAAGCCGATTTCCTCAGTAAAATTATCGTAAGACTTGGACAAAAGATCTTCCGTATCTTTAAGGTTTACAGTGTTGCTTTCACCCGTCGATAAATTAATTAGAAGAAAATCGGAAAACGATTCAGCAATGAGCTGTCTTTCATTGCTTTTTTCTGATATAGGGGCTACAATACTGGTTGATAAGTAAAAAACAACAAATACTCCGAAAAGAAATAATGCTAAACCGACTATGTAGTCTACGCTGACCTGACCTTTGTTGTCCATTATGATTGTAATAGTAATTATAGTCTTATAAATCTTCTGGAAACATGATTATAACAAAGGAGAGAATTACAATTCAGTGGACGAATAAATTCCAAAACTCAACTCTCTGTCCTGAACATAATTCTTACCCAATTTCAGCGCTATCTCAGCTTTTTTTAGCTCTCTACCAAGATAGGCGGCATGATCCGAACGCGAAACGAGGTTATTTTCGACTACAGTGTCTGAAATGCTTTTGGCGTCATCTCCTACAACTGTCAGCCGTTCGTGGCTGCACACAATTTTTCCATTATGTATCCATATCCTGAAATCACCATAAGGGTCACGAACGAATTTTGCTTCAAAAGCTTGAATATAATCATCCGGAGGGCCACAGGTGCGAAGAGAATTCTTTTCTTTAAGACTAAGGAGATCGATACCCAGGTCCTTGGGCGGAGTGTTACGCAACTTAGCTGCTTTGGACATATATGATGCTGTTCTCAACTCTCTGATGCATCCTCTGGTCTTTAAACTGGCCTCTGTAGTGAAAAGCATATTGATACTCAATTCTTCGGCGATAAACGCCAGTGTGGCATTGATCCCCAATGAATCGGCATCACTCAATTCGGTCACATTTCCAACTCCCATCAAAACCGGGGTCTCCCCATCCGTTTTCCTGAATTGCTGGTACCTGTACAGCGAGCCTGAAATGTTTTGAGGTTCCAGAAGACAATCGGCGATAATCCTGTCCGTTTTTTGTTTCACCTTTTCAATGAGGCCTATCAGATTATTGATGTCGTAGTCCACAACAACTACTGCAGCATCTCCTAACGAATCCAGGGCATCAAGATTTTCACCGGAGATGCTCATGACCATGTCCGCTCCTGCTTCAACCCCCACAGCTATGGCTTTCTTATTGAATGTATCGATACTGATAGGTGTGTTGCAGTGACCTATCGCTGTTTTTACTGATCTTTTAACGTCCTCAACAGAGTGCTCCACCGGAATCCCCAAATCGATTATATCTGCACCCTCACTCTCGTAATACTGGAGTTTGGATACCAGTTCATCTGTGGTAATCTCAGTAGCATCCACTACCTCTGCAACCACCTTCATCCTGGTGTTCCCCCCGATCCTGATCTTGCTGATATCAAGAACGCTATCCTGAAGGCTGTCCACCATACTGGTGTTCTCATGAGCCTTGGAGATGTTGAGCAATTTGCAGGCAGGAACAGTATGGGAGAACTCTACTTGACGGATGTTTTCCATCACGGTCTTCAAATCGGAGGCATGAATGGGTCCTAGCCTTATCTTAACACCCTTCTCTTCTTCAAGTTTCGCCCAGTCCCCCTTAGCCATTCCAGGAACAAAAACAAGGTTATAACCACTCAAATCAATATCTTTAACGTCAGAAGGTGAAATGAAAGCCGCTACATCAATATCTACGACATAAACATTTTCAACGTATTTCTTGACCTCTTCCTGTGCCAGTTTTCCAGTAAGTGCCAAAATGTTCATAATTACTGTAAATACTTTAGAGAAAATATTTTTCTATCGATATGCAGTCAGAACTGTAACTGCTGGATACTCAATTCTTAGTCCGTTCAACAAACTGGGATACCAAAAAGGTATATATTCATATCAAGAGAGGCAGCAGCCACGTGATACCCATCCGAAATTACTGATACAACCATCACGGCACCGGACGTTTTTTAGCTCCACAATAGCTCTCCCATCATATTGAGTAAATGAATATGTCCATCGGAGGAGCCCACAGCTATTAAGCTGCCGTCAGAAGAGACAGAAACCCCCCCACATACCCTCCAGTCTTATTGGTCTATAAAGTTCGCCTTTAGCCTTTACTGTCAATAAAATAGACCCTCCTCTTGGTCAAAATCTAATTTATTCTCCCTCAGAAATCTTCCTAAAGGATTCATAACACACAAAGAAAAGAGAACCTTCTTTCAGGCTCTCCACGGTTCATTTTTTATTTGAATTCCTCAAGCCCCAGTGTTTCTTCAAAGTTAAAATCTTCTAGAAAAGCAACTCCCAGGTCAGAAAGCATTTCTATAACTTGAGATCTCTCGCTCTTATCGAGGTCCTTGAGCATTTCTTCAAGTTGTTTTTGAGCAAAAACGCATGCAAAGGTTAGTGCCTCATTCAGTGGGATATATTTGCCAGTTAATGATTGTAAGTAGTTTTGCCATTGGATCGCAGCTCTTTTCATTTCTTTTTGCATTTCAAGCACTGAAATCTCTGTCATAGTAATCAATTCTATAGTAGTTCTTCAAATTATAAAACCGTTAGCGGTATAAACAAGGTTACAATGATAATTATTTTAGAAATTGGGTGTTGTTTAAGGATAAAATTGTATGCGAAACTGCTCATAATAATTTATTGCTTTATTATCACACAAGTCGATCATAATTGACCGATGGGAAAATGAAAAACAAAAAAAAGTTATATTCAGGTCGGCCTAAGTACTCAGATAGGTGAAATTATGGGTGGATGCATCTTTTGTAAAATAGCCGGGGGGGAGATACCGGCCGAAAAGATCTACGAAACGGAGAACAGCATAGCTTTTCTGGACATAAATCCCAGGTCTCCAGGGCATACACTTGTTATACCCAAAGAGCATGTGGAAAGTCTGAGAGAACTGGATGACAATCGGGTTTCAGACATATTTAATACGACCAGAGACGTCATGAACCTGCTCAAAAAAGCCCTAGATCCTGATGGTTTTAACGTAGGAATAAATGATGGGGCTGCTGCCGGACAGGAAATTCCACACCTCCACGTAAACATATTTCCCCGGTTTTCAGGAGACGATGGAGGTCCAGTGCACGCTGTGGTGAACAATCCACCTTCAGAGGAAGTATCAGAGACCGCTAAAAAAGTAAGAAGCCAAAAATAGCTGATTAAATTATCTTTTACTCACTATTGTTCTATACTTATTCGGTCCTAGATCAGCCAGTATCTCTGCTCCAGACCTCTTGTAAGCCCCAGCTCCTCTGCCAGCTCGACAACCTGGAAGAACTCTTCTCCAGTAGGTCTTCTGCTCAATTCTTCGAACTTATAGGCTTCCCCAGCAGGTCTGTACTGAGCCATTACATTGACGTAGGTATTTTTTGACAGCTTCGACAGGAATTTCAGGATCTCTTCACTGCCGGCCATCCCATTAGGCAAAACAAGATGCCTCACCAGCAGACCCCTGTAGGCAATACCGTTCTCGGTCTTTAAGTCCCCCACCTGTCTGAACATCTCTTCGATAGCCTCCTTGCACCTCTCGAAATAGTCAGGTGCATCGGAGTATTTAGTGGCGGGTTCGCTGGAGCTGTACTTGAAATCAGGCATGTAAATGTCTACAATACCGTCAAGCAACCTTATGGTTTCCACGTTTTCATAACCACCACAGTTCCACACGATAGGTATTTCCAGACCCATATTTGCAGCGATCTTTATGGCGTCTACCAGATGCGGGGTGTACTGGGTAGGCGTAACTAAATTTATGTTGTGACAGCCCATGTTCTGCAGCTCCATCATCATCTTTGCCGCCGTCTGGGACGAGAGATCCTTACCAGCTCCCAGATGGCTAATATCATAATTCTGGCAGTAGACACATCGTAAGTTACAGTTGGAAAGAAAAATTGTGCCTGAACCTTTACTACCCACGAGAGGATCTTCTTCTCCAAAATGAGGATGATAGCTGGCTATCTTTAAATCTTTTTCAGCCCCACATTCTCCTGTTTCTCCTTCAAGTCTGTTAACATTACATTTCCGGGGACATAGCTCGCAGGACTCAAGTATACTGTACAGTGTCTCCACTCTTTTTTCCAGCTCCTCCTTACTCAAATTCAGGTAACCTGCTTTAAATTTCATTCATGTACCCTATCAACTTTCTAAACTTTAATTATTCCTAAGTTGACCAACTTATCATATACCACTAGAACTTACATCAATAAAAACTTAATTAGAACCAAACTTTAAAAGTTCAAAGTTGTATAATGGAGATGAGGGAGTTGAACTGAAATGACTATCGCAATGAGTGAAGATCTGGGCAAGCTCATTAAAGAACTCGGTCAGTGGAGTCCAGGAGATCTTAAGATTGTCGTCATGCCCCATTTCTGCGTGGACTGTTCGGTAAAATATGAAGGGGGTCACACTTCCTTTGTAGAAAAACTCGAGGTTATCCGGAAGCAGGAAGGAGGGAATATAATAGTGGATCAGTCGATGTTTTTAGGGGGGAAAGCCGCTAATTGCGCATCTGCTCTTGCTTCTTTGGGGTTGAATACACATTTGATAGCCAGAACAAGTGAGCTGGGATACAAACTTCTCAAGTATTTTACAGGAGGAAAGGTGGATATATCACATGTAATCAAAGATGGTAAACTGGCTATTACCACCGCTATTGAACTTCCTGGGTCTAACATCATGCTGAGCGACCCCGGTTCGCTCTCCAATTTTGGACCTGATCACCTGTCAGCCAGGGACGAGGAATTGGTACAGGAAGCTGACTTTGTATGTATTTCTGATTGGGGTTTAAATTGTAGAGGTACAGAGCTTGCAAAGCACGTATTTGAGAAAGTCAAAGAGGGAAAGGGTAAAAAGGGTAAAACTTACTTCGACCCCGGTGATCCTTCTCCTAAAGCCAGAGTTGAACAGGAAATATCCGCACTGGTTGAATTGTTAATGAATGGGCTGGTCGATATTTTCGGTGTTAATGAGGACGAGCTGTTAAGATACGGGCAGACTAATGAGCCCCATAGAGCAGTAGATTTTCTAAGTAAGATGACCAGGGTGGATTTCCATACAAAAGATCATGTGGCAAGCTTTCAGAGAGATGGTGAAACCGGTAAAGTGCCTACCTTCAACGTGGAACCTTTGAGGCTTACCGGAGCCGGTGACGCATGGAATGCCGGTAATATACTTGGCGATGCCATGGGCTTAAGTAGTGAATTAAGGCTTGTACTCGCGAACGCTGTTGCAGCTTACTATATCTCCAATCCACACGGAGTACACCCCGGTATAGAAGAGCTGATAGAATTTCTAGAGAAAATAGAGAAACTTGAGAATTAGATGAGAGAAAACATAAGAAGAGTAACAACCTTCGATCTGCAAAGAGTTAAAGAAATAGAGAACAGCTCGTTTCCTCAAACACCATATGATATACTCACATTCATCGCCTACTGGGTCAGCTATCCTGAATCTTTTCTGGTTCACGAGGATAGAGGAGTAAAGGGATATATCATATTCGATCCTTATGACGGTCATATAGTCTCCATTGCTGTCGACCAAGATTACAGGAGAATGAGAATAGGTAGTACACTTATTGCAGAGGTCCTGGATAGAGTAGGGAAAGCTTATGTCGAGGTCCGGGAGAGCAATAAAGAAGCTATAGAATTCTACAGGTCGCTTGGGTTTGAGAAAATTGACAGAGCTCCTAAATACTACGTCAACGAAGATGGTCTAATCATGGTCAAGACAACGTAAAACGTAAATATATCTTGAATATATTTTAAAGTTTTCTGTTCTTTATTTTGAGTTGGTCAAGATTCGTGGCTAATTAAAAAACAGCAAAATAGACCAATAATAGCGGGTTACTTCAGATCAAGATCGATCAAAAAATAATAAAAAAATTGTTAGTTATTGTAAAGCAGCCTTCCACTCTTCAACGGTATCTTGGTTGTTCTCGATCCATTCTGAAGCCACAACTTCTGGATCCTTGCCTTCGATGTTGTATTCGTAAATCCAGTCACTCTGTGTCTGTGCAGTTATCTCGAACTCTTTAAAGAAGTCATATGCCTCAGGGAAGTCTTGCTGGAAGTCGTCTCTACAGACAGTACCTACGTAGTCACCTTCACCCTCTTGGTAAATTGCCTTGGGGCTTTCCAGATTACACAACTCGTATTGTGCGTAGGCTCCGTGAGGCTGCCACAAGGGGACAACTATCCATTCTTCTTTATTAATTGCACTCTCAAGGGAAGCCAGCATGGCTGATGTACTGCTTGGCTTAAGATCATATTCGTCTTCAAGGCCGTACTCCTTCAATGCCACTTCAGTGTTGTTCATAATTCCAGCACCCGGCTCGATACCTATGATCTCACCGTTGAATTTGTCGGCATTTCCTTCCAGGTCAGGAATAGAAGTTACTCCTTCATCACACACGTACTGTGGAACCACCAGACCCAGGAAAGTGTCAGGTTCGTTTTCTTTAACCATCTCCAAGTCGGCTTGATACTGGTCCCAGTACTCCTTATGGGTTACCGGCAGCCAGGCCGAAGGAGTGCAATCCATATTATCGGTAGCCATCTGCTGGTAAACGATGCCTATCTCCAGATTCTGGAGCTCAACCTCGTAACCTTCATCCTCAAGGATCTGCTTGATAATCTGTCCCTTCACGGGAGGTGCAGACCAGGGAGGTATACCAAGAGTTATTGTTCCTTTATCTTCAACCTCTGTCTCCGTTGGTGTAGCTGTTCCTTCCCCTTCAGTAGGAGTCGGAGTTTCCTCCGCAGGCTGTTGAGCACATCCAGCCGTTAGTATTGCAACTAAAACCAGCGCTAAGATAGGGATCAATTTTTTCAAATTATATTTTTCCATATTCATCTACTCACCCCTTTTTTATTAAAATCACTTCAAGATGTCTATATTTATAACTTT
>JAWODI010000045.1:0-4588 GCA_046483365.1 Archaeoglobaceae archaeon | reverse complement strand
ACCGACGACTGGGTCTGGGACGGCGAGGGAGAGGTGGAGCACCGGGACGACGGGGTCCTCAATGTCCACACCACCGGCAGGACCGTGTATTGGGCGCCGGTGATGCTGGATGAGCCCGTCGTGATTGATTTTGAGGCGAAAACGGACAACCCCCGAACCCGCGCGATCCTGTTTTTCATGGCCGCAGGGCTCAACGGTCAGGACATTTTCACATGGAAGCGCACGGGACCGTATGCGGCGTATGCCCATGAGGAGAGAATGGAACTGTACACGGTGGGTCTGTTGCGAGAGGGCTGCGGCACGGAAAGCAACTTCAGATTCCTCGGTGGAAAGATGCCCGAAGAGCTTTCGATATTGAAGACTCCACGCAGCGAGATCGCCGACGAGCAGGTCGATGAGTATAAAGCTGCTGCAAAGCTGTTTCAGCCGTTGTCTATCACAGGCACTACCACCGACGGGTACACCATCGGCAAATGGATGCATTACCAGGTGGTCGTTGACGGCGGTCTGATCCGCGTTTTTGCCGACGGCCGCCTCCTGCACGAGGTGACGGGAGAAGGTAAACATAAAGATCCATAGAGAGAACGGGAGAAGGACAGCGATCGTCAGCAGAGTACCGATCTCGTCCTTCATGCACAAGAACATCGTAGCGGCAATATTGCAAGAAGAGAGGGAAATAGTGGAAGAACTCAAATAAAAATAAAAGTTGTTAGCAAAGAATAAATCATATATGCTGGTAATTCAACATAAAGGAGGAGGATGTATAAAATGGTAGCATTTGGACCTAATGAGCTGATACTGTTAATGATCGGTTTTATGTTTATCTTGCTGCCCGCACTGATCATAATAGTAGCAGTATTAATTGGTGTTAAGGTATTTAGTTCGAGAAGAGAGTCGGCACCGGAAAAAGTTGCAGATGAGATCAAAAAATTAGCAGAATTACATGACCAAGGCGTCATCACAGAAGAGGAATTCAATGAGCAAAAAAGGAAGTTGCTTGGGAAATAATCCTGCTCAATTTTAGCCTAATAGCTAATAGATTGACCATTCATTTAATGAGTAAATTTGTAATGTGTGTGAACTCCTATGCGCTCATGAATTATTCTCTCTCATGAATCCTGTCTCTCGGTTTATCTCGTTGTGTGTCTCACCCTCATGATGTTGACAATTTCCCAACCTTTAAGTAAATGATTATAATAATAATGATTTAACCCCTCCGAAAAAGAAATCCCCCATAACACCCCCATTCCCACCCTCCAACCGGCGGGAACCCATAGAACCCACCCACGCGGTGGGTCTATTTTACTTATTTTTTTAGGGGCGATCATAGCTAGTGTATGGGGTTGATTTCCCTCTACCCTTTGTGCAAGTGGGTTTGGTGGAATTATTGAGAACATATAGAGGTTGAAATCGCAGTTCAGATATCTTCTACCTTCAACCTTACAGTAATAGGGTTTCGACTGGTTGGCAAATCAGAGCTTTAAGAAGGTAGAGATAGAATATGAACAAGTTGGATTACGTATACGTATCTGTATCCAGCAGCCGTATATTTTTGGGCCACCCGAAAAATTTATTAATTTAGGGTAACCTAACTTTTATGTAACAATAACTGAAAAAGATAAGCGCGGGTATAAAAATGAATAAAGCATTGATCGAGCTTGCAACTGGACATAAAGGAGTAGTAATCAGTCTGGAAGGTGGACAATTATTCAAACACCGAGTGGAAACTATGGGAATACGAGTAGGAAAGCGAATAAGGGTAGTGGCGAAGCATCCATGGGGCCCCATAGTGGTGGATATCGGGGGTTGCCAGATAACCATGGGTAGAGGCATGGCCAACAAGGTTTTAATAGAAGAGTGAAAGAATGAGCAGAGCTCTTCTTATGGGAAACCCTAATGTAGGTAAGAGTGTCGTTTTTTCCAGGCTAACTGGGGCAAATGTAGTAGCGTCGAACTACTCGGGTACGACCATTGATTTTACCAGGGGCTTAATGCAAATCGGCGGTAAAAAATACGATTTGATAGATGTTCCCGGTACCTATTCTCTGGAGCCGTCTTGCCGTGCTGAAGAAGTGGCTAAGAAACTGCTGGAAGAAGGTGGAGATGTTGTTATCAATGTGGTGGACTCTACCAACCTGGAAAGGAATCTATACCTCACTTTTGAGCTCCTGGAAAGAGATGTTCCTGTCGTGGTGGCCCTGAACCTATGGGATGAGGCACAGCACCTGGGAATTGATATAAATGTAGAAGAGCTGGAGAAACGATTGGGAGTGCCAGTAATTCCGGTGGTGGCATTAACGGGAGAAGGTATCAAGGACCTTGTGTCCAACGTAAAAAATGCCAGAGCCGGAACCAAGAGGAAGATGAGCAGTGAGGAGAGATGGGCTGAGATCGGCAAATTGGTCATGGATGTTCAGAAAATAGAGCACAAGCACCATACCTGGAGAGATACGATCACCGAAGCCACAATTAAACCCTTAACCGGAGTTCCAATAGCATTTGGGGTCATGTTCTTCACCTTCTGGCTGATCAGGTATATAGGAGAGTGGCTGATAGGTAATGTGACCGAACCTTTCTTTCAGGAGCTCTATACGCCCCTTGCGGTATATATCAGCAATTTGCTGGGCCCTGGCATCCTGCACAGCATATTGATAGGTAGACTGATAGGTGGGGAAATCGAGTTCATGGAATCAATGGGGCTTTTGACCACCGGCATCTTTGTGCCTTTTGGAGCAGTCCTCCCCTACATAGTTGCGTTTTACTTCGGTCTTTCACTTCTGGAGGACTCCGGCTACCTGCCCCGTTTGGCAACGCTGGTGGACAACGTTTTCCACAAGTTGGGGATACATGGCTATGGGATAATTTCTGTTTTCCTGGGTATGGGATGTAACGTTCCGGGAGCCCTTTCCACCAGGACTATGGAGACGAGGAAGCAGAGATTTATTTCCACCACCCTCCTTGCAATATCTGTACCCTGTATGGCTCAGATAGCGATGATATTTGGTATCCTGGGCATCCATGGTATGAGCTATATCTACATGGTCTTTGTGACCCTGGCTGTGGTCTATGTGGTTGCCGGTGTGATCTTGAACAGGTTAACCTCAGGTGAGAGTCCGGAAATGTTTCTGGAGATCCCACCCTACAGGAGACCAAGCATAGAGACCATACTGAAGAAAACATTTATGAGAGTTCGATGGTTCGTGAAGGAGGCAATACCCTGGCTTTTTGTGGGCATTGTGATCATTAACCTTCTTTATGCTCTTGGAATATTGCAGTTCGTAGGGGATTTATCTGCGCCTGTGGTCGTCGGTCTTTTCGGTCTTCCCAAGGGGGCGGTAGCAGCGCTTGTCGTCGGCTTTTTAAGAAAGGACCTCGCCATCGGAATGCTTCTCGGTCTGGGCATGAGTCCTCTTCAACTGGTAATTGCAGCCACAGTCCTAACCATCTACTTTCCGTGCGCCGCAACCTTCGCTACCATATCCAAGGAGCTGGGAATTAAAGACCTCTTGAAATCAGTGGGGGTTATGCTCATTACAGTATTGATCGTAGGCACTCTCATGAGGCTGATCTTGCTGAGGTGATAAGAAAATGAGGAAATCTCACATGGAGCAAGAATAATATGGTTATTTCATCTACATTCCTGTGGATTCTACTGTCCACTTTTCTAATGGCTTTGATCGCCTGGATAGGGATTCTAACCTTCTTCCTGAGAGAAGAACTGCTTCGAAAGATTTTGCTCTTGCTGGTGGCATTCTCTGCGGGTTCTTTGCTGGGAGGAGCTTTCCTGCACTTGATCCCAGAGACCATCGAAGAGAGTGGAGGCGGAATTGACATTTTTCTATGGGTCTTGATCGGTTTTTGCCTCTTCTTCCTCATGGAACAGTTCCTCAACTGGCATCACTGCCATAGAGTCCCTTCTGAACATAAAGAGCCAGTAACTTACCTGATACTCCTGGCAGACGGTATCCATAATTTTACCGGGGGTCTGGCCATTGGAGGAAGCTTTTTGGTCTCTGTTCCCACCGGAGTGATCACCTGGATAGCCTGTGCAGCCCACGAGATCCCTCAAGAATTCGGGGATTTTGGAATTTTGCTTCATGGAGGCTGGGATAAACTACGGGCCTTATGGTACAATTTTTTCTCTGCTCTAACTATTGTTCCGGGAGGTATTCTGGCTTATTTTCTCTCTGATGCTATAGATACCACTTTTCTCCTCCCTTTCGCCGCAGGTAATTTTATTTACATTTCCTCTTCTGACCTCATCCCGGAGATAAAGCATGGAGAAAGCCTTAAAAGAGCCGTATTGCATTTTATAGCCTTTATATTAGGTATAATGTTATTATTGGCGGTAAAGATCGCTTTTGGACATGGAAATTGAGACAGGTGAATTACTGGTGGCAGACTATGGACCATGGACTATGCTGATCATGAACGTTTTCTGACCTAAAGTGAAAAACTAATTAGCTGGTTCTACGATGATCCACTGGTGCTTTAGATGCAGTTATCCCCACTCAGAGAGAAGGTGCTATCAACTTTAAAGCCCGAAGAGAGGGATTTCATGACCAGGGTTTGCTGCGAAATAGAGAAC
>JAWODI010000030.1:0-3314 GCA_046483365.1 Archaeoglobaceae archaeon | reverse complement strand
GTGCACTAGAAATTATGATCTCCCTCCTCTTCTCTAAATTATCTAAGAGTAGTAAACCGGTAAACCCTCTTTCAAGAGAGGGTTGGAAGGGAGATCATGAGGTGCACTAGAAATTATGATCTCCCTCCTCTTCTCTAAATTATCTAAGAGTAGTAAACCGGTAAACCCTCTTTCAAGAGAGGGTTGGAAGGGAGATCATGAGGTGCACTAGAAATTATGATCTCCCTCCTAATAGACGTCTTTTCGGTGCTTGGAGAGCTCTTCTTTCCTGTACTGGTTTACGCAGTGATTGCAGTAAACAAAAACAACCTCTTTTGTTTGGGGATCTATCAAGAGGTGTGCTATGTCTTTTATTCCTTTATCGCAGTTTCTACAATAGATGGTCTCTTTTTCGGAGACCTCATATTTTATAAGGCCAGATAAGGCCTCTAAATTGAGTTCCCTCATTTTACCACATCCTCAACAGCTAATAAAATTTGTATATCAACCAAAATAAATGTTGTTATTACCCACACATTGCACCCCAATTGCACCCCATTGCACCTACATCAAAAATTAGGTTTTAGTATATATCTTGTCTTTTGGGCTGGTTCTAATCAATGATCTCCAGTCTGAGGTCAAGAGGTGGGGATGAAAGTGTGGGAAAACTGGATGATATCACGTCCACTCCTGTAGAGGCATAGTCTTCCACGTTGTCCATATTTATTCCTCCAGACGCTTCAACAATTATTTTATCCCTTAATCCCTTTTCATTCAGGGTTTTTATGGCCTGCTTTACTTCTTCTGGGGGCATGTTGTCCAGCATGATTATATCCGCTCTCTCATCTACAGCGGTAAGGAGGTCCGCGGTATTATCTACCTCTACCTCGATCTTTTTGGTAAAGTCGGCTTTTCGGGCGATCTCCATTGCCTGTTCAACTCCTCCTGCGATCTTGACGAGAGTACTTTTCACCAGAACGCAGTCACCCATGGAGAGACGGTGAGTTGCTCCACCTCCGGTGCTGACGGCCATTTTCTCCAGGAGCCTGAAGCCTGGAGTATTCTTTCTGGTAGCGGCGACCATAATTGAAGGATCATGCTTTCTTGACCTTTCGACCATTTGACTGGTGGTTGTGGCGATACCGCTCATCTTCATGAGGATGTTAAGCACTGTTCTCTCTGCCATCATGATATCCGTGGAGTTGCCCTCTATCTGCATTACAACATCTTTAGGCTCTACCTGGCTGCCGTCCTCAATAGCGTATACTATTTCAATACCGAACATTTCCAGTGCCGTTCTGGCAACATTAATACCTGCTACAATGCCCTTAGCTCCGGATACGATATTCGCCCGGATCTCTGTTCTTACTACCTCTGTAACATCTCCCAGGAGTAAATCTTCTTCAAAGTATTCCTCAAGCTTTTTCTTCAACAGGAACTCAGGGAACTCAGGGAATTTGGAGAACATAAACCGAATTTATGGTAAAGGAATAAAATATTTTACTTTTGATGGAGCTTTTGATCTGGGTTTTTATCACAGGTCTTTGGTCCAGAACAGCTCAAAATTTTAAATAATAAAACCATTCCACTACTATCAAACATTTTCTTCTTGAGTGGTGATAACATGAATGCTGAAGAGATCTTGAAAAAGGCTCTGGAAATGGAGAAGGAAGCTGTTAGAGAGTACACCAAGATGAAAGAGGATTCGGACCAGGAAACGTCTGAACTGCTGGATTTCATGATCGAAGAGGAAAAGAATCACGTTAAGATGATCAATGAGCGCCTGAAGGCGCTGCGCCTCCTGAAAAAATGAGAGGGATGATGGCCATCAATATCAGGATGACTGCCAGAAGCAAGGTCAAGAATATGAATTTGATGTTGATTTTTCTTTCTCTGATCATTTCACTGATGGCTTCAGTGTAGATCACGATGGTAGTGGTGAATATCGTCAGCAGGGAAAAAGATAATGCTGGATG
This sequence comes from Archaeoglobaceae archaeon, assembly GCA_046483365.1. Classification (GTDB taxonomy): domain Archaea; phylum Halobacteriota; class Archaeoglobi; order Archaeoglobales; family Archaeoglobaceae; genus JdFR-22. The sequence goes on along the minus strand of JAWODI010000030.1, from coordinate 1,359 downwards.
CAACCCGCCCACAGGTAAGAAGTAATTCCAGATCTGCAAGGTATAGTAGAACACTGCCACGAACTCGATGACCGCTGCTGCGGCTTGAAGTGACGAAGTTCTTCTCTGCAGCTCGAGGTACTCGCTGTTCCTCAGCATGTCCAATCTCAACGACACCAGGGTGAAAAGGTCTCTTACGGCGCTTATGGTCTGCTCGAACTTGGATTCAAAGTATTTCAATCTCTCAAAGTAATCCTTAAAGTTGTCGGCTATTTCGGAGAACCAACCCCCCATGTTGCGGGCAAAAACGTCGTAACTCATCACAGAGGAATACATCTCTTCGTTGAGGTCCTTAAAGTTCATGAACTTCTTAAAAAATTCCACATGGAATTCAGTAACCTGTGACAGGATTTCTTCAAGACTTGAGACGTTAGTAGCTTTTTTAGCATCGTCCGATAGTTTTCTAACTTCGCTGATGATTTTGGTCTCTTCTTTGGATATGACGTCGGCTTGAAGATTGCATTCATTGAGCAGTATTTCAGCCTTGATCATTTCTATCTCTATGGCAGGAATGAAGTCGTAGATCAGATCTTCATCGTTTCTGTCCACCTTAATTTTGGACCCATCCTCTTCTACAGCGAATTTACAGAGTCTGGATTCGTAAAAAGTATTTTCAGGTTCGGTGACCTCGACAGTTATCTCCTTCAAAAAATCGAAATCGAGGTCCAGCTCCTGAGTGGAGATTATGAAGGCTATGTTCTCGAATTTACCCAAAAATATGGTCTCGCTGGTGGCAACAGCTGACGTATGCCTATATTTTCTGAATCTTGAGCTTAGAGAAATATTCAAATCCTTGAGGAGGTTGACTACATCCTCCATGTCGTCGTTGTGGAAGAAGAAATAGGTGTATTGCACGATAATCTTAATTCTTTAATAATAAAAAAATTTTGTGACTTATATTTCTCTAGTGGAAGACTTTTATACATAATAAGAGAATGCAGATTTAATGATAGGAATAACCAAAATGGCCACCGGTGAGGCGACCGTTTCTCGACAGCTAACATACGGTGGAGATAAGAGCACCATACCTCAGGAACTCGTTAAGGCCGCACAAAAACCTCACCCTGTTGTGGTGTGGAATTCTACATCCAATTGCAATTTAAAATGTGTTCATTGCTACGCCAACGCGGGCTCTCCCAGTGAAGAACTCTCCACCGAAGAAGCAAAAACCTTTTTAGATGATGTGGCTGGAATGAAGGTTCCCATCTTCCTGTTCAGTGGAGGCGAACCCATTCTGAGGAAGGACATCTACGAGCTGGCATCCCATATCACTTCTCAGGGTATAATGTGCTCCCTGTCCACCAACGGTACCTTGATCAG
>JAWODI010000061.1:0-9902 GCA_046483365.1 Archaeoglobaceae archaeon | reverse complement strand
AACATACAGGTAAAAAAGAAGCAAGAGAAGTCAATAATCGACTCACTGAAGAGCATATCCGAAGGCGAAGTCAAAAAAGAGATGAAAGAGATCGAAAAACTCAAAGAACAGCATGCTGAGCTAAAAGAGAACATCAAGAAGATGAAGATAAAAATGGGGAGAGACAAACCCGACGACAAGAAAAAATCCCTAGAAAAAGAAATAGAATCCACCGAAGACAAAGTAAACAAACTCGATGAGAAAATTGTGAGCACTAAAGAGACGTTAGAGGAGAAGGCAACCCACGCTCTAGGCTATCCAGTTAAGATACAAGAAGAGGATTGAAGAATAATGGGTTTTCTTTCTCTTTTGCATTACAGTTAGTGGTTTTTATTAACCAATTTCACCATTTATTCTCCTTGTCTATTTCACCTTGGCTTACAAAATCATATAACTATCAAAAGGATAAAAATCCGTTGGGATCTTATAGCTCTCACCAAACTCTATGGGAAATATATTGTTTAATCTACCAAAATTGAATTCCGAAAAGATTTACAGAGAATAAAGAATAAAAAAGGCTAGTCAAGCCTGTAAACCTTATCCTTTCTTCTTACTTTATCCGCTACTTTAATCCCTACGGTGTCTCCGGGCATTGCTCTCTCGATCTTTTTCTTATCGATCTCCATGGAGTCGATGTTCTGCACCAGGTCGGTCTTATTGCCCTTTATTCTCACTTTATCCCCCACGTTAAGAGAGTTGTTAAGTACGATAGCAGCTACACCGATCTTGTTAAAATAATGCGATATCCTTCCCACCTCTTCCATAATGAGAAATATATTTCATAATTCTTAGTCTTTACTGAAGGTTTCACTTATGTATGCTTGCTCCATTTGTTGTTGAAGATACCCTTTGACTCGGAGTACCCAGTTTTTAGTGGTGGCAAAAAGTGGGATCAACTTTTGATCGTGTCCAAAATCCTTTTTTCAATAACTCTGTGTTGTTTAAATTGTTCATTCGGGTCTCTTGTGATCGCATAGACCATATATACCAAATAAGCCGATTTTATGACTGTTAACACCAGGTAGATCACAAAGTTTCTGTCGGTGCAAACTACAAACTACTTGCTCAACATCAAGTATTAGCGATTTTTGATGTCCTCAACCTTTAAATGCCCAGTTCTTTGTTTCTACTTTAAGCTTAGCAAAAACACTTTTATCTTAATACATAATCCCTATTATATGTTGGGTGATCTGGTTAAGGAGTGGTTAACAGAAGAGGATATCTTTAAGAAAGAAGTTCCTGATGATGATTCAGAGTGGCATTACGTGGTCCAATTTCCTTCGGAATCGCAACAGGTATCGGATATTATAAAGCCGCAGGGAAAAGATTTTATTCTGGTCATGAGCGGTCTGGCACTGTCGGAGAAGCATATGAGAGCTTTTAATTCATTGCCTTCCAATAAGAAGAGGAATCTAATGCATCAGTGGAAGATGGATTTGCTTTTCAGGGATGCAGAGTTCAAGATGCATTCTGAAAAGGATAATCTTCAGAGAGTGGATTTTTCCCTGCCCATCTATGCAGAGAACGTTAAGAAGAGCGTCATCATGGATGGTTTAAGAGAGGTCTTCAGATGCAAGATGTACATAATCTGGAATTTACAGCATGAGTTCGAAGGTTACAGTGACGTGGATGCCATGTTCCACTAATTTTGGTTGTTATGATATGAGTGAAAAAATAAGAATAGATGGACAGGATAAAATGTCCATTGAGGAGATCAAGAGAACTGCTATTGGTTTCCAGGAGAGCAGGATAATTCTGACGGCAGTTGAGCTTGATATATTTTCAGCTCTGGGCAAAGAGAGAAGGTCGTCAACAGAGGTGGCAAAATCACTGGGGACTGATGAGCGGGCTACAAACCGGTTGATGAACGCTCTCACCACAATGGGCATTCTTAGGAAAATAGAGGGCATGTTTTTCAATACAGAGGCAACAGCCAGATACCTGGATAAAGAAAGTCCGGATTACATGGCGGGACTGCTGCACATCGCTGCTCTGTGGAAGTCGTGGAGTAAGCTTACCCAGGTTGTAAAGAAAGGAGGACCTGCTGAAAGAGAAAGAGACGAGAAAGATCTTAAGGGCTTTATTTCTGCCATGCACGAGCGGGCACAGAATGTGGCACCAAATATAGTGGGAATGCTCGATCTATCCGGAGTTAACACGGTTCTGGATGTGGGAGGAGGCTCTGGAGCTTTTTCCATGGCTTTCGTTAGCTCCAAGCACGATATTAAGGCAACAGTCTTTGATCTGCCTGACGTAATTCCCCTCACTAAGGAATACGTTCAGGGAGAGGGGCTGAGTGACCGTATTGATGTCATGCCCGGCGATTACAACGTTGATGACTTCGGTAGCGGATATGATCTGGTGTTCCTGTCTGCAATAATCCACATCAACTCCCCCGAAAAGAACCAGGGATTGATCAAAAAGTGCGCAGATTCGTTAACCCCCGGAGGCCAGTTGGTTGTGCAGGATTTTATTATGGACGAGACCAGAACTACACCAAGTTTTGGGGCCATTTTTGCCCTCAATATGCTGGTGAACACCCAGTCAGGAGACACATACACTGAATCCGAAGTTAAGGACTGGATGAAGAATGCGGGTCTAAAAAACGTGGAAAGAAAAGATACAGGGACTGTGACCAGCCTTATAATAGGTAGAAAGGCCGATTAGTGTGATCTAAGATTTACATTGTGCTTTCTTTTATATCTTCTATCAGCTTGAGCATCCACTTTATCCTGAGATCAAAGGTGTACTTGTCCATATCCCCCAGTTTGATCATGGAAAACCTCTTGAGTTCTTTTGCCAGTATGTTCATTTTTCTGGCATTTTCCTCCGAGAAAGTGTATTCCGAATCGTTTAACAGCCTTTCAACGGACCTTACGGCAGCATTAACATCTTTTTCCTTGGCAAATGGAGAGAACATTTTATCTCTATGATAAATCAATAACTCAGCAACATTATCCAGCTTGATATGAAGTATTCGGTTGCTCATCTCAACCTTTTCCCGATTCTTCCGGAATAATGCCATTAAGAATAATATGTATAAAATAAATTTAAACTTTTCTTTGAACTATTAAAATTTATTTATCTCTGTATGACATAAAAAACAGCTAAAAAAAAGAAGAAGAGCAAGAATATCAAAAATAAAATAGGAAATGATTTTTTCCTTATCTCCTCACCTTCTCTTCTTTCCTACCGGTGATCATTGAACCCAGCACGTCGAAGATGATCACAGCATACGCGTGTATCAGCATGGTCATCAGGAATATGAACATGAAAAGGCGGTGGATAGCTCTGAGCACCATTTCTCCGTCGGCGAAATTAAAGTATACTGCGAACTGGCCTGCGAATTGAGTTACCGGCGACAGAATGTCCGTGTAATAAATCGGCAGACCGGTAATGCCCATGATGACGACAAGAGCGATGTACAGCCACAGGACCATTACCTCTGTCGGCACCAGCTTTTCCACATACTTATTCTTCCGGGTATCATAGCCTCTGGGGTCCTCCACGTGAGGTATTACCTTGATCCATGATAGCAGCTCCAGAATGAAGAATTTTGTCGCGTAGGGGATACGCGCCAGGGTAAACCATTCCCACTCATGTGCAATGACGTAGGCGAAGATCAGCACGAAGAGACCGGCGAACACAAAGCCAAGGTACACGTGAAGGGTCAAAGAAAGCTGCATGTCCGGGAAGGCCACACCATACAGTCCACCCAATCTCAGGCCGGTCCATCCGATTATTAGTCCGATTATAACCGTAGCCCAGTGATATATCCGGTATTGAGCTGAGTGCCTTTTTACTTCCACAGTTCCGTAGTCAACGTGGTGTTCCTCCTCTTCACCCTCTGGCTCTTCTCTCGGTAACCCTGTATGGTAGAGTTTGCTCATCCGATCCACCTCCCCAGTGATATCCTTCTTTTGATGAAGTGGACTGCCAGCCCCAGGACCACTGCGCCGATTATTAAGCTACCCAATAGGGTGATATCCACCTCGTAGTCCACCCCAAAATAGCTCAGATCGGCCGCGATCCTGGATGGGGGCTCGGCAAGCTCAGTTCCAGGAGGTCCGAATACTCTACCATCGTAATTGGTCATGAACACTTCTTCCTCGTTCTCATGACACTCTTCACATTCTCTGGCGTCAGCAGTGATAGTGTGCGGACTGAATGCTCCGGCACCCTTCGATTTCATGTCATCCAGACTAACGGACTGAATGTATGCAGGATAGTACTTATCAGCGTATTTCATGACCTGGAAATCTTCTAAAGTCGAGCTATCTATTTCACCCGTGTCCAGATGGCAGTTCTTGCATGTCTGGTAGTATCCGGCATGGCATGCGGAGCAGTCGACATCCTGATGCAATCTGTGGGCGTCGGTTCCAGGGTCGTAAGTTGCCTGTTTACCTTCAACTTCTTTGCCTTCCACATGGCAGTCTTCACAGGTTATCTCTACAGCCTGCTCGGCGAAAGTGTAATAATTTCCGTCGCCATGAAGTTTGTCTACGTCATGGCAATCCAGGCATTCAAACCCTTTTTCATAATGGACATCGGGATGGGGCGCGTCCTCCTCTAACTCATTTAATTTCCCCATAAAATTGGCACCGACTCTACTACCGTGGCATTGGTTGCATTCCATCATGCTGATAGTTTCCTTGTGCACTGGATGGCAAGTAGAGCAATCTTCGGTATGGCACTGGTAGCACTGGTCTGGCGTATCCATATTGAAGTCCTTACCTGTCGTCTGCTCGAAACCTGTAACTATACCGCTTATCCTTTTATGAATGCTGCTGTTAAAATCCATCTCTGATAGATCATGGCATAATCCGCATGATTCTTGGCTTGCGGCGGCCGGGGACACCAGTATCACAGTAACCACTAAAATTACAGTCAGTACTTTATTCATACCGAATTGGACATAATTTATCTATATGTTCTTTTCGATTTTTATACAGCTTCAGAGCTTTTATTTAATAAACCTATAGTTTTAAAATTCCAAATCAGGCTACTGTCCTGATTTTTTGGCAATCATATTGGCAAAAACGGCAGCTCCAAAACCATTATCTATATTCACCACGGCAACACCCGACGAGCAGGTCTGAAGCATGGAGAAAAGAGGAGTTAATCCACCCATATTTGTACCGTAACCTATTGAAGTGGGCACAGCTATAACGGGGACGTCAACGAGTCCCGCTACTACGGATGGGAGAGCACCTTCCATGCCGGCTATGGCTATAATAACGTCCACTTCTTTGTCATATATCTCTTTTACGGGGTCGACCAGGCGGTGAATACCGGCTACCCCCACATCATAAAACCTCAAGACCTCCAGCCCCAGGAATTCCGCCGTAGATGCTGCCTCTTCCCCCACAGAGATGTCAGAGGTTCCGGCAGTGATAAGGGCCACTTTACCTTTCTTTTGTTTACCCTTTTCTTTCTCTTGACCCTGTAATTCGCGGCTTTCATCCTTCTTGCTTAAGGAGACAGTTCTCCCCTTCTCGTTGACCTGGACATCTACCTCGGAGGACTGGTATTCGTTCTTGATTGCTTCTATGACCTCTTTATTTGCTCTGGTGACAAGTGCTTTTCCGCAGGAATCCAGATAGCCTTTAGTTATCTTGACCACTTCCTCAGGCTCCTTGAACTCCGCAAAGACCGCTTCCGGCTTACCGGCCCTGATATCTCTATTGTGGTCGATCTTGGCCAGCTCTTCGATCTTCTTATAAAAAAGGTCTCTCAAGTCTTCGTCTGTCATTTTCTTCCCCGAATACTCCACTCAAATTCAAATTTAAAATTCAAATTCAAATTCATTTCCCTTTCCCGTATTCGCTCTTATGGTACTCTTGAATGGATTTTATGGTCATCTCTGCGTTCTTGATGGCTTCAATTCCTTTTACAGCAGCGATTGCTCCAGGTACTGTAGTTATATAGGGTACAGAATGGTCTACAGCGGACCTTCTCAGATAGTAACCCTCGGTTTTACCTCGCTTCCCGGTAGGAGTGTTTATGATCAGATCCACCTGGTTGTTGATGATTGCATCTACGATATTGGGTCTTCCCTGGCTGATCTTGAGGGTGACGTCGGATTTGACCCCGTTCTCGTTGAGGTAAGCGGCTGTTCCGTCCGTGGCAGTTATCTCGAACCCCATCTCCTGCATTTTCTTGGCCACCTGGAGTACTTTCTCTCTGTGAGCTTTCTTAACGCTGATGAATACCTTACCGCTCAGAGGGAGCTCCATTCCAGAAGCGAGCTCTGCTTTGTAGTAAGCAACTCCGAAATCATAATCTATGCCCATCACCTCTCCAGTGGACTTCATTTCAGGTCCCAAAGCAGGATCCACTTCCGGCAACTTGGTGAAAGGGAATACCGCTTCTTTTACGGCTACGTGGTCCAGATGCAGGTTCTCTTTGTGTCCTAACTCCTTCAATTTCCTGCCCATCATCAGCTTGGCTGCCACTTTGGCCAGAGGGATGCCGGACGCTTTGCTTACGAATGGTATTGTCCTGCTCGCTCTGGGGTTGGCCTCGAGAACGTAAACATTGCCTTCTTTGATAGCGAACTGCAGGTTGATCAGTCCTTTGACATCCAGCTCAAGGGCCATTCTTCTGGTGTAATCCGCAACAACGTCAATGTCCTTCTGGGATACGGACACCGGGGGAAGAACGCATGCAGAGTCGCCACTGTGCACGCCTGCTTCCTCGATATGTTCCATTATACCTCCGATGATCACTTCTTCTCCGTCGCAAAGAGCATCCACTTCAATTTCTATGGCGTCTTCCAGGAACTTGTCGATGAGGATGGGTTTGTCCGGACTTACGTCGATTGCCTCATTTATGTACCACTCCAGCGTTTTTTCATCGTAAATTATCTCCATAGCTCTGCCACCCAGAACGTATGACGGCCTGACCAGAATGGGATATCCTATATCTCGGGCAAACCTTCTGGCCTGGTCCATATTGAATGCAATACCATTATCGGGCTGAGGAATATCCAATTTCCGCAGCAACTCTGCAAACCTCTCCCTATCTTCTGCTATGTCTATTGAATCCACTGATGTGCCCAGAACCTTGCATCCTGATGCCTCAAGCTCCCGGGAAATGTTCAAGGGGGTCTGGCCACCGAACTGCACTATAACTCCTTCAGGCCTCTCGTTCTCGTAAATGTTCATCACGTCCTCGTGAGTTATGGGCTCGAAATAAAGGCGGTCGGATGTGTCGTAATCCGTAGAAACGGTTTCCGGGTTGTTGTTGACCATAATGGTCTCATATCCCTCATCCTTCAAGCTTAAAACGGAGTGGACGCAGCAGTAATCGAATTCAATGCCCTGTCCTATCCTGTTAGGACCGGAACCCAGGATCATTACCTTTTTACGTCCGGTTCTGCGGGCATCATTTTCCATTTCATATGAGGAGTAATAATAAGGGGTCTTGGCTTCGAACTCGGCCGCACAGGTGTCCACCATCTTGAAAACGGCTTCTTTTTCCATCTTCTTTCTAATGCCCCTGACCTCGAATTCATTAGTATTGAACATGTGTGCCAGCTGCTTGTCCGAGAAGCCAGCCCTTTTGGCTTTCAGAACGAGTTCACCGTCCAGTTCATCGAACTGGAGTTCTTTCTTCTCTCTCAGCTCTTCTTCAACTTCTACTATCTTCTTAACCTTTCTGATGAACCAGGGGTCAATATTGGTCTCTCTATAAATTTCATCAACACTGAAACCGAGCTTGAGCGCATATCTGATGTAGTATATCCTGTCCATGTTGGGAGTGCGGAGCATCTGCAGAACCATCTCTCTATCCGGGCTCTTATCCTTTCCATCGCTTCCCAGGCCATGTCTCGCCATTTCTAAGCTTCTCAACGCTTTCTGCAGGGCTTCTTCAAAGGTTCTGCCTATGGCCATTACTTCGCCCACGCTCTTCATCTGGCTGCCCAGGACAGAGTTTACCATGGGGAATTTATCAAAAGCAAAGCGAGGTATTTTGACCACTGTATAATCAATGGTGGGCTCAAAACTGGCCGGAGTTTCCCTGGTTATGTCATTGGGAATCTCATCCAGAGTGTATCCCACCGCCAGCTTGGCAGCGATCTTTGCAATTGGGTACCCGGTGGCCTTAGAGGCTAAAGCTGAGGAGCGGCTGACCCTGGGGTTCATTTCTATGGCCACCATTTCTTCTGTGTGGGGATGTAAGGCGAACTGGATATTACTTCCCCCTGTCTCCACACCGATCTCTCTTATTATATCAATTGAGGCGTCTCTCAACCTCTGATATTCCATATCGGTCAGCGTCTGGGAAGGGGCTACGGTTATGCTGTCGCCGGTGTGTATGCCCATGGGATCAAAATTCTCTATGGAGCAGATTATTACGGCATTATTGGCTATATCCCTCATAACCTCCAGCTCAAATTCTTTCCACCCGATAACGCCCTGCTCTACCAGGATCTGATTTATCAGGGAGAGCTCGATCCCCCGTTCGGCCACGTGTTCCAGCTCTTTTCTATTGAAGGCTATTCCTCCTCCTGTACCGCCTAATGTGTAAGCGGGTCTGACTACCACAGGATAACCTATTCTCTCTGCTATCTCCAGCGACTGGTTTACATCGCTTGAAACTTCACTCTCCGGAACACCCACACCAATCTTCCTCATTGAGCTCTTGAACAGGTCCCTGTCTTCTGCTTTTCTAATAGCCTCGATATTGGCGCCGATGAGATTGATACCGTACTTATCCAGCAAACCCATTTCTGACAGCTGTACCGCGAGATTGAGTGCCGTCTGACCACCTAATGTGGGTAAAATGGCGTCAGGGACCTCTCTTTCCACGATCTTATCCACCACACCCGAGTGGAGAGGCTCAATATAAGTGCGATGGGCCATCTCCGGGTCTGTCATTATAGTTGCGGGGTTGGAATTGACCAGAACGACTTCATAGCCCTCTTCCATAAGAGCCTTACATGCCTGGCTTCCAGAGTAATCGAACTCCGCAGCCTGTCCTATCACTATTGGTCCTGAACCGAAAACCATTATTCTGTTAAAGTCTTCTCTCTTGGGCATTGTTTAACCTCGCAACATTTGTATAAAATCATCGAAGAAGAAATGAGTATCGTGAGGCCCGGGTGAAGCCTCGGGGTGATATTGAACCGCCATCAGAGGCACATCCTTATGTCTAATTCCTTCTACCGTTTTATCGTTCAAGTTGAGTTGAGTGACTTCCAGACCGGTTCCTTCCAGTGATCTTCCATCGACCGCAAAACCGTGATTCTGGCTGGATATGAACACCCTTCCAGTTTCATAATCCTTCACCGGCTGGTTGGCTCCTCTGTGACCGAATTTCAGCTTGAAGGTCTTCGCTCCCATAGCTTGAGCCACCAGCTGGATCCCCAGACAAATTCCGGCCATAGGCACTTTACCCGTCAGATCCCTTATGGTATCAATGGTTTCTCCTACCCTGATGGGGTCTCCCGGCCCATTAGAGATAAAAACTCCATCAGGGTCGTATTCAAGGATCTTATCAGCAGGATAATCATAGGGAACAAGAGTGACGTTTACTCCTCTCTTGAGGAGGTTCCTAGCAATGCTCATCTTTATGCCACAATCTATGAGCACGACTTCGTGTTCACCGTTCTGAGCCTCCATACGTGTGGGCTGTTTGACACACACCTTATCCACCACATCTACCTCCGTAATGGAAGGTTGCTCTACCGCGATCCTCAACAGCTCTTCCCTTTCAAAATCACCAACGCCCAATGCCGCTTTCATGGCTCCATGGACCCTGGTCTTCATGGTCAGAGCTCTGGTATCTATACCTTCAATTCCGGGGATATTATACTCCTTTAGAAAACTGTCAAGGTCCAGCTCGCTTCTCCAGTTGCT
>JAWODI010000035.1:0-132907 GCA_046483365.1 Archaeoglobaceae archaeon | reverse complement strand
GAAAAAAAAAGAAAAGAGTAAATTCTGAGTAGAAGTTAGAGAATCAAGTATTTTCTATTGTTCCAAAGTTAGGGCTGTAGAAGTCCCTATTCATTGTTCAAATGGCAAGGTTCCCATTTCACAGATTACTAAAAAGTGATTGTAAAAATTAAGAGCTGACAATAGGATGTATCCAGCGATTTATACATAATATAATTAACAACCAGTTATTATCATTAGAAACATTTAAGACTACTTATTATTACTACTTTCATGGTTGGGGTAAGGAACCTGCTATCTTCTCCTAAACTCATTGAGGTTTTAGAGGAAGCCTGGACTCCCAGAACCAGAGAAGAAATCAGGAATAGAACTTCTATCTCTACCTCACACCTTTCTCAGATCACTAACAAGTTGATCTCATTAAACCTAATAGAACAAAAAGGAGAAAAATTCAAAATTCTACCAAAAGGGGAGCTTGTTTTGAGAGCCAATAAGGTAACTTCCAGTTATGAAAAATTCCTGACCAGATTTGATAGCTACATAAATCTGTATGAATTAAGAGATATCCCAGAAAACCTTCTTTTGAGAGTTTACGAAATTCAAGACTTTGTCGTTATTGAGAGGAGTGAGGAGTGCTTTCTACCTCACCAGGAATTCATGGAGAACCTGTACAACTCGGAAGAGATACGTGGTTACTCATCTGTTCTCTTCCCAGAATATATTAAAGCTTTCTTGGGGTTTGCTGAGTACGGGAAGAAAATAGAGCTGGTAGTTAATAGAGAGGTTTTTCAGCAGATACTCGATAACTACAGAGACGAGCTTGAAAAAGGTCTGGAGTGCAATAATGTGAGATTCTATCTCTCTCAGAAGAATTTTAAATTCTCCTTCATAGTCACCGACCTGCTTTTCTCCATATCTTTCTACTTAAAGAGTGGGCTCTTTGATTACAAGAGGGACTTTTTCTGCAATAGTAACGAGGGAATAGGGTGGGGTATGGAACTGTTCAAATATGTAAAGGACAATTCCTTAAGAATTGGTATAAAAGAAGCGAAAGAGATGGCTCAGTATCTATAATTTTTCTTCCAATGTGCTCCTCTAAAAACAAGGCGATTTGGGTTAATAGAAAGCTGATTATAATTATAGCATGTCCAAGGCCCCAGAAAGCTATTAGATGAGCTTGCAAATTTAAAAAAATTAGAAAAGACCTGAATTTCTTGCCCAGGAGTTTTGGAAGAGTTACTATTATGTCCTCTTGTTTATCCTTGAGGTCAAAGAAAGCCGAATTCATGAAGAGTTTGAGGAAAAAGAAGATAAAAACTATCGTTTCGGGGCTTTTTAGAGAGAATACTATGGACAGACTCCAGGACGTACCGATAACAATGTTCTTTATTCCGTATCCTGCCTTCAGCCTTAAGCGCTTCCCATTCACCTTTAGACCATGAGAATATAGGAAGCCAATGAACAGGAGCAGGAGAGGTGCTTCAACTACACCTTTGAGTGTATACAGTGCCAGCCCCAGGAAATAAAAAAAGCAGGATAACCGAGATTATCTCCAAATTCCTCTATTCTGTCCAAGGTGTAAATGCTGAGCGTGAGGAAGAAAGCTCCCACCACCAGAACGTAGTCTACGCTTAGAGAGCAGATAATAAAGGCTATGTAGAGTCTTGTTGCTCCCGAGATTGCTGTGGGTAGTGAGACCAGGACCCCCCGCATAAATCATGGTAAACTTCCTCCCTTATTTTTATTTGCCAACTAAAAAGTTTAGTTGGGCTCTAAATTGTTTAGCCAGTAACTAAATTGTTTAGCTGGGTTCTAAACTGTTAACAAAGCATCTAAATTGTTTACTATCCAAATTAAAATATAGTGGAAGGTACTAAGGGTAATAACCTGGCTTCAGTCAGCCGAACGGGAAGCTGAAGCCAGGACCCCTGTAAGAGGCAATCGATGTTGGCACTTTTTTGCTGATAAGTCTTTTGCCTCCCGGGGAAAACGGAGGTGAAAAAATTTGAGAAAGAACTACCTATTAAGTATTGTAATAGCAGCAATGGTATGTGTAGCAGTAGGATTTATGGCAGTAGCAGCAATGACCGAAGAAAAGATCCCTCTTAAGAAGCCAAGCAAGCTAACTGAAGATGAGTTGAATAGGATTTATGAGAATTACAATGTTTCAGAGAACGATATAAAGTTTGCCAAAGGTGAATTACCACATTTTCTTAGAGGAACAATCTTGGATGGAACTAAAAAAGTAATTGCTACTGAAAATGGAAAGCTGGATAAGGATTTAAAGAATAGATTAAAAAAGAAAAATATTACTAGTTACAATGTTATAGAGATAAAGAAGATGAAGGCTATAACAGAGAAAGCCAAGAAGAACTACATAAAGAAATACGGTGTTGACCCGGCAAACCCAGAAATTGATGTGATAAGTGGTATCTCTCTACCCAAGGGATATGTTGAGAAACTTGTAGAGGAAAAAATATTAAATCTTACCGAATCTGTGGATTCTGATTCTCTATCCATCTTATCCTGCCCAAGAGGACCTTCATACGGCCCTCATGCTATTGATGGGGAATTGTACTTTTGGATTTTCCCTGCAATGGATTCAGAACACAATCCTACACAGGATTTTGTAAGCGATACTGATTATGCAATTAATGTGATAGAGTTGACATATAACGTAGATTGTTATCGCTACTATTGGTACGGACGTTGGGATGCAAGTGATGTTGGCACTGACAGTCTTGATGTCCTAAAGGATCTCCAAGAAGACTGGAATTGGTTAGTGGAAGGCTACGAGAACGAACTTATATATGGTTGGGTTGATAATATGGACCACAACGGAAGAGCGAACTTGGATGGAATAGATCATAATACTTGTGAGTTTGCTCCTTGTTCAGTCGGCGCAGTCACATCCAGAGGTATAGAATGGCCTGATTGGCCACACGATAGTATATTTGAACATGAAGTATCTCACTCATTTAATGCAGTTGACCAAGGTACATGGTGGTATGAACACCCCAGATGCGTGATGAACTATTATTGGGCATGGCAATATTATGATACTTGGTGCGACTCCTGTTGGTCGGTAGTTGATAATAACATCAATGTCTAGCTACTATGATACTATGAAAAATTATTTTTTATTTTTTATTTCTGGTATAATAATTTTCATCATTGGATTGGTCTTATCTGAACTTACCCTATTCTCCAAAGTGGTGGCAAGAGAACTTTTAATACCATTTCTTTTATGGTCAGTTTTATTCCCTGCTTCCGTTTATTTAATAAAGAGATCCCGCAGTGTTCTTTTGTACGGGTTAGCCATCGCGATACCTACGGTAATTCTGGCATATGCTTCAAGCTATTATTTCCCCTGGCTGATGGTCTTAATCCCTCTGTTTCTCATTTTAGTATCTATTAAATTTGGATTTATCTGGAGAGCTACCGGCGTCTCCTACATCGGTTTACTGGTTTCTTTCTTTATTTTTTTTCTGTTTACTTTGGGCCAGGCTGGCGGCTTCTATTGCCAGATGGAAATCCAGAAAATTGATTCGTGTGAAGACTATGTTGAACTAACTAAGGATGAGCTAAACGAGTATAAATTACTGAAGAGAGCTATTTCCAAATGTGAAGGGGAGGAAACGATTTACTGCACGTTTAATTTAAAGGCAAGCAATGAAGAGAGAGATAAAACTCTTAAACTGCTATCAGGGAAAGAAACTAATAAATTTAAAGTTAATGGCCATTGTTACGAGATTGTAGATGTTGTATGTCAACTAGCTGGGGATTAGTCTGGATGTGGAGCTATGATTGGATTTGGTCGGTTAAAGAAAAGAATTCTAATCTTTCTTGTGTTAATAATGTTATTAAGCACTGTTGGCAACAATTTGAGAGAGGACTTTCCATTAGAGAATGCAGAAACACTGGTAAGTAAATTAAAACTAAAAAACCCAAAAATAAAAATACACGTTAGCGGAAAAGGTAAGATTTAAAGGAGGAACATGAGTAACATGAACATATTTTTTTCTCTCATCAATTTTTTTGTCTGGTTAATCATTCCCTCTTTTTGTGTTTACATTTACCTAAAAACCCGATTAACAGGGTTACTGATTATCGCGTCTGGTTTTATTTTAAAGGAGATTTTAAATGTAGCTTTGCCCACGCTTTTCATTACTTATGAGCTCCAGGGCTTGTATCTCGACCAAATAGTTTCGATTATAGGAGATATCTCTTTATCAGTGCTCTTTGTATATGGAATCTTATTGTTGCTGAAGTCAAAACATGTTGAATAATATTTCGCCCACTTGAAAAGTTTAGTTGGGTTCTAAATTGTTTAGTCAGTAACTAAATTGTTTAGCTGGGTTCTAAACTGTTAATAAGGCGTCTAAATTGTTTATTTCAGGAATTAAAATATAGTGGAAGGTACTAAGAGTAATAACCTGACTTCAGTCAGTCAAACGGGAAGCTGAAGCCAGGACCCCTGTAAGAGGCGATTGGTATTGGCACTTTTTTGCTGATAAGTCTTTTGCCTCCCGGGGAAAACGGAGGTGAAGAGGGTGAAAGGAGTAAGGAAGGTTGTAGCACTATTATTGGTGCTGGCGATGTTAGGTACTATAGTAAGCCCAGTGATGGCCACAGATGACGCAGGTAATACAAAAACAAAGCCAATACCAGCTAAGGAAGAAGATAAACCAAACAAAAATGCGAAGATACTAATAGTGGACCAAGCTATAAAAGAAGCAACACCTTATTGGATATTACTCGCAGCGAGTAAAAAAGAGCAAAAAGTCCTCTTTGAATATATTGATAACTGCAATTTAACAGAAGAAGAAACAGAGAGGATGAAAGAGTTTATGTCAGAAATGTGGAACGAATACCCTGTAAAGTTTGTGAAAAGAGGTAAGGTTACTACAATCATATTTGATACGGAAGAATCGAATGTTAAACTAACTGAGGATGAGAATGCAATGCTTGGACAAATTGCCAAAGCTGTAATAGAGTATAAAGAGAGCAACACTGGAAGTGGAGAAATTGGAATACTCTGGTACGGTTCAACACATAGGAGTATTGCCTACATCTCCTGCATAAAATGGGGTGAAGATGACTATGCTGGGGTCGCAAGAGATTATGCAGACGATCCGGATCAGTGGGCTCAGATTCCACCACCACCCGGATACCCTGATTGGTGGTGGGACTTCATAATGCAAGTTATTTGGTCTTGGACTCATTATTACAATCCAGATACATGGACAGGAGGTGCTCCAGGTGAATGCGACTATTATGCTGACGAAGCAAAGGACTATTACTCAAGTGGTAGCTATTATTCTGCATTTAAAAACCTTGGTTATTCAAGCCACTTCTTGACTGATGTTGGCCAACCACTACATACTGGTCTGGAGAGCTGGCAAGCTCTATATCGATCTGTTCATTTTGATTACGAAGAGTATGTGATGGAGAACTGGGAGACTGGATATAACTTCAAATCCGTAATTGACGATAACTGTATTACTACCAAATAAATGATCCTGAACAAGCAACTAAGAATTTAGCAGCTTATTCAACTCAGTACGACGATACCATATTTTGGACAATATTTTGGGATGATGATACCTCATGGCACAATGACCCCGATATCATATCTGCTACCGAAAACACCCTACTTGAGACAGCTAAATACAACTTAGGGCTTGTTGATTATATGAGGGGGTGAAAAGTTGGTAAATTTATTATTTTTTTTAAAAAATTATTTTTTATTTATTTTCATCTTTATTGCCATCATTTATCTGTTATCAAAGTATCAGCACAAAATCTCTGATAGGACAGCTTCAAATAAACTGGTAGTGATGCTATTCTCTCTTGGAGGTTTACTATCGGTAATTTTAATCCTTCCCGGCTTTTTTGTGGGCATTTGGTGGTCCAATATCATGGGGTTCCTGTTCCCCTTTGTTTTTTTACTGATACCTGCCACTATTGCCATCTTGCTTTATATTAGAGTTACAGATACGCAATTATCAACCAAGTGGATAGCCCTGCTCATGATCTGGGGTATAGTTTCTCTAAGCTTGGGGATACTACTGGGGTTTCTCCTGACCATGGACAATCCTATATTAAAACCCGGTTCAATGATTGGAGAAATGAAGATGGTATTTTCGGTTTTGACAATTTTAGTCGCTTATATCCTCAACTCGTTCGTTATTTCCTTTTCATACCTGTTGAACGCTAAATACAGAAGTGATGTCTCTTTACTGGTCTTCCCTGCTATACCTCTAGCTATAGGTGTCCTTTATCTATTTATAGCTTTTATTACTTCATTTCTTGGATATTAATGGCGTTACTGTTACTAAAATCCAATTTGCTGAATTTTGCCGCCCAATATTTTCCTCATTTCTACTATATCCCACTAATAGACCATAGCCCACAAACTTTTTTAGATTTATCAAAATTAATACCCAAGTTGATAACATGGTCAGAATCTATCTGGGTGGCGAAGCGGAAGTAAGAATTCACAATGATGTGGTGGAAAAGATACGGAGACCCAAGAGGTACCGTATTGAAAAGCTGGACCGCATCCTGAGGAGATCCAGGACCAGAACAGAAGCCAAAATAATCTCTCTGGCGAGACGTAACGGAGTGCCCACACCCCTCATCCACGACGTAGAAAATGACACAATCACCATGGAGAACGTGAAGGGAGAGCCGTTAAAGAACTGCATGACCCCCGAAATGAGTGAAGAAGTGGGGAGGATGGTGGCCAGACTCCATGCCAAGGGGATTATTCACGGGGACATCACTCCCATGAACCTTATTTGGCATAAAAATCAGGTGTATTTCATTGACTTTGGTCTCTCTTTCGTAGAGGATAGGGTAGAGCCTAAGGGGGTGGACATCCACGTATATTTCGAGTCCCTGGTTGCCACATTCGACAACTGGCAAGACCTCAGAAATGCTTTCATAGAAGGGTATAAGGAATATGAAAAAGCCGAAGAAGTCCTTGCCAGAGTCCATCAGATAGAAGAGCGGGGCAGATACGTAGAAAGAGTAGAATCACAAGCTTGACCTGTTTTCTGACTTTGTTTTTGTTAGCTCATTCCTGAGACTGCGGTTGAGTCTCCTGTGGCTCGTAGAACTTGATCTCAAGATAATCCTTGCTGGCATTCACCTCATGAACTCTCCGCCCCAGCTCGGTCCTCACCCTCAGGGAAACTCTTTCCGACTGCAGTCCTGCCTGGGTGAAGATGAAGTTGAACAATATGGGGCTGTTCATGAAGAAGAGTCCTGCCAGACCAACATCCAGATAAGTGTCGTAGAAGTCCTCATACATGAGATGATTATATCCTCTTTCCCTCATCCACCTGTCGAAATCTTCTTTGGTTACCTTAATATCCTGCAACTTTGCCATTTACTACACCCTTAAACTTAAATTGCCTTTAGGCTGGTTGGAGAAGTGAATTACAAAAGTATTTTCTTTTACCACCTTATCTCAAAAGTGGACCAAAGGTTAAAATAAGCGGATTGCTGAAAATACTCCATGAGTAAAGTTCTGGTTTGCCCCGTATGTAGGTCCAGTAATGTGGTGATGGATTCAGCTGGGGTCACGGGTAAATACTACTGCAAAGATTGCGATTATGTGGGTATGGCCATCGAAATGACCGAAGGAGAATATGAGGAGATGATGGAGTCTGAAGAGTTATCAAAAGAGCACGGCAAGGAAAAACAACATCACCATGATACCCGAGAGCACAGGTAAACAATTAAGGTGAACAAATGATTTACAATATTGAGATACATCTCAAAAATTATATATAACCTAATTCCATGAGTTTTTCTATGGATAATATAATTGCTGACGTTAAAAACGGCAAACCTGTGGTTATATTTGACGAGAATAAAGCTGTTTTATGTATTCCTGCTGATACTGTCCTTAAGGACGTTATAGCTACCATGATGAAGAACTGTGACGAGATCAAGCTGGTCATGCCGTGGAAAAAGATCACAGAGATGGGTCTTAACCGGTTTCCCTATTACGGGGGCAATGTCATCCCCATTGATCTCAAGGCCAACGGCTCTTCTGCCGAGGAGAGGGCTTTGTTCATCCGCGACCTGGCCAACAAGAAAGTTAGCCCCGAACAAATATACTATCCGGGGAGGATCTTTGTGGAGGAAGCCAAAGAGGGTGGGGTCCTGGAGAAACCTGCCTTCGGAGAAGCATGTCTGGAGATAGCCAGGATGGCGGGGTTCAAGGCTTCGGGAGTGTATTCCACCATCATAAATGCCAGCGGCGAGTTCGCGGATTTTGAATACGCCAAACAATTCGCCGAGGAAAGAGGGTTCCCCATCATCAGCATCGAAGAGCTCATACTTCACAGACTGAAGACCGAAAAGCTGGTCGAGAGGTCAGTAGAGGCTACTCTCCCCACCAAGTTCTACGGTGAGTTCAAGGCTCTGGGATACAAAACTCCCATCGGAGAGATTATAGCTCTGGTGAGGGGGGACGTATCTGAAGGAGAAGCCTACGCCAGGATCCACTCCGAATGCCTAACTGGAGATGTTTTCCACTCTCTGCGATGTGATTGCGGTGACCAGCTGGAGAAAGCCCTGAAGATAATCGATAAGGCCGATAAGGGTGTAGCCATCTACATGAGAGGTCACGAAGGAAGAGGAATAGGCCTCGTACACAAGCTGATGGCCTACAAGCTACAAGAAGAAGGCAAAGATACTGTGGAAGCCAACATTGAGCTGGGCTTCCCTCCCGATATGAGGAGCTACGGAATAGCAGCCCAGATCTTACTTGACCTTGGGGTGAAGAACGTTAAGCTGCTGACCAACAACCCCCTCAAGATGGAGGAGCTCAAGAGATACGGGATGAACGTCAGAAGAGAAGCCATCGAAGTGGAACCATCGGAAGAGAACTACTGCTACCTCAAAGTGAAAAAAGAGAAGATGGGACACCTCCTCTGCAGTAACGACTTCCTATAATTAATTTTATTTTATTGTTAAACCAACTATTTCCTGGTTTTGAGGAAGACAGCAGCAACAATGATTAATACAGGAATTATCATTGTGGGGAACTCCGGAACCTCTTCTACTTCGCTGTCCTGATTTACTGTTTCTGTGGGTGTTGGGGTTCCAGGATCTCTTGTCTCAGTGACCGTAGGAGATACCTCAGGAGTAGAATGATCAGAGCTTGATGTGGGTGTTGGAGTAGGGGTAGGGCTGGTCGATTCTGGAGTAGGGCTGGTCGTTGGCTCAGTAGTGGGGGTAGGAGTAATGTCCCCATTATTTGTAGACGAAGATCCTCCGGAAGAACTTGAGCCCCCTCCTGTCGGCGTGTGCTGGATGTCAGGAGTAGAGGTAGGGGTAGGAGTTGCAGTGGGGGGTGACTCAGGAGGAGAAGTAGTGGTGGTGGGGGTTGGACTGCTAGTAGTTTCTGTGGCTTCATTCCCTGAGTAGTCCGAATTTCCAGATGTATTAGGAGTTTCATTCTCACCTAAAGGTCCAGAACCACCATCAGACTCTGAACTATTTTGATTATAGGTAGGTAATAGAGTTCCCACTAAGGAGAGAATTAGCAGAAGTAAGATTATTATAGCGACAACTTTTTTTATTTTAGATCTCATTCATTTATAACTCGCTTTCATCATTTTTTAAAATATCTCAATAAACCAATATGATTACCATTATGATCATTCCTCCCAGGGCTAAAAATAATCATTCTTTGCTGTTCTCGCTCTTCCATTTGAGGTAGTTGCAGTAAACGCATCCTACTTCCCAGTATCCTTTTTTGGTCTTTATTTTGATCTTCTTGATATCGTGTACATCGCATGTATCTTTGGTAGGGTGGATATCGCCTTTCTGAGGTAATGGTAGGGTGAATTTGCAATTAGGGTATCCGGAACATCCTATAAACCGTTTGGGGTTTTTTCCCTTCGTCCTTCTTATCACCAGCTCCTTACTACACTCTGGACACTTTCCGATTATTTTGTCCTTTCTAACTTCTTCCCTCAAGTTCTTGGAGAGTTTATCGAGGTCTATACTACTCAATATCTCGTCCAGGAATTGCGCAGACTTCTTGACCACCTTATCCTCTTCTTCTTTGCCCTCAGCAATGTTGTCCATGTCCTGTTCCAGTCTGGAGGTCATCTCCGGGAGAGTGATGGTTTCTGCATTGTTCTTTAAAGCTTCAATAACGGCGTATGCCGTTTGAGTGGGTCGTGGTGGGTTGCCGAACACGTATTTTCTGCCGTAGAGCTTTTTAATGGTTTCGTGTCTGGTAGATTTGGTTCCCAGTCCTTGAGATTCCATGATCTTTATCAGGTTGCTGGTAGAGTACCTTCCTGGAGGTTTTGTCTCCTTCTCCTCCAGCTCTTTATTCAGAATGGCAAGTATTTCTCCTACTTCAAGATCCGGCAGGTAATATTCTTCTGTTTTCACGTAAGTATAAATGCTTCTCCACCCTGCCTGAATCAGTCTTTTGCCTGAAGCCCTGAACTCCTCTCCGTTGGCATCTATTCTGGCATTCTTTACCTCCCAAACCGCGTTGGGGGCGAGTGTAGCCAGAAATCGCCTCACCACCAGTTCGTATATCTTCCAGTCGTCTGCACCCAACTTGTCCTGTGAAGCTACGGCAGTAGGGTAGATTGGTGGATGGTCTTTGGTCTCTTTCTTACCTCTGGAAGGTGAGATTTTCTTTTGGGAGAACACTATCTCTGCTTCTTTACTAAAGTCGCTTTTCTTGAATTGAGAAGCTATGGATTTAACGTTAAGGCTCTTGGGGTAAACCGTGTTATCCGTTCGGGGGTAAGAGATTAAACCGTTCATGTAAAGACCTTCAGCAACGCTCATTGCCTTGTAAGGACTCATGAATTTGGATGCTTCCCTCAAAAATTCGGTGGTGTTGAAGGGAATGGGCTTATTTTCGGTCCTCTCTTTTTTATCAAATTTGGTAACCTTTCCCTCCTCGCCTATGCGGCTGAAAGCTTTCTCTGCCTTTCTCTTCTCCCAGAATCTCTCTACGTGTTTGGCATCGAATTCTTCTCCGTTCTTGGAGAAAATCGCGGTTATCTCCCAGTAGGGTTTGGGAACGAAGTTCTCTATTTCTCTTTCTCTCTCCGTAATTATACGGAGTGTGGGCGACTGTACTCTACCCACGCTGAGAAAAGCGCTTCCCAGCCTTCCTGAAGCTATGGATATCAGTCTGGTCAGAACAGAGCCCCATATGAGGTCTATTTTTTGTCTGGTTTCCGCGGCTTTAGCCAGATTCTCGTCCACTGCTGTTAGTTTGGAGAATGCCTGCTTGATATCCTGAGGAGTTATTGCACTGTATTTTGCTCTATTGACCTTGACATTGGGGTTCACATTCTTGATGAACTCCAGGCTTTCCATGCCTATGAGCTCTCCTTCCCGGTCATAGTCAGTGGCCACGGTCACCTGGTCAACTTCCTTTCCCAGGCTCTGCAGCAACTTGGCGATGTTCTTGGAAGTGGTCTCCTTAACAATTTCCGCTTTCAATAAGGCTTTATAGGGAACATTTTTCCAGTTATTGTATTTTTGAGGGAAATCGAGTGCGACTATATGCCCTTTAAGACCCACTACGTAGGTGCCATTGGACTGGTAAAATGGGACACCATATTTTTTGCTTTGCTCAACATCATCAAATAGGATTGATGCAATTCTTTTTGCAGTGTTGTTCTTTTCAGTGATTACTAACCAGGCCATTTAGCCTACCAAAAAAAACGTAGATTATTTATAATTATTGGCTTAGTATTTTCTCCACAATTTGAGCTGTCTCCCCCGGATCTGCTTTCCCCCGGGTCGCTTTCATTACCTGACCTACCAGAAAGTTCAGGGCCTTATTCTTACCGGCGTAGTAGTCTTCGACGGCTTTGGGATTGTTGTCTATGGCTTCTCTTGCAAGCCTTTCGATCTTGTCCTTTTCAATGGCAAAAAGTCCCTTCGACTCAACGATCTGGTCGACAGCCCCACCTTCATCCAGTTTGGTTCTTATGACCTCTACAGCACTTTTCTCTGTTATTTTTTCATCCTGAAGGTAACCCAGGATCTTGACCATTTCAGAGGGTTCAAGGTTGGCATAAGCATACCGGAAATCCTGGCTCCTGTAGTTGAGCTCACCTCTCAAAACATCGGATATCCAGCTGGCAGCAACACCAGGTTTGATCTGACTTGCTCTTGCTACTTCTTCAAAATAATCGGCCATCCTGAAGTCCAGGACCAATACTTTGGCAAAATTATCTCCTATTCCATATTGGTCAATAAATCTGGCTCTCTTCTGTTCGGGGAGCTCTGGAATGGTATGCTTGACTTCTTCCACCACTTCCTTGGTATCCACAGGTACCAGATCCGGCTCGGGGAAGTAGCGGTAGTCCTGCTCTTCCTCCTTCAATCTCAGGGTCACGGTTATGTTGTTGGCTTCGTCAAAATGTCTGGTCTCCCTCTCCACCTGCCTGCCTCTACGCTTAAGGCTCCTGTGTCGGGTTATCTCGTAGGTCAGTGCCTTCTCCACGCCTTTGAAGGATGACATGTTCTTTATCTCTACTCTTCCTCCCCCTCGGAGGGATATGTTGGCATCCACTCTCATAGCACCTTCCAGTGAGCCATCGAATATGTCCAGGTACTCCAGAATTATCCTCAGCTTATTAAGGAATTGTCGGGCTTCCTTGGGGGAGTTCAGAACGGGGTCGGTAACGATTTCCAGGAGGGGCATTCCGGAGCGGTTGTAGTTTATCAAAGAGTATCTTGCAGTGGTTATACTCCCATTATAGGTCAATTTCCCCGGGTCCTCTTCCATATGTATCCTTTTGAGGATAACCTTCTTCTCTCCTTCTTCGGTCTCAATGGATATCTCCCCACCCCATGCAAGAGGTCGGTCATACTGGCTTATCTGAAAATCTTTGGGGAGGTCAGGATAAAAATAATTCTTTCTATCGAATACTGTCAAAGGCTGAACTTCAGAATTAAGGGCTAAAGCAACCTTAACAGCAGATTTAATCGCTCCTTCATTAATCACAGGCATAGCACCGGGCATTCCCAGGCAGATCGGACATACGTGCGTATTGGGCTCGCTATCCTGGTACCCAGTGGGACAGGAGCAAAATAATTTTGTGTTCAACCTGTTGAGCTGTACGTGCACTTCCAGCCCGATCACAACTTCTTTTTCCTGGTCCGTCACCTGTTCAGTTTGCTGGGTCATCATCTATTAATCCATGTTGTCAGAATTAAAAAGTTGTCTATTGATATATCTCCATCATCAACAATCGATTATCTTCCCATCATCAACCAACTATGCCTAATCCGGAAAGTAATCCAGTATCTCTATCTGTGATGTCTTGTATCTGGTTAAAATACCTTTTGAGTTACAATCTTTGCACTGGAATTCGATTATTTCTTTATTGTCTGTTTCTCTTCTGTCCAGTACCACTGCCTTATGCTTTATTCTATTATTCTCGCATTCGGCACAATCGATTTCGATTATCTCTTCTTCCATAACTACGCATCCCCCTGTTGATCGATCTTGATCGCCATCTTGGCTACTATATAATCGGATTTAGTTCTTTCTATAAGGATTCTTGCAGTGTCCACTTTATTGCGGAGACCGGGCAGCATCTTGTCAGGAAAATAAAAGGTGGATAGCTGAGAATAGAGGTGTTCCATCACGTTCATTAGCTCTTCACCCCTTTCAAATTCCCCCTTCCTGAACAGGTCCAGTACGAACCTTCTCAACTCCCCAATCAAGTCACCCAGACCCGTGAGAATGGAGGGAATCTCTGCCTTCAAGGACTTTAGATCAATATTAGGATCTCCGGTCACTAGTTTAAGGAACAGAAAAGCTTCTACGTATTCCTGCAGTGAGTCGTGTGCAATTGCATAATAAAATTCAGGGTATTTTTTGTATTCTGCGATCTGGTCAATGATCTTTCCTGCCTGTTCTAAATGCTCTTCAGCCGTGTGCATGTCTTCTGAGTGCACGGCAGCGATAGCCTTTGTGGAATTCACCTTGAGGTCCCTGGTCAATTTAATGAGGTTTTCTCTGGCACTCTCTTTTTCTTCTAGGGCGTTGTGAAATTCTAAAAGCTCTTCGAACATGTCAACACCTCAACATAACGACTCTACTTATTTCAGACTCATTCTGAACCTTATAATCAGTGATCGTGGAGAGCTCTTCTGCGAACTGCATTACATCTGCATGATCCGGCATATTGCTCCTGTCAAGTCTTTCTCTGGAATGACCCAGGTGCATGTAGGCTTTAGCTTCCACAAAGGTAGGAGACGCTTTTTCAATCAGCGGGGCGAATTTTTGGGGCTCCATATTGACCCCCTTCATCAAAGTCAGCCTCAAAACGGTTCTGGAACCCTTATTGGCCATAGCTTCCAGAGACTGATTGATCTTATCCCATAAGCTCTTTCCAGGACGGTTCAACTCCATATGACTCTCCTCATCAAAAGCTGTAAGGCTTATATAAAGCTGATAGGGCTCGATTTTTTCAACAACATCTGGTCTGCTCCCATTGGTGACCACAAAGGTGGTCATCCCCCTCGATTTGTAGGACTCTATTAGTTCATCCAGCCGGGGGTAGAGTCCGGGCTCTCCAATAAGACTGATGGCAACTTGATTTGGCTGATAGGCTTCGTCCAGCTTTTTTCTGTTGACCTTCTCTGTCCCATAAAAACCCGACAAAAGCTTTTGTTGAGCTTTTATGCTCTCCTCGGCTATAAACTCAGGATTATCCCACTCTTTAAGCTGTGGTAGGAGCTTTAGGGGGCGCCAGCAGTGAATGCAGTTCATGTTGCATACCAGAGCAGGGGTCATCTGTAAACAGCGATGACTTTGAATGCCGTAGAACTTCTGCTTGTAGCAAATACCCTCATCTCTAACGGATCTCTTAAGCCACAAGCACGTCTTCACGGCTGAATGATCACCTACAAGATTGTATCCTTTAAGCTCTTGAAGCATCTTCTCCATCATCCTTACTTCAATGATCCATGTTATATATCCCTATTTGTGATTATCTTAAGCCAGTTTCTTAAATTTTATATATTCGTGTTGACATACATGAACACATGAAAACCATATCCATCAAAGATGGAGTATATAACAAACTGGTAGATATGAAAGAAGAGGGTGAGAGCTTCAGCGATACGATAGAGAGATTGATTGACAGGAAATTCAATGTAGAATCCTATTTTGGTGTATTGAAGGACAGCAATTCTTTAAAGGAGATTGAGGAGTATTCAAGGAAGGTCAGGAAATCGGCGGAGTTTAGGCTATGATAATCCTGGATACAAGTTTTTTGATAGACTATTTTCGAGGGGTTCCCACCACTAAATCATTAATTGAAGGAGAGAACGTAGCTGTGACCACTATAACCTATCATGAGATTATGACGGGAGTGAAAAGAAAAAAGGCAAAGAGAGAAGAGAGATTCTTTAAAAATTTCTTCTCCAATGTCCACATTCTAGATTTTGATGTAAATGCAGCGGAGGAGTCGAGCAACATTGCAAATAGGTTAATGGCGATCGGAAGGAACGTAAATGCCATAGACATACTAATTGGGGGAATAGCGGTGGCCAGCGGCATCCAGAGGGTAGCTACCAGGGACGAGGATTTTGGGCAAATTGGAGGTATAGCAGATATTGAAGTTCTAAATTATTGACTTCAGTAGCCAATCAAGGGGCAGGTGTTCAATGACCTGTATCAAGAATATAAATAAAATTCCCAATTATTACCGCAACTCTTTTCTATTCGGGATTGAAGTATCTAAGGTGAATCGCAAAATACTGGTAATAATACTTGTAATTGCCATAGCAACCAGGATAGCTTTCCTTGACGCTCGTCCAATGGACCACGACGAGAGTATACACGCTTACCTCAGCTACAATCTTCTTAACTATAACCAGTACAGTTATGATCCAGCATTTCATGGACCTTTTCTTTACTTTGCTTCAGCCGGAATATTCGGCGTTCTAGGGGATTCTGAGTTTACAGCCCGTCTTGCCCCGGTCATATTTAGCGTTATAGGTGTATTCGCTGCCTGTCTGTTCGATAGGTGGTTTGGGAAAGGGGCCTACATTTTTGCTTTCCTCATGGTCTTTTCCCCCTCGATCCTCTACTACTCCAGATATATGCGCAACGATATGATACTTGTAGGATCCTTTCTGGTGGCGGTTTACTGTTATTTCAGATATGTGAGCAATGAAAAAGAGTATCTCGCGTATATCGCTGCCGTTTTTGTAGGTGTTATGTTAACTGCCAAGGAAAATGCCTACATCTATATGTTCATCCTGGTGTCATTCATACTTCTATATGGACTATACTATAAAAGGCTCAATTACTTATCGATCCTCATCAGATGGGATTGGAAAAAGCTTCGAATGGTGGTCATCTCTTCTCTTATCGTCGGCTCAATATTTGTGTCCCTTTATACTGCTGGTTTCGGTGATTACGGCGGATTAGAAGACGCAACTGTGGAGGCGTTCTCCCACTGGTTTACCATGCACGCTGAAGAGGACCACGCCAAGCAGTTATGGTATTACGGAAATATCCTGCTCCAGTACGAGTTTTTACCGCTGGCATTGTCCATTGTTTCAATTCCAGTTTTTTACCGCAGATTACGAAAAGGTGAATCTACGAAGATCGAGATGTTCGCGGCCTACTGGCTTTTCATGTCCGTTCTGGGGTACCATGTTCTATCCCATAAGGTTCCATGGCTGTTAGTCCATCTGGTTGCGCCTCTAGCCTTTTTTGGAGCCATCTATTCTGGTTCTGTATTTTCCTGGAACAGAAGAGCTTATAGGCTTGCCTTTGTATTGATCGTAGCAGTGACACTCGTTATTTCACTGAATATCACTTACGTGGATTATAACAATGCCGAAGAGGACTTGATCTATATCCAGGCCCAACATTCTACAGTTGAGCTGGCCAACGTTATCGAACAAAAATACAATGCAGGAGAAGAAATAGCAGTTTATGAGCCCAACAATGATTACTGGCCCCTACCCTGGTACCTTAGAGAGATAGATATTGGCTTTTACAGCTCCAAATGGGTGGAGGGGATAGATTATGTCGTTACTTCGCAGGACCAGAAATCCTTTGTGGAAGATAAAGGGTACGAAGTAGTAAATGAATACGAGATGAGACCAAATCTTTACATGTACCTCATGAAGCAACAAAGTTCAAATTGATGGTGCGAAATGTTCGGGCTCCAATAGCTTTTATCTTTTCCCTTATCGAAAAAAATTTGTAATGTCCAAGTTATGGGCGAGTGGAGGAGACCAAATGTATAATCTATCAGAGTTGCTTGAGGTGGCGAGAGGGGACAAACAGCCGGATCTAATTTTGAGCGGAAAAATTTTATCTGTATTCACCGGAGAGGTGCTTGAAGGAGATGTAGCGATCTTTGGGTCGAAAATTGCTGGTATAGGTAATTACGATGGAGAGAACAGGATAGAAACTGATGGGGTTATATTACCCGGTCTTATGGATGCCCACATGCATTTAGAGAGTACGCTACTCACACCCTCGGAATTTGCCAGGGCTGTTTTGCCTCAAGGCACCACATCCGTATTCATTGACCCCCACGAAATAGCCAACGTGGCAGGAGTGGACGGGATCAAGTACGTCTATGATGCTTCCCGGGGTCTTCCTGTCAACTTTTTCTTGAATGTGCCTTCTTGTGTCCCTGCAATAAAGGGGCTGGAAACCCATGGTGCAGAAATAAACGCTGGAGATGTATCCAAATTCATCACCTGGGACTGTGTATTGGGTCTGGCAGAAATGATGAACTTTCCTGGAGTTATCTATGGGGATGAAATGGTCTTGAGAAAGATAGAGGCCGTGAGAGGTAGGGTGGTTGACGGACACGCTCCTGGTTTAAGTGGTAAGGAGCTGAATGCCTACATTGCCGCCGGAGTACAGTCAGACCATGAGTGCATTTCCGCTGAAGAGGCACTGGAAAAAGCAAGGAAGGGTATGAAGGTAATGATAAGAGAGGGCTCGGTAGCAAAGAATCTTGCTGAGCTGGTCAAAGCGGTGAACGATCTTAACTCTGAAAGTTTTATGCTGGCTTCCGATGATTTCTTGCCCATAGACATCGCCCATGGACATATGAATTACCTTCTAAAATTGTGCGTTGAAAACGGTTTGTCTCCTGAAGTGGCTGTCAAGATGGCCACAATAAACACGGCCAGATATTTCGGACTGGACGATCTGGGCGCGATTGCTCCTGGATATACAGCAGACCTCACTATTGTAGAAGATCTTGCTTCATTTAAGGTCAAGATGGTGATCAAAGACGGAGAAGTTGCTTGGGACGGTAAAACCGCAGTGGAAGTAAGGTCCAGGACGGCTGAGGAAGTTAAGCACATGGTCATACTCCCCGATATTAAAGAAAGCGACCTGAAGATCAAAGCAGAAGCAGGGAAGAAGTGTAAGGTTATAGAACTAATACCGGGTCAGATCACTACCAAAAAAACCGAAATGGAGCTGCCAGTAGAGGATGGTTTTGTAGCTCCTGACGAGCAAAAGGATGTGGCCAAGATCGCTGTAGTGGACAGGTACTCGCGGGGCAAGTACATAGGATTGGGTTTTGTGAAGGGTTTCGGATTGAAGAAGGGAGCCTTTGCCAGCAGCATATCCCACGACTCCCATAACTGCGTTTGTATAGGAACGAACGATAAAGACATTTTATCTGCTATAAAGAGGATCGGAGAACTTCAGGGCGGATTTGTGGTGGTGGACGGGGATGTTAAGGCTGAACTCCCTTTGCCAGTAGCCGGATTGATATCCGACCTCCCCTACGAAGAAGTAGTTGAAAGGCTGAAGAAGGTCAATCAATCAGTGAAAGAGCTGGGAGTAGAAATAGAACATCCTTTCACTTCCCTGAGCTTTTTAACGCTTCCTGTCATACCGGAGTTGAAGATCACGGATTTCGGCCTGGTAGATGTAAATAAGATGGAGCTCGTTGATCTGTGGTCCTGAATCTGTCGATAGAAGGTGGTCGAATGGAACTGGAGTTGTTGATTAGCAGGAACGACATAAGGAACAGGGTAAGAGAGATCGCACAACAGATAGATAGGGATTACGAGGGGAAAAATCCTGTCCTGATCTGCATACTTAAAGGGTCTGTTATATTTCTCTCAGACCTTGTAAGAGACCTCAACGTGATGGTAGAAATAGAGTTCATGGAGGTTAAAAGTTACGTAGGGATGAAAAACCACGAGCCAGAGGTCAAACTGGATATAAACCGGGAGCTGAAAGGAAAGGACTTGATCATTGTCGAGGATATAGTGGACACAGGGTTAACTACTTCGTCCCTCAAAGATATTTTGCTTCCCAGAGAACCCAAATCGCTCAAAATTTGCACATTTCTGGATAAACCGGACAGGAGGAAGGTGGACATAAAGGCTGACTACGTGGGTTTTGAAATTCCAGACGTGTTTGTAGTGGGTTATGGTCTGGATGTCGATGGGAAGTACAGACAGCTAGCCGACATCCATTATGTATCAGGAACTAATGTAAGCGAGTGAGTTAACACTAAAACCACTTCCAACCCAGAATATTTATAAACCAAATTTCCCTAATATGATATTGCACTGGCAAATCAGTATCATATCATATGGCCTGGGTAGGGTAGCGGTTATCCTCTGGGACTGTGGATGGATATAACTTCAGCAGAGATCCCAGGAGCCGGGTTCGATTCCCGGTCCAGGCCCTTTACTATGGGTTCGCATCCCATCAAGTAAAGTGTGTTCCCTTGAAATAGACAATTTGATTAGAGAGTATTTGTTATTTATCACTAAAAGAATAGTCTTAACAACAAGCTTTTTGATTTGAATTGGCTCTTATCTCTCCCTATTCTATATTCTAAGACTGATTCTTTGACCCCTTCAAGATTTTTGGTCCGGCAGGTTATCCGCGATCTCGTGGATTAGCTCGTCGTCAGTTTTCCCTTCGATATCCTCAATACCCATGTTTTTGGCGATCTTCTCCAGTTTTTCTCTCTTCTCCTGCTCTCTCTCAGGTTTATCCTTGTCAGTACTCTCTTCAAGTTCCTGTAACTTAACTTCGGATTCTACTTGAGCTTTTACTAATTCTATCTTGCTTTTTCCCACATTTTCCCCTACCCTTCTGGCTAGCTTGGTCATAAAGTCATCGAACATATAATTGGTTAAGCATTGTTCCAATAAAAAACTAATGATACCTATCACATATCATCAAAAGGACCATAAGTTGGATACCCATAAAAAACGCTTTCTAGAATGAGTAAACAGAACAGTAAAGGAGTTGAATATGCGAGTTAAAGAAGGACAGATCGTATTGGTCTGGAAATGTAATGGCTGCAATTACGTTAAAGGCTATTCATTGCAGGAAGAGGGTGAAGGGGAAGATGAAGCTGGATCTGGAGACACTGAACTGGAGAGAGGTGAGCCCTGTTCTGAGTGTGGAAGTGAATATTATCTCATTTTTCCCTGCGACCACAATGCGACCATACCACTTGATGGTGAAGAGATAGGTAATGAGCTGTGCAGTGATTGCGGTGTTGTTATTGAGGCCAGTAAGGAAGAGAGGCTGGGAATTGTGGACTACCAAATCCAGGAAACTGAAAAACAACTTGAGAAGCTGAAGTCCATCAGAGAGCAATTATTAGAGAATAGTTTCTAGCAGTATCTCTTGCCGCAAGAAGCTTTAAACCCTCTCTCTCTTCACCTCGAAATAAACAGTTGCTACACCGCCTTTCTGAGGTCCAGGGTCGGGGCACTGGAGTACATGGGATTGGGATTCTGAAGCCATCCAATCATTACTCTCCAATTCTCTGGAAAGAGCTGAGAAAAAGGGAAGCATACTGGAGAGGGCATAAATACACAGTTTTTCACCTTTTAATACTCTCAAGCTTTGACCGTCTTCTTCTATGAGATAGCTGTCTCTTTCGGTGTGGATTGGACAGTTCCCTTCTACCTCTTTGACCGTCACTACAATCCTGTATCTTGACATATTTGTTCCAACAGGTCAAACCTCTTTTAAAACTTGCCATATTGTAGAGAATCTGTTGTTTAGTTGGCAAAGTTTTTATCTATTGCTTTCTAAACCTCTTCTGGATACTACGGGGTTAAATTCAGTGAGCGTTTAATAAAATAGTGGATAGGGTTGAGTATGGCTCTCGGTCAGTCTTTGAACTCATTAATAGTGGTTATTTTAATTCTGATTTCTGCTGTAATCTCAGTTGAGGTTAGCATAGCTGTCCCAATACTGGAAGTATTGGCGGGAGCGATAGGAGCCAATCTTTTTGGTCTGGAGTTTACTCCTCCTTTTCAGTACCTTTCTTTCCTTGGTCTGGTCTCTTTGATGTATATTGCTGGACTGGAGGTGGACCTCAAGATAATGAAGAATAACCTGCGAAAAGGCGGTGGAACGGGAGTAGTGAGCTTTTTCATTCCTTTTATTGTGATAACTCTTATAGTCTATTTTCTGGTCCCTCCATTCAAGGGAGAAGTTGAGACATCTGTCATCACAGGAATAATCTTTTCAGTTACATCCCTTGCGATAGTGTATCCCATCCTGAAGGAGAGCGGATTCATTGAGACCGAAGTGGGGAAGGTTATTCTGGGATCGGCAGCATTCTCGGAGGTTATGGGAATGTTGTTGGTGAGCTTTTTCTTTCTAGAATTCAGCATATTCACCTTGCTGCTGGTTATTGTCTTCCTTATATCTATATTCACTCTTCCGGACATCAGTAAAACTCTTATAAAAAGGTATAAGGACCTTTTACCTGAAATAGAGGTCAGATTCATTCTGGTTCTCCTGCTGGGTATTTCAGCACTATCAGAAATAGCTAACGTTGAAGTAGCGATCTCTGCTTTCTTCCTGGGGGTCATCACTTCTGGGGTAATAAAGGATATTGGGGAGCTTGAAAAGAAACTTAGATCCCTGGTTTTCGGGTTTCTCTCCCCGTTCTTCTTCTTCGAGATCGGGATGGAGATCATCCCCCAAATTATCCTCCCCAACATCTACTTGATAGCCCTCTTATTCGCCATGAGCTATACCTCCAAACTTGCGGGGAATTTCATTGTAGCCAAAAGGAATATGCCCACCCACGCAAGGTATATTTCCTTCTTGTTCAATATGCCTATGCCTTTGGGACTGCTCATAGCTGTTCTGGCCCATGAAGCAGGGATGTATGATAATGCGCTATACGCTTCAATAATTGTGGTGATTCTTATTTCGGCAATTCTATCGTCATTCGCTATAGGAAGAAAAAGATGCGGTCTAGACATGGTCTGTGATGTTTATTGAGTGTTATTAATATAATCTCAAAACTAATTTTCTTTTTGCAATTAGATAATCAAACTCATCATTACAATTTGAAAGGGGTTTAAATAGCAACGAAGACAAAAAAAGCTGCATGCCAGAGCATTTATCCAGAATAGAGCATATCGTAGGATTTCTGGGTAGATTAGTCTTAGCTTTTTTTATCTGCTTTGTAGGATTTATTGTGGTGACCGTGGGATACCAAACGTTGACCAGTATCAGTTTTGAAGGTTCCTTCAATATTGTTGCCCTGCTCTTATTCTATGTAGCGATTATGGTAGTAGTAATTCTATCTTACAAGGTTTTAACGTCCGGAAATAGTATTTAAGTCAGTATTGGGGTTTCTTGTGACAAAGCCACCAATCATAACACTCTATTTCTCCTTCTTCGGCCTTTTTGAGGCGTTCAGAAGCAGTGGCAACATCCTTTGCAGGCGGTATTATTACGTGATCCCCTATCAACTCGTTTTGGGGCCAGTTGGCAGGTATTGCAACGTTCTGTTCTTCAGATACCTGAAAAGCCTTCATCATTCGGAGGAATTCATCCATATTCCTGCCCAGCTCCTGAGGATAGAACAATATAGATCTAATGACCGAATCAGGATCGACAATGAAAACTGCTCTGACTGTGTTGTTCCCTTTCTGGGGGTGAAGCATTCCCATTCTTTCTGCTACCCTCCCACGGTCGTCGGCGATTATGGGGAATTTGATCTCTTCCCCTAAATTATCCCTAATCCACTCAGCCCACTTAATATGACTGAAGACCTGGTCTATACTCAATCCGATAAGCTCGGTGTTCAGCTCCTTGAACTTTTCATACCTTTTCTGGAAGGCATAGAACTCAGTAGTGCAAACTGGCGTAAAATCTGCCGGATGAGAGAAGAGCAAGAACCATTTGCCTTTGTAGTCGTCCGGAAGAGTCTTCTTGCCGTGAGTTGTTTCTACTTCCATTTTGGGGAACTTAGAACCTATTAAAGGTCTATCCCCACCCTCATATTCTTCCATTATAAACACACCTCAATTTCTTATTCTTACTTGATATAATGATCATTCCCCCAATATAAAACTAAGCAACGGGATGATTTCAAAGTCCATATTATTCAATTGAAGTTCATTGGTTTATGTGATTATGGGTCAAGGGTGAGAAAGTAAAATTGCCATTTTTTAATCGCTCCCTTGGGTAGTCTACCCGCTCTGACATCCTCTAAAAGTTTATTTCTGTTTACCACCATCTCCAGAGTTTTTCCCTCGACTTTTAAGTCGGGACATCTCAAAAAGAATCTTGATTTCTCAAAATTGTCTTCTTTTGTAAGTCCAGAGCTTATTCTTCTGCAATCTTCTTCTGAGAGGTCGGCAGGGATGTAGAGCTTCTCGAGCTCATAGATAAAGAATAACGGCTCAGTGATTTTGATCTGGAGCATTTCCTCCACAAATTGTACTATCCTGTGGGTGTTGAGTATCTCCACATCACCTTTTTTGAAATGTTCTCCTGCAAACATCCTATAACCAGGGAAATCCCTCACTTCTTCTCTAACTTTGATTTTAAATGAATTTCTGAGAATTTCTTCGTATATGACGGGCAATGAACCATTATTTTCGATTATCACGACATCTCCAGTGTCCACATTGATCCAGTTCTCAGAAAGAGAAGACAGCAGATTACCGAATTGGTGTTTGGTCCTGGACACCGGCTCAACAGTACCGTTCTCTATAACGGGTAGGGTTAATGGGAATATATACATACTCCGGCCTGTAAGAAGGCTGGAAGCAAATGGCCCTATTTCACTGCCTACATACAGGTTGTTCACCCTGGCATCTGCAAATTCCTTGATTTTATTCCACTGCTGCGAATTGAGAGAAGTGAAGCTGAAAATAAAGGTCGAATCCTTGAGTTTTTCAGAGAGATTATTCTGAACTTCTTTGGCAGCTTTCTCCACTCCCAACTTATCTATCAGCTTGGATACTTTACATTCTTTGTTGTTCCTATAAGATTTCTCCATGCCTCCTTGAAGGCTGTGAATGTCCGCCCACTTCAATATGGTCGAGGCCGGTGCCGATACCACGGAAACATCTTCCATCTCCAGTATGCTGGAGAGGACTTCCACATCCCTGGAGTTCTTGTAGAAGTCAATGAGATACGATTTGGGGTCGAACATCGACAACACTAACCTTTGAGAGAATTCTGAAGAGTAAAGTCTCACATTTCTACCATCAAAACCATCGGTAGCCAGTCTGGTGGGAACAAAGATTACAGCCGAAGAATTTTTGGTCAAATTAGAGGAATCGAAGATGGCCTGCATTCCGGGAGCCCATATCTTCTCTATTAACTCATCGGTTATGTGGAAGTATTTGGGTTCCGAACCGGAGGTCCCCGAAGTGTGGCACAAAATTGAGGACCCATTTTGTGCAGTTTGTTCAGATATCGGGTAGTCAAAGGGGGAAACAGCCATCGTGTGGGGGTCTGTCTTTTTATGAGGGATTTGGTCGAATATGTCTGCCTCCAATCCCAGATTACTTAGTACAATGTCTTCATATTCTTCCTTAGATGAGATATCCAACCATGCTTTCCAATTTACCCTCTTGAGATTCCTGAATTTGTTATTAAATATTTCCTGGGTCTTGAGGTCGAGATCGATCTTTGGAGTGCCCACAACCTAGAGAGAGGTTTGAAAGTTTAAATCTCTATTGCTACCCTTACCTTGATATGGATACAAAGTTTTTTAAGGATAATTGGATTTCGGAGAAAGTATGAGTGATTTTGGGTGCAGAGACTGGTTCACATTCCTCCCCCTATTCTCTGCTTACGTTGTACTGGGGCTTTACGTCCTTTTTACTACCAATATTCTGGCAGCTTATTTCTATGTGGCATACATTCTTTTTACCTATATCGGATTGATCATGGGGGTTTTCTGCACCAAATGTCCTCATTACGGGCAGCGATGCTCATATGTTATTGCTGGTCTTCTGGCCAAGAAGATGTTCGCTAAAAAAGAGGGAGATTGTACGCCCTTAGAGAAGGCTCTTCCTGTGGTAGCCTTCATTATATTGCTGGCATTCCCCCTATTTTTCGCGCTCAATAGGCCACTCTACCTGCTTGCTTTTTTGGGTATCATAATTTTATTGGTATTTGTAAAACCATTTATTATGTGTGCTACTTGTAAGAATACCAGTTGCCTGGGAAAGAACATCTCCCACAGGATCAAGAAGGAAAAATGAATCCAGATCGAATTGTCAGGATAGATGTGGATTCCCCTGTATACTGGATCCTAGATCCTGGAAAAATTTTTTATAGTACTTTTTACCCATTTAATGAAATAATAACGTAGAAAGGAGGTGATAGATAATGAAGAAATGGATGGATCCCTTTGATGAAATAAGAAGGTTACAGGATAGGATCGACGATTTGATGGGGGAGATCAAGTCCGGTGATAAGGGATCAATTGTTCCGGAAATCACTCAGTTCCCTGCTGACGTGATCGATGAAGGCGATAAGATAAGAGTTACTGCTGAACTACCGGGGTTCAACAAAGCAGACATAGACGTCAGCATTGAAGATAGCCAGCTGGACATTTACGCCAAAAAAGAGGAGAAAGAAGAGCAGAAAGAGAAAGACTTTATCAGGCGAGAAAGGAAATTCGGTGAGGTCAGGAGAAAGGTACCATTGCCCTCAGATGTTAAAGAAGAGGAGATCAAAGCAACATACAACAACGGAGTTCTGGAAGTGACCATGCCAAAAGCAGAGGCTGCCAAGAAGACCAGCATAAAGGTGGAGTGATCTCAAACCTTAAAATGAACTAATTTATTATATCTCTTCTACCAGTTAATTGATTCCTGCTCTGTTGTATAATCGTCTAATATGTGGCTTAACTGTTCTTCTTCGTTTTGGATAATCCAAAACTGTATTGATGAACTCGTGTATCGGTAATCATATAGGGGTAAAAAATGATAATGTTTTATAGAGAAATTTGCTTTTACTATCCCTGAGAACCCCAGGTGGTTTCGGTGAAATGCTGGTAATAATAAGATTTTATTAATATATAAGTTCACCTCTATTATCATTCACATATATTTTAATAATTTTTAAATTTTACAAATAATCAACATAAACCAGATTTGAAGGAAAAATAAATTTCAATAAGCTCTTGAAGAACTAGAGGTCGCTGAAAGTATTTTGATAACTCCTCATAACCACCAAAAATTTTTTATGCTGTGGTGAAAAGTTAAATCATGTTTCGAAGAATCTTAAAACATCAGAGAAAGCCCGTAAAGCAGACGAGCAATTTGAACGGGATGTACAATCAGATAAGGTTCACCCATCTTGGCTTGAATAGAGAAGACCTTGTCTAATGTCGAACCTTTCAACATTGATACAGATCCCTCATTTATATACTCAATCTCGTTTGTGTACTGTTTACTCTCTGTTCTTGCTACCGGAACGGTAATGGTTTATTAGGTATAAATTAGCATCTTGCATCTTTTTTCCTGCACAACAATTTTTTGTCACATGGATTAAATAACGGACCCCAACAAAGGAGGAACAGGATTTGTGTAAGAGCGTAATATATGTTATATTGAGGGAGTGGAATGCCATCCTTGGAGACTCATCGCGAGATCGCTGAGCTATTGGAAATAGATAACCATGTCTTCAATGGAGTTTATGATTTGATCAACTCTGACGGAGAGAATGAAGAGCGGTGGGAAATAGCATTGGAGTTGATCAAAGTTAAAAACACCTCAAGTCCATCCAATGAGCAAGAGGTTAAGGAATTGCTCAAGAACAGCTGGTGGTCTGCTGAATGCCAGAAGAACATTCCGTGCTTCTTCTTTAAGGCTCAGACTGCTTATGACAACTTCGGATTGAGTGGGTTGAACGCATATTTCCTCTATCATACTGTAGATTACGCGGACTGGTGGCAAAACCCTCCAGAGCCTTATTTTCTTCTGAAGGTGAGGATGCTGCCGGAGATGACCACGAATGAGCAGAGAAAACTTTTGGGCTACATCAAGCAGAAGCTATCCAAATATCAAGAATTCTCTCTACGCCCTGTAAGCCGAAATATCTTCTTCGTTTGCCATCACCTACTTGACAACGGAGTTTTTGACATAACAGGTAGTTTTGAAAATTCAAATATTAAATACAGATTCAATGAGAAGGCAGAGACCTCCATGAAGGGTGCTTTTTCTATGGTAAAGGATAATTTCAGTGAGATCCTGGAATTGATATACAATGATGCCCTGTAATCTAACTAATGGTCAAGAGTATTACCCAGACATTTAGATATTTAGAGCATTTGGAAGGGGACGGGAGTGAAGCAGGCAAGCATTACTCCAAAGATAAGCAGTCCGGCTATTTTTCGCTTGTAGTCCAGATGGGAGATATCGTTGAGAGGTGGGGGGTGCCCGACACTGTGGAAGAAGGAACCAATGAGTCCCCATATGATCCATATAGTTCCGTTGTATCCTAAAGTGGATAAAACGAATCCCATTCCAAAGAGGATTAAGGGAACTGATCCAGAGAGGTACTTGTACCAATTCCCCAAAAGTGCTCTGGCAATGTGACCTCCATCGAGTTGACCCACCGGAAGGAGGTTCAAAAAGGTGACAAAAAAGCCCACCCAGCCAGCAAAGGCTACAGGATGCAGAAGGCCTTCGTTCAAATTGACTGGTACCAGCTCTATCAAAGCCTGGTAGATCAGAGGGATACCCAGGGCGATGCCGACACCCTGTTCTCCGTCTAAAGGAAGTTGAACATCTATAGGGGAATTCATGAGACCTATTATAGTGACCGGGACAGCGAATACAAGTCCCAGGACCGGCCCGGATATCCCTATATCGAACATGGATTTTCTGTCAGGCATGGGGCTCTTCATGCTTATCACTGCGCCGAAAGTTCCCAGCAAGGGGTTTGGTGCGGGGATGAAGAAAGGGAGGGTAGCTACAACATTCCTTTTTTTGGACATAATGTAATGTCCCAGCTCATGCATACCAAGCACGGTCATAATAGCCAGCGCAAATGGCCACCCTTTCCATATCAACAGGGGGTTTCTCATCAAATCGATACCCAAAAGGACAGTTCCTGCCCATAATGTGGTCAAAATAGTGAGAATAAAAAGTATCAGGTGTTTGGTCCCTGGTCCAGATTCTTTGGTCTTTATTTGAGGTCTAACGGTTATTAAAACGTCTTCTCCGTTCTGGGATATGAAAGGAACATAATCTATTTCACTCAACTTATTTATAAGCCTGTTAGCATTCTCTTCAGGGTTAAGGGGTTTCTCACAGCGGAAGAGAATATGGTTTCCCCCAAAAATACTTTCCTTAACCACAAAATCCCTCTTTATTGTCTCCGCCATCGATTCCATGTCCCAGTGATACGTTGCATCCATTTTAGTTGTAATGAGTTAATTCTCCTTAAAATATTTCACATTGTGAATCAATAACACTGTATGGTCCGACTTCAGGTCTGAAGTTCAAACCTATCAATTGATCTTCATTCTACCCAATACTATTATTACCATCCGGTACATTGTTCACTTTAAGTAATAAGCAAACTGAGTTGTCATGTGGAGGTTATATAACCAGAAAAGAAATGAGGCTGTACATCCTCTTGATTACCGGTCTAAGAGCCAGTATGACCTCATAAATGAGATGTATGATGCTCTTCAGGAACACGACATTGCCTTCCTTCAGGGAGCAGTGGGCACCGGAAAGAGTGTAGTGGCACTACACCTGATAGCCGAATTCGGTAGAGGGATCATCCAAACACCTACTAAAGCCCTGGAGAATCAGTACCAGAAGGATTACCGGCAGGGGGACTCATACATTCTGATGGATGATGGTGAACCCCTCAAGGTAGAACAGATAAGAGGGAGGAACAATTTCTATTGCCCCCACTTCGAGAACAGGGTTAAATGCGATTACAAAAGCCTGCCTTGCTCTAGACCTCTCAGGAAGGATGAGAATAGACTAGGAGTCGCCAGAGAGTGTCCTTACTGGTCTCCAGTCATCAAAAAACCCATAGCCGAGAATTATGCCCAACAACTGGACGCTGCCATGAGCGAGTATGAGGCGATTGACGGACCCTACGGCCTTGTTCATCGCAAGGAGAACTGTCCTTATTATGACCAGTATCAGGCTTATCTGAAGGATGAGATCGCCATAATAATGAATTCCGCTCTATGGGACATAGAAACTTTTTCTGGAAGGAAAGCATCCGTCCCAGTAGAGATAATAGATGAGGGAGATGCCTACCTTGATGGTCTGTGTTTCCGCATCACTGTAGGGAAAGAGAAGCTGGACAAGATATTCAACAAATACCAGGAAACAATAGAAGAGGACTTCAGGGAAGACATGACTAGGGAGTTCAACAGGTTGCTGGAGGAATACCAGGGATATATGGGCTCAGTAGAACCTCTTTTACACCTTCTTGACTGGATGGTCGAGCTGCAGGACTTAACCCGGGCCAGCGAACTGAACAGGTTGAAAATGATAAGCATGTACGCTCACGAGGCCTATGCTGTGGTCTATAAGGACCGCATGATGTTCTACCTTGCAGAGCCTTCTTTTGTCCTAAAAGAGGTTCGAAGAAGAAGCGGAAAGCTGGTTTTTATGTCAGCCACCTTTCAGGACCTCTCCGTTTTAGAAGAGGTTTACGGACTTGAGCCCGGCGAGTACGCGCTTTGTTTGGGAGAAGAAAGACATCCAGGTACGGTATATGCCGTGAGAACCGGTAGAGAAGCGCCCGTGAACTTTAAAAGGTGGAAGGACACAAAGTTTAGACAGGGATATTTCCAGCTGAGGGACTGGATAGTAGAGCAGGCTAGACAGCCAAAGCTTATACAGGTGTGGGGGAAGAAATATGCCGACGGTGTGGAGAAGGACTTCAAGAATATCAATGTACTTGAAGATGGTGAGGAGGACTGGAGCACGGTGGCATCCAGAGGGCTGGACCTCTCTGACGATAAATGCCGCTCAATTATACTGCTTAAATGCCCTTTTCCCGATTCCAAGGACCCCATATTGCAGACAATGAAGCATAAACTGGGTGAAAAAACCTTCTGGAAGTACTATAATGACATCGCAGAGAGGAATCTCATTCAGCAGGTGGGGAGAGGAGTAAGGAATCAAAATGATTGGGTGGAAGTATGGAGCCCGGATAAATGGGTCTTTTCCAAGCTGGGTAGGATATGGCGGGGAAACATTGTTGATACTCCTGTCGAGCAATTTTAAGATCAATTAAGGTTTGGTATTTATCTATTTGTAATCTAATTAACATTCAGTTCCATCATGAATATTTCGACACTCTTATAAATATTAAAACAAGCAATTAACTTGCATATTTGTAATTATTAAATTATAATTTCTAGAGGAGGATCAGATGAAG
The DNA here is from genome assembly GCA_046483365.1 of Archaeoglobaceae archaeon. Taxonomy (GTDB): domain Archaea; phylum Halobacteriota; class Archaeoglobi; order Archaeoglobales; family Archaeoglobaceae; genus JdFR-22. The sequence goes on along the minus strand of JAWODI010000035.1, from coordinate 102,234 downwards.
AAGTTAGATGTTCGTGATCGAACCCGGAGGCTGAACAACATTTTGAAGGCGGTCAGGAATATTGATAAGCTTATTATTAGAGAATCGGATTTAGAGAAATTGTTGTCCGGGTCCTGTTCCATTCTACAAGAAGTCAGAGAATACTTCCATGTTGCTATAACAGTATATGGAGACAAAGTGGAGAAATTAGCGGAAAGCGAGCGTGGGGGCAATCTTGAAGTGGGGGAAGAAACACCTGACTGTATTAAAGAACTGGTCGAATTAGGAGATTTGGATAACGGTCCTGTTATTCTAGATGACATAAAAGAACATTGTGGTAAATGTCCTTATCACAAAGAGAAGCAGAGCTGCTCTATTGCTTTAATACCTTTCAACACTAGAGAGGGTTTGAAGTTGCTGGCTGTTTTTGCCGATATCAACCATTTTGACAGCGAAGAGATAGAGCTTCTCAAGGAAGTATCAGATGATATTGGGTTCGCTATAGATAAACACACGGCAGGAAAAGAGCATAGATCGATTGGAAAGGAGAAAGAAGAGCAGCAAAGGCTTTTACAGGCAATAGTTAACTCCACTCCGGATTTTGTGGTGTTCAAGGACAGAGGTCAAGTATATAAGATGGTCAACAAATCCTTCTGCCAGTTCGTGAATAAAGACCAGGAGGAAATAGTGGGAAAGACGGATTACGATATTTTCCCTCCGGACGAAGCCGAAATGTACCGCAGAGACGATCTTTATTTAATGGAGACCGGAAAGACACAGATTCAGGATGAAGAAGTAACTGGTGCTGAAGGAAAATTATGGCTTCAGGTAGCCAAAACGCCCGTATATGACCATGCAGGTAATGTTTTAGGATTGCTTTGCTCTGTTCGAGATGTTTCCGAGCGTAAGAATTTCGAAAAGGCTTTACAGGAAAGTGAGCAGAAATACAGGACCACCTTTGAGCATACGGGGACAGCCATGATGATCCTGGAGGAAGATAGGAGCATCTCACTGGTCAATGAAGAATTTGAAAGGCTTACGGGTTATACCAAGAAAGAGGTTGAAACTAAAATGAGCTTGAAGGACCTGTTACACCCCGATGATTTAAGCAAAATGGATGGTTTCAGCTGCTCTCATTTGAAAAGCAATGCAACAAGAAGTGAGTTCCGGATTGTCGATAAGAAAGGAGAAGTTAGGCACGTATTTTTAGCCATTGGAAATATCCCGAGGAGCCAGAAAAGTGTAGCATCTCTTATGGATATAACCGACTTCAGAAGACTTAATAAGCTACTTGATGTCTATTCAGAGATAAACGAATTGGTTGCCAAAGAGAAAAATCCTGAAGTAGTCCTTAAAAGTGTTTGCGCGAAACTTTCGCTCTTTTATAATTTCGTCTTCACCTCCCTGAAGAAGAATGGGGAGTTGGTCCCTGTAGAATCTGCAGGTATAGATTTTGACTCCATGAACAGAGTGATCAAAAGCTGTCCTTCCGTATCCAGGGCAATGAATGGACATATCATGAAAATGAAGATGGAGAATAGCCTGTGCAAACAATGTACTGCTGAGCCCCATCGATATGCTCTTTCTATACCCCTTATCCATCCATATCGTAAAAATCGGGGAGTTATCACCGTTCACTCCAACTCTGATTTCAGTAAAGACGAAATAAAACTGCTGGAAAAATTGTCAAGCAATATAGCTTTTGCATTAAGTGCATACGAGTTGGAGAACGACAGGAGGGCTGCGATGGAGCAGTTGGCGCAAAATCTCGCTCAGTTCGACAATTCGGCAGATAGGTTGAGGAATCCACTGGCGGTGATAATTAATTCGCTTGAACTGGTGGAAGAGATCGGAAGTGACAATGTTCTGGAGTTAGTCAAAGAACATTCCATAAGAATTAAAAAAGAGCTTGATGAGATGAGAGAAGAAGAAAAAAACACTTATGAGTTGACTGCAGAGAGTATAAGAGAGATTTGAGAGATACGATCACTTTCAATGTACTCAAAAAGTAATTTTTACATAACCTTCTACTCACAAACAAGTTATTCAAAATTAATTTAAGAATAAGGAGAATGGGTAAAATGAAAGAGGATAACAATAAGAATGACGAGGTAGATCTCGAGGATCTACCCAGCGTGGGGCCCGCAATTGCTGAAAAATTGAGGGAGGCCGGTTTTACTACAATTGAGGCTGTCGCAGTTGCCTCACCTAATGAGCTGGCCACAACGGCTGAGCTGGGGGAGGCAAATGCTGGTAAGATCGTATCCGCCGCTCGTTCGATGGCGAAAGTGGGGGGTTTTGAGAGCGGTGAAGCTATTTTAGAGAGAAGGAAGAAGGTTAAGAAAATAGATACAGGAAGCGCAGAGCTTAACAAGCTCTTAGGAGGAGGAGTAGAGACCCAGTCAATAACAGAATTGTTCGGAGAGTTCGGTTCAGGCAAGACGCAGATCTGTCACCAACTGGCTGTGAATGTTCAGCTCCCTGAAGAGGATGGAGGTTTGAACGGCTCAGTGGTAGTGATAGACACGGAGAACACCTTCAGACCTGAAAGAATAGGTCAGATGGCCGCAGCCAAAGGGCTGGACTCTAACGACGTTCTGAAGAATATTTACGTGGCACAGGCTTATAACTCCAACCACCAGATGCTTCTGGTGGATAACGCCAAAGAGCTTGCCAATAAACTGAAAAAAGAAGGTAAAGAGGTCAGATTGCTGGTCGTCGACTCACTTATGGCCCACTTTCGGTCAGAATTCGTGGGCAGAGGTACTCTCGCGGATAGACAACAAAAACTGAACAGACACCTTCACGACATCATGAAGTTTGGAGATCTCTTTAATGCTGCTTTAGTTGTCACCAATCAGGTGCAGGCAAAACCCGACACGTTCTTCGGCGACCCCACTAGACCCATTGGGGGGCATATTATAGCCCATACTGCAACCTTTCGAGTCTATCTGCGTAAAAGTAAAGGAGAATTAAGGGTGGCAAGACTCATAGACTCGCCCCATCTCCCGGAGAGTGAGGCGGTTTTCAAGGTAATTGAAGATGGTGTAGTGGATAAATAATTCTACTTAAAAATAAAATTTTTTTAAATAAATTTTTTATAAGCGATATCTGGAAGTTAAATATTCTCAGCAGAAAAAATTTATAATACTTAATCTATTTATAATTTAACAATCTGATACTGGTGATTATCGTGAGAATTCAAACAGGGATATTAGGTCTTGATGACCTATTAGGGGGAGGTTACCGCCAGAACACCGTAAATGTTGTTTTGGGGTCAACGGGTACCGGTAAGACAATATTTGCCCTTCAATATCTATTAAAAGGTATAGAAAAAGGTGAAAAAGCCATATTCATCTCTTTTGATATGGATGAGCTGGATATAGTGGATGCGGTTTCCGGACTTGGATGGACAAATGTCAAAGAATATATACAAAACAATCAATTGATTATAAACAAATTTTATGTAGAGAATATAACTTATCTTAATGATGATCTGTTCAATTTCATCGAATCAGCGGCAGATGAAAACACCCGTATTGCCATCGATTCTTTCACACCTCTTGTCTCCTCCATCAGCTATGATGACCGAAATGATGTGAACTGGTTTTTCTCCAACTTGAGAAAGATAGGCACTACCGTGCTAACTCTGGAGGAGCCCCCGGACGGAAATCTGGATAATCCTTCGGTGGTCATACCCATGTTCCTGGCCAGCAGTGTGGTCAACCTCAAGAGCCTGGGTTACGGAGAAGCTTTCAACAGAACCATCAGAATACTTAAACACAGAGGATCATGGCACGAAGAAGGGGTGTTCCCCTACAAGATCCTCAAAGAATTCGGAATACTGATCGAGGGAACTGAAGAGACATACACTTCTGAAAATAAGGTTGATATTGATGCGATCCTCAGTGACTATGACCTGAGTAGAGATGATATTGAGAAAGACATGCTGGACAGAATGGATAGGTTGGCAGAAAGCAATACAAAGGGAGTAGAAGGAGCGATCAATGATATCGTAAAGAAAGTCAAGAAGCAGGAGCAGTATGATAAGCGATATATCTAAAATAATGTCCACCCTGTCGGCTGACCCTGGCGTAAGCATGGTAGTTCTTTATAGAATAGACGGTGTTCCGATATCTCTCAAGGTCAACTCTCCTATACAGGACATGGCATCATTTCTCTACTGGCTGGAGAACCAGATAAAAGAAATGCTTCACCAGATATTCAACAGGAATCTGGATGAAGCCAGTTTCAAGCTGGGAGATAAGAGTATACGAATGTATCCCGTATCCAGAACCCTTGTTTTGGGCGTATTGGCCAACGAAGAGGCCTCGACCTACAAACTGGATATAGATGTAAAAACCGTTTGTAAGCAGCTCAGAGAAATAGTGGTATGAGAACCGAAGTGGTTTATTCTTCATCAAACGCCCCCAAGGAGGCCCATCAACAAGTCAACGAACAATTAAAGGAATTAGATATCGAACCCAATTTCCTCTTCTTGTTTTTAACAGCCGGTACCTGGAAAGCCTACGAGGACTTCAACAAACTACTGGAGAATTATTTTCCTCATGCAAAGATGCTGGGCTGTATTGTTGAGGGATATATTGCCGAGGACGAGATATGGACCAGAGGAGTCTCCATACTACTGGCCGAGTTTGAAGGCGAGGTAGAGGTGTTCTGGGCCAACGAGGATTCAGCGACCGAGACTGTGGAGAAGCTGGGAGATAAGATTGGTGAAGGATGGGATTCTATTCTGTTGATGTTCCCTGCCTTTTATTTTCCGGGTAAGCTTGAGTTTATAAGGGCCTTTCTTACAGATAAATGGCGTTATTCACAATATACGAGTAAAGATAGTATTGAAGAGAAAAAACAGATATTAGATGAGTATTCAAAATATCTTGAGTCTAAGTTCATTTTTCCCATAGATAAAACACTAAAGATAATGTCAGAAAAGACAGGTAAAGACACGCCTATAATCGGAATGAATCTAATGAACCTTGAAGCTGCATCTAACACTCCACTGATTTTAGCAAACAATAAAAATATAGGTAGAGGAGCTGCTGCGATGTGCTTTGAAGGGTCCGTAAACATTAGCTTTAATGATGTTTTCCCCGAAAGAGGTAATAGTTACGAGGAGACTGCAAAAATAATAAAAGATTATTTTACACTAGCCGAAGACGTCGATTTGATAAAAAGTGGAATTTCTATAGGAGAAATCAATGGATTGAACACTGTTGACTTTTTAAGAATGAAGAAAAGAGGGTACGAAGATCTAAAGCAAGACGATTTTCTAGAAAAAGTAGAAGAAGGGAAATTGGAAATGGCAGCCCCCTATCACATTGGTCTTATTAGTAATAAAACATATGGTGGAGTGTTTCTGGGATTATTCAATTATCCTGTTAACATATATCCTTCTCTCTTTAATGTCGATTTTTTGCACGATAAAGCGATATTCTGTGGAGAGTTTTTTAGAGAAGGGATAAAGGCTTTTAGCAACATATTAAGCAAAAAAGAGAGTGGGACCTTTAACCTAACTATCTTAGACCAAAATGTAATAATGAGTTTCGGTGGAGACTTACACAAGCTTTTGAATATTATCGATCAAGATGATATACCATTTTTTGGGATCTTTTCTTCATTTCCTTCAGCTTATCACACCAAATTAGATAAAAAACACCTAAGCGAAATAGACAAGAATATATGCGTGAACTTAACGGGGACATCAACAACCTTAGAGTTCATGTAAGAGAGTAAAATTAACAAGACCAACTAAAATTAATATAGTCAGAGAAGTCAGGTTAGAGTATATCATAAATTTTATAGTTTTTAGGGAATTCAAAGTTATTTCCCACTCATTATTCCGGAGATGTTTGAGGGTTATAATATATCCAATTGATGCTATAACTGAAAGAAAACTGAGAAATGGTAACAATCCAAAAAAAGAAAAAGTAAGTATTGAGATATAATAAAAACCAATGAGGGTTAGAGAAATTTTAAGAAGTTTTTCTTGTGTGAATACAACGCTGAGTGTCCTCAAGCCTGCTAATAAATCGCCCGAAGAGTCTTTTATATCTTTAAGGAACATACCCGACAACATAAAAAAAGTGATTATAATTGCAAAAGAAAAACCCTCTATTGAAATAGGAGTATAAATTGTCCATAGCAGTATGGAAAAAGAAGGGACCGAGATGACATAAGTTAATACCTCGGTGCCATAATGTTCCTTCCATCTTCTGAACATTTTTCCCAAAAAATGTTTGTCAGAGTAAACCCATGTAGAAATTAGCACTAAGCAAAATGCTATAATGCCCCAAAAGTCAACAACCCAGTTGATAGTTATGAAAAAAGAGGTCACATACAATATTATTGAGATTAAAATTATCGAATTTTTCATTTCAGGTTTATTGGTCAATACTGTTTTCTTACCAGCTAACTTATCTTCCTCAATATCATTAACATGATTCCAGAGGTTTATTCCACTATAAAATATCGAGGATAGGAGAATGCCTTTGATGAGAGATATGATATTAAGGCTGTCCGAAAGAGAGAATGCAAGAATTGCCAAAAAAGGATATGGATATACGATTGTAACTGGAGTAGCAGATAATTTTAGTAAAGAAATCGAGTCTAAATAAAATTTTTTAAATAAACCCATAAAAAAAGGCAATTAAAAAGAATTACCCAGTGAACAATCTTACCTTCTTCATTACTTCTTCTGCTTCCTTTTCTTTTTTCTTATCCTTCTTCATCATTAAACACCTCATTATGTATGTCTCAAACTAAGTATTTAAATATTGGCATTTTATAATATTCTCGTAATACTCATTATGATAGCTGTAATGTTAATCATAATTATAGAAAATTGATAATCTTAAAATCATATTATATTAATAATTTTGATTATAATGATGAAAAATTGATAATCTTCTTGCTATGGATAGAGAATTGGGACCACCCCCACAGTTAAACATAATAGATATTGGGAGGAGGTAGTTGTTTGGAGCTTTAGGGGGTGGCAACAACTTCTTTCATATCAATGTTTATAAATTTTATCATGATTAATAATGTCAACTAAAATTGAACCCCCCCCTCTAACATCAATATGAATTGAAAATTTTGCTGTCCAGGCCACCTACTCTATTGTTATATTCTCGTGTAATTACTCTACTATTGAATTAGACTCTGAATTTGAATCGTATAACTTTTTTCAAACCCCCTGTCAATTTTAATCGCACCAGTACTCTTATAACATATTTTTTATAGATGTGTTATCTAATAGAAATTGATGTCGACATTGAGAAATATATTCCTCACAGGGCTGTTGATCTTCATCCCCATTTCCGCCACTATATTTATTGTATACTGGACATTTAATTATATAGATGACCTGGTAAAACCTCTGGTGCTACAGGCACTGGGTTTTTACTTTCCAGGATTGAGCTGGTTACTCTTGATCGCTATTATATTCATTCTAGGAGTGGTAGGAAAGTTTACTCTGGGGAACAGGATTGTTAACAGTGTAGAAAACCTGATGCAGCGAATACCTTTAGTTAGAACCATATATAATGCAACCAAGGAAGCCAGTAAGGCAATACTGGTTTCAGAAACAGAGAATATCAAGGGAGTGGTTCTGGTCGAGTTTCCCCGCAAAGGAGTTTACACCCTGGGATTCACATCCGGTGCAGAAGTCTTAGGAATTGATCAGCTGATCGGTAAAAGGACAGTAAATGTTTTCGTTCCCACTTCTCCCAACCCTACATCGGGTTACGTCCTCATGGTACCTGAAGAGGACCTCATATATCTGGATATGGCAGTTGAGGACGCCATTAAGGTTATAATTTCCGGAGGGTTCACTCGGTCCTAAAAATCGACCATACTCCTACCAACTGCATGAAGGTGGACTTTCTCATAATCCCTTACCAGTTCCTCCAACCTCTCTAACTCGATTTCTCCATCCGACATAACTACCAGACGAAAGCGGTTAAATCCAGCACTATCTCTCTCTTCCTTTCCGGTTCTAACAAGCACTTCTAGATCTTTATTCTGGAGTTTATCTCCGTCAACGAGGTAGATCAATAAGCGGTCGCCCACATTTATCCTCCTATCAACGGTATAATCTGCAACTCTGACTTCAGAATCGACTTCAATCTTTTCAAAAACTTCCTCCGGACACTGGCATCCCAGGGTTTCTCTCACGAATTTCTTCACTTCATCACTCATGACATCACTTCCATTCGTTACCGAATTCTTCCACAATATCTTTCAAGTATATGTGATATTTACCGAGTTTCCCTCCAAAGTTGCCTGCAGAGATCTTGGTCACCCCATCGATCCTGCTACCTACCTCAATACAGATATTCATTGCTTTCTTTACACTGTAGAGGTCAACACCATTGATAACTATCTCCGGAATGGATTTTACTCCTTCAGGAACCAAAGACTCTTGTATCTTCCCCTTCAAAGTAGGGCAATAAGGGTGATTGGTTGTGGGCCCTATCTCGGGATATTTGGTTTCCACCTTGGAGCCAGCCGAACATACGTCAAAAGAGGTTATGACTCCCTCAACATGCTTCAAGCTCTCCACAGCAGCTTCACCAGCTTCGAGAGCTGCATCTTCGCTCTCGCAGAAGTACCATATATTGCCTCCGGCAATGCCCTCTTCAAAACCGATAAAGCGCTCGATAATGAACTCCCCGAACATTATGGGAACTACAATGACGTTCCTGCCCCACCTATCTTCTTCCCACTCGTAGTCATCACCACATCTACCCACATTGAGCTCTGCATCAATTTGTTCTCCACTGTTTGTGGCGTTGAACACTCTAGTGGTGGGAACGACCAGTATGCCCTGCCTGATCCTCTTCCCCATCTCCCTGTTCAGGGTGTCCACATACTTCTTGGATTTGGCTACCCATATTTGCACCATAGCCCCTACTCTACCGTCAGGAGTTTCTTCAGGTGACAACCATCTTTCCAGACCTCCCTCAGACTCCCCGAAGACAGTGGAAGGTAGAGCTGTTGCAGATGATACAGCTTTCTCCAGCAGCCATTTGTATTTGGCAGTAATCATGAATCGGCAGTAAATACCATTAAAAGCCTCACAATAGGTATCCTCAACCTCCACACCATTTACATCCATGAACCTATTTACCTGTCCAGTATTATAATTCTTCTGGCCTCCATTTGACCAGACCGTTTTAGTAGTTACCTTCCAGCATCAATATGACGAAAAAAACCATCATGAGCACCAATCCGAGAGGAACACCTATTCTGGCCCACTGCTTCATGGTTATTCCTATTCTTCCGGCAGCAACGATGTTGGGGATGTTTCCCGGGATCAACATACCGCCAGAGATGATCAATGCAATGAGAATGCTTTTTAATTGAGCGGGACTTAGTTGCGGTGCAACTTCTGCTGCGGCAAGAGTGGCATTATCCAGAACAGCAGATACCATATTCACCCAGTAAAGCTGATAGGCTGGTATTTTGATAATGTACCAATCAACCAGTGGAGATAATCCACCTCCAAGCAGAATGAGGGCTGCAACAAACATATAGACCCTTATAGCTCTCCTTATGACAGTACGCAGACTCTCTGTGTACTCGGGCACCTGCGCTTCTCCCGAGTGCCTTCCGGCATAGATAGCTCCAAAAACAGCGAGGGCAAAAACTGCCGGGATGACGTATTCACCCAACAACCTGAACAAGAACAGAAAATCTGCATCCAATTTGGAGACCGCAATGGTGGACAAGGGCTCTCCAACTGGGGTTAAAGCAGCGCCGAACCCCACGGCAAAGCAGGTGATTACCGTTAAGTCTATTTTTTTCTCCCTGCTGAGAGGTAAAGCCGCAATTACCTCTACCAGAATAACGGCAGCAACAATGACTGATATCAGGCTGGATGTCAGGCCAAGTACCAGGATCATGAGGAAAATGAATTTAGAAATGCCCAGCTTATCCATTGCCTTTATAAGGCCCGAATAGATCTGTTGATTGAACCTGTATATTACCAATCCAGCAACCAGCACTACCTGAAAAATGCCTATAGGAAGACCGCCAATGCTCACCGGAGCGATAATTGCTTCTTCAATTAAACTAAGGCTCCATACGCCCGATATGGTGACCGCAAGGATGCCCATAACAAGGAAGAAGGGTTCCAGGTTCTCCTCAACTTTGCGGGATTTAAAGGGTAAAATTAAAACTAATATGAGAATGGCGAAAAGCCCAATTGCGATGTACATCACAGGTTCTTCTGGTACCTCTGGTAACGCGGTTGCCATTTTTATCACTTCCACTTTTCCGGATGAGGATTTGTGGCATATCTTTCATAAGGGAGGTAAAAGCTTTTCTCTAAAATTACCTGGCCATGGGCTTTGAATGGTTTATAATCAAGATTTGTTTATATTATTATAAAGTAAACAACGCCTCACCATGACCGAATATATACATTTTATTTACAAACTTTTTTCATTATAATAATGATATAGAATGAGAGGAGTTACCTTTAGTATATTAAATAGATTTAAACCAAATATAAAGATTGGAGAAGAGACGTGGTTGGTACTGATCCTATTGTCTATCGTATTTGCCACCGAGCTGGCGGTACTGGCTTTCATGCAAATAACGTCTTTCAATATCGTCTACACTCAATTCTTGAGCTCTATGGTAGATGCAAGGATGCTGTTCCGCACTTCAGTTGCTCAAAATATCCTGGATGCCAGCCTACTGGTCATTCTCTTATCTCCCCTAATTATATTCCCCAAGAGGAGGATCGAATCACAGCTACAGAGTGCCCAAAAAGATAGAAAAGTTATAATCGAGCAACTTGCAGAAAACCTGAGACGATTTGAGACTTCATCGGACAAGCTCAGAAACCCTCTTGCAGTCCTTATAACTTCGCTGGAAGTAAAAGATGAGTTGGGGGATGAAGAGTTCCTACAGATAGTGAAGGAGCAGACCATCAGAATCCAGCAGGAGCTGGACGGTTTGAGGGAGGAGGAAAATAAAACTTACGAGCTGGTGGAGGAAATATATAATAAGTCCATCAACCGGTTGATCAATTAAATAAACTCTTTTAAGAATAAATTCTAAGGGAATGGGTAAAATTATAGCTTAATAAAAATTTATTAATTCTAAATTATAACTTACAGAAATATTAATATTCTCTGGCGATAAGATATATGTGGTGTATATAAAGGAGAAAACTGAAATAAAAAGTTCCGAACCTCTGGAGATCTTGTCTCCCCAGGACATCATTCTCTACCAGCGCATCAAAGGTTACTATCCGGGTGTAGGTTATTTTACCCTGAACATACCATTCGTGTGCCAGAATTGCGGAAGGTGCTGCTCTCAAATAGGATTTCCCATTGGAGAAGCTATCCTACCCAAAATCGGGAACCATCTAAATATCACGCCAGAGGACGTAGAAGAGAGATACTTGAAAACCGGGGATGAAGATAATGGCCGGGTGCTGGCGCCCTGTCCATTCCTTAAATACAATATGTGCTCAATATATCCTGTCAGGCCCGAGGGCTGCAAATTCTTTCCTCTGGCTCTCGACTTCAAGGATTATGGGATTGGGTGTGAAGGATTGAAAAGGCTCAGAGAACTGGAGGAAAAACTTATAGAAGGATGTTCCGAAATAATCTCCAGAAGCAAATCTGTTGAAATGGACAGGGCTCATCAAATAGCCGTAAAAGTGCCTAAAACTATAATAAACGATTTCCTGAAACTAAAGATTTCTCAAACCGAAAGAGAGTTGTTCTTCATCCTCAACTCTTCATCCGTAACAGGCAAAAAAGTTAGGTCAAAAAGTTAAACTAGCCCACTCACCAGCTACAGGTCTGGAGGAAGCTTTCTTATCTCATCGTATCTGAATACGGGTCCGTCATAACACACATAAACTGAACCTATGTTGCATCTCCCGCATTTGCCTATACCGCACTTCATCTTGTTCTCTAATGTGGTAAAGACCTGGTCTTCGTTGAAGCCCAATTCTCCCAGGTTCTGCACCACGAACTTTATCATTATGGGGGGTCCACAGGTGACCGCTATCGTGTCCTCTGCTTTTGGTTTTACTGCCATTACGACCATAGGCACAAAACCGCTGAAGTGGGTGGTGTCTGAAGGATACTCTGTTTGTGCTGGATTGTCCCAGTTGACGCTGAACCATCCTTCTTCTTCCACATCAATGGATAAACTGACGTCTATATCGTCTCTGGTGAGCAGCTCATCCATTTCATCCTTAAAGATGAGGTCGTTGGAGGTTCTAGCCCCGTAGAACAGGCTGACGTCACCGAATTTATCTCTTTCATCCATCACATAGTGCAGGACGGACCTCAGGGGAGCGATCCCTATTCCACCGCCGATGAGAACTATATTCTTTCCATGCCAGTCTTCCACTGGAAAACCATTACCGAAGGGACCCCTGATCCCCACTACAGAACCCACTTGAAGCTGGTGGAGGGCCAGAGTCACCTTGCCCACCCTCATAACGCTGAACTGGACCTTACCTCTGGTAGGTGAAGTAGAGATGGCGAACATGCTCTCTCCCTTGCCGAAGATGGATACCATAACCGTTTGTCCCGGCCTGAAAGTGAAGTTATCCTCAACATCCTGGTCCAAGAACTCTGCTGTGAAAGTCTTTATGGCCCTCTCACCTGTGGTCTCCTGCTTGATATCCACGATCTTCGCCAGGTAGGGGAGGTAAGGATTTTCCATTCCTGTTTCCTGATTCGAGTTGAATTCCTGCATGTTTTATTCCTCCATGGACTCCACTATTTCTCTTATATCTATTCCCTCCGGACACAATCTTACGCATCTTCCACAACCCACGCAGGCAATTTCATCATTCTTCTGCTTAAAATAGAGGAACTTGTGGAGAACCCTGTTTCTTAGCCTCTGCTTTTTCTCCGATCTAGGGTTGTGGCTGGATGTGTGTTCTGTAAATTCCGGGAACTGGCAGGAGTCCCAGGTCCTTATTCTGCATTGGTTTGTATCGGCGATATCGAAACAGTGGCAGGTTGGACAGAGAAAAGTACATATGCCACAGCTTATACAGGTTCTGGCAAATTCTTCCCACTTCTCGCTGTCGAACTTACCTGACAGCCACTTATCCGCATCCTTGAGGTCTTTATCATACGAGGGTTCAGGTTCTTCTGGCTGCTGCTCCTCAGCTGAAAGATCGTCTGATGTGAGCTCTTTACCCTTCTCGGAAACAAAGTCCACCAGAAATTTATCTTCATCAACCTGGATTATCATTATGTCTGCCCCTGATGGGTCCTGAGGACCGCTTCCCACAGCGTTGCAGAATCCTTCTTCACAATACTCATTGCATGCCAGAACAACCAGCACCGTGCCGGATTTACGGGATGAGTAGTAAGGGTCATTATAGCCTTCTTCGAATACTTTATCCAGCATGTTTATCGCCCTGGCGTCGCAGGGCCTGATGCCAAACACCAGTTTCTTCTTCTTTTCCGGAACAGTGGGCTCAACTTGCTGTTCATCGAACTCCAACAGCTTTTCCCACTGGGGGAACACAATCTCTTTTGGTGGTATGATAGTGTTCTGATTATCAGGATCGAGTGAGACTTCCTCGGGGTCCACTCGTTCAAATTTGCCCTCCTTGGGTGCGTAAAGTTCATACCCTTTTCCCACACAGTCCTTCAGCCATTTTAATAGTTCCTCTTTGTCAGCAGAATACAAAGTGATCACCTCTAACCTCTAACCTCTAAAGTATGAAATCCTCTGGATCTTCTTCACTCACCGTACTCAACAAAGAACCCTCTGAAACTCCCGCTGTATAGCGGAACATCTCTTTAACGTCTTTTTCCACCTTCTTCATCAGCAGCAGGAGAGGTATGTCTACGGGACATACTCTCTCGCACTCTCCACACCCGGTGCATCTTCCAGCCAGATGCATGGCTCTGGTCAGATGGTAGAAAGTATTTTCGGATGTTTCATTCGCCCTGGTTATCCATCCTGGTTTTTCCGCCTTTTCTTTCGCCGGAGTGAACGGGGTTAAAGCAAGTCTGGTGGGGTCAACAGCACACTCCTCACAATAGCACAGAGGACAGACTTCTCTGCAGGCATAGCACCTGATGCACTTGGAGAACTGCTCCTCCCAGAAATCACCTTTTTCCTCACCGCTCTTATTCTCCATTTCCTCCACATCACCGAACTCTTTACTGCCATATGCTTCAGCAGGAGTCTCTTGTTCCTCTTCTCTGACCAGCTCGTCGTATACGGGTGGGTTGGGGTATGTACACTCCAGGCACTTGTCCGCAAGGAGGTCCTTCTTGTCCATCTCCTCAACATTCTCACCGTTGACGAACAGGGTTATCTTGCCGTTACTTTCCTCAAAAGTGACCTTCCCTTTCTTTCCAGCAACCCTTCTTGCTTTCCTGGGGTCCAATACACCTTTACAGGGGACACCGATAATGTAAACGCTATCTCTGGGCACCATATTCTCCTGGATTAGCTTGGCAAGGCTTCTACCGTCGCATCCTCGGACCACAATGCCTACGGGTCTGCGGTCCGGCTCCTCACCTTTGCCCCGCTTGTAAAGCTCTTCAGCAGCCTTAACTTTGGCCATTTCTTCATTGATAAAAACAACAACATTGGGAGTGTACACTTCAGATACTACCAGATCCTGGAGCTCATCTTCTGACTCCACGAATAGGGGGGAGGAATGAGCTTTTTTGTCATTTAACTCCCATCCAATGACGTATTTGATCTTTCCCTGGTCAAGCAGGGCTTTTACTTTATTGCGAAGATCTTCGGTAGCTTTATGGTCTATCATTCTTGAACCTCTACTTCTTCTGCTTTTTCCAACTCTTCTTGAGGGAATGATTTCAACTTCTTAAGCGGTCCCAGTTTTCTGACGTCTTCCGTAAGCTTGGTGACCACTTCGGTGAATTTCTGGGGTTCGGCAGCGGATACCCAGCTCACCTGAAGTCTTTCCGGCTCGATACCCACGTACTCCAGCAATTTGCGGAGAATTGCCATTCTTCTCCTCATGTAGAAATTGCCTTTGATATAGTGGCAGTCACCGGGGTGGCAGCCGGACACCAGAACTCCATCGGCTCCAGTATGAAAGGCGTGAAGGATGAATAAAGGGTCAACTCGTCCAGAACACATGACTCTGATGGGCTTGACGTTGGCAGGATACTTCAATCTGTTAGTTCCTGCCATATTCGCACCCATATATGAGCACCAGTTGCACAGGAATGCTACGATTTGGGGTTCATATTCTTCTTTTTCCACAGAGATCACCTTTTATTTATGGGCAAACCCTCTTTAATTCTTATATGCCCCAGATAACTGTCTTTAAAAACTTTTGGTATTTACTAACCTCTTTTTTAAAAAATAAAAGGCTCCAATAATATGTCTGGCGCCTCCAAATCCTTATTTTTGGTGTTATCATTTTTAATTAGCATTAAGTATATATTGTAAATAAAATAACACTATTAATACTGTAGAATAGAGTGTTTACTGCAAATTGGCCTCGTGGAACATGGGGCAAATAATAAATGAAGGATATGGGTAGTTAACTTTTCATTCCACCAACCGCAAATAACTAACATTATATAAATAAAAAAAAGAAGCATTTACAATGATCAAGATCGACGGTAGTTACGGGGAAGGTGGGGGACAAATCCTGAGGACTGCGGTTTCTCTTTCCTGCATCACCGGTGAGCCTGTGGAGATCGATAAGATCAGGGCCAGCAGACCGAAACCCGGGATGGCAATGCAGCATCTGAAGGGCATTGAGGCAGCGAAAATGATCACTGATGCCGAAGTGGAAGGGCTTCAAGTGGGCTCCACAAGGGTGATCTTTAAACCCCATGAGGTTAAAGGCGGGAACTACACTATCGATATCCAGACAGCCGGCAGTGTAACCCTCATTCTACAGACCATACTCCTTCCTGCACTCACCACAAATATTTCTCTTAAGGTCAGGGGAGGAACGGACGTTAATTGGAGCCCTCCCATAGATTACCTCAGGAACGTGACACTTAAGGCTCTGGAAGAGATGGGTGCAAATATTTCTACCGAGCTGGTGGCCAGAGGCTACTACCCCAAGGGTGGAGGACAGGTTAATATTACGAACAGCAGCTCAAAACTGAGAGGGGTCGATTTTGGACAGCAGGAACAGGAGCAGGGACACCGGATCCAAGGTATAAGTCACTCCTCCAATTTGCCACCTCATGTGGCTCAGAGGCAGGCCAGTGCAGCCCAAAAGACCTTGCAGTCAAAGGGATATAATTCCCGGATCGATACTCAGGTGGAGAGATATTTTTCTACCGGAACAGGTATAACCCTGTGGTGCGGTTATAAGGGAGGAAGTGCTCTGGGAGAGAAGGGGAAAAAGGCAGAGAATGTGGGAGAAGAAGCAGCTAACAACTTGCTGGGAGAGCTGGGTAGCGAGGGATGTTTTGATCAGTTTTTGGCGGACCAGTTGATGCCTTGCGCCGCAGTAGCTAGTGGTAGTACAATTTACACCACTTCAAAGGTTACTATGCACCAGATAAGCAATTCTTACGTCCTAAAAGAGTTCTTTGGCCCGATTATAGATATAGACGAGGATAAAAGAAAGATAAGCATTAAAGGGCTCGGGATCCTGTAACAACTCTAAGAAGTCATTAGAAAATTATCATTCTTTTCTTGACTCCCCATACACCAGTGAAGATGCTACCAGATGGGAGATCCTAACGGGCTCCGGCAGCTTGCCCTTGACAGTTGAGCTACGAATATACTCCTTAGCTTCTTCAGGGGTGCATCCGGCGACCTGAACAAAAACATTTTCCATATTGTAGATTTCTCCAGCTTTCCTCAAGATCTCTTTCCTCTTTTCTTTTTGCTCCACTTTGTGGAGAGCATTGTCCATTGCCTCAAGGTCGGGAGGTCGGTTCATCACGACCATTACAGGTGTATTTGTCTGGTGATAAATGTGATTTATATCAGCCACGTTGAACCCCCCAAAAGTGATACCTGAGAGAATTATGCACTTCAACTGCTCTCTAAATCTGGAGCCGTTAACCAGATTTATGATGGTGGATGTAACGTCCAGCCCATCCACATCTATATGGGAAAAAAGAAATCCTTCTACATAGGTTCCGGCCGTAATACAGGCAACTATGTATGCCCTGTCATCCTCAAAACCGCTAAATCCATCGTCAAATCCGACAAACCGCCACTTTTTCATCTGCCCATTTATTATGGCCTATGTTACTATGTTGCTAATACTATTGTGGTATGCTGGATAGAAGGTCTTCACAGCTCTTGACTATGTCGTTATTCGCTTCTTTCAATACTTTGAGGGGCTCTTTATTCTTTGTTCGAACGTAGAGAGTAGGAGCTCCCACCAGAGGATGGGATATGGTGTATTTGGCTACTTCTACTCTGCTGTCTTCCAGCAGGTTTCGCTGAATAAGGTTCAGAAAAGAGTGGTCTTCTCCTGAGACGGTAATTTTTATGTAATTTTTATCCATTTCCAGGATCTTAACTTCCATATTTACCACCACTACCAGTTCCCTTTTCCGTAATCCGTGGATATTTTTCTCTTTTCCTTATTACCGCATTCATTACAGACCAGCATTTTGTTCTCTTTTACCATTTCGCTTCTGCAGTTACTGCATATGGCCTTAATTACACCCATATCAGGGTCCTTTGTGGATAACTTGAGGTTCTCAACATCAATGACTCTGGCCTTGATTATATCCATGTATCCAACACCATCCCCCAGCTCTTTGAGGTAATCATTCTGGACGTTCGATACATGAAGGGCTGCGATGCCCGTATGCATTAGCTCCCTGTCAACTCCTTTCTTTCTGGTAAGCTCGATCAGAGCGAGAGAGCTCCTTAAATCCACAACTCTTCCCAGCACAACATCATTTTTCTCAATTTCAGGGAGGCGCTTGAAAGGCTTAACCTCCACAATTCTATCATTGACGGTTACTTTACCGGTAACTGAGGCGAATATCTCTCCATTTTCTTCATAAGCGCCCTTTCCGGCAACATATTCTTCGACGTAACCTATTTTATCTCCAGGTAGTACTAAATCCATCAATCTCACCTATTTTATATACGTCAATATTTTTGCAATCTAAACAACTCAACCGGGATATATTTAAAATCTTTTTCGTGGAACCTATAGCTTCTCTTCAGAGGGATCTGATACCTCCATATATGGGTTATTTCAAATCCTCTGGATCCACACCGGGAGGAAATAAAGTCTTCACTTCCTGCTGAGTGGACGCTGTATATAACCTTTGACATATCCATAGCTTTTTCGATAAATGGTCGGTCGGCATGTCTTCTCTGGACTCCGAAAGGAGGGTTCATCACGGTGGTCACTTTCTTCTTCAAGCTGACTTTCTCCACGTTGCAGGCTACCCATTCGGCATAGGTATCCAGACCCCTGGTGTTCTTTTTGGCGATCTTCAACGCTTCTATATCTATATCAAACCCAATGGCACGTGCATCAAAAAGAGAAGCAGCAATGGCCAGAATGCCAGTCCCACATCCCAGGTCGACCACGGTGTCCAGATCGTCCATAAGATGAGCGTTTACGATCATCTCTGCCGCCAGCGAAGGAGGAGTAACGTACTGCTCAAGCTCGATCTGGGGGTTGGCGAATCCTTCCAGCGATTCAAGTTTTATTGCCAGCTCTTTCTTCATTTATTGATAGATACTTACAGCAATATTTGGCTTTTATCTTCGCTCGGAAAATCAAAAGACGAGGTTTTTCAACAAATAGAGCACTAATAATCCTGCTATCATGGTAAAAATTATGTTCTTGGTCCTCCACGCCGCCAGCAAGGCTATTCCACCTGCAAAGGTCTCTGCATCTACGGTCAACACCTGATCCTGATTCAGCAGCAGTTCCGGGAATACCAGGGCAGCGAAAAGTGAGACCGGTACATACTTCAAGAACTTCAAATCAAACTCCATAGGATTCAACATGGGGATGAGCCGGGGTAGGTAGGTCACCAGGGCCATACCCACAATTATCAGGGCTACCTGGCTTATTTGATCCATTTTTCAGCCACACCTCCTACCAGACAAGCTGCCAGAGTAGCTATTAGAATATTCCAGCCCTCGGGAAGAACTACCAAAGCAGTAGCCAGAACTCCAGAGAATAAGGCTATGCCCACGTCAAGTTTGGTGTTAACGTTCAGGATCAATATGCTGATGAAAAGTGCCACCAGGGTGAACGGCAGGACTTCAGTAATACTGCCAGGTACAATGGACCCGAAGAAGAGACCCACTATCGTTCCTCCTACCCATGAAGAGTAGCACAAGAAGTTGAGCCCTAAATGATACCTGGTGTCCCCGGAACCTTCCTGAAACCTTTTAGAGGCGAGGGCAAAGGTCTCATCTGTGATGCCGAACGCGACTAGGGCCCTTTTAAACTTACTGACGTTCCTGTAAAAAGGGGTGAAGTAACTGCTCATCAGGATATGTCTTAAGTTCACCAGGAAAGTGGTGGCTACTATCAGAGCAGCTGAAGTGTTCTTGGTTATCAACTGGAGGGCGATGAATTGAGACGCCCCTGCAAACACAATAAGGGACATGAGGATGGCGTTACCTCCAATATACTCCTTGGCAAGGATTCCGAATGCCACAGAGATGGAGAAATAACCTATTATGATGGGGAAAGCATCAGTGACCGCTCTTGATCTTTTTACCATGCCGCCATGTGAATACCCCAGCTTTTAAGATTATCTGGTTCAGAAATAAGTAAAATAATATAGTCTGCCATAGAATGAATGAATGTGGAAGGGACCAGCATTTTAGACCAGACAAAGATCTTCCTGAAACGCAAGTTTAGTGAGTACTACCTCCATAACGAGCTGGAGCTCCCTCCTGAATTTGAGAAAAGAGAGGTGGCATTTGTTCCTCTGGAGAGCCTTCCTGTTTTCATGATGTACAGGCATCTGTCATTCGCTCCTCAGGAGCTCAAGTCCTATATTACGGACCAGGTGCCTGCCAACATATATTATTCCTCTGCGTATTACGAGAATCCCCGGGCAGAGAAAATGGAAGATAAAGGGTGGCAGGGAGCCGACCTGATCTTCGATATTGATGCCGACCACTTACCCATCAAAGACACTTCTCTTCAGACCTCACTTAAAGCAGCTAAAAAGGAGATAACAGCTCTGGCGGACGTAGTCGTTTCCGACTTGGGATTGGACAAAAAGCACGTAAAGATAGTCTTTTCGGGCGGCAGAGGCTATCATTTGCACGTATATGATCCCCGGTTCAAGAAGC
This sequence comes from Archaeoglobaceae archaeon, assembly GCA_046483365.1. Taxonomy (GTDB): domain Archaea; phylum Halobacteriota; class Archaeoglobi; order Archaeoglobales; family Archaeoglobaceae; genus JdFR-22. The sequence goes on along the minus strand of JAWODI010000035.1, from coordinate 81,981 downwards.
TGGACTCCAGTGAGAGGAGAGAGATTATCGATTACTTGATGCTCAACGACATCAACTTCGATTTCAGAATACCCAAATCTAGTCAGGGCGAGCGAATAAGGCAGTGCATGAAGGAGCTCTCCTCATACCTGCTGGAAGAGGATAGGCTGGAAAAGCTGCTGAAGAGGTATCGGTTGAAGGATAAAAAGAAAGAGATAATAACCATATTGTCTACGGGCAACTTCGAAAAGCTGGCTAAAAGTAAAGAGAAGAGAGGGTTGTTCCAATCCTTGTTCGATAAATGTGTTTCCACAGTAGGGCTCAATTTCGATGCTCCGGTGACAGCAGATATAAAAAGACTGATAAGGCTTCCCAACTCCCTTCACGGAAAAACGGGTTTTAGGGCTATGCCAGTAAACTATAATAATCTGAATGATTTTGACCCATTGAGAGATTCCACTCCATTTGGAGACCATGAGGTCAAGGTAAGGGTAAGGAAAATAAGGAAAGATGATCTGAGCTGGGCTTACAACGAGTTAGGAGGGTATCCCAGTCCGGGAGATAGGATAAAGGTGCCCGAATACGTTGCGGTCTTTATGTTCTGCAGGGGGATGGCATTATATGGACATTGATAAGTTGCTGTTGATTCTGGAAAAGAGCAAGGGAGAGAAGATACAGAGCATAGAAGAGGATTTCTATGCCAGATTGAACAGCAGGATAAAGGAGCTGGAGAACAAGAAAAGAGAAGTTGAAGATGATAGAGAGAGCTTCAGGATCGACGACGAGTTAAAAACTCTGAAAAGGATCCAGAGGAAGATATTCGAAGTCAGGACCAGCAAGATCGTGAGGTCCGCATGGGCCAGCGTGTGCGGAACCGAAACCGGGATGGAGGGCTTTGAGAATCTCACCCAGACAGAAAAGAATCTTTTTAATGAGCTGGTAGATTCCATAAAGAATTTCAAGAGCTGGACCTTTAGTTCCGAGTTGAAAGAAGAAAAGGGCAAAGGCGAATCAGAGCCTGAATACGTTGTGGTAAGAGTAAAGGAAGACGTAGATGAATTTGAAGGTGTTAATGGAAAAACATATAAATTGGGAAAGGAGGACGTAATTACGCTTCCTTCACTTAACGCTAAGGTTCTGATAAATAGTGGAACTGTGGAGGTTATTGACATTCAACGCATAATGCGGAAAGAGTAATAGGTGGTATAATATGAAGCATCCCAAACAAGTAAGAACACACTGTAAATATTGTAATAAACACACTGTTCACAAGATAGAGAGAGTGAAGAAGGGTAAAGCAAGCTCTATGAACTGGATCGACAGGCAGAAAGCCCGAAGAGGAACCGTAGGGAACCTCGGTAAATTCAGCAAGGTACCCGGTGGAGATAAGCCCACCAAAAGAGTTAATATAAGGTATAAATGCACCGAGTGCAATAAAACAGAGCACAGACCCACATGGAGAGCGAAGAGGTTCGAACTGGAGTGATAATATGGCCGAGAAGAGAAGCAAATTCATTAAAGTAAAATGCCCGGATTGCGAGAACAACCAGATAATCTTTGATTACGCTTCTACAGTAGTCAAATGTCTGGTCTGCGGCAGAACCCTGTCAGAGCCCACAGGCGGAAGAAGCGAAATAAAAGCAGAAGTAACGGAAGTTATCGAGTAATCTGAACTTCCTTTTTATTAAATAACTCTTATATTCGGTTTTGAGGAGTCAAGTACTTTTTTAAACTTCGGAGCGATTAAGGCTGAGGAGCGAAGTTGCTATCCAAAATATTCTCTACAAACCCAAGTTAGAGAATATCTGAAATGTTTTTGAGTTTTCCGGACATCTTGTCAAATTTGTTTCTCCATTTCCCTCCTGTATCTAAATTATTTTTTCCTTTTCAAAATATTCGATTAATATAATTTATTATTTAATTAAATTTCTCTGGACCCACATTTCGATATAGTAAAAATTCTTTTAATTACTAATTAATTTTTGAAGAAATTTTGATTAAAATGACCTTTACGGTGAAAAAACTTAAATACCCTAACTCAAGTGAGGTTTTCAGGTGATACAAAATGGCAATAGACAGTGGAGATACAGCTTGGATACTGGCCGCAACAGCCCTGGTCATGCTCATGACCCCTGGGGTCGGGCTGTTCTATGGTGGAATGGTCAGGAAGAAGCATGTAATATCGATGATAGGTTTATCATTCGTGGCATTCGCTCTGGTCAGTATCCAATGGGTGTTATTTGGTTATAGTTTAGCGTTTGGATCCGATATAGGCGGATTTATAGGGAACCTGGACTTCTGGGGACTCAAGGGAGTCGGAATGGGTAGTGAAAGCCTTACTATACCGGATTTGTTGTTCATGGTGTTCCAGTTGGTTTTTGCTGCCATAACATTGGCCATTCTCACTTCCGCAGTAGCAGAGAGAGTTAAATTGAGCTCATTCATAGTGCTGGGACTTCTGTGGACGACTATAGTGTACGACCCTCTGGCCCACTGGGTGTGGGGCGGTGGTTGGCTGGCCGAAATCGGGGCTCTGGACTTTGCAGGAGGAACTGTAGTCCATATAAGCTCGGGTTTTTCGGCATTAGCTCTGGCAATAGTTATCGGAAGGAGGATCGGGTTCGGTGAAGAGAGCATGGAACCCCACAATGTACCTATGACCTTGCTTGGTGCGGCGCTATTGTGGTTCGGGTGGTTCGGCTTTAACGCCGGAAGTTCTCTGGCTGCAGATGGTCTGGCAGCGAATGCCTTTGTGGTAACCAACACCGCCGCAGCTGCCGGAGCCCTGGCATGGTTGTTCACCAGCTGGTGGAGCGGAAAGCCCAGCTCTCTGGGTATGGTGAGCGGCGCCATAGCCGGATTGGTAGCCATAACCCCTGCTGCAGGATTTGTGGACCCCGTCTCCTCCATCCCAATCGGAGCAGTTGCTGGCGTCATCTGTTACAAGGCACTGCTGTTCAGGGTCAAGAAAGGACTCGATGAGAGCCTGGACGCCTGGGCCATACACGGTGTAGGCGGAGTATGGGGTGCCTTGGCCACAGGTATTTTCGCCGTTGAATCGGTTGGTGGAGCCAGCGGGTTGTTGTACGGCAACGTCGACCAGTTCATAGCTCAGGTGATCGGGGTGAGTGCAGCCATAGTCTATGCTTTCGTGCTGACGTTCGCTCTGGCCAAGATGATCGATGCAGTGATGGGGCTGAGAGTGAGTGACGAAGAGGAGTATGTCGGTCTGGATATCTCTCAACATGGAGAGCATGCCTACGCGTGAGGTGTTAAAAATGAAGAAGAAGATCGAAGCCATAATCAGGCCGGAGAGACTCGACATGGTAGAAGAAAACCTTGAGAAAGCGGGATTCATGGCCATGACGATTACAGAAGTCAAGGGGAGAGGCGAGCAGAAGGGGATAACCCTCCAGTTCAGAGGCAGGACCATGGAAGTGGACCACTTACCCAAAACGAAACTGGAGATCATAGTGAAAGAAGAAGACGTAGATAAAGTAGTAGAAACAATTGTAAGCGGAGCGAAAACAGGAAAGTACGGTGACGGCAAAATATTCGTCCTGCCAGTGGAGAGAACTATTAGAGTAAGAACAGGTGACGAAGAATAAATCGGAACTCCTTACTCTGCTTTTCCCTGTTTCTTTTCCTTTTTTTATTGGACTATATTTAAATAACCGGCCAAAGGCAGCCCACCATGAAGATCAAAGCTGTCATATATGGATTTGGTGAAATAGGAAAGCTGATTGCCGGTGAAGCTATTAAGAGAGGTATTGAGATCACCGGTGTGGTCGATATCAACCCTTCTCTGGTCGGAAAGAAGTTGGGCGACTTTGGATTTGATAGTGATGCCGCCATCAGTGATGAACTGGAATTTGAAGGTGACGTGGTCTTTCTGTGCACTGGAAGCTGGCTGGATAAGACATATCCCCAGATCGAAGATTGCGTCAGCAAAGGGTTCAATGTGTTGAGCACCTGTGAAACCCTGAGCTACCCCCAATACAGATATTCTGATATAGCAGATAAGATAGATGCGCTGGCAAAACAGAACAAGGTTAGTGTCCTGGGATCCGGTATAAATCCCGGGTTCCTTTTGGATTCCTTGCTGGTCTTTCTTACAGCTCCCTGCACTGAAGTGAACAGTGTTAAAGCCGTAAGAAGTGTTGACGCTTTAAAGAGAAGAGGTACTTTCCAGAATAAGATAGGGATAGGACTGGATTCACAAGAAGCAAGAAAACAGGTGGAGGAAGGGAGGATAAGCGGACACGCAGGCTATGCAGAGTCCGTGATGCTCGTCTGCGACGCACTCAATTTCAAGCCAGACGTGATCGAGGAGGGTCAGGAAGTAGTTGAAGAGTACGGAAAAGCTCTTGGGTTGAAGGGCTATGGGTCGGCATTGAAGAGTGGTGAAGAAGTGATCAGGATCGAGTTTCATGCTTACTCAAATGCAGAAGAGTATGAAGAGATAACTATCGAGGGGAATAACAGCGTAAGATGGAGAAGCACTGGAACGAAGGGGGACATCGGAACTGCAGCTACAATAATAAACCTCATCGAATACGTGGTGAAGGGCGAAAGTGGGTTGCTTAAGATCTCTGAAGCTATTCCCTTTAGATCCAGATTGGTGGTATGACCTTTAATTAGAGCCTCAGAACTTCCCACAAGGATAATTTATAACAATGTGAGCCAGTAGCCTATATTTCATAACATATTTTTTTAGTCTTAACCCATGAGCCGAACCTCTGACTCTGTTTCATAACGTATTAGTTAGATTTTATATATTGAGGTTCGACCTAAATAATAACTATATTTAAATATGTCGGAGTACAAATTATTACTATGACCTGCTGGTTTTGTGTAACCAACCCCGAAAACTGGATGGTCATCAACAAAGAGAAGGTCTGGGGAGTAAGCAACCTGTACAGAAGGGTACTCAATAAGGCCAAAAAAGGAGACAAGATGGTTATCTGCACCATTGAGGGGGACGAGAAAAGAAAGAAAGTTGATCCCAAGATCTACGGGATATTCGAAGTTGAATCAGACCCCTGCAAGGATTGTAAGATAATATTTCATTCATTCCGGCAAGAGCTGTGCCCTCACAGGGTGAAAATTAAACCCATCAAAACTCCAGAGGAGCCGGTCCCTATAAAACGTTTTGCTCAAAATCTCAGCTTCACTGAAAAGCGGGCTAACCAAGATGTTCCCTTCACCAGAGTGATGATGGAGATACCTGAAAGCGATTTTAAGACCATCGATAGCTCTATTATGTAATCTAAGTTTTTTAATTTATTATTTTTATTTTTTAAAAAAGGTTTGAGTCAATTTCTTAACAGGTTGACCATTCCACTTACCTATTTACTATTTGAGGTCTAATTGGGATTAACAATATCTCACCATTAGTTTTTAAACAAAGTTAATAAAAAAAGGAGTGGTAATAAATGATATGCGGGAAGAACATAGATATTTTTCAGTGGTCATGAAAAATATTGAGGCCGTAGCTCGGGTAGATACCATAAACAAGCGTATCAAAATAATCAACTGCTCTAATTTTGAGCCCTGTTTTCACCTCAAGCAGTTAACAAATGGGGTATGCCCTGGTTACTGTCCAGCTATAGTAGAATTGAAGAAATATGTTTTTAGGGGCAGAAACCCAAAGGCAGATATCCGTGAATTAGAATCGGCTGCTATAGAAAATGAAGATCCTCTGCAAACCAGATCGTTCAATTATTAATCAGAACCCGATCTTAGGCAATTTTAGCTTAACCAAACTAGAAGAAGCTATAAAAAAGTGTACTCTATAACCTCTTACTTTGTCATCACCAATATCGTGGAATTAACTTAAAATAGACTAACTAAGCTCCTGCTCTATTTACTGATCGAACGATAATTGAGGAGTTTTAATCTTTGAGGCTGTTACCTCGATTTCCTGTATACTTAAATTTGGTTTTCGTCCTCTAAAAGCGAATTTTCTCACTTCTGATATGATTTCACAGTATTTAGGACATTCTCCATCAACAAGAACCCTGGAGTAGTAGCACAACTCAAAATTATTGCAACTGGTCTTTATCTTTTTTTCTACAATATCAACGAATACGATCGCTTCGATGTTGGAGGAATTCACTTTGTAACATCTGTGCTCTTTTTTCATAGTAATTAAGCAATCTCATTTTTTATGAATTTTCCTGAAAAAACTATGATTATCAGATGGGTCGATCTGTCCTATTATTGATAACCATGGGGACAGAACAAGAGTCAACTTCTGGGCTACTTCCAGATCTTCCCCCTGTAGTGACCCGTCACCGGGCAGCCGAGACACACTTCGCTGCTCCAGTAATCACATTGACCGCAAGTAAAGTTACACGATGGTGTATCAGCGTGTTCTACATGGATCTTCATGGGGACCACTGTATCTCTCTCGGCTCTTACCATGATCCCTACATCAATGTCGTGTACATCAGAACTGGGCCTAATGTGCTGATCAACGATTGCTTCCAGAGTAGAAAGATCTTCTCCTATGAACATCATGGTCAAGTTCCGGTTCCCCGCGACTATGAAACCATTCAGGAAAAAAGGGCAACCATCAAATAGCTTAAGAATTTCTCTCGGTTGTCTGCACTTTACATCTACTTTGATGATGTATAACCCCGGCTCCTTTATGTTGACCCCGTAAATATAATTGATTATACCCATGTGTTTCAACTTTTTGATCCTTGCGCCCACAGAAGGTTGGGAAAGCCCTATTTTTTTAGCGATCTCATTCTGAGATATTTCAGGAGATTTTTCCAGAACTTCGAGGATAACTTTATCCTTATCATCAAGTTCAAAAAGTCCGACCATAATCATTAATAACCACTTTCTCTTAAAAGGTTATCGATTTTAATTGAAAACACATAAAACATTCATTTTACGTTAAATTTTATAAATGATAGATGGGGGTGGTATTGACGGAAATTATCGCCTGAACTTTGACCATTCCCTCTCCAAACGAACGAAAAACATAACCTGATAGTTCAAATAAAAAAACTATAAAATCGAAAGGTTATTAAATTGGTAAAAAATATAAATCTTATGGGGAGGTTGCTTCCAGGGTTAATAAAGGCATTTTTGAGGATATCCAAGCCTGCCAACCCTTACCCTGATATTACTATACCTCCCCTATAATGTTTTATAGTAGTAACTATATATATCTTGTCCTGACAAATGAATTTGGAAGAAGGGAATTAGAAAGATAAAAACTCAATACCTCTATTACCCACGATCCTTTTTAGAAGAATTATAACGGTATTGATCAGGACCTAAGCAACTAAAATTGGGCAGATATCAAGATGACACTCAAAACTCCTTTTAATACAAAAAAACTTATTTTTTACCCACAACCTCCACAGTATTGTACACAAGTTCTTCGAGTTGTTTTCTCCGGAAAGGTTTTTCCAGTATTTCTACTGCGCCGGCATCAAGCATGGCTTCTCCTTTATGGGTTTTATAGGCTGTTACTGCCACTATTTTGGTGCCAGGATACTTTTCCAGTATCTTCTGGGTGGCTTCAATACCATCCATCCGGGGCATCATTATGTCCATCAAGATGATATCAGGTTTGAAATCCTCACAGATGTTGATCGCCTCATAACCGTTCGAGGCTTCCATGACGTTAAAGCTGTTGAGAATAACTCTCATAACTTCCCGCATCGCCGGTTCATCATCCACAATTAATATTTTGATATTTTTCTTGGCCATTTTACACCTCCCGCCACAAAAAACCCAGTTTATCTATTTGCCTTATTCATTGCTACTTCTTTTCTTCCATAATCCATTAATCTATTTACCGACACCAGTAATTGCGCTTATTTTTTTATGGGTTGTTTACATTTCAACATTAACTATATTTATAACTTATGAATTAGTTCAAATCTTATCTGGGATTTATAACCTCATCACACTTATTTAAAGTTCAATAGAATAGGTGTGAATATTAAATTTAAAAGCAACCAGGCCTTTGTATATAGGTCGAATAGATCTCAGGTCTTATTCATCTGCCCGTATTGACAAGTCCCGCTAGCTGACTGGAGACAACTCTAATTGGTGCCCTCAACTTATTGGATAATGAGAGCTTAAGATAAGAACATAGCGGCAGATTAATTCTGGAAATTATCTAGAAGTGTATCCTCCATCTATAACCAGTTCGGAGCCGGTGACAAATTTCGCCTCGTCAGAGACCAAATATAGTACACCGTAGGCGACATCATCAGGTTCTCCCACATGGCCTATAGGGTGCCTGGAGTCCAGCTCTGATCTCAGGTCTTCAGCACTCTGACCCGTGTTTTCAGAAAGTTGTTCTAAAAAGTTCTTTACCATCGGTGTCCATATAAATCCAGGATGGACCGAGTTCACTCTAATCCCGTCCTGAGCGTATAGTAAAGCGTCTATTTTAGCCATGTTCCTGTTTGCGGCTTTGGTAGCATGATAAGCAGGAATATCTGGGGCACCAACTATTCCATATATGGAGGACATGTAGATGATGTTCCCTTTTTTCTGCTCCTTCATGTAGGGGATCACGTGCTTGGTACACATAGCTGCACCCGTCACGTTGACTGCGAAAGTCCAATCCCACTCTTCTTTAGTAAACTGGTGGATAGGCTTGTTAGGTCCGGTGATCCCGGCGTTATTCACCAGAATATCTATCCTTCCATATTTATCATAAACCGCTTTGAAGAGATCAGAGATCATTCCTTCGTCGATGACATCCAGCGGGTAGTATTCAGCTCTCCACCCACTTTCAGTTATCTCTTTCGCCAGCTTATTCCCCAGGTCTTCACTCCTTCCGGTGATAATGGAAATCGCTCCTTCTGAAGACAGAACCCTGGCAATAGCTGCACCAATCCCATAAGTGGAACCAGTGATCACCGCCACATTACCCTCTACTCTTCCCTTATAATTAGACATCTGTTAACCCTGAGAAAAAGTGAACTTCCCCATATTAATCAATATAGAAACACCAAGTGAAAAAAACAGAAAACCACTATTCTATTCATGGTAAGACCTTTTTCGGACCTTAAGAACAGGAAAAAGACTTTGAACTAAAAGATAGGTGCCCGGAGCCGGATTTGAACCGGCGACTGTTCGGTCTTCAGCCGAACGCTCTCCCACTGAGCTACCCGGGCTCTAAAAATGTATTGTGATTGTACTTAGCACTTCATAGATATTTTTAGTTTTTGGTCTAATCTGATTAGCAATTATTTAGATGGTCCGTAACCCATAACCCATGACAAAAATTTTTAAAGTGCTGGCAGTAACAGTTATTGATAACTAGATACGTGTGCCGAATATAAAATGCCGGGGTAGCCGAGTCCGGCAAGGCGTTGGTCTGCTAAGTTTGGTTTGGCCAACAGCCTGCGCAGACAACCAATGGGCATGCGCCCGCGTGGGTTCAAATCCCACCCCCGGCGTAAAGACTCGGTCATACGCCCACTCTCATTAAACCCTTCCTGAGTTATTTAGTCGTTCTCAGGTGATCCCAAGTTTTAGCTGGTCCTAATGTTTCTGGACCACATGGATTACGGGTTGCTTCCATTAAATTCAGGTCAAGAATTAAGAAAACCAATAACTTGAGCGTGAGAAGATAGATTATGTATACTATGTATAAGCCCCATATAGCCAACAAGACAGGCGACACTGAGCTAGTCTACCTTATAGAGGACCCAACTCCTGTATCATTAACCGAATTCGTTGAAATAACTCTGGCTTCAGGTCTTAAACACTTGATGGGGAATAAGAATTATCTCAGGTTCTACGGCAAAGAGTCAAAATCGGATAGGAACAAAATAGTGATCAGACTTCATAACATATTTTATACCAGGGTAAAAGACGAGACGAGATATGTTGTTTACAGCTACGGAACAGCTGAAGAGAGAACTGAATATCCCCAGGATAACATCGGTAACGTATTTCCGGTAGTAAGGATAGGAAACCCTGAAACAGAACTCGTAGTGGAACAGATAGAGAAGGTGGAGAATAAGAGCAATTCTTGAACTTTGACCTTTGAAAATTGACCTTGAGAATGGAATTGGACTGACACCAGTAATTTCATTATTTAATTATATGAGCATAAAAATATGGTCAATATGAAAACTTTTTTTAGTTGGATTGGTATCGCCACTTCATGGCTGAGGTTACAGATGTGAGAATTTTCGAGTTTAGTGGATCTGGTGGAACTGGACAGCAAAAAGCTTTTGCAGACGTTGTTTTGGATGACGAATACGCAATTCATGGCCTAAAGGTTATGGAAGGGAGCGATGGTCTTTGGGTGGCTATGCCCAGTCGATATGATCGCAAGAATGACACATATAGAGATGTGTTCCATCCTATATCAAAGGAGGCAAGAGAGAAACTTTTCAACGCCGTTCTGGAGAAATACCAGAATAAAGACCAAACTTGAAAGAAATCAGACCAGAATGAACGCTAAACTAAATTAAAAATCCCTATTTTCTTTTTATTTTCCATAAGAAACTGAATAGGGTAAAATAAACTGAACAGGGTAAAATAAAGAACAAAGAACAGGGTAAATTAAAAAAGGATATCGATGGTAATTAATTACTCCACTTCAACTTTGGTTTGCTCTCCCTCTTCTTCTTTGGGCTCTTTTCTCTTCAATGTGACTTCCAGGACTCCGTTATTGTATCTAGCTTTAGATGTCTCAGGATAAACTTCACAATCCAGATCTACTTTTTCTGAATATTTTCTGTTTCCTCCTTCTGCAGTGATCTTAACTGAAGTTGTTGATGCATTCACGTCAATATCTTCTTTGCTCACACCTGGCATATCAGCGATCACGTGTACTTCTTCATCACCTTTCATTACATCTACTAAAGTCTCCTGTTCTTCCTCTTCATGAACTCCGTGTCCTTCGAATCCGTCAGTGCTTACGCCACATGTGTTTCCGAACTCTCTTATCTCTGGCTCACCTTCTGGACCCATTCTTATAGCGAATCCTCTGACGTAAGGCTGTCCTTCAGTAAGCCCTTCGTTTCTGAACAGGTCATCGAAATCTCCAAATTCTCCAAACATTCTCTTTACCATTTCATCCAGTCCAATTCCTTTGCCAAAGAATTCATCAAACTTATCTTTATCTTTCCTTTTCCAGGGGTTGCATTCATCATCGTTACAATCCATAATATCGCCTCCTTATCAGGTAATTAACATGATCTTAAACTACTCATCTATTGGTTACTAACATAAGGTTAGTGTATTTTATATTTAAAAGTTGTGGTAAAGGGTACCTGGGGTACTTATGCTAGGTCGGGTCTTTGACTTGATTGAGAAGGGGTTATGCTGTTGGGTCTTAAAACCTATAATCGTTGATTCATGAGATTAGCTCTCTACTCTCTCTGTGATATTGCCCAGCTCCTCTAGGGTATGGGATAGCTCTTCGATTCCCTCTCTTGATTGGGCTGATATCAGCCTGAAGTTGTAGCCGTATTTTCTCACCGCTTCCAGGCGCTCCTCCACCTTTTCTTCTTCCAGGAGATCGATCTTGTTCAACAATATCAGGATCCTGTGGGACGGGACCTCTAACTCCCCCAGTATCTTGATAGCTTCTTTCAGCTTTCTTTCCAGGATAATGGGGTCTTCAGATACGTCTATCATGCACAGGACCAGGTCTGCCATCCTTATGTCCTCTAAAGTAGGTTTAAAGGAAGTGATGAACTCTTTAAGGTCGTCCATGTCCTGTACAAATCCAATGGTATCTGTGATGAGCACTCCTTTCGCCTGGGACACTTTTGATGCCAGGGTGGTGAATGGTATATTGCTTACGGGTTTGGACTCCTCTGTCAGCAGGTTGAACAGGGTGGTTTTACCTGCGTTATAGAATCCTGTAATGGTGACCAGTTTTCCTATCTCTTTCCGGTTCTTTATCTCGTTCCTCTTCCTCCTCAAAATGTCTTCTAACTTCCCCTCGGTGTTCTTGATGGTTTTCTGAAGCTGTTTTACTCTGCTGTGGTAGGCATACTCACCAGAAGACTGGAAACCCGGCCGCTCTCTTTGCAGTTTGATCCACGCTTTGTAGCGTTCATAGGGAAACAATTTTTTCATTTTTGCTAGCTCTATCTGTAATTTTGCTTCGGTAGTGTGAGCGTTCTGGGAAAAGAGCTCCAGGATGAGGTCGGACCTGTCCTTTACGCTCATTCCCGTAGCCGCTTCAATATCGTATTTTTGTCTGGAAGAAATTATGTTCCAGAAGATCAAATGAGATATTTCTTCTTTCTCGCCCAGCTCTGTGATCTCTTCTACCTTCCCGCTGCCGATGAAGTATTTGGGGTCCGGCTTTATGCGGGTCTGGACCATCCTGTCCTTTACATCATATCCCACTGCCTTTGCTACTTCTTCAAGCTCATCCAGCCTTGCTTTGAAAAGAACGTGGTCGTGAGGATTTTCCTTCAGCATCACCAGTATCGAATCCTGGTCTAATGACTCTGACATACTGAAGACCTCTTCCCAAAGTTCCCGAACATCTGGACCCAAACGATTGTGAACATGCTGATATTAATTTGGAATTTATCTACTTAACATTTTGGAGAAGACAGGATGAAAGAAGGCTAAACTGTATAGAGGTTGAACAAACAAAAAGCCAAACCAAAAGAAAGATTAAATAGGTTCAACCCAGAAATAAGGAGAGAATGTACGGCTGGCGTGGGAAGATACTGAAAATTGATCTAACAGACCAGAAACACTCTATTATTGAACCGGAAAAAGAAATATACCACAAATTCATTGGCGGCAGAGGACTGGCCGGGTACTATCTTGGAGATAAGATCACCTTGAACTGGGACGACCCCCAGATACCCCTCCTATTCTTCACCGGACCCTTGAACAATACTTCTTCTCCTACCTCCGGCAGGATGACAGTTATGTCCAAGTCCCCCCTTACGGGAACTGTAGGAGATTCTTCGGTAGGCGGTAGCCTTGCCAATTCTATCAAAAAAGCGGGGTGGGACGGTATTATCGTCACAGGTAAAAGTTCCCATCCCTGCGGTATGGAAATAAATGGCTCGACAGTCCATTTTACAGATGCAGGACCTTTAAAAGACAAAACTGTGAACCACATCAACCTGGCATTGAAGGGAAAAGGTTCTACTGCCGTTATCGGACCCGCCGCTGAACATGGAGTCATTTATTCGGGTATTGTAATGGATGGGCACTTCTTTGCCGGGAGGAATGGTCTTGGCCTGTCCATGGCATCCAAGAACCTGAAGTATCTAACAGTTAAAGGCGAAGAAAATACTGAGGTATACGATCCTCAGGAATTGAAGGCTGCCAGAGAAGAGATATTCCGTCTGGCGGCTGCTTCACCTGCGCTCATGGGTGAGCTGGGACTTTCCAAATTCGGGACAGGGGCCCTTTACGACCTCATGCACACCAGGCGGATGATGCCCACAGATAATTTCAGGAAAACCCATTTCCCCCCTGCATCTTCCATGAACGCTCAAGCATTCAACCACAAATACCGCCCTAAAAAGACAGGTTGCAAGGGATGCCATATCCTGTGCAAGCGGCGGATGAAAGATGGGCAGGCGATACCGGAATTCGAGACCATGTCCCATTTCAGTGCCCTGCTGGAAAATTCTGATATTGACACCGTCAAAGAGGCAAACAGAATATGCAACGAAGTTGGAATGGACACTATCTCTGCAGGAGCGACCCTCGCCTGCTACGCCGAGACCAGGGGGGAGAAACTTTCTCCTGACGAGATCCTCGATCTTCTGCATGATATAGCATGGAGCCGGGGTGAAGGGAAGAAGCTCGCCGAGGGAGCTTACCGCTATGCCCGATCAATAGAAAGACCAGAAAGAGCTATGACCGTTAAGAAACAGGAGATGTCCGCTTATGATCCCAGGGGTGCCTACGGAATGGCTCTGGCATACGCCACGTCCACCAGAGGAGCATGCCACCTCAGGGCTTATCCCATAAGCTATGAGATCCTGAGGAAACCTGTAGCTACTGATAGGTTCACCTTCAGCGGAAAGGCCAGGATAGTGAAGACCAATGAGGATATGAACGCGGTAATAGATTCCCTTACAGCCTGCAAATTCTTATTCTTCGGTGCCACCCTGGAAGAATTTTCACGGGCTTACACTGCCGTAACGGGTGTTCCATCCTCTGCACAGGACCTGTTGAGAGCTGGGGAGAGGATATATTATAATGAGCGGATAATGAATTACCTCAACGGCTTCACCGCTGAAGACGATGATCTGCCCGCCAGATTTTTCTCAGAGCCGGGGAGCAGCGGCAACAATATTGATATTCCTCCCATTGATAGGAAAGAATTCTGTGAGACACGAGAAAGATATTACAGGATCAGGGGGCTGGATGAAAACGGTTTGCCTTTACAACAAAAAGCTCGGGAGCTAGGACTGGAATGGAAGAGCTAATAGATAAATACTCTCAAAAACTAGTCGAACAGGAGCTGGCGGATGAGAAAAAAATTCTTTTCGGTGCCAGAGAAACAGAAATCACGTGGAATCGCTGGGATCAGAGATGTGAGGAGCTGGAGAAGATCTTTGACTCCCTGAACATAAATTCGTTGCTTCTGGCCCAACCTGCTGAACCCTACAGAAGCGTAATAGAATATTTAATGAGGAATTCGGATGGTACAATACATCCAAGCGACTGCGAGACCCGGACATTCCTTCATGATCTACCAGTTACCCCCAAATTTGATTCCGAATCTATATCCCAAATACTAAGGGGAAGAAAAAGCGTTATCACTGGAGAAGGGATCGTCACTTTTGGGACCGTTACCCCAGAGCAGGCATTCGTGACCTTCAGCTCCGTGTGTTTCGCCTGCTTCGTCAAGTTCTTCTCGGATCACCTCAATTACTCCAAACAGAATAAAGTTCCTGAGGACATGAAAAAAGCATTCAATAAAGTAGTGCCCAACCTCAAGTACTATCCCCATTCCTTCCCCCAGCTTATGAAAAGACCTTCGTGTGAAGAAGATGTTTACAGAGCAGTGAAGGAGGCAGGAAAACTGACCGTCGATTACAACCTGGTGGATTCCTACTTTGGTAACGTCTCTTTCAGGATGGGGGATACCATCTACATAAGCCAGACGGCAAGCTCTCTGGATGAATTGGAAGGTCATATCGATCCCTGTCCGCTGGATAACTCCTCTTGCGCCGGGATTACTGCTTCAAGTGAGTTATCGGCTCACAGGCAGATAGTGATGGATACCGACAACAGAGCTATTTTGCACGGGCACCCCAAATTCGCTGTCATACTCTCCATGGACTGTGACTGGACAGATTGTGAATATCAAAACGTATGCCACATAAAATGTCCTCACGAGAGATTCATTAATGATATCCCCATAGTCCCCGGCGAAGTGGGTACCGGACGCTACGGGCTTTGTAATACAATGCCACCAGCGATCAAAGGAAGAAGAGGAGCAATAGTTTACGGGCATGGTCTCTTCACCGTGGGAAAAGAGGACTTTAACGAGGCATTTGAAAACCTGTTGAATATAGAGAAGATGTGCAAAGAATTGTATTTCCAGAAGCTCGATCTTAATCCCTGATCTCAATCCTTGATCTTTGTCCAGCTGGCAAGTCGGGCGTTTAGCTCATCTACAACTTTTTGAGCACTGCTTTCATCGTAAGCGGTGGTCACCAGCCGAATCTCCTGAACCGTCGACCCTTCCCTGAGCCGCAACCTCAAATTCCCTCTGCTGTCGGGCTTCTGGATCTTAAAGGTGAACCCTCCCTGACTCTTTCTGGATACTTCAATCGGTCCGGGAACTATTTTCTTGACATAAGAAGAACAACCGATCTCTCTAAGAGTCCTCTGCCCATTGCGTCCCCCGATCACTGTATAGTGTCTTCCACTGACTTTCTTTTCTGGTCTGATATCTACCTTCTCCATCCTCTTCTCCTGCAAATACTCCGCTACAGCCTGTTTGAAATCCTCAGGGTTATCAAAATCCCGGGTGTAAAATACTTCGCAATCCCACAGCTTCAGGATCGTTGAAGGGTCAATTCCACTGGTGATAACCGTTTGAGGTCTCTTTTTGTGCACGCAATCCGATATGAGGTCCAGAGTGTTCCTGTAGGCAATCTGGTCATCCGTCCCGCCTTCTTCCCTGCCACCAATAATACTGATGGTCTCATGTCCCACGTACTCCTTATCATAAAAACAGAAAAGGTGTACTCTTTTCCCCACATAAACTCCTAGAAGGTCTACGTTGGACTGCCCGCATATAAGGCAATAATCTCCGGGATGTTCCAGCTCGTTGTGGCAGTTCCTGCATTTCACGTCTCTACATTGAACTCCACAATTTAAATGTTTATAGCCTCGTGAGCCAAAAAGAACAATCTACGTCAACTAAAGAGGGGTTTATACTTTCAATTTAAATTATCACGTTCAGTTAATATGAAATATTGGTCTGATCAACTACCATTATGTCCCTCAAGGAGAAATTTGAGCGGGACTTTGAGACCTATCCCCAGGAATTCGGTCTTGACCTTCACAAGGAGGAAGACCAGTTCAAGTGGTTTCTGGCAAGCGTATTGTTCGCCAAGAGGATCTCCGCCAAGATAGCCAAGAAAACCTATCGCGAATTTGAGAAAGAGGACCTTACTACTCCGGATTCCATAATAGAGGCCGGATGGGATAAGCTGGTCGAGGTTCTGGACAAGGGAGGCTATACCAGATACGATGAATCCACTGCCACAAACCTCATAGAACTATCCAAAAAGCTTAAGGAAGAGTATGGAAGTATAGGAAACCTCTACCAGCAGGCTACCAGCAAGACAGACCTGGAAAAGAAGTTAAAGGACTTCAAGGGAGTGGGACCCACAACCGTCAACATATTTCTGAGGGATATGAGGCCCATTTGGGACTACGCAAGGCCCAAGATATCTCCACCCGGAGAGAAGATGGCACAGAAGCTGGGGATAGAGGACAAGGAAGATATCAAAGAGCTGGAGCCCTATCTGGTAAAGATATACCTCGAGCTGTGCAAGAATAAAAAGTGCGAGGAGTGCCTGGCCAGGGAGTATTGCCCTGGTAAGTAAACCCTCATTTCTGGAATATCTCATGACTGCTCGATAATCCTTAAATACACAATCGGACTATTTTATTTAGATGGCAGAAACTACAACGGATTTTACCACCACTCAAGTCGCTGAGATACTGCTAACGTTGAGAATGAGCTTGATCAAGATTGTATTGGTCATTGCAATAGCGTGGGGACTCAGTTTCCTCTTTTTGCCGATTCGCTGATAACCCGGATGACCCTCGACCTCTTACCTCAGGGCGCTAATGTGATCTACACCCGTCCTCTGGAAGGTATAATCCTGAAATTAAAGATATCCGTCATATTCGGTTTTGTGGCTGCTTTGCCATACGTAGGAGTTCTGGTTTACAGAAACCTAAAGGAGCGGACCGATATCCTTAGAGAGGTCAACATTCGGAAGAACTCGGCTCTCAAGTATGCTGCAGCATCAATTATCTTGTTGAGTGCCGACATAACCTACAATTATTATATCTTGAGATTCACTTATTACAGAAAACACATCTATGTAGCTTTTTTTGTTACTGGAGCAGCTATAACACCTCCAGATATTTTTACTCAGGTGGATAGCTCATTGCTTTAGGAAATCCCTTATTTTGACCCATTTTCTGGTCATGGCAACCGATTTAGAGGTCTTCTGAACAACTTTCTCCGGAAACACTCCTCTCAAGAAGGTGCTGAGGAATGACTCTTCTGTGGCACCTATGAGGATCAGATCGTGGTTGGGAGCTTCCCTGGAGATCTCCTCGGCAACATCGTTGGATACAAAGAATTTGCGCTCGAATTCAATATCATCTAATATCTTTTTAGCCTTATCAAAGACCTGATTAGCTCTTTTCTCATCCTCTTTTCTTTTACCCACGTTCATTAGAGTGATGGCGGAATTTTGCTGTTTGTGAATATCTCTTGCTATTTCGGTGGCCAGTGCAGCGTGAGGCCCTCCTATGGTGGGAATGAGTATGCTGTCAATCTCTTTTCTCTCCTTCTGTTTCCAGTCCTTCCCGAATCTAATAACTACTGTATCTCTATTTGCTTTGAGCATCAAAGGATCGATGGTGCTTCCCAGCACCCGGTCTCTCCTGTAGGTTCGTCCTCTCCAACCCAGAACTATCAAGTCAGGGTCTATCTCTTCCACTGCGTTCAATATAGCCTCTGAAACATCGTGGCCGATCTTTATGTAGCAGCCCGAAGGAACATCCAGTTTCTCCCTGACCCTGTTCATGAACTCTCTAGAATCTTCCACGTAATTGGAGGCAACAGAGTAGGGAGTCTGCCTGGGCAATTTGATGACGTTGAGAAGCATGACCTCCCCACCCCTCTGTCTGGCGAGCAGGTTGGCAAAACTGGCCAGCTCTTCAGCGAATTCAGGGTTGGCCACGAGGACCATTATAGTGTACTCGCTCTTCTCTAGGGGAACATGGCCATAAACCGTCCTTGTCTCTTCTGCTATTCTTCCTTTCTTCTCTTTTTCCGAATAGGCGAAATAGACCATAGTACCAAAGATTATCCACCCGATGGCTACCGTTAAAGCCAGCTCACCGTGCTTGACCTCCGTGACCAGGAAGTATCCTATCACTATTTGGGTGATAATGGCCACCACGGGTAGGTAGGGGACAAGTGGCATTTTGAAAGCCCTGTTCAGATCGGGCCTCCTGAACCTGAGGAGAATAAGGACATAGCTAACCATTATGAATAGAATGAGGAACATGATGGATGCAGCGGAAGCTACAGCCTCTATGGGGGCAAGAGTCATGGCAGCGATTATCAAAAAGCTGAAGAATATGGAGTAGTGGGGGGTTCTGGTCTTCTCGTTGATCCTGGCTAAATTAGCAGGCAAATAACCTATTCTTCCCAGGGCAAAGGAAACCCTAGATGAAGAGTATATGGTGGCGTTCATGGCGCTTACAGTGGATACCAAACCTCCCACAATAATCAACAGAGCTCCAAAGGGCATGATGCCATCAGCAACCCTTATTAGACTGAACTCTCCCAACGTGCCAAGATATATCCAGCTGGGAGTTTCAGCCTCAACAGAACCCAGCAATGAGAAGGCTACCACAATGTATATGACTACAGCAGTCCACAGAGAGATGATTATTGCTCGAGGAATGTTCCTGTCGGGTTTCTTCACTTCCTCCCCGCTCTGAACGATTATCTCGTAACCTTCAAAGGCAATGAAAGTCAATCCCATGGCCGCCAGCAGGCCGGCGAACCCGTTGGGCAGGAAAGAGGGGGTTGTGTAGGCGGCAATCCAGCTGGGGTTCAAGAAGGTCTTGTATATGCCAAAAGCTGCAAAAACTACCAGTATGGCTACCTTGAATATGGTTACGAAGCCTCCCAGCCTCCCGCTCTCTTTAGCCCCAATATAGTTAACGTAAGTCAAAAAGGAAACGATCAACAATGCTGAAATATTCAACAGGGTCATCTGGGGAATGGCGGTGAAACCCACTATCCTCACGATGTATTCGGAGAGGAAGGCCCCGAAAGTGACAGCGTACAGGGAACAGGCGATGGTGTGGGCTGCCCAATCGCACCAGCCTGCCAGAAAACCGAAATGATCGCCCATAGCCTCTTTCACCCAGATGTAACTGCCGCCGGCTTCTGGAATAGCGGAACCCAGCTCAGCATAAGCCAGCCCAGTGAAAGTGGCGATTATACCGTTCAGCAGGAAGGCCAGCATGACCGCAGGCCCCGCAACACCGGCGGCGATGCCAGTGAGAGCGAAGATACCGGCACCGATCATCCCCGCGATGCCGATCATAGTAATATCAAAAAGATTGAGGTCTCGACTGAGGCTTACACTAACATCTTGTTGTCCCACATTTTCAACTTGATTTATACTTTAAAAATATTATTAACGTGAATTACTTATTCCTGCTTCTCGGTCATACCTGGAAAGTGAATAAGAACGCCATAAACCCCATGTACAGGATGAGGAAGGCTACACCCTCTACTCGCCTCAATTCCCAGTGGCTTCTGATGAAGACCATTAACAGGATGGACATGAATATTACGAATGGAGCAATGTAGTTCAATGTCGTTTCCTGGACATAAATGGGGAAGATAAGCCCTGAAACTCCCAGTATGAGGAAGATGTTGGCGATGTTGGAGCCAATGATGTTGGCCACGGCGATATCCCCGAATCCCTTTCTAGCTGCTGTAAAGGACACGCTCAATTCCGGGAGTGAAGTCCCCACTGCTACCAGAGTGAGCCCGATCAGTGTTTTGGATATGTTGGCTGCTTCCGCAAAAAATACGGCTCTATCTATAAGGTAATTGGCTCCGGCTACAATAGCCACCCCGCTGGCAGCCAGCACCAAAAGGTCCCTGCTCAATCTCTCTGTTTCGACTTCATTACTTTTTGAACTGGAGTTACCTGCTCTATTGGAAAACGTCTTGATGGTCTCTCTTATGTATCCCAGCTTAAAGAAGTAGGTGATGAACTGCTTGAATCCGTATTCGCCCTCATAGCCATGCACCTCTCTGAACAAAAAGGCTATATAAGCGAAATAGAGCAGCAAGAACAATAAAGCCTCATATGAGGAGAGCACCCCATTGATGAGGAACACATAGACCAGCACTGCTGCTAACAGCATGATGTATCCGTCTCTCCTCAACATCTCTTCTCTGGTCTTTATGACAGAAATAGCGGCTGCAGCCCCAATGATCAGACCTATGTTGGCGATGTTGGAGCCCATAACGTTTCCCATAACAATATCGCTCTGCTGCTTGACAGAAGCCATGACAGAGGAGACAAATTCCGGAATTGACGTTCCAACGGCCACCAAAGTTAAACCGATAACGAACTCTGAAACACCTATCTTCTTGGCAATAGAAGAGGCTGCTCTAACGAACAGGTCAGAGCCCTTGACGAGAGCGATAAATCCCAGAATGAGTATCAATATGTTTATTAATAATGATTGCATCTATTCTGGATTAGGTATTAATTATTAAACTTTTCCCGGTAATCGCCTTTTTACTCAGGTACGTGTAAGTCGGTTATATAAATTAGCCTTAAAAGTTTATTTTATTAATGGATGTCAATATCGGCTTATTTCTTTGTAAGTAAATAGCTTAGGTTTAAAGCTGAGAAAATCTTTTTATTTGAAAGAAGTTGAGTCCGGATATGAATGGTTTTGCACCATTTTTGTAATTTGGGTAAAATAGTTTAGATTTTTACGATATATTTTTGGCTACTGGGATTCTCGGCTTTTCTGAATTTTGTTTCCAAGACCTTTTTACAATACTTATTACCACATACACCAACAACATCTTTACCCTCCAGCTTTGGTGAATGGTATTTATCCAACCATTCCGGCTTTATTGGTAGGCCATATACTACATCTAGGTATTTCAGCTTTTCAATTCCGGCTTTAGTGAGGCTGTAACTGTTGTCCTCATTTATCTTTATTTGACCCCACTTCCTTAACTCATCCACACCCATCAAGGATTTATATATCGTCTTATAGCTGTATTCCGCTTTTCTTAACTTATAGGCTAGCTCCTGCCATGCATGCGTTAATTCTGTCCTGCTAACCGGCCTGTTCAGGATCACCAGAGCGATTAAAGTTAAGTTCTTTGTTGCTTATTCTCTTCATCATAGCCTCCCCTTGTAATAACAACCTTTGTGGACTGGTCCTATGCAGTTAACAACCCTGTCCAATATCTGATCCCAGTTAGGAACGGAAGGCCCAGGATAACGGGCTTACTGCCTGCATCATCTTCATGTCTTGAAGAATTCTTGAAGAACAGATGAACATACGGAAAAATGAACAACTATAATAAAAAATATAAATAAATGTGTGAGAAAACTACTGCTTAAGAGCTAGCTTGATGTCTTCAGGCTTTACTGTTTTTCTGCCAGAATGCCTGGCTATATCTACAGCCTTCCTGGATATTTCGCTGGTGTAATCTTCAAGTGCATCCACCATCTTTTTGCTTGCAGCTTCACTAACTCTTGCTGCTCCAGCGTTCCTCATCAACCTATCAACTGGTGCGGTTGGTATTACGGCCATTTACAATCACCTCCTCTTATATCTATAATACTTATTTAAGATATATATAGTTTTTGATTAAAATTGCTCACAGCAGGTCTCGATAGTTTTGGGAACAAATAAACACTTGGTTCTGAGTTTGAGGATAATATTTTTGAAAAATAAATTTATTAGATTTAACTATATAAGAAAACAATTGAACAACCCTCATAAGCGCAAATAAATTAAAGGACAGTGTCTTTTCGCTTCAATGGACTATCAATGGCGCTCCTCTACCAATGCTTTAAAATTTGAACGGTACCGAACGGCAAACCATAATATAGCTCTTTATTGAATGCAACTCATGGAGATCTTATGGGTTAACGGACAAGAAGTAGAAAGCATACTTCTTATGGAAGAGGTAGTTGAAAACGTTGAAACTGCTTTCCGCTACCATGGTCTGGGGCAAGTTGAGATGCCCTCCAAGCTATATCTGTATTTCAAGGAGCACAACGGTGATCTAAGGGTTATGCCCACCTACATACCACATTTAGAGCAAGCAGGAGTAAAGATCGTGAATGTGCATCCCGATAATCAGCCAAAAGGGCTCCCCACCGTCATGGGCACTTACGTGCTCAACGACCCCTCCACAGGAGCCCCTCTGGCAGTAATGAACGCCACCTACCTGACCGATATGCGAACAGGTGCAGCAGGAGGAATAGCTACCAAATACCTTGCCAGAAAGGATTCCAGAGTCCTAGGATTGATCGGCTCCGGGAGGCAGGCAGTAACTCAGCTCCTTGCCGCATCGGAGGTTATAGACCTTGAAAGAGTTCTGGTATCCAGTAGGAGTTTTCAGCACTGTGAGAAGTTCAAAAAGAATATGGAGGAACATATTGAAGCGGACATAGAGATATGCAAAACCCCTGAGGAAGCCTGCAGAGCCGATATAGTGACCACCACAACTCCAGTGAGAGAACCCGTGATCAGCGACCAGTGGATCGAAGAAGGAACGCACATAAATGCAATCGGTGCTGACGCTCCCTTCAAACAAGAGCTTGATTCTGAAATCCTGAAAAGGGCTAAATTAGTGGTCGATTCCTGGGAGCAGGCAAGTCACAGCGGAGAAATCAATGTTCCCCTATCGAGAAATGAGATATCAAGGGACAATATATATGCGGAGCTAGGAGAGATCGTGGCTGGTAAAAAACCTGGCAGAGAGAGCGATGAGGAGATAACAGTATTCGATTCCACAGGTCTGGCGATACAGGATGTGGTCACGGCCTCCCTGGTCTACAAAAAAGCGATTGATAGGAGCATGGGAACCAAATTAAAGTTTTAAACAGTCCGGGTAAAAGACTGCATCTCAAAAATTGAGTTAAAAACCAGCAGGAAAGATAATCCATGACCGCTAAAAATGCAAAAAAGGTAATTTTGGATGTGGACACCGGAATTGACGACGCTCTCGCCATTTTATTGGCCCTTAAATCTCCACAGCTGGAAGTTATGGGGATCACTACCGTAGGTGGGAATACCAGGATCGAAAATGTCACCAGGAACACCTTACAGGTTCTGGAGCTGGCCGGCTCGGGTATGGATGATGGACCCTATATTCCGGTAGCAAAAGGTATGGGTGAACCGATCAGCGGTCCACAGGAGATCACTTACCTCCATAAAGACGGCGAAGTGGTGGATGGAGAATACATCCACGGAAGTGATGGTCTAGCCAATCTGAGCAGTAAATTACCTTCTCCCTCCATAAAGCCCATTGAAGCCCACGCAGTAGATTTCATTATAGACAGCTTCATGTCCAACCCCAAGGAGATAACTCTGATCACTACGGCTCCCCTCACAAACGTAGCCCTGGCACTTGACAAGGAGCCTCGAATAGCCGAGGTAGTTAAGGAGCACATAATGATGGGGGGAGCTTATGGCCTGACCGAATACGGGCACGGGAATGTTACCCCCGTCTCAGAGTTCAACGCGTGGCACGACCCTCTGGCAGCGGATAGGGTGCTGTCCTCAATGCCGACCATTGCCGCGGGTCTTGATATTACCCACGACCCTTCGGTCGAGCTTAAGGCAGACATATTGCCCAATTTTTCCTCTCAGAATAAGATAGAGAGTTTTGTTCACTCTTTACTCTCCTTTTACGTTAAAAGAGGGGAACGAGTTGCCTACCCCCACGACCCCATTGCAGTTGCCGTGGCCCTCGCACCGGAGATCTTCAAATGGGATCGATACCCTGTGGAAGTAGAAACTGAAGGCATTTTGACCAGAGGACAAACCATCGTGGACAGAAGACCTCAACTGCCGGTGGAGAGAAAAGGAGATATCAAGCCAGAGATTAGGATCTGCCATCACATCGACGGGAAGAAGTTCATGGACCTGTTCATCAACAGACTAACAACAGACTAACAAGAAACTGAAAGATCAGGTTGAAAGCTTGGACTGAATCTTGATCTTAATCTTGCAAATTTTTAATGCCATTCGATCTTAAATTAAATTCCCATTTGTTTCTTACATTCTTCTATTTCTGCTCTGGTGGGTAGAGCTTCTTGAGCTCCCATCTTTGTGGTCGATAGGGCTCCGGCCAGATTGCCCAGTTTAACCGCTTCCTGGAGAGTTTCTCCCCTGTCGAGAGCTGCAGCCAGCCCACCACAGAAAGCATCTCCCGCTCCAGTAGTGTCCACTGCCTTTACTTCTATACCAGGAACAACGATATTTTCACCCTCTGAAGCCAGCATGGAGCCTTTCTTCCCCAATGTCACTACCACTGCATGAGGGCCTTGATCGATTACATTTTGGGCTGCTTCCTCTACTGAATCGCTTTCTCCCAGGTCTCTAACCTCCAGATCATTGAGAACTAGCACATCGACCATCTTCAGGGTTCGATCAGGAAGTTTTCTGGCCGGTGCAAGGTTTAGCACGGTCTTAACCCCTGCTTCAGATGCTTTTTCCAGCCCTCTCATCACTATTTCGTCCGGCATTTCCAATTGAGCCATAAAAACGCTGGCATCTCCCAAAAGCCCATCTATCTCCTCCAGATCCTCCAGGGTCAACGCTTTATCGGCTCCAGGAGCAACAGATATTATATTATCACCATCGGAATCTACCATTATGGACGCGGTCCCTGTGGGTTGATCGCTGATCTTGAGGTGGGTAGTAGCTATTCTTTCCTCCTTCAACCTATCCTTTAGAATCCTGCCGAAGTGATCGTCCCCAATGCTGCCCACAAATTCCACCTTCCTCCCTAACCTGGATGCTGCTACCGCCTGATTCATTCCCTTGCCACCTGGGGACACGGTGAACTCTCCACCCCACACAGTCTCCCCTAACCGGGGAATCCTGTCCGTCCTGGTGATCAGGTCAATATGAAGGCTGCCCAACACGATTATCATTATCTCACTCCTTTCACTCAACCCACTAGATCTATTCTCCCATAAACTTTCTTATTACTAAAGAATTGAAAAGGTGGAAGAATTAACTGTATTATTGTATTGTATTATGATATAGAGAAATCAATTACACCTAAATATCTCCATTTCCTACAACCACATATGCAAGTGGAGAGTTTTTCTTTCGGGAGGATAACCATTGATGGAAAAGAATACACCAGCGATGTTATCGTATCCAAGGACAGCATGGTGAACTCCAGCTGGTGGAGAAAGGAGGGGCACAATGTGCACCCTGAAGATATAGGCGAAATAATCGATGCCAGCCCCGAAATAGTCATTTTTGGTACAGGAGCAAATGGGTCAATGAAGGTCAGCAATGCGGTTAAAGAGCAGCTTCAGCAGAAGGGGATTAATGTTGATCAGATGTTGACCAGCAAAGCTAAAGATAAGTTCAACGAGCTGGTAAAAGAGGGTAGAAAAGCCGTTCTCGCCGCACATCTGACCTGCTGATAAAAACTCACGTTCTTAATTCTCTGCTTTCTCTTCTTATTCATTTCTCTTTTTTCTATATCTTTTTTACCATGTATTCCTGGCTCTTGTGGTAACCCAGTTTTCTGTAGTAGTCTCTGACGCCTACTCCACTGATTACGGCTATTTTATCGTATTCCTGTTTCGCTATCTCTTCAGCTCTGGCCAGCAAATTCTTGCCGATTGATCTGTGCTGGAATGCGCCTTCATCCCTCGACCCTATGGGTAAACTCTTCCCGTAAACGTGCAGCTCCCTCACCAGTGCTGCATCCTTAAGAGCATCAATAAACGGTTCGTAGGGGAATCTCAGCCGGATAAAACCAGCGAGTGAGCCGTTTTGGGGGACTTCGTAGGAGATGAAATACTCTTCACCCTTTGAGGCGCTGTAATTCCTCACCACCAGTTCTACTTCTGCTTCTTCAATACCCCTGTGACCCACTTCTCTGCACCGGATACAATTGCAGTTATGTCCGTATTCCTTCAACTTGTGGTGAACCAGCTGTCTGACGTTCCCTTTATCCAGACCCAGAGCGTTCTTGATGGGGATGTCCCTCTGTATTCTTTGCACTCTGACCCACGGAGGGAAATGGCGTTTGGCTGAGGCTATGAGGTCGATGACCTCGTCGGTGCTATACGGCCTGTACTCCCCCTTCTCCCACATTTGATGCAGTTCTGTCCCTTCCACCACAAGAGTGGGATATATCTTCAAATAATCGGGCTTGAATTCCTGGTTGGTGAATAATTCCTGGAACATCTCCTCATCTCTTTGCATGTCGGAGTATGGCAGGCCGGGCATTACATGATATCCTACCTTAAATGCAGAGTCCTTCAGCAATCTAGTAGCCTCAACTGTGTCCCCTACCCCGTGACCCCGGTTGATCTTCTGCAGAATGCTGTCATAGACCGTCTGGACTCCCAGCTCAACTTTGGTCCCCCCATATTCCAGCGCCTCCTCGATTTGGGGTCTTTTAGCGTAATCGGGTCTGGTCTCAAAAGTAATTCCTGTACACCTTACCCTCGCTTTCTCATTCTTTTCCTTCGCCCCTTCAAGGTTCAAATCCTTTTCACCGTTTCGGAAAGGCTTTTCACCGTTCTGGAACGTGTTAAGGGCGTTGAATATCCCCAGCATGAAGTCTTGCTTGTAACTTTCTTCCCTAGCAGGGAAGGTGCCTCCCATCACAATTATTTCAGCCTTATCAACGTCATGGCCAAGAGATGCCAGCTCCGCAAGTCTACCTCTTACCTGATCGTATGGGTCGTAGTCATGCTGCCTTCCTCTCTGGGCTGCAGGCTCCAAACCTATATAACTCTGAGGAGTATTCTTTTCCACTCCACCAGGACAGGGCATGCACTTACCGTGGGGACAGGGGGCCGGAGAGGTCATCACCGAAATAACTGCCACGCCAGAAATGGTTCTCACAGGCTTCAACCTCAGAATCTTTCTCAACCTGTTGATATCTTCCTCGTTATTGGAATGGGTGAAATCCTGCAAACAGGACAGGACCTCTGCATCACCCGGGATGCTGGGTAAACTGTATTTCTTGCTCACCTTCTTCTTAATCCTGGCGATCTCTTCTTTTTTCTGGGGTCGAGAGGATAGGATGGCCTCAGCTATCTCCATACATGCTCTTGAATAATCCTGTGAGTATTCACTTGAAGCGAAGTCCATCATGTTGAGGTAAATTACAGGTTAAAAATAATTTTTCCGGATCTAAAAAAGAAGCATGGATCGGGTACTGAACTTGAATGGGAGCTTATGATTGTTTATGGTGGGAAGACTTAATATTTACCTCAATTGTGAGAAGAAAAGAGGATGCCAAAAGAGGATGAGTAAAAAGAAACCATGATACTGGTCAGATACGGAGAAATCGGATTGAAAGGAAAATTGAGGAAGAGGTTTGAGGGTTTGCTGATATCCAATATCAAGAGTGTTCTTCAGGTGCATGAGTTCCGGGAAGAGATCTCCGCTGACTGGGGAAGGATATATATCCCCTCACAAGATGAAAAGATAGCCAGGCTTGTTGCAGGAGTATTTGGAGTAACTTCCACTAGCGTGGCAGTTGAAACGGATTCCAGGATGAGCAGTATAAGAAACAAAGCCCTGGAAATCGGGAGTGAGCTTATCAACCGGGAGAGCAGTTTTGCGGTCAGGACCAGGAGAGCAGGGGAGCACGATTTCTCTTCTATGGATGTACAGAGGACGGTGGGAGCGGAACTTCAGTCCCAGACGGGATCTAGAGTTGATCTCAGCAATCCGGACGTCACTATCTATATAGAAGTTAGAGAAGACAGTACATATGTTTACACATCTATCATCAAGGGTTTTGGTGGACTACCCGTAGGCAGCCAGGAAAGAGTTCTATCGATCATCAACGACAGAAAATCCCTTGCATCTACCTGGTACGCCTTGAGAAGAGGTTGTGATGCTGACATCTTGTCGTCCCCAGAAATGGATGACGCCTATGACATCCTCTTGCCGTGGGCTGATCACAGGAAAATAAGGGTTCTTGAAGGTCATGGCGGAATGAGGGAGATGCTAACTAACGCATTTGCCACCAGATATCCTGCAACCTACTGCTCTGCCACCATGGACCAGATGGAGGGGTTGTTGCCGTTGTTGAGGGACAGGGGGATGCCAGTCCTAACTCCTCTCCTGCCTTTCAGTGAGGATGAGATCAAGGGAAAAATAGCCGTTATAGAAAATTATTTCAACTCAATCAATTGAAGAGGGCCCTAGAATGAATCTTGTGGATATGGTGTCTGTTTTACCTTTTTTGGAGCTAAGAGTAGCTGTGGTTTCAGCCCTACCAGTGTCAGAGCTCAGAGGAGGAATACCTCTGGCGTTCTACTACGGTTTCGATCCATTCAAAGCCTATTTTATCTCCATTATAGGTAACCTTGTACCTGTCCCTTTCCTGTTGATATTTCTGGAGAAGATGAGGAAGCTCGCCCTGAGGTGGGGCTGGACTTCTACCATCTACTTGTTCTTTGAGAAAAGGGCAGAAAGAAGGAAAGGTGTTATAGAGAAGTTCGGTTATCCCGGTCTCATATTCTTCGTGGCCATCCCCCTGCCAGTTACGGGCGCATGGACCGGTTCACTGGTATCCTTCCTGTTGAGATTGAAGCCCATGAGGTCCTTCTTTTTCATTGCCATAGGAGTGCTTATCGCCGGAGTAGTGGTCACTGCAGCAGTAATGGGCGTATTCTCCATTGTATCACTAATCGGAGTTAACTGAGAAAGTGACGGATCATAAGAGGTTGAATGAAGTAAGGATTGGTTCTCACAAGCGGTGGAGAGATCAAAGGATAAAGTGGTAAAGGTTTATATAATTTAATGGCTAAACCGAATTACAATTCTACTATGGGGGTGGAAATTTTGAAGAAAGAGTTTACAGAACAGGAAGCCAAAAAGATAGGAGAGAGTTTGGGGATCAAATGGGATAAATTCGATGTGGACCAATTTAGAAGAGGAATGAACGTAGAGCTTGAGCATGGCTCTCGTGACCAGGAGACTGACGTAACCAATGATGATCCCTTGACGATAGGTAAAATCGCCCTTGCCCACCTGAACGAGTTCCCGGATTACTACGATAGACTGGAGAAGATGGAAAAAGAGGCAGAAGAATACTGGGAAAAAAGTGACTGACCAACCAGAAACGCGTTCTGAAGGGGGGAATCATAATTTCTAGTGTACCTCATGATTCCCCCTCTACCCCCTTCTGCCAGTAGATTTCTTAGATCTATACTAGAAAATGAAGGGGGGAATCATAATTTCTAGTGTACCTCATGATTCCCCCTCTACCCCCTTCTGCCAGTAGATTTTTTAGATCTATACTAGAAAATGAAGAGGGAAATCATAATTTCTAGTGTACCTCATGATTCCCCCTCTACCCCCTTCTGCCAGTAGTTCTTTGGGATTTATACTAGAAGATATGATAGGGAGGGTTAGTCAACTTTGTTGACAACTTTGTTAGCTTTGCTAACCAAATATCGACGAAGGAGATACCTCAGTTTGATGATTGAACCTTCTGAAGTTCAGCGCGTGGCATCTCTCCGCACCACATTTATATTAACAATTAAGAGCACATTCAGGGTAGTCTTTAGTCTTTGTTTGACCGGTCAATCCTAAAAAAAGTATACTCCACCAAGCTTATCAGGGATTTTGGGTTACAGTAAAAAAGTCGGCTGGGAGAAAAACAGATAGTGGTCTGATCGATTTGAATAATAAGCTTCACAAAAAAATTAAAGGACTAATCGTCCTGTCTCTTTCTCTCCCTTTCTAATCTTTCTTTTTCCAGCTTATACCTTTCTTTGGCCAGCTTGCGCTCATATTTGTTTTCATAAGAGTTCTTAAATGCATAAGAATCCTTAGGTGTCTCCTTTGATCTGGGCTCTTCTTCTTTCTCTTTCTCTTCTTTCCCTTTCCCTTTTTCTTTCTCTTGATGGAAAAATGCTATGATTATCTTGCTGAGGTGTTTACCGAAGTATCCGATAAAACCTGCAATAAACACAATCACAATCCACTTTACGATCTCCAGTATTTGAGAAGAATCCATGGTATTAACATTGTTGTGGAAAAAAGCTATTTAAGAATATTGGTGTTCTCTAAGACTTGTTCCTCTCTGATCTCCCGTTCTACGATG
This sequence comes from Archaeoglobaceae archaeon, assembly GCA_046483365.1. Taxonomy (GTDB): domain Archaea; phylum Halobacteriota; class Archaeoglobi; order Archaeoglobales; family Archaeoglobaceae; genus JdFR-22. The sequence continues at coordinate 51,401 of JAWODI010000035.1, read as the reverse complement.
AGATTTAATATAAATGATAGTTGAAAAATTTAAATACATTAGACCAGTCCAATGTATTAACCATTTTAAGTGTTAAAGGGGGGAATAAATTAAATGAAAAAAGATGAGAGAAAGAGTTTAACCACGGCTTTTGGAGTGCCTGTTGGTGATGATCAGAACAGCTTAACTGGTGGAGAAAGAGGCCCTGTTCTCATGCAGGACGTGCATCTTCTGGATAAGCTGTCCCATTTTGACCGCGAGCGCATTCCCGAGCGCGTAGTCCATGCTAAAGGAGCTGGTGCAGGCGGCTATTTCGAGGTGACAAGGGACGTCAGCAAGTACACCAAGGCAAAATTTCTGTCCGAGGTTGGCAAGCGGACAGAGGTCTTTGCTCGCTTCTCCACAGTAGGAGGGGAGAGAGGATCAGCTGATGCTGCTCGTGATCCGCGTGGGTTTGCGGTAAAGTTCTACACCGAGGATGGTAACTATGACCTCGTGGGGAACAATACTCCTGTGTTCTTCATACGTGATCCACTCAAATTCCCGGATTTCATTCACACCCAAAAACGTCACCCTGCCAACAACTGCAAGGACCCGGACATGTTCTGGGATTTTCTTTCACTGACCCCGGAATCAACCCACCAGGTGACCATTCTATTCTCTGACAGAGGAACTCCGGCCACCTACAGGAACATGAACGGGTACAGCAGCCACACCTATAAATGGTATAATGAGGATGGAGAGTATTTCTGGGTGAAATACCATTTTAAGACCGACCAGGGGATCAAGAACCTTACCCGTGAAGAGGCAGGCGACATGAGTGGTAAAGACCCGGACCACGCTACCAGAGACCTATACAATGCTATTGAGAGGGGTGATTACCCTTCATGGACCCTTCAGATGCAGATAATGACCCCGGAGGATGCAGAGGACTACCGGTTTGACATCTTCGACGTAACCAAAGTATGGCCCCATGATGACTTCCCGCCCATCGATGTGGGTAAACTGGTCCTCAATCGCAACCCCGAAAACTATTTCGCTGAAGTAGAGCAGGCCGCGTTCAACCCAAGTAATCTGGTCCCTGGAATTGGTGTCTCACCAGATAAGATGCTTCAGGCTCGCCTCTTCTCCTATCACGACACCCATCTCCACAGACTGGGACCCAACTATCATTTGATCCCGGTGAACAGGCCCAAGAACGCTCCAGAAAAAAGCTATCAGCGCGATGGTTTCATGCGCGTCGATTCGAATGGCGGGAGCGGTCCAAACTACTGGCCCAACAGTTTCGGTGGACCGCAACCAGATAAATCCGCAAAAGAACCGCCCTTCGAAGTCTCCGGAAAGGCTGACAGATACTCATACACCCACCCCAACGACGACTTTGTTCAACCCGGAAACTTATATCGGGACGTGATGAGCGACCAGGACCGCAAGAACCTGGTAGGCAACATTGTGGATCATCTGGGTAACGCCCAGAAAAGAATTCAGCTCCGCCAGACTGCATTATTCTTCAAAGCAGACCCGGAATTTGGTCAAAGAGTGGCTGAGGGGCTTGGACTGGATGCAAAGGAAGTGGAGAAACTGGCTGGCATGACACAAGAAGAGAGAGAAAAAGCTACATCATAGAGATGTCAAGATAAGGGGAAGCGATAGCAACCCCTTCTTTTTTACTTAGGATAAAGTATAGGTCCCCAGAAGCCATTAGTAGACAATAGCCAGCTTTCTGAACTGGTTTTTATTCTCTCAAAAATTGTAAGTCATAACTTACAAAACCTAAAAATGAGGCCCAGCAGACCGCGTAAAAACTGGAATTTAGTTTCAATTTAGTCTGTTCGATCATTAGAGGGAGCCAGTAAACAAGGTGTTTTTTCTAAACTAATAAAGGATGAGTGAGTTATGTTTCGAGGTATTTAATGATTGAGCTGGTTATAGAATAAGCCAACAGGTAAATAAAGATTATTGACAGGACCACCATCAAGACTATGTAGATCAGGGACAATTCACTTGCGTCAAGGTTAGTGTAATTGGCTATTGGAGTGAATATCCCTGGGGCCATCGCTGCATAGTAGGAAGAAGATGCAAAAAATATTAAAAAAATTAAGATTATTATTACCTTCTTCATGGTTCAATTACCCTAGTCACTATTAGGTCTCTTCTTTGGGCTCTTTCAATTCATCAACCCTTTGAGAGATCTCTCCTGCTTTCTTTTCAATGTCTTCGGAGAACACTCCACCCACTCTGAACAACATCAATATTGCCCAGATCAAGAGCACAACCAGTATTATTCCTGACAGCGTTGGGTGTAGACCGGCTATTATGGGCAGGAAGAACAGATAGGCTACTACTGCTACTATAACGTATCCTAGCCATTTGAATCCGGATCGATATCTTTCGAGTTTGCTTTCAGATATTTCTCCTCTTGAAAAGGAAAGAGCAGTTAGGCCTGCTATCCCGTAGATCAGATCACCTACTTCTTTGATTATTCTCAAGAATATTAAGACTAGAGCTATCAGAACTATTCCGGAGATAAGAGCAGTCATCCCGATTAAACCGAATATGAATGGGTCCCCCAAAGTATTTGCCAACGGCTGGAACACTAGAACCGCGAACAACCATATTAGAGCAGCTATCACCAGATTCGTTATAATCTTCGGAACACTTGTTTTAATTTCCTGTTTTGACTCACGATGTATTTCTTCTCTTGTTGCCAAATTATCAAACCCCCCTTTTTTAAATGAATAGTCGATAATATTATAAAAATTTTACTACACTAATCAAAAATAATGCAAAACATATCTCTAAATTAAAATTATGCTCAACAATAAATAAATCCAAATACTCCAAACTACAAGAACGCTTTCTGAACCGAACCCAATGTAGACAGGCGGCGATTCAATGTTAAAATAAACTAATTTCCATACTAATTAGATTTGTGAAAAATAAAGTGAAAAAAGAAAAAATTAACTAACTCTTTTACAAAAATAACACCATCCCGATTACATCTACCATTACCAAGGCAATAATATCGCATTAGACTTTAACCAACAACAACACCCAGAATGTCCTGTCTGGCTATTATCCCCATTAATTTGCCCTCTTCATCCACTACGGGGAGTCTATTGAAATCTTTCTCGCTCATTATCCTGGACGCTTCTGAGACAGATGTGTCAGCTGATACGGTTACCGGTTCTTTAGTCATCACATCTTTCACTGAACCATTGATGAGTGTATCATATCTCTGTTTGATCTCATCTGGCAACTCCCTTACTTTTTTCCAGTAGTTGCGTATGGTCAGGAACACAAAGGGATTGAAGGGATTGAACTCGATATCAGGGAGAGAGATGGTCGAGGTCAAGTTTATAATATCTGCCTCGCTGAGCACTCCCACAACCTTTCCTTCTTCATCCACGACTGGAGCGCCACTGATCTTATTGTCTCTAAACGTCTCAATAACTTTCTGGACCTTGTCATCAGGCCGGAGAGAAATGACGTTGGAGGTCATAACCTCTCTTAGAGTTGCTGGCATGTTTCAATCCTCCTGAAGCGAAGCCAGTATATCTGCCCTGGTCACTATACCGACCAGCTTCCCACTGTTATCGACAACTGGCAGCCGATTATACCCTGAGGAGTGCATGATCGAAGCTGCGTCATTAATTAAATCATCCGAATCAACGGTCTGAGGGTGCTTTGACATTACTTCCCTTACCTCTATTTGGTTCATCTTCTCGACCTCGTGTTTTGTATCCTGTGCTTGCTCCTGGAGGTGAAGAATCTTATTCAAGGAGTACCAGGGGAGCTCACCCAGAACCTTTAGAACATCCGCCTCGCTGAGCACTCCCACAACATCACCCTCTTCATTCAGGACTGGAGCGCCACTTATGTTTCTTTCCCTGATTATTTTTGCAGCTTCCATTAATGTATGGTTCTCCTTTACTGTAACTACGTCTGTGGTCACGATCTCTTCAACTTTTTCCATTGAAGTTCGGTAACGCACCCAGAACTTTAAGTTTTCTAAAGCAAAAGCAAAAGCAAATGGAAAGCAAAAGCAAATAGTGAATATTTAAATATTTAACAACCCTTATTTTATCATGGGATTAACTGACTTCCCATAATTCTAAAGTAACAAAAGATTCTGTTGAAAGCAGGACCTTTCCTTGATAGTGGCAGGATACGGGAATAAAAATAAAAGTAAACAAAAGTTATATGTTAGTATATATTAAAAAATGATAAATACTATACCGAATTTAATTCTTGAGGGAGTAGAATGCTTAAAATCATCAAGAGGAGGTCTAAAAAAGCTGGTCTCCCTCCCGGGTCTCTAGTCCACGTGGGGGAGAAGAGAGCCGAGAAAGTAACGATCTCTATCATCGATTACGATGAAGAGCATTTCGAGGAGAGGTCAGTAGAAAAGGTGGAAGAATGTTGTTCCTTTAAGGACTCATCTTCGGTCAGCTGGATAAATATTGTAGGTCTTCATGAGGTAGACATCATCGACAAAATAGGCAAACAATTCGGTTTACACCCTTTAATAATTGAGGATATTCTCAACACAGAGCAGAGACCAAAGATAGAGGACTACGGTGAATATATTTTCATTGTTACCAAGATGCTCTTCTATAAAGAGAACGAAATTGAGTCAGAGCAGATAAGCATAATCCTGGGTCCTAACTACGTCTTGACCTTTCAAGAAAGAGAAGGAGATGTTTTTGATGCTGTTAGAACGCGTATCAAGGAGAACAAAGGGAAAGTAAGAAAATCGGATAGTGATTACTTGACCTACACTCTGATAGACGCTGTTGTGGATAACTATTTCCTGGTGCTGGAGAAAGTGGGTGAAAGCATTGAACAGCTGGAAGAAGAGCTGCTGGAAGAACCTACTCCAGAGACGCTTAACACCATCCATAACTTAAAGCGAGATCTGATATTCCTCAGAAAATCGGTATGGCCCCTTAGAGAGGTGATAAATACTATTTACAAAGGAGAGTCAAAATTGATCAAAAGCTCGACTCGGGTATATCTTAGAGACGTCTATGACCACACCATACAGGTAGTAGATGTTATTGAAACTTTCAGAGATACGGTCTCCGGGATGCTTGACGTCTACTTATCCAGTGTCAGCAACAGAATGAACGAAATTATGAAGGTCCTGACCATGATTGCTACCGTATTCATCCCCCTGACCTTCATTGCAGGGGTTTATGGAATGAACTTTCAGTACATGCCGGAGCTGGGGTTGAAGTGGGCTTACCCCTTCGTATGGACTGTAATGCTGGCCATAGTTGTTACCATGTTCATATATTTCCGTAAAAAAGGATGGTTATAAGTTATAAGAGTTAAACTAATGAAATCGTTGAAGTAATTGTGACAAATGCCACTTAGGTGGCTCGGGAGGAGCAAGAGGTAATATTATAGCAAGAAATCGGAGTTCGTGTTATTTTCTCTTCTTTTTCATGATCTCTTCCAGCTTACCTTCAAGGGGCTCTTCATCAGTATAAGAACATCTTATGTAATGATCCACTGCAATCGCAATTGCATCTTTTGTGGCATTTTCTCCCGTCTTCTCCTTCAACTCATTAAGAGACTCCTCAGCAAGGACAGTTTGGGCATGAACGATCTTTACCATTTTTATCACCTACATGAGTATAATGGCTTTTTAATTACTTAAATGTCTTTATTTTCACAATGATGTAGAAATGATAATCACTCGTAGCCAATGAATGAGCGCTCATATCATCATGAAGTTAAGCGTAGGTTTTATTAAATTTCTCATTATTATTATATTCTACTGTCTAGAGATGGTTAAAGACGACTTCAGCTACCTGGAAAATCCAAAATATCGCAGATAATCCAATGTAGAACTCGTTATGGTTCAATGAGAAGTACCTGATACATCACCCATACAGTGAGTATTCACAACACCAGAATATATGAAACCAGAAATGTATGAATGGAGCTCATGAATAGAAGGTGGAAAATCATCAGGAGGTTGGAAGATGCCAGATACTAAAATATTGGTTGTGGATGATGAGCCCGCCATGAGAGAAGTAATAGGGCTTATACTTGACAAATACAATGTCCTGGAAGCTTCTAATGGTTACGAGGCTTTAGAGATTTGCGAAAGAGAGGAACCGGATCTGGTACTAATGGATATCATGATGCCTCGAATGAACGGGATTGAAGCCACCAAGAAGATTCTGGAAAAATATCCCAGTGTCAAGGTCGTGGCTATCACCGCCTATAAATCTCACAAGGGTAAGGAGATGAGGGAAGCAGGTGCCCTCGATATACTGGAGAAACCGTTCAGAAGAAAAGAGCTGGAAGAAATGGTGGAAAGAGTAGTTAGTGAGGGGGCAGTGGAATCAGAATTGGGTACTTGAATTAAAATTAACTGATGCCCTTAACTATTCCTTAATTCTGGAGCCACCAGGTGGAAGGAACTTCATTATCTCATCTGGTTTGGATATGCTCTTCACTATATGTTTTTCCTCTTCTCTTGCTTTTTCCATGAATTTAGCTGCGATCTCCACCGAGATTTCGTTATGGGATTTGTCTCCAATATCAAGCTCCACAATGTAGTCACAATAATTTTTAACGGCAGAGAGAGGTCCTCCCAGAACCCTCAAGTTCTTTATCTCCACTCCTATAGCGCAGGACACCGGAACGTCCATGTAATTCCTTTTACCCTCAATTAGGAAACTTCCTTTAGCGAGATACTCTCCAGATTTGGCGCTTCTTTTTACCTGAGCCGGTTTAACATAGTAGGCCGACCCGCTGTACTTCCCCTCTCTCCACAGTGCAGAATAGGTAGCAGCAAATTGAGCAGCTTCATAGAGGCTGTCCTCCCCTGCTTCCTGACCATTCTTCAATACAGTTGCAGGAGCACCAGGACTCTGAGTATGGAAGAACAGATCGTTGTTTTCCATATACTTGGACACGATCTCAGAATTCATTGAGGCGCTTCTACCCCCGATGACCAGAAAGTTTTCAGAGGTTATGAGCCACCTGAACCTCTCGTACCACTCTCTCTTCCTGACCGCTCTCATCGGACTGTCAGTATAGGTCTTAACTGTGGTGTCCTCACTTTCCATTGACTTTTTGGTCTTTTCCATAGCCTTGAGCAGGCCATCTAACTTGCTTTTGATCTTCTTGGACTTCTGGTAATATTCGTCTGCTATCTGAGGTATGGTCTTGTCGAGGGGTAGCTCCAATCTCAAGTCGTCGATATTGATGATAACCTTGTTCTCTTTGGGAATTACTGACTCTATAATAGAGATCAAGCCGTTTTCATCCTGCTTTTCTTTGACCGTCTTCTTTATCTCATCCCATGATATCTGCTCTCTTGCTTCCCTGAAAGCATTCATGACCTGCTCTATGGTCTGGTAATTCTCGTAAAAAGCATCTCCAGCTTTTTTATAGTATTCTATCTCTGTTTCAAAATCCTGTTTGGCTTCTTCCTGCTTTTCGAGCCTTTTTTTCAACCTGTGCATCTCCGCACTTTCTTCTAATTCGGTCCCAGTTAGCTGGCGAGAATAGAACTCATCTAGAGCCTCATTAAAAGTGTCAAAGTATTCTTTGTCGTATTGGGAGTAGTATTCCAGCTCAAGAGGAAGTACATCTAGCTCCTCTCCATTTTGGGAAACGATGTGAGGTTTAGTGTCCCCTTCAAAGATGGGTGAAAAAGTCTCTCTGATAGCCTTTTCCACACTTTCTATTTCCTCTTCATTCAAATAGTCTGCAGGTTTTTGTTTGTTGACCCCTGCTCTCAAACATATTTCCTCTGCGAATAGACCGCCCAGACCACCTTTAGTAGCAAGCGATCTCACTATTTCAGAGGTGTCAATAATACTCCTAAAATTCTCCAGGATATTGCCGGGATTGACCTTTATCTCAGGAAAAGGGTAATTCTGATTGGGTCTCAGCCTCTTTAATGCCATTATGACCCTGTAATCTTCATATGCCAGAATTACATTACCCTTAGAGAAGAATTCTCCGATCAGGAGGCTGTTCTTGTCCCCTCTCTCAATTTCTATGACAACAATCCTGTCAAAATCATACTGCTTGATCTTTCTTATTCTACCTCCTTCTAGATGTTTCCTCAAAAGCATGGCAAAACTGGAGGGAAATCTTATCTCTCTAACATACTTGGTAAGATGGATCCTCCTGCCAGCCTCAATCATGAGGTCATACCTTTCACCAGCATGCACCTTTATCCGGATTTCGTCACCGGAATGGTATATCTTATTTATTTTACCATTGACCAGTTTCTGAAGTTCTTCAACACATACCTTAATATCTACAGCTGACATTGCCGGGGGTGTCATACATTCACCTTCTCTGTCCAGATAACACTAAATGATTTAAAACAATTTCAAACTGTCCATCAGAACTGCACTTAACGTAGCGTATTAAAATCATAGGTGGACATAAAACATGGTGACAATTAAAAGTTACCGCTCATTAAGTCCACGCAGGCAGACCAACCCCTAAAGGAAAGTTGGATTAGAAAGCTGCGGAGGACCTTACTTAAAATTATTGGTCAAACATATATTGAGGTTGGATACAATTCATTAATTATCTTATGCGATGTCTTTAGAAGTGTCTATTTTTACTCCCTCTTCCACATTGAACTTGAAAGTCTCTTTGACTGGAGGTCTGTTCCTAATTTTAGGGATAGAAAGAACACTTTTTATTTGTGCCCCGGCCTCTTCACTGCGAATATTGAAGACCACATCACTGATCTCTATTACCATATTGATTATTTCCGTGGGGTGCACTCCTTTCATCAAGTACATATAGAACAGATTTTTGCTCTCTTTGGAGAGCAAGTAAATTTTGTTCAAAAGCCACTCTTTTAGGGCAGAATCGACATCGAGTTTCATGAAAAAGGATATTGAGTCAAATATTACATTAAAATCTTCTGAAGTGGACAACTCTTCCAATTGATTATTTATAAAGCTGAATACTTCTTTCTTTCTCCATTTGCTGTCCACCAGGAATTGTTCGAACTCTATCTTACCATACTGGGAGAACACATCAACAAACTCCACATTTTCCACCGGGAAACCCATGCTGGAAATATTCTCCTGTATGTACTGAACGGGGCGGAATGTGTTAAAATAGTAACACTTCCTTTCTGAAGAAAGTTGATACAAAAATGCCTCCGGCATACTGATGGGATCAGCATATATACATACCAAACTGTTTTCGGGTAGACCTCCTCCAAATTGTTTATCAAGCAACTCAATTCCAGTGGGTCTAATGCCTATCTCTTTATCTGCCTTACTTACTTTATCCAGGTGTTTTTGTAATTTGGAGTTTACCATCATATTATGACAACCATTAGATGCTATGAACACACCAAAAAAAGGTTTACCCAAAAAGTCATTATGAGAAATGACCTCTAAATTAAATATTAGAATGAAATAAAAAATGAGATCCTTATTTCTTTCCTCAAATGGACCAAATGGACCAAAATAATTTCTTGTGGAATAAAATGTTCGGATAGGTTTCATTGAAAAGTTCTAGTAGCTCAAAATTCCTGCAATAGAATTGCAAGATGATGGAATTCTGGTTGAACTTAACACTGGTTGAACTTGGTCATATTTGCCGAACCCTTTAGTAAGGTCCAAGAGGGAACAAATCATAATGTATTAATAGCAAACTTAATAATTTCTAATAATAATTATCATAAAGGTAGCTATACATGTCTTCTGGCAACGTAATTCAAAATCCGCAGGAAGATACTGAATCGGATATAAAAAAGTACAATGAGTATTTATTACATAATCCGGAAGATCTGGATGCTCACTTCAACCTGGGCATCATTTACTACGAGAAAGGGAATATAGAAAAGGCGATCAAGCAATTCGAAAAATTACTGAGCATAAATTCAAAACACACAGAAGCTCGTTTCAACCTGGGACTCTTATACCAGGTAAAAGGAGATTTCGATAAGGCGGTAGACCAATTCAACCAGATCCTGAAAATAAATAAGAAGGATGCCGACACTCACTTAAGCCTTGGCCTGGTCTATCTGGATAAAGGGGACTCTCTGTCAGCTAAAGAAGAGATCAAGAAAGCCATCAAGATAGATAAAAATTATTCGGAAGCTTATTTTGCTTTGGGTAAGGTCTATGAAGAGTTAGGGGGAGAGGATAAAGCTGCCAAAGAGTACCTCAGAAGCCTGAAGATAAATCCGAAGAATAAGAACGCTCTTTTTAGACTGGGGAGACTGTATTTGAATCAGGGTGAAATAACTCAAGCTATTGAGGAGTTTGAAAGATATATTAAATCGAACCCCAATGACCCCCGGGTTCATTATGAATTGGGGAATATATACAAACAACTCGAAGATCACGCTAAGGCTATCCAAGAATTGGAGAAAGCCCTAAAACTGAACCCCAATAACCTTAGAGCCCATCTTGAGCTGGGAGACGTATACCGCAGATCAGAAGAATTTGAAAAAGCCGTAGAAGAGTTCAATGAGGTCCTAAAATTAGATCCGGAAAACGTTGATGCCCGATATCTTCAAGGAGTCGTTTATAAAACGTTAGGATCCATTGATAAGGCCGTCGAAGAATTCTTAGAAGTTATCAGGAGAAATAATGATCACGTAGAAGCACACTACAACCTGGGAGAAGCTTACTATCTCCAAGGAGATCACTACAGCGCAATCACCGAATTTGAAAAGGTCCTGGAGTCTAACCCAGAGGATGCCAGAGTCAACTACAAGTTAGGTATTTCTTATAATGAACTGGAAGAGTACGATAAAGCCATTAAAGAGTTTGAAAAAGCTCAAGAGAATGGAGCACTAGGTGCAGAGTTACACTACCATTTGGGGATGGCTTATTGGGGTAGATCCCAACTTGAACTGGCTTTATCCGAATTTGAGAAAGCCCTTCATGGAGGTTTTACAGATCCCCATGTTTACTTAAATCTTGGTTCTGTATACTATGAGAAGGATGAGACTGAAAGAGCCATCGAAATGTTCAATGAATCTTTAAAATTGGATAGTAACCTGATAGAGGCAAATATAAACCTGGGAACAATGTATTACGAGAAGCAGATGTACGAGAATGCAATACGGGAGTTCAAGAAAATTCTAGCCCTGAGCCCAAATAATAACGGCATAAGGAACATGCTGGCAACTTCTTACCTCCAGGTGGGAGAACATGACCTGGCCATCCAGGAATTCAATAGAGTGTTAAAGAGAGAGCGCAAAAATGTTGAAGCTAGATTCAGGCTAGGACTTCTTTATCTTCAAAAAGAGGAAATAGAGCTGGCTTTATCCGAATTTGAGGCTGTAGCTAAAGAAGGGGTAAAGGATCCTGACCTACAATTCAATCTAGGATTGATCTATTACAAAAAGAGCAAGTGGGATGAAGCGGTTGAGCATTTTACGCATGCTTTAAAAATGGATCCTGAGTATACTGAGGCTAACTATTATATGGGACTTATCTACCGGGATAGGGGCGATATAGGTCTGGCCATGAAGGAGTTCCTGGAAGTTATAAGGAGAAAGCCAGACCACCTGAACGCTCTTCTTTATCTGGGAGTGGATTATCTTCATCAGGGACTTTACTATCAGGCTATAGAGGAGCTTAAAAAAGTTTTACAGTTAGACTGGAACCATATAGAAGCTTTTCTAAACCTTGGGATCGCTTACTATGAATTGAGAGAATTCGATAAGGCTATAGATTGTTTTGAAGAAATTTTGTGGCTGAATCCTGACCATACTGAAGCAAACCATTATCTGGGGACCATCTACAAAGATAGAGACCCTGAAAAAGCTATTCAAGGACTTAAAAAATTCCTGGATGAAAACCCTGACAACGCTAAGGCTCATTACGACCTGGGAACCATCTACATGGACAAAGAAGAGATAGAGCTGGCAATAGATGAGTTCACAAAATTCCTGGAAATGGAAGATGATATTGAAGTGCACTACAAACTGGGTCTAGCTTATAGCAAGAAAGGAGAAATTGAGAGAGCGATCGAGGAATTTCAAGAGGTTTTGAACAAAGAGCCAGATCATATTGACGCCCAATACCAGGTGGCATTGGTATACAAAGAAACAGATGAGGTCGAGCGGGCAATAGAGTACTTTGAGAAGATCGCAGGTAAAAGAAGCAAGCATTCTAACCTTGAGATCCTCCTGAACCTGGGTCAGCTTTACTACCAGAAAAGAGAATTCAAAAAAGCCATTCACAGACTGAAAGAAGTCCTGAGACTGGATCCCGATAATGCCCAGGCAAGTCATACCCTTGCTCAAATCCTACATGAAAGGGGAGAAATTGACCAGTGTGTTGAAGAGTATAAGAAGGTCCTGAAAGCTAATCCAGATGATATTGATACCAGATATAAACTGGGTGTAGCGTATAGAGATATGGGAGATGCTGATCTAGCCGCCAGAGAATTTCTGGAGGTTTTGAACAGGGATCCCAACTACAACGATGCCCAGCTCCAGCTGGGAGTTATCTATAAAGACAAGGGCGATATAAATCAAGCGGTAAAAGAGTTCAACCAGATTATCCATAACAATCCTCACAATCTTGACGCCCATTTCTATCTGGGGATGATCTACCATCAACAGAAACACCATGAAAAAGCATTTGAAGAGTTCTCTGAGATCATTAAGTTAGACCCCGACAACATCAACGCCCATTACGGCTCAGGGCATATTTACTTCTGCCAGAGTGATTTTGACAAAGCTGCTGAAGAATTTCATGAAGTTTTGAATAGAGAACCCCACCATCCAGATGCCCATGTTTACCTGGGAAAAATATACTACAATCTTAATGATACGAACAGTGCTATAAAGCATTTCAATGAGGTGTTGAGATCCCATCCCGAACACACCGAAGCCAGATATTATTTAGGGATTATTCATAAGGACGAAGGAGAACTCAAAAGAGCTGTTGACGATCTTAAAATTTTGCTGGAAAAGAATCCCGACCTTGTAGAAGCCCGATACGAACTGGGGTCAATATATTACCGTCTAGGGGATTTGGAGTATTCTAGGGAAGAACTTGAGGAATTGTTGCGGTTGGAGCCCCAACATATTGAGGGGCTTTTAATCCTGGGAAAACTCTACTATGAGCAGAAAGAAGAGGAAAAAGCCGTTGAGATCTTCAGTCAGGTACTGGAACTCGAACCCCAGAATTTCAAGGCAAAATACTGTTTGGGGACTATCTACAAGGATAGAGGTGAGGATGAAAGAGCCATTAAAGAGCTTAACGACATCCTTGAAAGTGTGCCCGATTGTGCTGAAGCTCATCTCGATCTGGGAATTATCTATAAAGAAAGGGGAGAGGAGAATAAAGCCATTAAAGAGTTCAAAGAAGTTTTAAGACTGGCTCCTCAAAACGCAGAGGCCTATTACCATCTGGGAACCATTTTACGCGATCAGAAAGAGATAGGAGAAGCTATCGTGAATTACACTAAGGTCCTGGAAATCGATCCGAACCACATAGACGCTCATTTGAATCTTGGTGCTCTATATTATTACCAAAAGAAATCAGATTTGGCAATTCGTGAGTTCGGTGATGTACTGAAAATCCAGCCCGACAATCCTGATGCCCATTTTAACCTTGGGGTCGTTTTCAAGGAAAAAGAGAATTACCAAAAAGCACTAGAACACTACAAGCAGTTCATGGACGTTGCTACAGAAGATTATTCTCAATTCTTCGAAATTGTAGAGAAGACCATTAACGAGATCCGGAAAAAATGCGGCAAACCGATCGAGATTTGGGACAATATAAGAAAAATAAATAAATAATTAACGAAATCAAATTAGACCGCCAGAAGAGATCTACCAGTCATCCAGGAGTTTTTCTACCTTGTCCCTGGTAATCAGATCTTCCTCACTTCCTTTATTGAACTCAGCCTCCTCTTCAATCTCTTCTTCGAACTCCTCAAAATCGACCTCTTCGAACCCATTTTCATTTAAGTTGTTCTCGTTCGGCTTGTAACCTTCTGAACTGGGAGGATGATCATTCAATTTACTACCGTATTGCTCCATCACTATTCCTGCGGCGATCCTGGCGATCTTGTGTTCGTCAATTGAATGGTCTCTATCTTCTTCTCTCCCCTGCTCCTTTCTCTCCTGCACCTGTTCTCCCTGTTCTTCTTTTTCTCTTTTATCCTTGAAGTGGGAGCAGAATAAGCACATATATGGATGGAGGGGTCTTGGGGTCTTACTGGCTTGAACTTTGACGTCTCTGGTACAATTATCGATATCGCTGTATTCACAGTTGTACATTCTTTCTTTGGCGCAATAATCTGCGATCTTTAGAAAATCATTTGCATTCCCTAGCTCGTTGATCTCGGGTTTCCTGCGCTTTAGAAAATACCATTCGAGTAGTGATTCAACCAGGTCAGAGGGGTCTTTCTTCGTCTTTTTGCACTTATCATTTAGAGGTTCTTCTACTTCTGAAGGAACGTTTAATGTAAGTTTCATTTAACTATTTTTCACTTCTGATTCTTCTTTTTTCTTCTCTATTTTCTTCTCTACCTTCTCTTTATCTTTGCGCTTCTGTTTGGTTTCCTCTACCGAGGTTTTCACTGCTCGGGAGTCTTTTTGTTTGAACAGAGATCTGGAGAGGATGTAATACCCCATGACGTTGCTGGAAACAGGGTCTTGAGGCCTAACTACATCAGCGATATCCTGGAAACTCTTCTTAAATTCGTCATAAACACCGGGCAGTAATGAACCGCCGCCAGTGAGCACGATCTGGTCCACGATCTCAGTGGAAAGCCCTTCTATAACCGATTTAGTTCGACTCACAATCCTGTCCAGCCACTTGTTTACCAGCCTATTATATTCTGCTAAGGCCTCTTCATGGGATACTTTGATGGTCTTGCCGCTCCTCACTCTCCCTATCTCATAGCCGGGAGTGGTCAGTAACTTGGTTATCTCTTCGGGAGTTACACCTATTCCATAGTTCTTCCGGATAATGACTTCCAGGTTGTTGTGTAACCAATCTACTCCCTGCAAAAGTGTGTCTCCTTTTACATACTCTAATTGGTGGAGGACTGCAATATCTGTAGTTCCGAACCCTATGTCCACACACACTCCTGTCTGGATATTCATTTGAGCTAATGTTCCCACAGGTTCAGGATAAATAACAGCTTTAGCGTTGAAATGTTCCTTTATATCGTTTTTAAGTTCCTCTCTTTCATTTTTAGAGGATTTTACTGGCATTCCGGTTGCGATCACTTCGGGCTCAATATTCATTGTCTTAAAAGCGTGTTTTGCCAATTCTATGTAAGATTGGCTCATTATTCTTCCTTCATGAAGTGGGCGTTCTGCTTCAACATTTTCCATGTTCTGGACCATCTCCAAGGCTTCTTGTCCAACGTAAGTATCTTTATTTTCTTTTTCAAATGTCCAATCTTTTTCATCTCCATAAACAACTATGCTGGGGAACTGAGTGACTTTTTCACCATCCATGGTTGCTTTGGTATAGTTGGTTCCGATATCCAACCCTACTATTTTCATAATAATTATTGTAATTGTAAATTATATAATAATTTCCCTAACGCTATTGGAAATATGATAACAAAAAAATATAAAGATCGTACAGGATCCCCTTTCATATCCTGCAGGATTTGGGAGTGTCCAGAGAATGAATACCTCTAGCCTTGGTTACTGTAAGGTACTTGTGGATCCCTGTTTCATCCTCCTGGAAAGTGAGCTCGATCACTGCCTGGACAAAACTTTCTTCCAGTCCGCTCTTCTCTGAATATTTATCCTTGATGAGCACAATGGTGCTATCCAGATTTTCAGAGTTTACGATCATTTTTCGTGCAATATCCCTGGCCCAGGGGTGGTTTAAGATCAAAAGGGTGGTAAAAGTGTCTATAACCACTCTTTTGGCCCCTACTTTTCTGATGTGACTGTATAGATCGTTCAAGATCCTTTCACAATATTCTATGGGCGAGATGTCCCCATGGAAGACTTTCTCTTTTAACTCTTCCACCTGATGGGTCAAATCATACAGGTAGAGCAATTCACGGTCAATATAATCCCGGAGATCATAGTCGAGCATCTCGAAATCCTGAATAAGGTGCTCAGGGTTCTGATCCGTTAAAATAAGTAAAGATTTTTCTCCCTGACCGCACCCTTCCAGTAAAAATCTTAAACCAAAGGTGGTCTTCCCGGAGCCCATTTCACCGGATAAGAGATAGACTCGATCTTTAATTAGTCCACCTCCCATAACCCTATCCAGGACAGGGATCCCTGATGAAATAAGGTATTTTCTTCTCTCCACCAGCTTATCAACTACCTGTCTATCAAAAATCTCCAATCCCTCTTTTTCGGCAAATTTTTTTGCGTCCTCAGATAAAGGGGAGAGAGAAATAACCAGATAACCCAGTTCTAAGTCGTTCTTCTTTTTATACAACTTTTTTACCTGATCGGTGTCCACTTCTTTACCCTCTGGTATCACGTCGATCGCCGCATCTTTTCCCTCATCGTTTACTGCGAATAAACTGAATGTATGCTTAGTTCCTGACCTTCCCACAGTTTCTCCATCTCTTACGATGTTGCGATAGCCTCTACTCAGCAGAAAACTTTCGGCAAGTTCGAAGGAGCGAGCCTCAATTTTTTTAATGATGTTCTCACAGACTTCACGAGCCATCTCAAAAGCGTTAATCCATGCTTTATCTTTATCTACACCCTTCTTCAATTGTTCCTTCGCTTCAGTTTTTATGCCGTGAAAGAGGAGCTCCTTAGTGAATCCAAATCCATAGTCCTCGATCTTTTCAATATAGTCGATAATCCTGTCTGTAACTTCCTTAGACGGAGCATCTATTTGTTTATATTTGTCATTATGAACTTCATTCCCGGTAATCGTCATCTCCAACTCCTTTCGAACTATTCAATATCTCCCTACCTTGGAATTAAAGCCAATTTTGGGTTTTCAATTGCATTTTTGGACTGAAGAGTATCCAAAGCTATTCCCAGATTTTTGAATGGTCTGCATTCACTGAATGAGAGTTGTCCATTAGCTGTAGGATTCCTGGAAACAACCCCTCCAGATACTGGATACCTGCTTAATTTCTCTCAATTATTTCTTATACTGTTTCTTATAAAAAAATTATTAGTAAAATACGATAATACTCATAATCACCAGATATTCCTGGATTCTAGGACCGGTAAAGAACCGGTAGATCTATTCCTCTTGTGCTGATCTAAGGTTCAGGATCAATTACACTCCAATTCAATAAGAATACAGGAAAATTTTTTAAAGTTTTAGTGATTATAATTATCATGGGATCGGCTACTGTTGGAAATGTACCCAAGCACTATAAGTTACTGGCACAACTTTACAATGAGCTTGATAAATCACTTTTAAACAATAACAAACCTCCAGAAAATGTCGAGATCATAGATGAGTACTGGGTTGTGCCCGGATTCTCTAAAATTCAGATCTGGAAAGAATACGTGGATAAATTCGAGAACAATTACGTTCTCATTGAACCACCTATATCTGAAGAGGAATATTCTCTTTTAAGTTCCATTTACAATGATATGAGGCGTTCTCTTGTATTAAATGACTATTCTACAGATGAAAACACCAAAACAACAGTAGTTATGGAAGTCCTGGACGAACTGATCAAGGAATACGCTCTTGATTTAAAATCAGAATTGAAGATGAAGATCCTTTATTATCTGTTGAGGAATTTCATAGGCTTCGGCACCATAGACTCCATCCTGAACGACCAATTTGTAGAGGATATCTCATGTGATGGGTACGATATTCCGTTGTATATTTTCCATACCAAACACGGAGGTATGCGGACGAATGTGAGGCTAAGCCGGAACAGGCTTGATTCTCTAGTAACCCTGCTGTGCCAGAAATCAGGTAAATACATCTCTTACGCAAACCCACTTATCGATGCTTCCCTGCCCGATGGAAGCAGGCTACACGCAAGCTACGGTGAGGAGATAACGCCCAGAGGAAGTAGTTTTACTATAAGGAAGTTCAAGGAAGCACCATATACACCTATCGATCTGATGAACTTGGGCACTCTCGATTCTGACATACTTGCTTATTTCTGGTTGCTCTTGGAGCACAAAATGAACATTATGGTCATCGGAGAGACCGCCAGCGGGAAGACCACCACACTGAACGCCTTGACCATGTTCATTCCCCCTGAATCTAAAATTGTGTCCATAGAAGATACCAGAGAGATCCAACTTAATCATGAGAACTGGATAGCTGAATTAACGCGACTCGGGATCGAAGGAAGCGGTGAGATCTCAATGTATGACCTGCTGAAGACCACTTTAAGACAAAGGCCTGATTATATCATTGTGGGGGAGATAAGAGGTGTGGAAGGTCAAACCCTTTTCCAGGCAATGTCCACTGGACACTCATCCCATTCTACCTTACATGCCGGAGATATGAGCCAGCTCATCTACAGACTGGAAAATGAGCCCTTGAAAATACCCAGAATTATGATACAATTCCTCGACGCTGTTTTGGTTCAGAATATGTGGGTAGGAAAAGGTGTTAGAAAGAGGAGGGTCAAACAGGTCAGCGAGATATTTGGGATAGACCAGACAAATAAAGACCTGCTGTTGAACCCTCTCTACAAGTGGAACTCTTCAAATGATACATTCGGACTTCAGTCCCAGTCTAAAAAATTAAAGAAGATTTCGGAAATCAGTGGAGAGAGTGTTTCTAACATTTTAGAAGAAAAAGAAAGAAGAAGATTGTTTCTGGAGAAGATGCAAAGAAGAGGTATGCGCAATTATAGCGAATTCTATCACTTCATTAACATCTATTACAAAGATAGTCAAAAAGCCATGGAGAGGTTAGATGAGGGAACGGGTTAGAGTCTACGTTCCGGATTTCATAGTAAGGTATTTCTTTAAAAAAATAAGGGAGAATCCGGGGAGTTTCCGGGTTGTTGAGAAAGCAATCGATTCTGCCAGATTTCCTCTTACTGTTCAAAGATTGTATGCGATCGCACTGTTCTACTCATTTATAACTTCTATCGGAGCGATCATTTTTGGTTTTTTGATCTTTAATGCGTTCATACCTGAATTGGACTTGATCAATTGGATATTTGGTCTAGTTGGATTGGATTACGGTTTAAAAAGCAATACAACATTAAATTACCTGTTCCTGTTTATATGGATCTCAATTTTCGGTATAATCGCCTATTCACTGGTCAACAATCTCGTACTCTCCTACCCGTCAATAGTTGCCAAGAGAAGGAAGAGCGAGATAGACACCTACCTTCCGCATTCCATCAATATGATGTTGTGCATGTCTTCAGGAGGCATATCGACCTATGAGATCATAAAATCACTTGCTGAATCAAACGATATGTTCGGAGAGTTGAGTAAAGAGTTTGCCACCATGATAAAGATGTCAGAATTCTTTGAGGAGGATCTGATCACCAGTATCCAGTACGTCAGGGATACCACTCCTAGCGACAAATTATCCTTCTTCCTGGAAGACTTCATTTTCATGATCAAAGGTGGAGGTAACATATCTGCCTTTCTAGAGAGCAAATCAAAAGAATACATTGAGAGACAGGAAGTGGAGTTCAGCTCCTACCTCGATTTTTTGAGCGTAATGGCAGAAGTTTACGTGGCCGCCTTCATCCTGCTACCCTTATTTATGCTTATTATGCTGGTGGTCATGCAGATTTCCGGCGAGATCATGCTGGAAAGCTATAAGATAATGATTCTGACCATTCTGCCTGTCTCCACCATAGCATTCATTTTCATAATTAAATCGGCGATGCCAATACCTCAGATCAAGGCAGAACTGGACGGTATATTGGGTAAAGATGAATTGGGGGCTTCCGTAGAAAAAAGGGAGAGTGATTTCAAGATAAACAATGTGGAGAGGTGGTTAAGAAGAATAAAATATTATCTTCTCCTTCCTTTCAGCAAGTGGGCTATTTACACTGCTCAGTTAAGGTTCTTTGTTTTTTACATTTGCGTATTTGCTTTACTTGTCTTCGCTATCTCATCGAAGTTCATGGGCTTCCAAAAGGTAATAATCGTCACTGTCTCCGCATTTATTATACCTCTTCTGGCCTTGATCGAGATCAGGGGGAGAATAATAGGTCAAATCGAGAAACGCATACCTGACATGTTCAGAGAGCTGGCAATATTGAATGAGGCAGGACTAAATATCATAGAGGCTCTAAAAGTGCTTACTTCCGTGGAATTCGGAATAATGTCCAGAGAGATATCACTATTAAGAGGAGATATTGAATGGGGGGACCCAGTAACAAGAGCATTTAGAAAAATGGAAATGAGGATCAAGAGCGACATCATATCTAAAGTAATACCAGTATCAGTAAGGGCTATTGAAGCATCCCCCTCTTTTAAGGATGCTTTTTTGACAGTATCGAGTTTCGCCAACTCGGAGATAAGGTTCAAGGATAAGATCAGGAGCAATATGTTCACTTATCTGGTGATTATATATTTTTCATTCATGATATTCTTGGTAATTGTATACGTTTTGATAAATAATGTTCTATATGGATTTGGAGAGGCTACTTCTATCACCAATATCGATCAGATCAAGGATACTTCACTTCAGATATCGATAGCAATAGGGCTTTTTTCCGGGTTGGTTGCAGGAGTTATTAGTTCTGGGAAGATCACAGCGGGATTTAAACACTCTTATGTATTTTTGATGGTAGCTTACTTGGTGTTTACTTACCTGATCGCTTGAGGTGAAAAATTATGGAGTTTATGAGGAACGAAAAAGGTGTTTCACCCCTTCTAGGGTTTATACTTATGTTGATGATATTAATGATCTCCATATCTGCCTTGCAGACCCAACACGTACCGGATGTAAGCAAAAATATTGAAGCAGAACATATGAAGCAGATAACCGATCAACTCATGGAGTTGAAGAGCATTTCTTCAGCAAAAAATGTCAAGTTCGAAATGGGAGTAGATTATCCGGATTACCTTTTCCTCATAACCCCCCAATCCGCAGCGACCACCATGAACGTAAAGGACTTTGAAGTAGACGTGGAGTATACTGAGGTCCTGGCAAACGGTTCGAAAGTTGAAAGAGAATCGAATTTCACTTCCAGCAGGATCAAGGTCAGTCCAAATTATCTATTTTATCCTAAGGACGAATTGATCCTGGAGAACACTGCGATACTTAAATATGCTGGCAGGAATTATATATCCATTTCTGAACAGAGTTCCTTTAAAAATGAGGTAAATTTTATGCTGTTGAACACCACCTTTGACTCCATTTCAACCACCCAATCCCTTAGTCTTTTCTCAGTGCCACAATCTACAGGAGGCAGAGTTCTTGCTGAGAATTTATCCATTTCATTTGAAAGTGTTCATCCCCAGTACTGGCAAACCCTTAAGGATTACAATGTCACGGTCAATGGAGACAGAGTGACCATTAAAAAAGAGGAAAAGACTGTATTCAGTCTTGACGAGGTAATGCTTTACACCGGCAATGAGAGGATCTCCCTTCAAAAACCTTCTCGAATGGTTAAGACCAATTCTCTGGATACCTTCAGCTTGAATAAAGGGGAATCAGTAAAATTAGGGGTCAGAGTTGTAGACAAGTATAACAACCCCGTGGAAGGGATCAAGGTAAATGCTACCGTAAACAACAGCATTGGAGAGACAAGTCCTTCAGTCTTATACACCAACTCCGAAGGCGAAGTTTATACCACCTTCAATGCTCACAATGTTGGAGTTGGAACGGTGACCTTTAAATCCTCTCCTGTAGAGAACGAAGTTAGCTATAATATCTCCACCACACAGATAACCGGAGAATCTTCTTTATCCATATCCCTGTCCAGTGACCCAGCCGCTGCTATTGACGGATACTCCAGCAAGACAATTAAAGCCTACGTATCTTCTGAAGGGGACCCACTGCCGGGATACAACGTTGTTTTTGCCAGTAACAGCACTGGTGCAAATTTCAACTCAACTGAGGTTAAAACAAGCCATTCCGGTTACGCATCGGTGAATCTTTCCCAGGACGCTCAGGGTAAGAACTGGTATAAGGTGTACGGTTATGCAGGGAGTTCTGTCGACTCATTAGACGTTTTACTTAATTCAAGTACAGGTGAAAGTGGAGTAGATACTGGACCCTCAATCGAGACTTTCAATGTGGAAGAAGTAGTCAAGCCGAACCATTATGAATTCAGTGTTGACTGGGCAGTATCTGATGAAGATGGCGACCTCAGTTCTGTGGAATTGGTCCTGGAAGACCTTGATGATGGACCTGTAACTACAGAAACTGAACCAATAAGTGGTTCTTCAGCTTCTGGTAACACGAAACTGAAGGACAAGAACCCCCCCGAAGGAGTGAACGATTACGAAGTAACTCTGACAGTAAGTGATGGAGAAGGGAATAGTGTCTCAGAGACAAAAACAGTGACTGGTGGCGACGGAGTATAAAAACCACTCCCAAGTTCCATTCACTAAGTTATAGAGAATCATTCATAGATCGGAGTGTTTTTTGTAGATAACTTAAACGGTCACATTCACATTTATTATTTATATCTTATATTGTATTATCACTATGGAAAGTAAAAAAGCTTATTTAGTCCTATGGTTATAATTATAATGAAAATAGTCCAAACAAGCCTCCCACGGTAGATAATGGTATCTCGAAGTTTTCCATTTAAGGAGAATTGAAGTCATGAATGAGAGAAAAAGAGTTGTTGAAGAGAGTGTAGCTTCCGTGCTTGATAGCGATCGGCTTTCAGCAGGAAAAAATACCTTAAATAGTCCAGAAGATATACTTCAGGATATTATCTCCTGTTCTCTTGACTTTATCTGGGAAGTGGATGAAAACTGGCGCTATACTTATGTTTCCAGCAAAGTGAAGGGGATATTGGGTTTTAGCCCCGAAGAGGTCATCGGTAAGAGACCTTTTGATTTCATGCCTTCCGAAGAAAAAGAAAAGATCAATGATATTGTCTCCAGGGACCTTTTCAACAAGGAGCCCATCAAAGACCTGAAGAACTGGAATATCGCCAAGAATGGTAATAAAGTATGCTTACTCACCAACGCAGTACCGATCCTCGATGATAAGGGAAACTTGAGAGGATATCGGGGAGTAGATAAGGACATAACTGAACGAGAGTGGATAGAGGAGAAGCTCAAGGTCAGTGAAAAACATTCGAGGTTGGTCGCAGAGTCCCTTCCCATTGGCGTTTTCGAAACAGATGAGAGAGGGAGGATCGTTTATACGAACACCAAATGGCAGGAGATATTTGGTATTCCACTGGAAGAAAGCGTTGATCTAACCATAGCGGACATGTTCTACGACGACGGGGATGGAATATTGAGCGAATGGTCTGAGAAAATGAACAATTACTGGGAGTTCTTAAAAGAATGCTATATCAAACATCCCAGTGGAGAAAAGATTTGGGCCTACGTTCGTTCAGTAGCGTTGATCTCCGATGATGAAGTTCGCTATCTGGGAACAGTGGAGGACATCACAGAACTAAAAGAGAGCGAAGAAAGATATGCCAGCATTATAAATGATGCTATCGATTCCCTGCCCAGCGGTATTTTCATTCTGGATAAGAATCTCAAGGTAGTGTGGACCAATAAAGTCATAGAGAACTTTTTTGGCATACCCAGAGATGAATTGATCGGGTTCAATAAAGAGAAATTGATAAAGGAGAAGATCAAGCATTTGTTTGAGAATCCGGACTCGTATGAGCGGGTAACACTTAATGCCTACCGTATAGGAGATTATGTGGAGAATTTTGAATGTCATGTTCTACCTTCTGGCAAGAGGAAGGAAAGATACCTCCTGCACTGGAGCAACCCCATACGATCTGGTTCATATGAAGGCGGTAGAATCGAGCACTATTACGATATTACGGAACAAAAAAAGGCTGAAGAGGTTCTAAAGAGACAGTCAAAGGAGTTAGAACAGGAAAACGAGCAGCTACACAAAAAAGTTAACAAATTGATGGAGAGAGTCGAACAATCAAAAAGAACTGTTGCCCCTGAATCTGAATCTCAAGAAGAGAGTTTAGGGGATAGTGGGAGCATTCTTCTCTTCCCTGTTGAAGATATGGACCAGGCAAGAGACCTATTCTCCCAAAAAATAGAGGCGGGCGTCCCTACCCTGGCTGTAGCCCGCACATCCCCCAAAAACCTTCAGAAATCGCTGGGACATAATGTGGAGACAGTTTGGCTCACTACAAATAAGGTTGATGAACTATTTTGTATCGAGCCCACCGACGTAGTAACCCTCTCTGTGGTGATCAGTGAGTTCTTTAAACGTGCTCCCACTGGTGTAATCCTCTTTGAGGGAGTAGAATACTTATTATCCAATGTAGAATTTTCAAGGGTCCTTAAACTTATTCAAATACTCAGTGACCGAGTCTCCATGGCTGAAGGAGCAATATACCTGGTTTTTGATACTGATACGCTTGGCAAGAAGCAGATGAAGCAGATCGAGAGAGAATGCCAGCCTTATTCTGGTAGCAATAAGGAATCTTCTGATGAATGAGTAGAGGAGATTTATGACCGACCAGGTTGTGACCGAGAGTACGGATATGAAGAGATTTCCAACAAAAATAGATTTTTTAGATGAGAAAATCGAGGGTTTCTACCCGGGATTCGTAATACTGCACGGTGTGGTAGGTGCAGGTTCTACAGAATTCGGCCTGACATTCTTGATGAACAATTCTGATTCAGACGAGCAAGTCAAACTATACTATATAGCTATAGCCAAGACAAAGGAAGAGGTTTTGAGAGAGATCAGGCTCGTTTTCCCCCAAGAGAAGAATAAAAGGCTGATAGAGAACCTGAATGTCATAACTCTAGCTGAAGACTATTTCAAGGGAAGTATTGTGCCTCTTCGCTGGGTCTCCAAAAGAAAGTTGACCATAAATGAGCTGAAAAGCGGGAAAGACATCTTGACTTCGCTGGCAGAGACGATCGAACAGTGTGAAGAGAGAAGTATAATCTTGATGGATTCCATAACCGATCTGGCAAGAATCGCCAGAGAAAGAATAAAATGGAACGACCTCGTCGATCTGATCAATGGGTTGAAGAAGATCTGCGTAAACAAGGAAATTCTTATGATGTCCTTGTTGACCTCTGATGCTCTGGAGAAAGAGAAAGAAGAGGAACTGATGGACCAGGGGGATGGTGTTCTGATATTTGAGTGGTCTATGAAGGAAGATTCCGTAGAGAGGTGGCTCTACTTCAGAAAGTTCACGGGAATACTGCCTCTGCTGGAGCGAGAAGGGATCCTCAAATACAATGTGAGCATTGATCCTGAGCTGGGCTTCACCATATCGAACACGGTCAGGGTGATCTGATGCTCTCTACAGGTGTAGAGGGAATGGATAGCTTACTCGGTGGAGGAATTCCTCAAGGACACATAGTCGCTGTTGTAGGGAGTTTTGGGACGGGCAAAACGACGCTGGGAATCCATTTTATTTACGAGGGGTTAAAAAGGGGGGAGAACTGCATAATCCTCAGCTTTGACGAGGATGAGGAGAGCATAATTGAGAATGCCCAGAACTTCGGGATGAATTTAATCGATTTCGGAGATCAGGTGCAGGTGGTCAGGCTGGAGGCTGCCGAGCTGAGAAGGAGTATGGAAAGGCTGGAGAGTGAGATACCAGAGATAATTAAGAACAACAACACCAGCAGGATACTGGTGGATACCATAAGCGTGATGGAGACCTTATTCGACGATGCAGATAGGTATAAAATGCTGTCCAATTTGAGGAATACATTCAAGTCTGTGGGAACAACAGCCATAATCACTACCGAGGCGGACAAATACAATACTACTTACTCAAAATACGGTATACTGGAATACATCTGCGACGGTTCAATATGTTTGCAGATCAAGAGGAGGGCGGAACTGGAAGAGCCCAGCCTGGGGCTGGAAATAGTGAAAATGAGGAGAATAAAGCATTCCAGAAAATTAAAGCCCTATGTGATTACAGAGACCGGCATCGTGGTCCATGAGGATGCAGAATTGTTTTAAATACTACTAATAATCTGTTCTCGAGCTACTAATAAAGCTACTAATAATCTGTTCTTGATGATATCTTCATTGTTCTGCTCGAATCTTGTTGAAATTGAAAGAATGTTTAGTTACATCAGCCTTACATAATGTGCAAAATAGATCTTGAGTAAGTCAGTAATAGAGTGAGACAGCTATCTAAATGATGGAATTTACAATAGATAGATCTTCACCAAGTTCGAGGTCCAATTTATTGTTCTGCAATCAAACTCCTCAATAACCAATAATTTAAATACCAGATATGCTGAAGTTGTGTTCGGTGAGTCTTATGGGTTTTATGGAGAAGTTGCTGGGCAAACCCGATAAAGTTTCTGTAGACCAGTATGAGGAGCTGGATCTCAGCGAATATGAAGCAGAGATTTCTGAAGAAGCCGATATGTACGTCAAGGTTGCTGAGATCACGGGTATTAATGAGATATCAGAGATAAGGAGACAGATCTATGAAGGTAATGCTGTAGTGGCTGACGTTGCCTTTCTGAAACATGACAAGATGACCATGGACAGGATCTTGAAGGATTTGAGACAGCTTGCCGAAGATGTCAATGGTGACGTAGTTGGACTGGGCGAGGAATATGTAGTTATAACTCCTACCGGTATGAAAGTAGATAGAAGCAAGATAAGAGGTGGAAAAAGGTAGAATGGAATGTCCAGCTTGCGGATCAGAGCTTAATCTTATGACCGATACTTATTATGCACCGCACTTTGGTGAGCTATTTTTATCCTCTGCCTCCTGCCAATGTGGTTTCAGGCAAACTGATTCTTTTTCGTTGGATGTAAATGAGGCTGTGAGATATAAGATCGAGATAAGAGAAGATAATCTCTCCACCAAAGTTATCCGCTCCACTTCCGGGACCGTGAGGATACCGGAAATAGGCATTGATCTGGAACCCGGACCAGCCTCTCAGGGTTTTATCACCAACCTGGAAGGTGTTCTCCGCAAAATGGAGAGTGTGATACAGACGGCCAGAGGATGGAACTCGGACAATCAAAAGAAGGTGGAGAAATGCGACTGGATACTGGACCAGATATATGAGACCATAGACGGGGACATTACGCTTACCCTCGTTCTGGAAGACCCTCTGGGCAATAGTGTTGTCGATTCTGAAGAAGCGGCTAGAGAAACTCTGGACGATGAAGAAGCCTCCGAACTTAAATTAGGTATAAACATATTTTCCAAATCCGATTCAAACCCCGAAAATTCTTTGCAATAATCTATTTTTAGATAGAAGGATTTAATTATCCATTTTATTACCCTCCAATATGACAGACGAGATAACTGTTACTAGGGCAATCACCCAAAAATATCATCAAAAATTCCTGGACTCTGTTGAATGCGATATCGCAATTGTTGGCGGCGGTCCATCCGGGCTGGTAGCTGCTTTCCTTCTGGGTAAGGAAGGATTCAAAGTATCACTATTCGAGAAGAAACTCTCCCTGGGTGGAGGGATCTGGGGAGGAGGGATGATGTACAACCAGGTTGTGGTCCAGGAGGAGGCTACAGAAGTACTGGACGAGTTCAACATCGATTATGAAAATTACGAAGGTAAATACTATACTCTGGACGCCATAGAGATGGTGGGGGGTCTGGTCTACCACGCATCAAGGAATTCCAATGTATTCAATCTGACCACTGTGGAGGATGTCATGATCAAAAAAGAGAAGATGGCAGGGCTGGTCCTGAACTGGACCGCCGTGGAGATGGCTGAGCTACATATTGATCCTCTGACCATATCCAGTAAGGCTGTAGTTGATGCCACAGGTCACGAGGCTTCAGTGTGCAATATTGTGGCCAAAAAAACGGAGAAATTCGAGCTGTGGGGTGAGGGATACATGGATGCCGAGTCGGCAGATAAGGGGGTTGTAGAGAAAACGTCTGAAGTGTTCCCCGGGCTCTACGTTACGGGGATGTCCGTGGCCGCTTTTTATGGGCTTCCCAGGATGGGGCCCATCTTCGGTGGAATGCTGTTGAGCGGAAAGAAGGTGGCAGAACTGGTGGCCAAAAACCTGAGCTAGAATCCAAGTTTAAACATCAGGTTGTGACAAAATTCAGCAGCCATATCTTTCATCTCTTTTTCCGTGGAGAATCTATGAACATTTAACTCTTTATAATGCTTTAACCGTCCTTTAGTCATTGATGAGAAACTATTTTCTATACCTTCTTCTAATAAAATTAAACAGGTATAATGTTCCTCTTTAGGTAACAAGAAAGTAGCGATTGCTGATTCTTCATCAACACCCATAATATGAGATTCCCTTATCGATTCTTTAAGAAATAATAATATTCTTGCATGAGCCCAATTTAGAAGATAATCCCTACAAAACCAGAAATGCGTTCTGGAGCCGCGTGGCATCTTACGACACCACTTTGTTCTTTTTTATTGCTTAATCTATAGTTTATATTACCATAAAAAACCTCCTCATCAGTTTTAGGCTCGGCTTCAAAATCTTCAGCTATTCTTGCATCGTATCCTTCTTTTCTCAAATTTGACCTAAGGCCTAACAATTTGTCTTTTGAACTATCTGGAACAAAAGCCCCCATAACAAAAACTTTAAGCCTTTTTTTCCTTTCATCCAATAATTGTTTGAATATATAAGGATTATACTTTGACATTAATCTCTGGGATTACCAAAAAGTATAAATCTTTTAAGGTGATAATTTAATCACTAAGGTTGAAAAATTCTCACCTAAGAGAGTGATCGATATGTATTCTGAAAAAATAAAAATGTATTCAGATGTGTTCCCCAATGAGATAAAAAGGTCGATCAAGGGGCTTGGTAATGAAGTCAGGTATGCAATATTAGCTTATCTACTGGAAAGAAAGGAAGCAAGTTTCAGTGATATTACAAAGGAACTAGGTCTCGATAACAGCTCTTTCAGGGCACACGTTAAGAAGTTAATATCTGGTGGGTTAGTAGAGAATTTCATAAAGCACGGAGAGATAAGAGAAAAGTATTCCTACTATCGAATCACTCCTTACGGCTATTCATTTCTAAACCACCTTTATCAGTCAGTACTACCAACTGAGAAAACCACAGAGGAATTTAGGCGGTGCTTCCCCTGAGTCCCTTACCTGAGTCCGTACAATTCCCTTTATCTTACAACCTGAAGATTTCAACAAATTTATTCAGTCACCAGTCATCTGCCATCTGCCATCTGCCATCTGCCATCTGCCAGAAAATTATTTTAAGTTCTATTTTCTTGAGGTGTTCTGTGAGGGGAGAAGCTTACGCTGCAGGAACTATTGTAAACGGTCTTGCCACCGGAATTGGATGTGCGTTCGGACTTGATCTCAAGACAAGAGTAGATATCTCAATTGAAGATGATATTAAGTACTCTATACTTCTTGTTGACGGTAAAGAGGTTTCAGATAGGATCGTGGATAGAGTGATGCGCTCCTTTGGCTTCAAGGGGATTGTTAAGGCTGAGAGCGTCATTCCCCGGGGGTGTGGTCTGGGGAGCAGCAGTGCTTTCATGAACGCCATGCTCATCTCCATACTAAATTTGAAGGAGGAAGAGCTTGATGCACAATACATACTTACCACCAACGCCACCATGGCCATGGAGATGGGAATAAGTTATACCGGAGCCATTGACGATGCGGGAGCATCCCTTTTAGGTGGAGTTGTTCTGTCCAATAATGAAGAGATGAAATTCTATCATCGTAACACTCTGGTATTTGATGATGCCCTGATTTTGATTCCTGAATGGGGACGGGGAGAGATATCCATGAAAGAGCTACGTAAAGAGCCTCAAGAGGTGGAGCATGCCGTGGATTACGTTTTTGAGCACGATTACATGTCTGCAATGCTCTCCAACTCTCGGTACTATTGTAGAAAGCTGGAGTATTCTTTTGAGCCGGTGGAGCAGGCTGCAGAACTGGGTTTGCACGGTGGTCTTTCAGGGAATGGTCCTGCTTACACAGCATTTGGTGAAAGGGATAGGATACAGGAACTGAAGACGCTCTGGGATAGTTATGGTCAAGTGATCGAGACTAAGCTGGTGAATAGTCCCTGTGATGATATTAAAAATATAGACCATCTATTCACAACTTGAGAGAATTAAGTGGCTATAGGTTTCGCACGAAGTCTTCTATTCTGTCCGCGGCCTCTTTGAGCTTTTCCATGTTTACGGCGTAAGCACACCTGAGATAGCCCTCTCCACATTCTCCGAAAGCATTGCCGGGAACTACGGCCACGTTCTTTTCCATAAGTAGTCTTTCGGTGAACTCTTCACTCCCCAATCCTGTGGATTCTATGCTGGGGAAGGCATAGAAAGCTCCTTCCGGCAGGTTGACATCCAGAACTCCTTCAAGTCTCTTGACGAAATAATTCCTTCTTCTGATGTATTTGTTCCTCATCTCTTCCAGCTCTTCTTCCGTGTTCTTGAGAGCTTCCAGAGCCCCCAGCTGGGCAGAGATGGGTGCGCACAGCATGGAATACTGATGGATCTTTAGCATGGCGTCCAAGAGGTCGGGAGGAGCGATGGCAAAACCCAATCGCAGTCCGGTCATGGCGAATGCCTTGGAGAATCCATTGAGCACTATGGTCCTCTCTTCCATACCGTTTAGAGAGGCGATGGAAACGTGTTTATGGCTGTAGGTTAGCTCCCCATATATTTCATCCGATATGACTACCATATCATTCTCTATTACTGCATCCGAGATCTCTTCCAGCTCTTTTTTGGTGTAGCTCACTCCTGTAGGATTTCCCGGGTAATTGAGCACTATTGCTTTGGGCTCTGCTTCTTTATGCTGGGAGATCTTCTCGTAGGTGAGCTTGAAGTCGGGGTTGGTGGGAACGGTGATCGCCTCTCCACCTGCAAGTATGGTAAGAGGTTTGTAAGAGACGTAGCAAGGCTCCGGGATGAGGACTGCATCTCCAGGGTCAACCACAGATCTTAAGGCGATATCGAATCCTTCACTCACTCCCGTGGTTATCATCACGTCGTTTATGGGAGGGTTCAGCCCGAATTTCTTATAATATCCTGCTATGGCCTGCCTCAGCTCTGTTAGCCCATAATTTGAAGTGTAAGATGTGATCCCTTTCTCCAGAGAATAGATCATCTCCTCTCTGATCCTCCATGGGACGGCAAAATCCGGCTCTCCAACACCCAGGCTGATTATATCCTTTCTCCCAATGACCAGGTCAAAGAATTTGCGGATGCCTGACGGCTTGATGTCCTGGACCTTTTTATTTACCTTCTCACGGGGCAATTGCCAACCTCCGATCTTCCTCATCATCGAACAACAATACACCCTCTTCCTTATAGCTCCTGAGCAAGAAATGGGTTACGGTATCCTGGACTTCGGGGATGGTGGATATCTTCTCCGCCACAAAGAAGGAGACCTCCTTTAGTGTTTTACCGGAGACCACTACCTGAAAATCATACTGCCCGCTGACCAGCCTGACCGCATGGACACCGGGAAACTTGGCTATTCTTTTTGCGATCTCGTCATAACCCTTCTCCCTTGACAACGTAACGTTAACATCGATGATGGCGAAAACCCGGTCTTCTCCCGTCTTTTCAAAGTTAATAAGAGTTTTGTACTTGAGAATAGTTCCGTTTTCCTCCTCCCTCTTGATTACTTCTTTGATCTCGTCAACTGAGTAACCGGTCATTTGAGCAATTTCATCATATGTGAGCTTTGCATTATCCGATATGATCTCTAATATTTGGTGTGTCTTCTCATCCATAAAATCCACCGATAGAGAAAACATATTCGTGTTATTTAAATTATGTTGTCCGGGGCACAATGCAAGACGACTTAAAAATTACAATGAAAATAAACAAGTCACCAATGCAAAATATTAAGTTTCCATCGTCGAAGTGACCTCATGGGCAGGGAAGAGATTCTGCAAACTATAAGTAAATATGGCGACGAGGTCAAGATAGCCACTTTGGGCAGTCATTCTGCTCTCAACATCTTGAGGGGTGCAAAGGATGAGGGATTCGAGACTGTGTGTATCTGCAGGGAGAAGGAACGGATAATCTATGACTCCTTCCAAGTGGCCGACGAGATAATTCCCATAAACGATTTTCCCGATCTCCTGGATGATACCCTCCAGAAGAGGCTCATAGACGATAACGTTATTCTCATCCCCCACGGCTCTTTTAACGCCTACCTTGGTAGTATTGAGCAGCTAAAGATACCCGTGTTCGGCAATAGGGAGCTCATGTACTGGGAGACAGTGAGGGACATGCAGAGAAAATGGTTAAAGGACGCTGGCCTGAAATTACCCGACACCTACGAGAAGCCACAGGATATTGATGGGCTGGTGATAGTCAAGTATCCCGGAGCCAGAGGTGGTAGAGGTTATTTTCTGGCAGCTAATGAGGATGACTTCTATCAAAAGTCCCAACAGATGGTGGAGCAGGGAATGATCACCGAGAACGAGGTCGAGGAAGCACATATCCAGAAGTATATTACAGGAGCCAATGTCTATTTCGCATTCTTCTACTCGCCCATAAAGGATAGAGTGGAGTTAATAGCTGTCGATCGCAGGTACGAGTCCACTGTAGATGGGCTGGGGAAGATCCCTGCCAGCGAACAGCTGAAAGCGGAGCCCTTACTGAGCTATACTGTGGTAGGCAATTTTCCCGTTGTTTTGAGGGAGAGCCTGCTGGTCCAGGCCCTCAAAGCCGCCCAAAACGTAGTGGAGGAGTCCAAGAACATCGCAGCCCCCGGAATGGTGGGACCATTCTGCTTAGAGGCTGTCTTTGACGAGAACGCAGAGATGACCGTGTTCGAGATATCTGCCAGAATTGTGGCAGGGACCAATGTTGGCATACCCACTTTCCCCTACTCCTACATACTCTTCGGAGAGAACATGTACATGGGAAGAAGGATCGCTAGAGAGATCAGGCTCGCCATAGATGAGGGGAAACTGAGAGAGGTTATTTACTAAATTTACAAAGAAGTGAAATCGATTCTATCTTACAGAATTCCGTTACTGAGTTTGATTACTAACTTTTAATTTGTCAGCTATAATGGCCAAAATAACTCATTACATATTTTTATAAATGTATAATTAACTTTTTCTGTGGTTACTTCTCCATTTGATATCAATATCAAAAAATACAACAAGATAATAACAATAACTAAATATGTCCTTTTCATTCGTTATTATAACAACAAAAATAGCCCGGATTTGAAATTGAAAAGGTATCCCGCCTCCCGGATTTGAACCGGGGACCATGCGGTTTCTGCATGGCAGAAGTAACAAACTACAGCCGCACGCTCTGCCACTGAGCTAAGGCGGGTCGCTCGCACCTTTATTACGATCGAATGTGTATTAGATAATTTTGCTCATGGATATAAAAGTCTTATGCAGACCCCATAATTAGCCATAAATCTGTATGTATGTGACCAGGTTCTAGCTTCCCGACCACAAGAACGAACAAATGCAAGTGGAACTGATAATCTATTAATATAGGGGGAACTTGAGATGTGAGAAGCTGAGAAGTGATGGGGTTTTATCATGTCGCATTCAACAGCCTCCCATGACGACGGACATACGGAAAGGGTCACCAAAACAGCTGTCTGGATAGCCCATCAAGAAGGAGCTGAAGTTCAAGTGGTGAGAAAGGCTGCTGAGCTTCACGATATAGCCAGAGGCAGATCCAACCATGCGGTCGAGGGAGCGAGGTTGGCAAGAGAGATACTTACAGGATATGGACAAGAGTTTGTGGAGAAGGTTGCTCACTGTATAGAAGCTCATTCTTTCACCTCAGGCGTTGAGCCGGACACTCCTGAAGCCAGAGCACTGAGCGATGCCGATAAACTGGATGCTATGGGCGCCATAGGTGTTGCTAGAACTTTTCTCTACAGTGGAGAGAAGGGGAGAACGGTTGAAGATACTTTAAGCCATTTCGAGAACAAGCTTCTCCATCTGAGGGACCAGATGAAGACTGAGACCGGTAGGTTGCTGGCAGAAGAGAGGCACCGTTTTCTGCTCTCATTCTATGGAACAATAAAGGAAGAATTAACTACTGGTGGGCTATAGGCAGCTTCACAAAGTGTTTCCTAGGGTTAAAACTTAAATGGTCACATATGTATTAGAAAAGTCAACTTTTATAAACCCGTAGAACAAAGGAATTATCATGTCTGGATTTGAGGAAATCATCGATGCTTTAGATGATGATATAGAACTGGAAGAAGAAGATGAACTTAAATTAGCTGAAATTTATCGACTGGCTTCAAAGCTGGTGAACTTACTTGAGGGAGTGGGCAGTCACGAGCTCAAAGAATCTGCTTCTCTTATGCTCATCAGGGAGATCGTGGCTGATGACAAGCTCCTCATGGGTTTAGCGTCGAAAATGCTGCAGGATATCAACTACGGATTTGATGAGAACGAGAAGTACAGCTCTTGAACCTTATCGATACAACTATTATTTTTATATTAGTAATATAATTATAAAAATATAAATTAAAATAGAAGTAAGTACTTAGAATGCTTTTTGCAGTGGTGGGACTACCTGTTTCTTTCTGCTCATTACTCCGTCGAGCCAGGCCGATTTTCCTTCGAGTGATTTACCAAAGGCTTTATCCACTACGCTGGCGTCGTCGGTTACGGCCAAGAGGTCTGTACCTTCTTTCATGATGTCCGTTAGCATTAAGAAGATGCTGTGGTATCCGCCTTCGTTCTTGATCCTGGATATTTCGTTGTAGAGCTCGTCCTTCCTGTCTTCGATCATATCCAGGCTGACCAGCTCCAGTTGACCTACGCCGACCTTCTTACCGTTCATGTCGAAGTCCTTGTAATCTCTGTATACGAGTTCTTCTGCGGATTTTCCTGCGACGTCCGATTTGGCTTTGAACATTTCCATGGCGAAAGATTCCATGTCGTCCAACCCTGCTTTGCTGGCGAGTTCTTTGGCTGTTTTCTTGCATTTCTCGGTGGTGGTGACGGATTTGAAGTTTACGGTGTCACTGACGATACCGGAGAGCATTA
Source organism: Archaeoglobaceae archaeon (assembly GCA_046483365.1). Taxonomy (GTDB): domain Archaea; phylum Halobacteriota; class Archaeoglobi; order Archaeoglobales; family Archaeoglobaceae; genus JdFR-22. The sequence goes on along the minus strand of JAWODI010000035.1, from coordinate 16,440 downwards.
GTCCGGCGATCCCTGGTGGAACGTCAATCCCTGTCATATCGTAGAGGATCTTTAGTGTGGTCATGGTGCAGCCGACGGGCAGGTTCACGAAGAGTATGGGATTTGGTGTTGAAACGTCACCGATCTTGTGGTGGTCGAAGATGGCCAGGATTTCTGCCTGATCCAGGTTATCCAGCGACTGACTCCTATCGGAGTGGTCAGCTAGGATCACTTTCTTGCCTGCACCATCGGTCATCGTCTCCGGTACGCCAAAGTTGAATTTATTAAGAACAAATTCTGTCTCAGAGCTTATTTCTCCCTGTCTTGCAGGCACTGCATCATCATCAATCTCCATTATGTCGTTCATCTTCCCTGTTTCTTTCCACTGGTTCCACAAATGGGAAATCACAATAGCAGAAGCAACAGAGTCCGTGTCCGGGCTTTTATGTCCAACTACATATACTGTCATATTCCAGTTTGGAAATGCTACCACTTAATAATATTTTTCTTTTTGTTCAAGGGAAGGATAAAATGGTAATCATTTTCATGAAAGCTCATAAGATAACTAAAATACCCCCTATTTAGGAAGAAAATAGCAAGATTTATAACCTTATAAATAGGATTATATTCATGAAGTCGTATAAAGTACATGAGTCTGGTGGACAGTTAAAGGTTACTATTCCGGTTGTTCTTGCTGAGAGCATGGGTATCAAGAAAGGTGATAATGTCCGGTGGAAAATAGATAGAGGGCATTTAGTTCTTGAAAAGATAGAATGATAATTGAAAGCAATCACTGCCCTTTTATGGTGATTTTAATAAGTGTCTTAACGTCATGACTCATAAACGACCCAACTACAGCGAATATCCTAACTCCCAGAAAGAAGCGTTGCCCGCAAGATGCACTAACTGGTCACAACCACTCATACTCTCTTTAAGAGTTTCTTTATTAGTGATATCGCCTACAAAAGCTTTTACACCATGTAAGTTCTATCTATATCACTTGAAACAACATGGAGGCGCTTAGTTCATAAACAACGCCACTTCACCACCAGGCCTTCTCCCACTCTTTTCATTTCCTTCAATTCGAGCTGGAGGGGAGTGTAGAACGACTTACCGTCCACGGGAGTAGGACCATCTCCAATTATGATGTTACCGTAATAGATAATGACCTCGTCCACCAATCTTTCGGAGAGCAAACCGTGGTTGAGCTTTCCACCACCCTCCACCATCAATTTACCTATCCCCCGTTCAAAGAGCCTTGCAGCGAGTCCGGATAGGTCTACCCTCTCTTTACCCGTGATCACCACATCAGCCTTATGTGAGATCTCCTCAATTCTTTTCTTTTCTGCTCTTTCGGATACCGCCACGATCGTTGAGTTACCATAGTCGAGCACCTGAGAATCCAGAGGCACTCTGCACTTGCTGTCCACGATTATTCTGGTGGGATTGGGGGGTCTGCCCTGAGATACCCTCTCTTCCCGAAGTTTTTCACTTTTTACGGTCAATCGGGGGTTGTCACTCAGCACTGTACCGATACCCACCATAATGCCATCGCTTGATGCTCTCAGCCTATCAACTCTTCCGGCATCCTCTTCACAGGATATCTTGATCTGAGCTCTGTTCTGGTCGCTTATCTTCCCATCGGCACTGGATGCAATGTTAATAAAAATGTATGGTCTCATTCTACACCTTAAAGCTATTTTATCATGCTCTCCAGCTTTTCTTTAGCTTTTTTAACTCTCTCTTCATCTTCGCCGGAGAACTTTATAACTATGTATCCCGGCTTGGGATAAGAACCGACCTCCACATCCTCGAACTCGTCAACTATTGAGTTCATCTTCTCCATGATCTTATCTTCGTAGCCCTTGACCATCAATCTGTCTTCAAAGTAGTTATAAGACCCGTATTGGGGGAGTAATTTGTCCAGAATATATTTCATCTCCTCTGGAACTCCAGGCATTACAGAGATATTGTCAACGATAAATCCGGGAGCTGCTCCCACTACGTTATTGACCGCTTTTGAACCCTCAGGGATGGTTGCCATGCTCTCCATAGCCTCTTCATTCCTCATTCTGGTCCTTAAAAAAGATAGAACTTCATCATTTATCTTTAATTCCCTGTTGGTCGCCTTGGATATCCCCTCGGTGGTGACGTCATCGTGGGTAACTCCCAATCCTCCGGTGACTATCACATGGTCGGCATTCTGGCTGGCCTGAGATACCTCTGCGGCTATAATATCGGTTACATCTGGAATAGTGACCATTTTTATAACCTTATGACCAGAATGGGTTAGCTTGTGGGCGATGTAAGCGGAGTTGGAATTGACAATATCTCCGCTCAAAAGCTCGTTACCCACACTGATTATTGTAAAATTCATGTTGCTTGTTGACCATCTATAAAAAAAAGTTTTTCATTTAATAACCTCATCAATGTCCATTTTTTAACAACCCTGGGTAGGACCCAATAATCAGTTCCCTGTTAGTCAAAGTCAATTCTCTAGTGTCATCTTCCAGCAAGTCGGTCTTCACGACCTTTTTCGGTTCTGTAAAAAGATCAAAAAGATCGATCTCGGGTTCTGTTGATTGTCCTGTGATCTCATAATACCTGAGCACGATCCCTTTTCCATCTTCGGATGAAGGGCTATCATAACAAGGTCATCGGCTCTGATGTTCACAAAAGACCTCATAGTTTTGTTTCAAAAGGTTCTGGATGGGAAGGAACAGGGGTCGGGGAAGGGCATTCCAATCAAACCACTTCCATTCCTCACACTTGTGAGGCTCCTTTACCCTTACTTCTCCAGAATCGTAATCACATAATACGAACAACGTAATGTAGTGCTCCTCCTCTTGATGGAAAATGTCGTTGGTGAAAGCAGCATGTTTGATGTTCTTGATGGAGATCCCCACTTCTTCCCACACCTCTCTTCTGGCACAATCTTCTATTTCTTCATTGAACTCCAGATGCCCTCCTGGAAAGCTCCAGGTACCTTCTCCATGCGTATTTTTCCTCCTACCCAGTAATACCTGATTATCATTCCTGATAATTACTCCCACACCGACTTGAGGCGTGTTCTCTGCTCTTCTCCTTTTGCTCAAATTTATACACCTGATCTTGTTCTACTTGCTGATCGGTTAATATTTATTAAATTCTTATCACCAGTTATTCGAGATGGACAGGATAATACTTCACGTTGACCTCGACTCCTTCTACGCTTCGGTTGAAGAGCTCAGGAATGAGGAGATCAAGGGGAAACCTATAGTTGTTTGTGTTTATTCTGGAAGATCTGAGGATAGTGGAGCAGTGAGCACTGCAAATTATAAATCCAGGGAGCTGGGGATCAAAGCAGGCATATCCATAAAGAGGGCGAAGAGTCTGGCAAAAGGTCATGACGTGGTGTTCCTTCCGGTGGACATGGAGTATTATAAAGAAGTCTCTCAGAGGATCATGGAAATTCTGGAAAAGGAATCGGACACGGTCCAGCAGGTCAGTGTGGATGAAGCTTACCTGGACATCACGGGCAGGGCAGATGACTGGAAGGAAGCCCAGAAAGTAGGTAAAAGAATAAAAGATAGAATAAAGGAGCGGGAAGGGATTACCTGCTCCGTGGGCATCTCTTTTAACAAATTCATGGCCAAAATGGCGTCCGAGCACCGGAAGCCCGATGGAATGACAACCGTAAAAACTCAGGAGGCGAAAGAGTTTCTTGCCAGAATGCCCTTGACTAAATTGCACGGCATCGGAAAGAAGACCGCTGGCATCCTCAACGACATGGGTATAGAGACCGTAGATGACCTCGCCCGCTACTCTCTTGTAAAACTCGAGGAGAAGCTGGGAAAGAATAAGGCGTTGATGTTGCATGAAAGGGCGCAGGGTATAGATAACTCCCCCGTAGAGCCTACCACCGCCCAGCAGGTCTCCAGAATAGGGACCCTCAAACAGAACACCCGAGACACTCGATTGATAATGGAAAAGCTCAATGAGCTGATAGGGGATATGAGAGATAAGGTAGAGCAAAAGAAAGTGTTCTTCCGCACCGTATCATTAATAGTCATTGACACTCATCTCAAGACCCATACCAGGAGTGAAACCGTTCAACAGACGGGCGACACGACCAGGGCGCAGGAAGTCATAGAACAACTACTTGAAGATTTTTTAGCTGAAAATCCAGGGATAGAGATTCGCCGGGCAGGAGTAAGACTCTCCAATCTGACTTACAGAAAGGAACAAAAGACCCTCTCCGAATTTTAGTAAGTATAGTCAGCCTAATTAAACTCGACTTCTAATGGCTCTCTCAACTCATCTGATTCCAGAAGTCTCTCAAAGAATTGGCTGTCCCTTAGAGGGGATCTGGCGGCTGAAACCAGTTTTGCTTCACTGACCAGCATCATTTCCGCGCTGGCAATATTTGATACTGAATTATTCCCTATAACAAAATTCTCTTTGGCCAGCCTGGATATCAACTTCAGGTCGCACCCTCCACCTTCGATCATGGCATCCAGGTGAATGAAACTGCACCCACTGCTCTTGAGAATCTTCGAAAGCTGTAGATAATCCACTCCTGAGATACCTCCTCTCATCTTGACACCTACAGGTACATCAGCTGTGTGGGAGATCTCTTTTATCACTGAGGCAAGTTCCTGGGGATGATACATCAACCACTGACCGCACCCGATATCCATGAATTCGGGCTGCCTGCAGTGGGCATTGATCTCCAGCAAGCCCCCGTATCTCTCCGCGATCTCTGCTGTCATTAAATAACCGTCCAAGTGAGCTGACCTGATATTTAAGGCGAAATTCTTGTTGGACTCCCGGAGGGACCTGACTTCTTGCTCTATTCCTTTTCGCGGGTCGTCAAGAACGAACTCTTTTCTCCCCCTCTTTACGACCTCTTCAGCAGCTGAATTGGAAGCATCATCGGCATTGAACCCCCCTAAAACAGCAAGCCCGACGGGATGCTGTTTGCAGAATTCCGCATTATTTATTCCGGCCATGGCGGAAAGCACAACTCTGTTGGAAAACTCAACTTTCATATCTGTCCAAACTTGAATTTGAATTCAAACTCAATTCCGAAGTCCATAATGTCCCGTCGAACACTCTGGAGGCACTACCCGTCATATAGGTACGCTCTCCAATATCGATTACTAAAGGGCCGCCCTTTGTTCTCACCTTTATGGAGTTTGACGTCAGACCCAGCTTGTGAGCCATTACTGCTGCGGCCACGCCTCCCGTTCCGCAGCTAAGTGTTTCATCCTCTACTCCCCTTTCATAGGTCCTGATGGCTATTTCTTCTTCCGAGATGACCTTCACGAAATTCACATTCGCTCCATCTGGAAAGAGGTTGCTGTACCTGATCTCTCTGGCGATAGAAGTGATTTTTCCCTCCAGATCGTCTCTAAACACGATCGCATGAGGCACTCCCGTATTTACGGCATAAGCTTCCACCCCATCATTAATGTTAAAAGTCTCTTTCCACACACTACCACCCGTATCCTGAGCGGGTATGTTGTCGCTTTCAAATAAAGGTTCTCCCATATCCACTTTTACCCAGTAAACTCCGTTCTCAGTGCTGACTTCTAACTCTTTAGTCCCTGCCAGTGTATCTACTGAAAATTTCGGGGGAGCATAGCCGCTCTCTACTACATATCGGGCGAAGCATCTAATACCGTTTCCACACATCTCGGCTATACTACCGTCACTATTGAAGAAATGGAATCGAGCCTCAGCCTTAGTTGACTGCTGGATGAAGATCAGACCGTCAGCCCCCACCCCAAATCTTCTATCGCAGACTGCCTCAACCAACCTGGGCTTTAAGTCTTCGGGGACTATCTCTCCGGAGAACTCATCTATAAGGACAAAATCGTTGCCGTTTCCGTGCATCTTGGTGAACTTGATCTCTTGAGGTAAAGTGTCGCTCATGGTCTAATAAGTCCTATTCATTTTTTAAAATTTGCTTAATCCTGTTGGCGTAATCATTGGCGGCACCCTGAGGGTCTGCTGAACGATAAATGCTTCTGCCCAGGATAACAAAGTCTGCACCAGCCTTAATGGCTTCTTCAACATTTCCTCCCTGGGCACCGATGCCGGGAGCGATTATGGTCAGCTCTTCACTCATTTTACGATAGTGAGCAATTCTTTCCACCCTTGTGGCCGGGGCGATAATACCGTTGCATCCGAGGTCCATAGCCATCTCCACTATTTTGTCGGCTACAGAAGGGAAAAAATCCTTACCTCCTTTGCTGCTCAGCTCTGAAACCACATAGACTTCACCGTTGAACTGTTTACCGGAGTCTATCACCGCATTAATAGTATCGTTCCCGGTGAACCCGTGGACTATGACTGCCGACGCTCCTGCCTTGAAAGCAAGGTGAGATATTAAAGAGCTAGTATAGGGAATATCTGCGATCTTGAAATCGGCTATAACGGGCTTAAATTCGGCGAGTTGGCCAATAACATCGAGTCCTGAGGAGAGGATGAGGGGGAAGTTCACCTTTATAGCATCAAAGTGATGAGAAACTTCTTCAGTTATCTTTATGGCGTCTTGCTTATCTATAACGTCAAGGGCAAGTATCAGCCCGCTCTCTTTTCTCATGAAGAGGAGGTTACCCCAAAATATTTAGGATTTTCTTCTGCTTGCAAGTCTCTATTGCGGCGTCTTTTCAAAATCTGATAGGCTCTTGGGTCCTGCAGGCTCTGGTTCTTTATCTTCGATAAGCCATCATCAAATCCGGAGTTTCATAAAGGAAATAGATAACGCCGGATGTATTTTCGTCGTGAGTGTGGTAGAACGGATACGTTGCAAAGGCTGAGGAAAACCCTCAGAAGAAGATCTATTGAGCAGACATGCTGTTCTGGAGTGAGGCACTAAAAAGGAAACATTTTTACTCAAGTTGGAAGGAGTTGTAAAAATGGAAATGGATGACGAATTTTTCAAGTTAAATAGTAAACTCAGTAATTCCCACGGAATTAGTGGTTATGAGGACGAAATAAGGGAGATCATCAAGAAAGAGCTTGAAGATCATGTCGACGAGATCAGAGTTGACAGCATGGGCAATATGATCTGCACAAAGAATGGTTCCAGTCCAGAACTGATGTTGGCGGCCCACATGGATGAAATAGGGTTCATGGTCAAATTCATCGACGACAAAGGCTTTATCAGATTTGCTCCTATTGGAGGCTGGTTCGATCAACTGGCTTTAGGGCAAAGAGTTATTCTCCATGGTGATAATGGCAAGGTCTACGGGGTCATTGGTTCTAAACCTCCTCACCTGATGAAAAATGAAGAGAAGAAGAAAGCTGTGGAGATCAAGGACATGTTCATAGACATAGGAGCTACCTCCAAGGAAGAAGCCGGTGAGATGGGGGTTGAGGTAGGAACCACTATAACTCTGGACCGCCAAATGGCCCCATTGGGTGAGAAGGTCACCGGAAAAGCATTTGATGATAGAGCAGGGATTGTGGGGATGATAGAGGCTGTAAAGCAGGCCAAGACCAATTCCACCATCTACGCTGTGGGAACCGTGCAAGAAGAAGTGGGGTTAAAAGGAGCAAGGACTTCTGCATTTGCCTTAGAGCCAGATGCTGCAATAGCTATCGATGTCTGCGTAGCAACAGATTTCCCTGGAGGAGATTCTGCATTCATGGATATAAAACTGGGCGAAGGTCCCGCCATTACGGTTGCAGATGCTTCAGGCAGAGGATTGATCGCATCCAGGAAAATACTCCAGTGGTTGAGAACTTCCGCACAGAAAAATCAGATCCCTCATCAGATGGAGGTTGCAGAAGGAGGAACTACTGATGCAACGGCCATTCATCTTACCAAGGCGGGCATACCCACCGGTGTGGTCAGCATTCCCTCCAGATACATCCACAGCCCGGTGGAAGTTATCCATCCCGAAGATGTCAAGAACACTTCATTGCTGGTGGCGAGAGCAATAGAGTCATCTGGTGATTACTTTAAGTAAAAAGAACTGGTTGTAGGCTGTGATCAACTCAAAAAGTTGATAACTATAACTGGAGAGAAAATACTTAAATATCGAATATTAAACTATTAGTTGATGCACCGACTAACCAACACCGATTCCCTGCTGCCGGAAATGCAGCATTCAGGAAGGAGCGAACCCAGCGAAGCGAATCCAAATGACCTGCTTACGCCCAAGAAGATATTCTTCACATCCGGTACAGGAAGACATAGGGATCCTCTGGTGAGCTTCGAGCTGGCTTTGAGGGATGCCGGCATCCACAAATTCAATCTGGTCCCTGTAAGCAGCATCTATCCTCCCGGGTGTGAGATGGTGGACCTGGAAAGCGGATTGAACACGCTCAACCCCGGTCAGATCCTCTTTTGTGTGATAGCCCGCAAGACAAGCAGCGAGCAGGGAAAAAAGATCTTTGCCAGCATCGGTACAGCCGTCCCCGAGGATGACATCCATCACGGCTACATATCGGAATACAGTGGCGACTGCAACGAAGGCGGAGGAGAGGATGAGGAAGGCCATTATTCGGAGAAGATGGCCGCCGAGATGCTCGAAACCGCTTATGGCATAAAACCGGCAAGAACCTTCAATATCACCGAAAAGGCTGAAGTAAGGGACAATACTACCGTAGTGGCTGCAGCCGTTCTGGTGCTTTAATTTTGAAGCTGAGATACCTTTTCAGTTAACCTTAACTTAACTTTTGACTTCAAGACTATCCATCCATAACAATTGAGCAAAGAGGTTGACCTATGACGAGAGACGAATTCTTCAAGGGCGTAAAGGACTTGTCACCCATACTGCTGGGTGTTTTACCTTTCTCTATGATAGTGGGGGTGACGGCGGTCAATGTAGGGATCGACCCCCTACAGGCGATAGCCATGTCCTTCATTATGTTTGCCGGGGCCTCGCAGCTGGCGGCGATAGAGCTCATGAGCAATACCGCACCTGTGCCGGTGGTGGTGCTGACGGCTCTTATCGTCAACCTCAGATTCACCATGTACAGCGCATCTCTTGCTCCTTACTTAAGAGACCTCAGTACCTTCTGGAAGGGGATAAGCGCCTATATTCTCTCAGATCAGGCTTATGCAGTCTCCATCACCGAGTTCCGCCGGAGGAAAAGAGATAAGACCTGGTATTATCTGGGAGCGGCGTTCATTCTGTGGTTCACCTGGCAAACTGGCACGATCCTGGGAGTAATGGTTGGCTCCAACCTACCTCAGGGTCTATCACTGGAATTTGCCGTGCCACTCACTTTTATGGCCTTACTGGTCCCCAATCTTGAAGGAAGAGCCAGCAAGCTCACTGCGCTAGTAGCGGGGATCGTGGCAATAGCGGCTGCCGAGCTCCCATATAATTTGGGACTGATAACTGCTGCATTGATAGCTATGGCATCAGGTGCTGCTGCCGACTGGTGGTGGTCCAGATGATGGAATACGGAACGAATACCATATGGCTGATATTTATTGCCGCTGGAATTGGAACATTCTTACTCCGATTGTCCTTCATCTTTCTTATGGGGAAATTGAGCGAAGTACCACCCAATGTAGAAAGGGCGCTCCGCTTCGTTCCGCCAGCAGTCCTTACTGCCCTCGTAGTTCCCTCCATTGTATATGTGGACAGCTCTCTGGCTATAGAAGCGGGAAACGAAAAGCTGTTTGCGGGAGCACTTGCTGCAATAGTGGCATGGCGTACCAGGAATATGCTGGCTACCATCGCAATAGGAATGCTGGCCCTGTGGACCCTGCAGGCACTTTTATGATTTGGTCTACTGGTTTGTCCCTGATCATAAACATCCAAAATGAACTGCAATAAAAATAGAGGCTTTAAGGTCTTTGGAGAAAAAAAGGTTAATATAACTCTACTGAATTCGGTGGTGAGGTGATATAGAATGATCGTGACCACGACTCCAACTCTAGAAGGAAAGAAGATAGTGGATTATAAAGGAATAGTGAGCGGTGAAGCCATCCTGGGTGCCAACGTCTTCAAAGACGTCTTTGCGGGAATAAGAGATGTTATAGGTGGCAGGTCAGGAGCATATGAGAAGGAGTTGAACAAAGCCAAAGAAATAGCCGTCAACGAAATGGCGGAACGAGCCAAAGAGAACGGAGGGAACGCCGTAGTGGGAGTTACAATCGATTACGAAGAGATGAGAGAGGGAATGCTCATGGTCTGCTGTTTTGGAACTGCAGTTGTTGCCGAGTAGCCATAGCCGCTACTCCAGGACACAAATAAGTACCTTGGACAAAGCTCTGAGAACTTACTTATAGTAATTATTCACTTTTTCCATTTTATCTCTATCTCTATCTCGTTCTGCCCTTTTTCGATTTTTCGATCTTGAAGCCGTATTCTACTTCCGATTTAGACTTATGATCTATTTTAGGTTTATGCTTTTTTACGAGCTATTGATCACTCCAAAGAAAGGATTTCTTCAACACGATATAGACATGACTTGTTCAGAGTGTTCAGATAAGGAACTCCCTGGCCATTCTTAAGGAGTCAGAAATATGGTTGCCATTCTCAACCGGGTCTTCATGCCCGGGGTATATCATCTCCACATCCATTTCGGAAAGGGTTTGAAGAGATTTCACCAGTTGAAAAGCACTCCCCCCCGGTAAGTCCACTCTGCCGAAGCTGCCGTGGGGGAAAACGGTGTCCCCGCTGAACAGCCATTTCTGCTCTGGCTCATACAGGCAGATGCTGCCTGAGGTGTGGCCCGGAGTGTGGATCACTTTTAGCTTAAATTCACCTACCTCAAAGACCTCATTACCCTCCACCAGTACATCGGGCTCCAAACGGGCGAAGAACTGGGACGACATATTGGATTTCAACAGCTCGTATTCCTGCTGGTGCATGACCACTTTGCAGCCTATCTTTTGCACATCGGCAGCAGCAGAAGCGTGGTCGAAATGAGCATGGGTTAAAAACAGGTAGTCCAGTTCCTTAATCTCTTGAGATAGTTTATTCAAAATAAATTGGGTGTCTCCCCCCACGTCGATCAGAGCCTTGCTCAGAAGGTAGGCGTTGGCTCCTAGAGGGGGTGTGACAATTCTGGTGGGTTTCATCAATATTTCTTATCGGTTTATCTCTGCTTAAAGCAGCTCAACGGATTCTACTTCTACGTTCTCCACTCCGTCGATGTTCTGGATACTCTCAATGAACTTATCACTTATCCCTTCTTCATCGGGCATCACAGCAGCAATTGCCAGGGCATTCAGGCCGAAGGCAATGGGCTGTACCCCAGAGTCTCGAATATCCACTTCCTCTGTGTTAACGATCTGCTCTTTGATCTTCTCCAGATCGGTATTAACATCAACCGGCATGACCTTCAACTTCATTACTACTTCTCCCACTATATCACCTCTATCCTTGTCTATTCAATTATCTCATTTATCTTGTTATGGGCCGATAAATCCGCAGTTACCGCATTTATATGAGTTGGAAAGCTTTCTGCACCTCTTGCACCTGTAAACTGCCTCACCACAGGATGGGCAGGGGAGCTTAACGAAGTTCGTTCCGAAGAGGTTCTCTCCACATGATACACAACTATATACTTCCATGATATACCTCCTTTCCATTTTTTATCCTTTATTTTAGTATTTATGAGCTTTTATTCGTGTTCCTTCCGCTCTGTCTCTCAATATATAATCTTTTACCCTCCCCTTCAAACCATTGCAGACGAACATATCCACACCGAATTCCTGCATCAAAGCAGGAGAGTATCCGTCAACGCAGGTCTTCAATCGGGCAACATTCTCTGCCTCTATCTCCTTCACAAGTCTTCCGTTGACCAGCACACCATCCACATCTGTGAGCTTTACGATCTCTTTAAAACCAAGTTTATGGGCCACCCATAAGGCTATGCTGTCGGAAGTAACTTCCCAGGAGTGGTTGAGTTCGTCATATTTCCTTAACAGCCTGTAAGGAAGGAGAACATTGACGCCAGAAATATTAAAACCGAATTGAGAAGGCTCTATGGTATCGGCCCCGTAAGAAGATATGTAATTTCCGTAGAGGTCCATTGCTTTAACCGCCATCCAGTGGGCTGTGGTATCATCGACCTCTAATTTCCGGACTAAATCGGCAAAGACCCACCCACCCGGAATAATTAGAATATCTACACCTCCACGTTCAGCACACTCTTTCAGATCCAGAATTAACTCTTGTAGGCGGGAAGAACAGCTGCCCCCCAATTTGACCACTACTCTATTCTCCTCTTTCATTTGCCACCAGCCTGGAGACGGCATAAGCGGGGAACAGGTCGGTGCAGGGGTAGTAGTTCTTTAGTGGTAAATACTCTAATCCAGCCTTGAGTGCTGCTTTGTGGAGAATGAATTCTCCTACACCGCACCCTAAAACCCTGTTCAACATGTTCTCCGATGCCACTTTCTCCATCATTTGACCTGTCTTATTGATGACCTCTTCTTTAACCGCCAGAGCTAGGTCCCCAATGTATTCCTCATTTCCCTCTACATCCAGAGAGACCGTTCTGGCCAACCTGGACATACACTCTTCTCTGCTCTTTCCCCTGTCGTCGGGGGTGTCGCACGTGTAATCGTGGGGAGCCAGATCTCCTGTTACAACGAATGCGTCACCGTTGATGGCGAAGTATTCAGGGATTAGAGGTACATCGAACTGCGGTAGAGTGTGAAAGACGGGAGTTCTCAACACCCCGCAGTAAAAAAGCTCCCCTCTCTTAAGCCTGTCATGGTCCGCTCTTTTTGCCATTATCCCATGGGTAACCGGGATGAGATCAGTAGTGGTGGAGCCCATATCAGCCAGAATAAAATCCTGCCAACCCTCTGATAAAAGAAAATTAGCGGTGGCTACCCAGTTGGAGGCAAAGAACATATGGGGATTGCTAATGCCCTCAAAAAGCTGTAAATCCCCCTTGATATCCAGGAACAGGACCTCGCATGGGAAGGCATTTCGAACTGCACCGAATATGGTTTTTATCCCTTCAGCTCTACTGTTAAAGCAGTCAGCTAATTCAGCAGTGACCACCACCCCCACCTTTTGGGGATGAAATTTAGTGTTAATATCCTTTAATTTCTGCTCTAACTCTGAATACCTGTTCCACAGAGGAAAATAGGTTATTTCACTGTGGTCCTCACAGCTCAATTTGAGGTTCGCCCCACCGATATCCAGACCAAGCGCTTTCATATCCAGCAATACGAAATATTAGTTATTCAGTCAAATGAATTCGTTCAGCTCCGCATCCTGGCCGAAGGAGAAGCACTGGAAATCTCTGCCTACTGGATATTTTTTCACTGCTTCGTTGTGAGGAGGAAAGAAGTGTCCTAAGTGGGTCAATACCGTTTTATTGGCGTTTATCTTCTTTGCCAGATTCATAGCTTCCTTAGAGTTCATGTGTTTCCTGAACCTGTAGTTTTCGGGTGCTAATGCTTCCACAATGAACAGATCGGGGTTCATCATCTCTGCCAGGCTTTTGGGCGGTATTTCGGTATTCGTGTCACCACTGATGATCACTTTGAATTCATCGTATTCTATTTTGATGCCGTGGCTCCGTCTCAGGGGTGGATGGTTTACATCCAGAAGGGTGAATTCAATGTCAAAGAGGTTTATGGGTTGATAGCTCTCCACTTCTGTTCTTTTGTATTTCATGAATTCCATGTATTTTTCAATCTCCTGGTGAACCTCAGGGGAGGAATAGACGTTTACATCTCTCTGCACCCTGTAAAAATCTCCAAAACCTGAAAAATGGTCGTAATGGCAGTGGGTCCAGAAAACCGCGTCTGCCCTATCAACTCCGGTGAGCAAAAGCTGATTCCGGAGGTCCGGTGAAGTGTCAATGATCATGTTCTTGGTGCCGTTCTGGACGAGAACTGAAAACCTCCTTCTTTCCCATCCGTTCTTTCTGGCGTCTTCGCAGGTCCTACAGTGGCATCCTATTACTGGCGTTCCTGGAGAATCACCTGTGCCCAGCAGTATAACCTTCATTTGGCAAAAGAATATTTGAGGTTGGATCTTGCCTTCACATCATCAATGGCGTTCATGAGGTCTTCATGGTCGACCTTATGCTCTTTTTTGAGGAGAGCTCTTAATACTGCCTCTCGGACCACCAGGTTTATCTCAGCCCCCGTGAATCCATCGGTTAACTCTGCCAGCTCCTCGATCTCGTAGTTGCCGGGGACTTTAGATAGTACCAGCTCGAATATCTTCTTCCTCATCACGTCTGAGGGCTCGGGAAAATCCACTATCTTGTCGAACCTTCTCCATACTGCAGAATCGAGCAGGTTGGGGTGGTTTGTAGCGGCAATAAGGATAACGCCGTCTTCCACTAGGTTTATTTCGTCGATGGATTTTAACAGGGTGTTCACTGCCCTCTTCACTGCAGCATGCTCGTCACTGGTACGGGTTTTGGCCACGTAATCGAACTCGTCTATGAACAGGATACAGGGATTGAGCCTCTTGGATATTTCGAATATTTTCTCAATGTTCTTGGAGGTCTCACCCAGGAATTGAGAAGTGATCATGGATAATTTAACTTCTACCAGAGGAAGTCCGATCTCCCTTCCCAGTGACCTTGCGGTGGTGGTCTTACCCGTTCCAGGGGGACCAATGAACAGCAATTTCCCGATGTCTATCATTCCAATTCTTCTTAAAAAGCCTCTCTCGTTGAGGGCGATATTGATCTTCTTGATCTCGTCAACCTGACTTGAATCCAGAGCGATCTCACTGAAGTTGGCTTTAATATCCTCTGGAGAGAAAACCCTAACCAGACCAAGCATCTGAGCCGTGTCCTCATTCTTCTCCATATCAGCCAATGCATTCCTCAGCCATTCGCGGTCGCTGTGTTTGGGAGCGTTCTTCTGCTTTGATTTCTCATAAGAGACGCCCAGAGAGTCATAATTCTCGAAATAATAAGCAAGAACAGGATTTTTTTCTATCTCCTCTTCACCCGCATTCTCTACAAACCATTTGGCGGCAACATCGAAGGAGGTCAGTGTGTACTGTTTGTTGAAAGTGTTGTAATCGATAAAAGGGACTTTTTTAGCCTCTTTGAGGTCTCCACAGTATTCTTGAGCCATGTCCAGCTTAATTATCAGGGGTCTTTTTATTCCTTTGTTGTTGTAGAGCACTTTCCTCATGTTTTTGGGGATGTCGTCCTCCGAAAGGTTCTCATTCTTATTATAGAGTTCTGCGGTTAGAAGCAATTCGACCAGCTTTATCATCTATACACCTCGAGTTGTTTTTTGTCGTAGTCTTTTCTTAATCATGATTCGGTCCAAATATTTGGGATGAGTTGCTTTTTAAACTTTTTGTTGATTCTGATAATTCAATTTCATAGAAAGAGTTTCCACAGTATTTAAAATTTTGGAAATTGCCTCTTCTACCTCTGGAGTACATTTTTCCGAGATGGTCTGGATGTCCCCGGCCTCCACGGCAAGCAGAATTACCTGAGGTCCACCACCCTCCACAGATTCAAGGTATTTTACGAGGTTCAAGTCGAAGTTGTGGGTACTAAGCTTCGGCTCTATCTGGCTTAAAGAAGCCTCATAGACGGTCCCTGGTTCCCCACCGGATTCTACAGCGTCAACAAAAATGACGTATTCATAAGAAGTTAGCCCCTCGAAAATGTCCAGGTCACTGGAACCCTCTCTGGCATCCACTCCATCCAATTCCCTATTCTGGAGGGCTTCCACCACACGCAATCCAATGGCATCATCAGAGAGAACAGGATTTCCCAGTCCCAGTACCAGTATCATATTGGATTCATAATCAATATTCATATTCTGTGCAATTTGACGTTAATGGGCAGCTTATGGCTGGCGCATGCCAGGCAAGGGTCATAAGCTCTCACAGCCATTTCCACCTTGTTCTGCAACTTCTCGTCCGGCTCGCCGCTATTTATCAGGTTTTGGGCAGCGTTCTTTATGGACAGGTTTATGGCGGCATTGTTCTGGACTGTAGCTACAATGAGGTTGACCTTTTGGGTTATTCCCTTCTTGTCAGTAGTATAGTGGTGGTAGAGAGTCCCTCTGGGTGCTTCTACTACGCCAACACCTTCACCTTTAGCCTTACTGGTATTGGTCCTGACATCTCTGCTGGTAATCTCTTTATCTACAGCAAGCTCGTATGTCCTTTCGGCGGCATACATTATTTCTACCAGCCTTGCCAGATGGTATGCCAGCAAGTTGTGGACCGGCTTCTTACCGAAGAAGTCGTAGAAGTTCTCATATGCCTGTTGTGCTATTGGTGTGGCCATGCCATCCGCTACATTGAGCCTGGCAAGAGAGTTCACTCTATACACTCCACTATCAGGACCATCTACGATCCCTTTCCAGCCCACATTCTTGAGATAGGGGAACTTTATGTAGCTCCACTCCTCGCTGTGCTCTGCAATGTGGTCAGAGTAATCATGGGCATCGAATAGGGCCTGCTCCTTACCTTCAGGAGTGATAACCCGCATCTTTCCGTCGTAAAAGTTGACATGACCGTTATCGTCAACCATTCCGGCGTAATGAGT
>JAWODI010000098.1:0-6216 GCA_046483365.1 Archaeoglobaceae archaeon | reverse complement strand
ACGCGTGATCGACGAGTTGATCGGGCAGGCCGAGCGTCTCGCTCAATTTCAAGGGGAAGTGTCCCGGTTTCTGCAAGGATGTGTGTGAGTGGGATGCCATAGACTTCGATATGGAAGAAGAAATTGAGGAGATCGAAGTAGGCAGTATCTTAACTGCCACTGGGTATAGCGCCTTCGACCCCTCAAAAATGCCCCGATACGGATACGGGATTTACGATAATGTTTACACTTCATTACAGATGGAGCGAATGCTCAACACCACTGGACCCACGGATGGGGAAGTTCTACTTTCCAACGGAGAGAAGCCGGAGAGTGTAGCCATAATCCACTGCGTAGGGAGCAGGGACAAGAACCACAATGAATACTGCTCCAAAGTGTGCTGCATGTACTCCATCAAGATGGCCCACCTGATGAAGGAGAGGACCGACGCCGAAATATACAACTTCTACATTGACATTAGGGCTGCGGGTAAGGGCTACGAAGAGTTCTACAGAAGAGTAATGGAAGACGATGTCTACTTCATCAGGGGCAAGGTTGCCGAAGTAACGGACATAACCAGAGAAGAGGAAGAAGAAGGGAAGCTCGTAGTGATTGCAGAGGACACTCTTCTGGGCGAAGTGCGGAGGATACCGGTGGACATGGTGGTGTTGTCAGTAGGGCTTGAACCGGCAAAAGATACTGGCAAGCTGGGCAACATGCTGAAGCTGTCAACTACAACAGGTGGATGGTTCATGGAGAGACACATCAAGCTGGACCCCATCTCCACCTCGACTGAGGGTGTGTTCATTGCGGGAGCCTGCCACGGTCCCAAGGATATACCGGATACCGTGGCTCAAGCAGAAGCCGCTGCCGGAGAAGTGTTATCCCTCATCAGCAAAGGATTTATCGAGCTGGAGCCCAACGTAGCAACCATCTCTGAAGAGAAGTGTGCGGGCTGTCAGCAGTGCATTACAGTATGCCCCTTCACCGCCATATACTACGACGAAGAGAAAGGTGTTTCAGTAGTTAATGAAGCCCTGTGCAGAGGATGCGGGACCTGTGTAGCCACCTGCCCTTCAGGAGCGGCAAAACAATTCCTGTTCAAGGACTCCCAGATCTACAAAGAGATCGAAGGATTGCTAGAGCAATAAAAGCAAGTGTAGAACTGAGGATGAGTTGAGGATGAATTAGTAAACTTGGTATCAGTTATCACTATTTTGATCTTTTCTCTACTGTGGCTTTTACCCCGCTTCGAGGCTCGAATTCCGCTACGACCTTGATCCACTTTGGTTGAATAGTGTGGTTGAGCTGGTGGAAGATCTCGTTTACCACTCCTTCGTGATGGATTCTCCTGTTGGCGAATTGTTTAAAATAATTGTCCAGGGACTCATATTCCATTAACCATTGTTGTGGAGCGTATGCAATTTTGATCGTGGCTCTATCCCGTTCTCCAGTAACCGGGCATATGCACTCAAAATCATTGTACTCGAATTCGGCCTCGTGGTCACCGTGAACATTGGAGATAAGACCTACGGTTTTTAGTTTTAATTTACCGAACTCCTCAATACTCTTCAGCAACTCCTGTTTACTCCTGCATACTTTTCTGGCAATCAAAGTGGACCAGAACTCTAACTCAGGAATTGATTCATCTGGAGTGTAGATTATCACTGGTTTAGTGTCCATGGCGAATTTATATGCCTTTACTGCGGACAGGGGGTCAGGAGAGGTTCTGGACAGAATGAGGACCATTACATCTGAATTCCCCAGCTCCTCAAACTCCTTATTGGGGCCATGATCAGTGAACTGGATTGTGTCGTATTCATTGTTCTCTAAAAATTGCTGGAGCTCCGTCACCTCCTTCAATCCGCTCTCTTTGCGCTCGTGACCGCAAATAACGACCCTCATTAGTTGAACCACTAATCACATAAAATCTTCGAGGAATTGCTGCTGTATCCTATTAAGGGTCTTCCACTTCTTCCTCACAAAAGGAGGGTACTTGCGGTGTTGTTGAAAATAGTCTCTGAGGAATTTGATGGTCTTATCGTCGCTGGCATAACCGCTTCCGAAGTTCCCTGCATCCTGTTTTAATTTCTCTATCTCTTTTTCCCTCTCCACCTTGGCCATTATGGAGGCTGCAGAGACAATAGGGTAGAGGTCATCGGCTTTATGGGCCGCCTTAACCCTTTTCCCTGTCCTGCTCTCCAGGAGGTCCTGAAGCCTCTCGGCGTTTACGTCTGAGCTGTCAACATAGCATATCTCGGCATCTAATTCGCCTATAATTTCTACACAACAATCGGAGAGTATGTGGTTGATGGTCTTCTCCTCCATCAGCTCGTCCAGCTGTTGGGGAGTGATCTTGATTATATGGATCTGGGAATCCTTTTTGATCTCTTTTGCCAGCTCTTCCCTCTTATTGGGGGTTATCTTCTTGGAATCCTTTAAACCCATTCCGTTAAGCCTTTCTCCATCTTCCATGGAGACCCCACAAACGATCATGGGGCCGATAACCGGGCCCTTACCGGCCTCGTCCACTCCAGCGATCCTCATTCATCGATCAGAATCCCATCTTATCCATGCCTTTGAAGGGCATTTTACCGAATTTGCCCTTCTTCATCTTTTTCATCATGTTCTTCATGGTCTTATAGTATTTGAGGAGCTCTCTGACTTCCTGCTGGCTGGTACCGGATCCTATGGCTATTCTTTTAACTCTGGAGGAATCAACTACCTTGGGGTTGGTCATTTCTTCATCAGTCATGGAATCCATGATCACCCGGAACCTCTTCATCTTATCCTGGGTCATCTCCATGGTATCTTCATCCATTTGCATTCCCGTACCGAAGGGCAACATATCCATGACCTTGCTCAGAGGGCCCATCTTCTTCATGGCTTCCATTTGTTTGTAAACATCCTTGAGGGTGAACTTCCCCTTCATAAAAGCTTCAGGGTCCAGGTCCTCTTCGGAAGCGACCATCTCGGCTTTCTCCATGAGGGCCTTAATGTCACCCATTCCCAGCAATCTGGAAACAAAACCTTCGGGATCGAATTTTTCGAATTCCTCTACCTTCTCTCCAGTTCCTATAAAGGCTATGGGTATTCCTATCTCTTTAGCGGCAGATAATGCTCCCCCACCTTTAGCAGTTCCATCGAATTTGGTGATAACTACTCCATCGATACCGATTGCATCGTGGAAGGTTCTCGCCTGTTTGCTGGCCAGCTGGCCCATAGCGGCATCAACAACCAGTAACTTGTAATCAGGATTCATTATCCTGGAGATCTCCACCATCTCCTCGATGAGGTCGTCTTCAAGGGCGTGCCGACCAGCAGTATCTACAATAGCCATCTCACAATCTTTAAGCTCCTTAAGACCGTTCCTTGCTATCTCTACCGCGTTCTCATTCCCTTTTTCTCCGTAGAATGGGATGGTGTACTTATCAGCCATCTGCTTAAGCTGGTCGTAAGCTGCGGGCCTCCAGGTGTCTGCAGTGACCACTCCCGTCTTCATTCCCCTGTCTTTAAAGTATTTGGCCATCTTGGCGGTGGTGGTTGTCTTACCGCTGCCCTGCAAACCCACCAGCATTATATTGCTCTTTTTAAGGGGGATATCCAGTCCTTCTCCTATCCCCCGCATCAGCTCTTCGTAAACTATCTTGACAACGTGTTCTCTGGCGTTGAAAGTGGGAAGGACATCCTCACTGAGAGCTCTCTTTTTGATGGCATCACTGATCTCTTTGACCATTTTGACATTAACGTCTGCCCTAAGGAGAGCCCTCTGAATATCTTTAGATACTTCCTCCACCAGAGCCCTATCCAGAGTAGTTGAATGAGTTATCTTTTTGGCAATATCCTTAAGTGCTTCTAATGCCATTAATACCACTCAGAGACAGCAGGTTATTATAATTTACTTCTACACCCAGATAGATCCACCCACCATCACCCACCCATCAGACCCATCAAGTTGACCACATATCAAAGTTATTTTAGAAGAATCCCTAAATGAACGAAATGAACGGAGATATATTCCAGAGTTAAACATGACATCAAGTATCTAAGTAAGTAGCTTAGCAATTTAGATTTCCAGAGATCTCCAGCAGTGTTATCCGTAAATTGAAAGGAGAGGACGGGTGTATTGGAAGGGAATGAGGGTTTCCGTTTACCCGGCCTCCCGATACTTTTAGTACTTTTAGAACATATCAAACTTTCTGTCTTGTCTGTTGCAGACTTTACTTCCTGACATTGAAGGGCATATAAGGTAGTGATTGTAATAACCAATTTGAAATCATAAAGCTTGATAGTATTGTTTAGAACATTTAGAACATGAGGTTACTGGGTACAAGTAAACTTAGTAAAGGAGCAAAAACCACCATAATAAAATCTGTTCTGGAAAAGCTGGATTTAAAAGAAGGAGACCTAATTGTTTATTACGAAAATGAGGAAGAAATAGTGATCCGGAAAGCATAGCCCTTAGACTATAGAAATCCAGAACTCTTTTGATTTGGGCCTTAGGCTGATATCAAGTCAAATGTGGTTGTTGGAATCGAGCTTGATTTTTTGGTTTCTGATTCACGCTTATTCAAGCGCGAACTCGCATAATCTTGGTGTTATACAGTGTCAGGAGTGTCAGGAAAATATATATGGGCAATCCTTTTGGTAGGGAATTAACTTTATGGAGGTGGTAGTGTGGAAACTTTACAGAATTTGATCAAAGCGTTTATAGGTGAAAGTCAAGCCCGGAACAGGTACGGCTTCTATGCTAAGGTTGCTAAAAAGGAAGGTTATGAGCAAATAGCCGAGATCTTTGAGGTCACCGCTGAAAACGAGAGGGAGCACGCCAAGAAGTTATTCGAAGAGATTCAGAAGCTTAAAGGTGATGCAGGGGAATTGACCGTCGATGGTCTGGCACCCCTCACCTACGGCAACACCGCTGAGAACCTGCAGGCCGCAATAGATGGTGAACACTACGAGAACAGTGATATGTACCCCAATTTCGCCAAGACCGCGGAGCAGGAAGGGTATTCGGAAATAGCAGAAAGGTTGAAGTCTATTGGAGAAGCTGAAAAGCACCATGAGGAGAGATACCAGAAATTGTTGAAAGAGATCAAGTCAGGAACCGTTTTCAAGAAAGAACAGCCGGTGGAGTGGATGTGCAGGAAGTGCGGCTACATTCACTACGGAAGAGAGCCACCGGAGAAATGCCCGTCCTGTGACCACGAATACAATTACTTCATGGTGAAGTGCGAAGAGTACTAAAATTTTTATCATTCATCTCCCAATATTTTGAACAGGTATTTGGGGGATATATGAGAGTATTTATTACAGGGGGAACGGGTTTTATAGGGACCAAGCTATCCCAGAGGCTGGTTGAAGGAGGTCATGAGATCACTGTTCTGACTCGGGATAGCAGTAAGGCCAAGAGGGCATTACCTGGAAATATAGATATTGTGGAAGGAGACCCCACCGAAGAGGGAAAGTGGCAGGAAGTGGTTGCCCAACACGACGCTGTAATTAACTTAGCAGGAGCATCTATTTTCCGCCGGTGGAGCAAAAGATACAAGCAGATCATGTGGGACAGCAGAATGTCAATCACTCAGAACATCGTCAGCGCCCTGGGTTCAAAGGAAGATAAAGCTTATTTGTTGAATGCGTCTGCAGTAGGCACCTACGGCTTCCGCGGTGATGAGGTACTTGATGAAACGAATTCTGCAGGTAGTGGCTTCCTTGCCGACCTAACACAGGAATGGGAAAATACTGCCCTTCTGGCTGAACAGTTCAATACTAGAGTGGTTCTGTGCCGTTTTGGAATAGTTCTGGGAGAAAAAGGGGAAGGGGGAGCTATGGACAAACTGATACCTCTTTTCAGATACTATTTGGGAAGCCCTCTAGGCAGCGGAAAGCAGTGGTTCTCCTGGATACACATTGATGATCTGGTAAATGCACTGGAGTTCGTCCTCAATAATAAGGACCTGGAGGGTCCGGTCAACTGCACTTCTCCTAATCCGGTGAGAAACGAAGAATTAACGCGAACCCTGGCTGAAGTAATGGGAAAACGGGTGATACTGCCATCGGCCCCCAAATTCGTTTTGAAGATAGATTTGGGTGAGTTTGCCGACACTGTGGTCGAAGGACGAGGGTATATTTGTCAAGCTGAAACCTTTTGATGTATATCTGGAAGGTGGATTTGGCATCGATTTCTATTTACCCTATTTCAAACTCTCTACAGAAATAAAGCTATCAGTGGGT
>JAWODI010000051.1:0-4138 GCA_046483365.1 Archaeoglobaceae archaeon | reverse complement strand
CTGGAATCACTGTAAACAACAGACCCAAACCAAGAAAACCTCTGTCCTCAGCAATCGCACCTACAGCAGCAGCACCAATACCGCTCTCACCAGCTCCAGCACCAATACCAGCAAGACCAACAGCCAAACCAGCACCAACTGCAGCACAGCCCTTTATAAACGCATCGTCACCAATTAAAGTTTCAGCCATTCATTCACCTCCTAATCTTCAATAAACCTTCTAACTCTACCAAATGGTTTATACTCCTTACCTCCACCTTCAAAAAACTTGGTGAAGAATTCCACATACTGTAAACGTAACGCCTGTAGTCCTGGATCCAGTATACCCAAAAGTGTGTTGAATAAGTGGCCCAGTATTATCACTATCGCCGCCAGTACCGCCGCCACTATGGTTATCGGAATGAACGTGTATATCAGCTTGGGTAGGACGAAGTTAATAACGAAAGCGATGTAAACCGACGACAGGCCTATGGCCAAAATTCGAGCGTAGCTCAGTATCTGACCGAACCATGTAAGGATCTCTACTCCCATGACTACACCCATTGGACCCATGGCCGGAATCTCTTCCATCAAGAATAACACAAACCACACTACAAGCAAGGGAATCGCCAGCTTGTAGAAAACGTTGGCTCCTGCCTCCCAACCATCAACGAGTCCTGGTATTGGTAACGGAGGTACATTCCCTGGGTTCACAGCCAAACCTAGCTGGTGGAATACACCAACATTCCATGAAAAACCAATTATCAAAAGGCTCATCGCGGCAACGCCAATGAACCATGAGGCTTTCTCCAGAATGGCTTCTTTAAGACCATGTTCTGTGAACACGTTCCTGAAACCAATGCCGAAGCCCCAGAGAATCTTTACAATACCAATAGCCAGTGTAGTGAATAACAGGACCTTAACACCCCAGGCTTCAACCCTGTCGAACAAGGGGTGGTTGTGGTTGAAAGCATAAAAACCGTATAGAATGTCACCGATGAAATGTATCTGCTGTGGATTATGCTCGTATCCCGGCACGATAAACGGCCCGAAGAGCTCACCATATATAAATCCAAATATTATTGCGGAGATTCCAGAATACATCGCCATGTTCAGTAATTTGTTCCAGTTCTCCGTAGTGTAGATCCTCTTGAGGTAGAAAGCTGCTCCAGCTATTATCAAGCCATAACCAATATCCCCCAGCATCATTCCGAAGAACAGTGGGAAAAATATGGTTATAATCCACGTTGGATCAGCTTCGATACTTTTAGGTATGTTGTAGAGTTTGGTGAACAGTTCAAAATCTCTGGCCGGACCCACGTTGTTCAGCTTCGTCGGGGGTTCTGACTCTTCTTCATCTTCGTTCAGTTTTCCTACTGTCACTTTATTGTTAGTAGCGGTTTTAATTTGATTTTCTACCTCTTCAAAATCCTTTTCTGGAACATAACCGACAATAAAGAACGCATATTTAGAAACAAGACTTTTTAACGGTAATTCAGATTTATCCAGCTCGATACTGAGATACTCTTCCAGAGCGAGCATTGAATCCTTTTCTTTATCCTTCAAATCCTGGATCTCTGATTCGAGTCTCTGTTTTTCGCTACTGATACTGCTCAATTCGTTCTCTATCTCCCTTAATCTGGAGTTCAAATCCTGAACGTCTGGAACACTCAGCTCCCTGAAACCGATCTCCTGTAAGACCCTAAATACATCCTCGGAGTAATCTGTTCTAACGAAGACAGCTCCAGTATACTCTTTACCGTGAGGTTTTAATACAACCTCGAACTCAGAAGTTATTTGCTTTAATTTTTCAGTGGGATCTGCCTTCAAATAGCCCACATACGCTTTCAGGTTCTTATAGCCCCTGAGAAGCTGTGGAGATATACCCAGGACTTTTAGAGGTTCTATTATGGTTTTCTCTTCTTCCAGTGCCCTTGACCTTTCTGTAAGCTGTCTGATCTCTTCGATCCTGTCCCCTATACCTTCTTGAAATTCACTAAGCTTATCTGATAAATTGCTCTCAATTTCTCCTTTCTTGAACCTCTTACCAGGTACTATTTTCTCCGGTTCCAACTGGAGGTGTGAGAGATAACCTCTAAGCAGAACAAGATTCCTTGAGATTTCGGATGCTTTTTTGAACGGAGATCCAAGTTTAAAATATTCTTCTTCGCCCGGATCCTCTAAGTGTACCGAGTTGATTCGGTGTAAAATTTCAGATACATTATCGAGGTGTTCCCTAGAGCCTACTACCGAGATCTTTGACATCTCGACAGGCTTAAGCATTTTCCACCATCCCTATGAATTCCTTATACATATAATCGACAGCTTCATCAATATTCTGTTTTCCTTTGGATTCCAGGTCGGAGATCCTCTTATCCCAGTCTTCTTTGAGCTTGGATTTTTCTTGCTCTATATTGCTTCTCGCACTATCGATTATTTCTTTCTTGACCTTATCTGCTTCTTTTTCTGCATCTTCACGAATTTTTCTAGCCTCTAATTTCGCGTTAGCAATGGTCTTCTTCTTTTCTTCTTCAGCGTCAGAAACGGACTGTTCTGCCCCCTTTTCAGCCTCCTTAATTTTTTCAAGAATCTCTGTTTTTTCCATGACAGTCACCCTGCCTCTTTATTTAGGCTAAGTTTGGGGGAGATTCACAAATATTTAAAGTTTGTCATTTTTTCTTTTCAGAATAGTGGAGCTCAGCAAACCATATTTGTAAAAAAATCATGTTTTATCCTGATATTTTATTGAATTAAGCAAAACAGCTTATAGTTCAAATATATGGTTCTTCAAATATTTACCCCCCACTTACTGGAGGGAAAACAGCCACCACATCCTGATTCCCTAACTCCATATTTTTATAATTATCCGGGGTTATGTAACTACCGTTTACCGATACGTGAAGGTATTCCTCTGCAGAGAGTAGCTCTTCCATACCAGGGTATTTTTGCCTTAACTTCTCAACTAGCTCCTCAACGCTTTTGGCAGAGATACTAACTTCTCTCTCACCTGCGACTTCTCTGAAATTAGCAAAAAGTTTGACCTTCACCATTCCTCTCACCTTTCGATTCTCATTCCCTCGCCTGAATATATTCCGGTATAACTCTCTTATCATACCGGGGGTCAAAGCTGGATACTTCACCAATGTTCAAGGGAGTCACAATCTTGGATACTATACCATTGAGGGAAAAAGGCAATCTTATAAGTCTGGAACCGCCGCTTGTCACCCACTCATCGATGTGAAGGTTTGACACTTCGTTAGCAAGCGCTTTCCTTTCTTCATATGTCATCTTTACCGCTTCATCGTCCAGCACGTGGATATGAAAACCTCTACCACTGTACACTACCCTCATGTCAGTAAAGTCTTTTTCCAGACTTTCCCAAAGCTTTACTGTAGAGTCTCTAACTACCTCGAACTCGTACATACAGAATTTGGTTGCAATACCTTTTTCCAGCTTATCGTGAAGGGTTCCGTGCACTGGGCAGGTCACGTTTTCAGGGTCAATGTCAAAAGCGAGCTCCTGACCTGTGTAACACTCGCAGTCCCAACAGTTCTTATAGCAGTTTTCACATTTATTGCATTCCTCTAAATCAGTATAAAAGTTCCTGTCGTAATAAACTCCTTCAGGTAAGTAGCTGAGAACGTATTCGTTCATATCTTCCAGATCCTGGTATTCATCTATCACCACAATCTTGTTCTTGATGGACTCTAATTCGGGAAGATAAACATTGGAGTGTCTCCCTACCATCATAGCAAAGACAGTATCTTTCTTCTCATTCTCAAGCCTCCTATATGACAGCCATTTTCTGACTAATTGCAATTCAAACTCATTGTTGTAAAATACCTCCCTCTCTTTCAAACCTGTTGGCTCCAGACCCTCCAGAAAATCAAATTTTCCGGGCATTGATGTGAATACGTTATTAATTTTAAAAGTGTTTATACCAGAATTAACCGAAGTATATTCAACTATATATAATCATAGACAAGTTATTTTCATTCCACAGGAAGTTTCGCTCCACAGGAAAGGATTATTAACCAAATAACCGCAATTCTTTTAACCACTTAGTAAAACTGGGATAGTCATCATGCAGAGCAGTCCTGAGGTGTGGAAAGACTTCTTTGAAACCTATTACAGGGATGAATTGAACAAAGCTGCCGAG
>JAWODI010000074.1:0-22626 GCA_046483365.1 Archaeoglobaceae archaeon | reverse complement strand
ATAAATACCTCATCGACCATTTATGCCGGAAGCGAGGGAGATTTCATTACCTACATTTCTCCCACCCACCCGGTTGAAGATTTAAAAGCTGCGATCAGCGTTAAACCACCACTCTCCGCCACTGTAAGCGAGAATTTTGTAGGGGACGTAAAAGACGCTTTTAAAGCCAAATTCAAGATAAACGCTTTAAGTAACGCCCAGCCAGGGGAATATCCCGGTAAAGTGGAGTTCACCTACAACATCAATGACAAAGAAGTAACGGAAAAAGTTGATGTGGGTGTCACAGTCCAGCCCAAGATGCAGTTTGATGTTCAGGGAGTAGGAAAGGTGCCCGCTGGCGGTGAAAATACTGTAACGGTCGCGGTGAAGAACACTGGAGATTTCACGATAAGGGATGCCACAACCCGTATAACTGTGGTTGACCCATTCTCCACCACCGACGATACCGCTTACATTGGGAGTCTGGCCCCCGGGGAGTCAGCCAACGTGACCTTTAACTTAAAGGCGGACAGTGATGCCACTCTGAAGCTATATGCGCTCAACCTGGAAGTGAAGTACAAGGATCTCTCCGATGAATGGGTCATCAGCGAGCCCGAAAAGATGCCGGTAGAGGTTGTTGAGTCCACCGGAGTTCCTCCTATGCTCATCATCGCGCTACTTGTTGTTGCGGCTGCTGTGGCTTATGGAGCGTACACCAGATTTAAGCGCAAACAGTAAGCTATGGTAAAATCTATCTTTGATTTCTTTTCCAAACTGGCGACCAGAGCCCCCCTGGCTGTAATCGTGGTCGTAATCCTGTTATTCATAGCCGGCATACATTACAGTCAGCAAGTCAAGATGGACCAGGGCTTCGAAACCTACTTTTCCGAAGAGCATAAAGAGTTCACTCAATACGAGCTGTATTCAAAGGATTTTGGCACCTCTGTCGGTTCAGCCTACATTTTCGTTAAAGGGGACAATGTGGTAACTTACGAAGTTTTCCAGTACATGCTGGAGCTTGAAGACTCTATCTCCAATATTCAGGGAGTTGGAGAGATCGATTCTGCAGCCAGCTCTGCAGTAAAAAACTTTGGATATTTGCCTCAGGACAGGGCCACGCTTCAGAATTACGTAAATAATTATGCTGGCTTCTACGTCCCCAAGAATAGTTTTGCTCTCATAGAGGTCGAGGTTACGGCTCCTGAATCCAAATACGGTGAGATAGCCAATGAGATAGATAGAAAGATCGACACTATCCCCAGACCGGTTGGAGTAGTTACAGAAGCTACAGGAAACCCCCTTGTCAGGCATCAGGTCAACCAGGCCATCGGACAGAGCATGATGATGATGGGAGCTGCGGCTATTATCTTGATGGTGTTGATCCTGGTGATCGTTTTCAGAGGAGTGGTTGCTAGAAAGAGGACCCTGATGCTTCCCCTGGTGGTATCTATCTTCACCACCGTAATGGTCTATGGCTTGATGCCTATTTTTGGGATACCCATAACGGACGTTACAAACGGGTTCTTTCCTATACTTATAGGTCTGAGTATCGAGTACGCAGCTCAGTTCCAAGCGAGATTTGAAGAGGAAATGGGTAAGGGTTTCACCAGCGTTAATGCCGTGGTCAACTCCATCAAGAGTGTTGGGGTGGCCCTCAGCCTGGCGATGATCACCACAGTTATAGGATTTCTGTCCATGGTCTTCTCCGGTGTGCCAGCTCTGAGCTGGTTCGGTTTCTTATCGGCTATCGGGTTGATTATAGCTTTTCTTTTAAGCCTTACTTTCCTTCCTGCTATCCTCATATTGATGGAGAGAGGGAAAAGAGAGACAGTAAAGACCGAAGGAGGAAGGGACATCATGGGCAGTGTGCTCAAAGGGATCTCCAGAATTCCCACTGAAAGGCCCAAGACCGTTCTACTAATCGCTTTACTGATGGTGACCACCGGTTATTACGGTTATTCAAACGTTGACCTCCAGACAGATTTCTATGAGTATATACCCCAGGACCTGCCTGCCATCAGAAAGATGAACGAGCTGGAGAACATAATCGGAAGCTCTGAAAGGGTTATTGCCGTTGTAGAAACAGATGAGCTTAACCTGGAGTATCTTAAAAAGATTAACTCTCTTTCGCAGTATATTTCATCTGTTGAGCCTCAGGTAGTCGGTTATGAGAGCTTAAACACCCTGATAAAATCGTATAACAACGGTGAAATGCCGGAGAGTCAGACGAAACTGTTATACTTGCTGGATGCCATGCCTTCGGACCAGACGCAGAGATACCTCAGCGGGAACACCATAGCCATCTATTTCTCCGTTTCCTCTATGGACTGGATCGAGTTCAAAGACCTTTACGACAGGATTAAAGAGGATATCAACTTCTTTGGTCTGGAAGAAGGCTTCTATTTGACCGGTGATGTGGTCCTCAAGATGTTCGTGGCCGACTTGATCATCAATGGCCAGAACAATATGACCATAGCCAGCTTCGTCCTGGTCACGCTCCTCTTGCTGGTGGTTTACAGGAGCTTTAGAAGCGCTGTGGTCCCCCTGGTGCCCATTACGACGGTCATAATTCTGATAGGTGCCTTGATGTATCTCACCGGAGTTCCCAGAACCTTGATCTCTGCCAGTCTGAACTCTTTGACCGTGGGACTGGGAATAGATTTCTCTATTCACGTAATGGAGCGCTACTTCGAGGAGAGGCGGCTGGGTAGGTCGCCAGAAGAGTCGGTGGAGATCACCGTTCAGAACATAGGAAAAGCTATTATGACCTCAGGTCTCACCATGGCTGGAGGTTTCGCAGCCATGACTGTATCTCCTTTCCCCATCATGAGGGATTTTGGGCTGGTCAGCGTAGCCACCATAATTTTCTGTCTTCTGGCAGCTTTGATCCTGGTACCGGCCTTCCTGATATTCACGGAGAGATTTAGAAAAGAAAACCGGATAGAAGGATAAAGTCCAAGAAGACTAAGTGAGAGTCAACTAAAACCGCTCATCTTCCTGGCGATGGATGTGAGCTCTTTGAAGGCCATTTTGGAGTCCGAGAATATCATCGAAGGTTCTGCGTAGCACAATAGATAACATCCCCTGCAGTCCTGGGCAAGCGCACACCCCTGATCGTATTTCTCACTGCTCAACAGCTCCTGAAGGTTCTGTTGCCTCAAATTGCCTGCTGTTATACCTTCCACTTCATAGCAGGGAGCGATTACACTGCCATCTGGGTCAAGCCTCAAAAGAAGGTGAGAAAGACAGTTGAACGTCCCTCTTCGAGATAAGAGGTTCAGATAGGCTTTGCTGTTCAAGATGCACTTATATTCTTTCTTAAGCTCAAGCAGTCTCTGGGCTGTCCTGCTCAGCTCCTGGTGATCCAGTTCAGGGCAGCCCTCAAAATAGCTGGATACGGGTTCAAAAGTTATTCCCGCACCCATACTCTCTGCAAACCCTGCCAGCTCTTCCAGTTCTCCCAGGTTCCCCTCATGCAAAACGGTGTTTATGGTGACCCTATACTGGTCTGACGCCCATTCAATAGCGTCTAACACGTCCTGAAGAGCATCCACACCCGTTATACGATAAAATTCGTCCCTGTGGAGGGTGTCGAGGCTGACAGTGACCAGATCAGCATCAAATCTTTTACCTTTTAACAGTAATCCGTTGGTCACCACCATGGTGTAAAATCCATTATCTTTAGAGAGACGCAATATCTCCTCTATACCTCTTCTCAGCAACGGCTCTCCTCCGGTGGCGCTGTAAACAGCTATGCCCAAATCAGCAGCTTCCTTAAGCATTCCAGCAATTTCTTCCGTGCTCATCTCCTCACTGTTCCACTGCCAGTAGTTGCAGTAGTTGCAGCGCATGTTGCACCGATAAGTGACCATGTGAGCCAGGATCACCGGTGAAGGTCTGCTGGTCCTGTTCTTTATATACGATTTCAAGAGCCTGAGTGCCGCCTTTTTGGCCATTTCAACCTTAACCTCTCTGCTCTTCTACAACTCTTATGAACTCATACGGATCTTGGGGAGTTATTACGTAATTACCACCTTTTTTAGTGCTTATGAGCACTCCATCCCGAAAATTGCTCATTGTGACCCATGCTTTCCCCACGCCGGGAAGATAATACCATCCACCAAGAAAGCTCGCCCCGAAGAGCCTGAAACCAAATGGAATGGCCGTCTTATGAATCGACTCTATCTCTGAAATGTTTATTCTGTTCTGTCTAAATATTCCGCTGACGATTATGTGGGGAGGAGTTACGGTGAACTTCATCTTATAAGCTCTGACCACAGTGAAGATAATTATCAATAGCACTATGGTGAACAGGATGACAAAGGCTACTCTTTCGAACGGTTCCATTTCCACGTTCAACGGCATATAAATCAACATGAACACCAGGAAGGCGATAATAGCGAAATACATGCCTGCTATCCATCGGGAAAACCTTGAACCGAAAACAATACCGTGAGACTTACCCTTACCACTATCCATTATCCACCCATTTTGATTAGATACTTTCGACATATTAAATTTATCCGCATTTCGAAGGAGAACGTAGTAATTGATCACAAGAGTGGTCACAAAAACATTTTAAGACATTCTTGATTAATTGTTTTCATGGAATATGGCTCTGCCACACTGGGAGTTGCTATCGTATGGGCTGCAGTAATTATAGCCTGTGCTGTAGTACTAGAGGGTAGCGGCTATTTCTCTCAACTCATACCCATTTTGGGCGGGGGAGCAGCCGCAAGCATTATTATAGTAAGTGGAGGTTGCAAAGGTAAATCTGGAGAGCAGAGAAAATCAGGTAAAGAATAAATAGTAAATCAGGTTCCACGATTTCCAAAAATTGATCATCTTTTGAGAAATATAAAACCAAATGTGCAGAGCTTTTGAGTTGATCTAATAAACTATAAACACAGAATAGGCCATTCCAGAGTTATAGATTAATTGAAAGCTCATCAAGAATTGACAAAGATTTTTATACTCCATGACCGAGGAGGAGAATGGTAATGAATCTAATATCCGATCCTAATGGATTTTTTGAGAAATTAAAGGAGAAAGAGATTAGTTTAAAGGTGCCTCTGTTGATAGTCATTGTCCTGTCCATTATCGGTGGCATAAACCAGTTCTTGATAACGTCAAAGCTGGCTGAAGCTTTTCCGTCCGATTTTGCAGGGATTGTCAGGCTGGGAGCTTATCTGGGATTCATTGGCTCTTTTGCTGCCATGCTGATCATGTGGTTGGTGGTCTCGGCCATAATGCATGCCATTTCATCCTATTTTGGTGGCGAGGGCTTATTTAAGAGGACCATGGAGTTCGCCGGATACGGTTTTATTCCATCAATAATTGCATCCGCAATAACCACCGCCGTTGGAGCACAATACATCACCAGCGCAAGAGTCCCCCAACTGAGCATGACGGACCTCCAGAGCGGAGAGGCCATGAACGAGATTATGAGTTCCATGCTACCCACAGACTTCGTCTACTTCAGCATCATAATCAGCTTTGCTTTCGGCGTGTGGAGCCTCACCATCTGGACCTTCGGACTAAAACACGCCAGAGGATTGACCACAAGAAACGCAGCAATAACCACCCTCATACCATTCCTGGCTTACATCGGTTATATGATCTATACACTATGGGGCTACCTCTAAAATCGGCCAAGAGTTACGTTAAATTCAGGGAGCGAGTTGAGTTTGAGGATTTTATTGTGCTACTTTTTACCACCAATAAATTATTTAAATCCACTTAAATCCAAAAAAACCATGAATAAATTTAAGATTTGCTTATCAATCTTACTGATGCTAATTATTTTGCCTATAGCGTCAGCTAAAGTTTCTATAGACGTTGAACACTCTCCTGATACAATTTTACCTGGGGACGAAGTTGATTATACTGTCACCCTCAGCAACAAGGGTGCATATGATGTTAAGGTCAAAGAGATCACCCTTTACACTAGGCTTGATGTGGACCCTGATTCGGTTAGCAATGTAGGTACAATCCCCACAACTTCAAGCTATGATTTTCCCTTTACCGTTGAGGCTGAAAAAGCAGGAAGTTATACAATTGAAATGCACGTAAGGACACAAAACGAGACGATCAAACGCCTCATACCTTTCAATGTGGAGAACAAACAGCCAAATATAATTCTAACTACACCACTTAAGCTCAATGAAGTCAACAACCTGAGATTTTACCTTACAAACCCTATTGGTGATATAGAGGACGTAACTGTTGAGCCTCGCTTTGATGCTGACCCCAAGGTCATATATTTTGGCGATCTAACTTCTTCTCAAAAAGGAATCTTCAGATACACCCCAGAAAGCAGGGAAGACCTATCCTTCAAAATATCTTACTACAACGGAAGGAACTACCATCAAGTAGTAAAAACGGTAACTCCTGAGTATCGGGAGACAAAAGGAATCATAGTCAATGCTTCCATCCCTTATAATTCTGTGCCCGTTCAAGACATTGTTCCACTCGACGTTACTATTTCCAACTTGAGGAACGATACTATATACTCTGCAAAAGTTAGTGCTTCCCTTGAAGGGTCAGAAAAGACTAAAGAGATCGCCTCTCTGGGCAGTGGTGAGGATTCGAAGGTCAGATTCCAGTTCTCTCCCCAGAATGTAGGTGAAAACACCATTCAAGTAGATATCACCTATAAGGACGAGCTAAATAATCATTATTCAGAAACTGAAGAAGTAGAGTTCTTTGCTCTAGAAGGGAAGTCGATGTCGGTTAGCAATATCAGAACGGACCAAGATACTGATGGTACAACGATTTCTGGTGATGTAAGTAACAGCGGAAGAAGTACGGTTTATAATGTTCTCCTCTCCATGCAGGTGAATAACCAGGTCAAGACCTTCTATTTGGGCTCTATCGATACCTCAGACTTTGACAGTTTCGAGTTCGAGTTCTCCGACATAGATGCCAGCGAGGGAGTGCTCACCGTTTCATGGAACAATGAATTGGGAGAAAAAGTAGAATTGAACCAGGAAATAGACCTTCCAGAGGAGAGAATTGGTCAACCGGCAGAAGATGGCAATCTGATGGTGATCGGTTCAGTCATAGCTATAGCTATCCTTGCTCTAGTGGCGGTCATATGGATAAAGTCGAGAAAGTAGCATGAACGTTATTGAGCTGCAAGAGGTTAGCAAGATCTATCAGAGCGGCCCTGTTGAAATTAGAGCTCTCGACGGTGTTTCCCTGGAGGTTGAGGACGGAGAGTTCATCTCGGTCATGGGGCCTTCGGGTAGCGGTAAATCTACCTTCCTCAACGTGCTGGGATGCCTTGACAAAGCCACCAGCGGTAAGGTCATCATAAACGGGACCAATACTTCAGAATTATCCGATAGCGAGTTGACCAAGCTGAGGAGAGACTCTATTGGCTTTGTTTTCCAGCACTACAATCTTATCCCCACCTTAACTGCTTTTGAGAACGTTGAGCTACCCATGATCTTCCGTAGAGCTTCCAAAGAAGAAAGAGAAAAAGCTAAAGATATTTTGAAGCTTGTTGGTCTTGAAAGAGAGCTCAATAGAAATCCTACCGAAATGAGCGGTGGCCAGCAGCAGAGAGTTTCTATAGCGCGAGCTCTGGCAAATAACCCTTCAATTTTGCTGTGTGATGAGCCTACAGGTAACCTGGACACCAAGAGTGGAGAAATGGTAATGAAGATAATCGAGGACTTGAACAAGGAAAAAGGACTAACAGTGATCCTGGTCACTCACGACCCCTACGTCTCCAATTACGCTCATAGGGCCATTAGGTTAGTGGACGGTAAAATTGCTGATGGAAGCGACGGAAGTAGTGGTTCCAATGTACTTTGAGTTAGCCAAGAGAAACCTGCTTAGAACTAAGGTAAGGAGCTCTTTAGCAATTATCGGTATAATCATTGGTGTTATGGCCATAGCATCCATAGGAATCTTCGGAGAGAGCCTAAGAGCTTCTGTAACCCAGAATTTTGAGGACCTAGCCACCCAGGTGCAGATCTTCCCTGCAACAAGCGAAGGTTACTCTGAGATCGATCAAGATGTGGTAGACAGAATAGAGAACAGTCCTAGAGTGGAAACTTTCATCCCCATAAAGAGCAGTATGGATTTTATTGAATATAAGTCAGATAGAGTTTATTCCACTGTCTATGGAGTTAAAGGAGACAATATTGACGACCTCTTCCAGGCCGAAGATGAGGGAGGAGATGTGAATCTAAAGAGGGGGGGATGTGTTGTTGGGGGAAGCATCGCCGACAATTTTGGCCTTAGAGAAGGGAGTAAAATTACAGTAGCCGGTAAAGACTTTAGAGTTAATACTATACTCGCAGAAGAGGCCAGGTATGACATAAACCCCAACAACGTGGTCTTCCTCCAGACGGAGGACTTCGACAACACATTCGATGAAGGTTATTCTCAAATAATAGTCAGAGTAGAGACAATCGAGGATGTGGACGAATTCATAGATTACGTAGAGGAGAGAATAAATCTAAGAGATGAAAAAGTCCAGGTTTTCGAGTTGAGACAGATACTTGACAGCATTAATGCAGCTTTTAGCCAGATCACTTCCTTTTTGATGGCTATAGCCGGTATATCTTTGCTGGTTGCCGGAGTAAGCATACTGAACATCATGCTGATGTCCACCATCGAGAGGACCAAAGAAATTGGAGTTATGAGGGCTATAGGAGCTTATAGACAAGTTATACTCCGGATATTCATGCTGGAAGCCCTGATCCTGGGAGTAGCAGGCGGGGTCATCGGAGGTATGTTAAGCATTCTGGGAGGATTCGCCATCAACATGATAGTCCTGAATAGTGTTGAATACTTGTTCGTATCGACTACAGCAATTTACATCTTTGAGGGAGTAATATTCGGAATTCTAGTAGCAGTGCTATCCGGAATTTATCCTGCCTGGAAAGCAAGCAATCTTGAGCCCATAGAAGCCTTAAGATATGAGTGAACATATTTTTAGACTAAAACCGTTTATTTTTGATTTTATTTTATTCTATTATTTGTTTTAGCTAAAAATTGCATTATATTTGCTGTCTGTGTTAATTTTCGATGGAAAATATAGTATCCAATAATTAAGGAAATTATTTATACTTAGAGTTGTAAATCCTGTCAGGATGAGTCCAAAACTGAAATACTATACGGCCTCACTCACATTTTTAGCTGGAATAATTCTGGCATTAATTGGTGTAGGATTCGCGGTCGCTGTAAACCTCACCAGATATTCTGATCCTGCCCAGATCAGCTTCACCTACAGTATAGTTGCTTTCGGCCTAGCAGTATCTCTCACCGGGCTCAATTTAATGATCAAGCAGAGAAGTGTTTACACCAATTACGTAATACCCGCGGGTTTTGGGCTTAGTGTCATTGGTGTGCTCAAATTTGCTTTTGACTATCCACAGGGGTGGACTTATCCCAATATTTCATACATAATCCTTCTCTACGCAGGAGGAGTCACTTTACTGGTAGCCAACTCTTTTGCCAATGCTGTGCTTAATCTCCTCGAAGGTGTACCGGTCAGCATTAAGGAAGAAAAACCACAGTACACTGATGAAGATATTGAAAGAGAGGTCGACCGGGCTATCGAGGAGTCGACCAAGAGAATAGTAGAGTTTTCCGATTCAGGTTTGAGATTTAAGGACGTGGACACAGAAGGGTTCAAACCCAGCAAAGCGTTTACCAAGAGCAGAGAGACCACCAAAGTAAAAGATGACATTGATGAGGTTAGAAGTCTCAAAAATGTCCAGTCCGGTAAAGTGGAAGTCGAAGATGACGACTTAGAGGAAATCTCAGATTTATTGAAAGAAACTACTATAAACAATGAAGAAGAGAAGGGAGAAAAGAAAAGGTTTAGGTTGTTTGGGAGTTGATAAAAATGGGAAAAGGTATTGATGTAGGAACGATGAACATAATTTGTGCGGAGAAGGAGGGAGACTCGACCGTTTTCGCACAGGAAAGGAACGCATTCCTTGAGATTGACGCCAGCGATTTGACAAAGAACATGCTTGATTCTACTAATGTTCTGTACATAGAGAAGGGAGATAAATTCCATATTCTGGGCGATGACGCTTTTAAATTTGCCAATGTTTTCAAGAGGAATGTTAGACGCCCCATGAAGTATGGTATAATAAGCCCTGAAGAAAAAGAGTCCATTCCGATGATAAAGCTGATAATAGAGAAGGTACTTTCAAATCCGTCTAAGCACAACGAGGTTGCGTGTATCTCGTCGCCGGCTAATCCTGTAGACTCAGACATAAATGTTCTCTACCACAAGAAGACCATAGAAGCTCTTGCCAAGCGATTGGGCTATGAAACCCATGTGATAGATGAAGGACTGGCAGTGATATATTCAGAGCTAGCCAAACAAAGCTTTACAGGGATCGGCGTTAGTATAGGTGCCGGTTTGACGAACGTAACTGTAGCATATATGGCAACACCTATCGTATCCTTCTCCATCGCCAGAGGTGGTGACTGGATCGATGAGCAAGTAGCGATTGCCACAGGAATGACCAAGGAGAGGATAACTTCCATTAAAGAGAAATCATTTGCTCTGGACACCGAATTTGAGCTGGGGAGTGTTGAAGGTGCTCTGTCCATCTATTATGACGCTCTGATAACTTACATTATTCAGAATCTGAGAAGCAGGCTGGCAGAAGTTACTCCACCTGATGCTGAATTCCCCATAGCGGTTGCCGGTGGTAGTGCCAGACCAAAAGGCTTTATCGATATGTTCGAGAAGAGATTGGTAGAAGCAAAACTATCTGTTGATGTTTCGAACATAAAAAAGGCAAAAGAGCCCATCTATAATGTAGCTAGAGGATGTCTTATAGCGGCACTCACCAAAGAAGGGGACCAGCATGAGAGCTCCAGTTCTAAAGAAGAGTTTAGCACTCAATCTCCATCGTCATCCCCTCCCGCTGAAGAAAGCTATCAGGGCTGAAGAGCTTTAGCAGACAGGACAAAAGAAAAATTCCATCAAATTTTCTTTCTATTTTATTTTATTTTATTGATATCGATTTCAGGGAGTCCGTATTTATTTCCGTGAGCCTATAGTATATTAATACCAGTGCAGGAAATGTAAAGACAAGAGGCAGTTTCATCAGCAACCCCATATCTACCAGGGAGATGGGGTGCAGTTGAAAAGGAGCTTCAGATACTCCCTGATAAAGCCAGATGGCCAGGATCAGCTGCACTACCGAATAGACCAGAGCCACACTTCTGGAGAGCATTAAGCAAACGAGGAAGAGTACGAGCAACAGCAGCAAAAAGATGCTGAATACTGCTCTGGGCTCCGCAGTAGATATGCCTCCCCACGCAACCTGCATAAATATAGCTGAAAGACCTAAATTCACCGACAGGAACGCAATGGTTGCTACCACCATATTCTGGGGTCTCCAGCTAAAATAAACTGCCGCAGGGAAGAGGAATAGTGATGCAAAGGATATAATAGAAAGGGGCAAGTGAAAATAGATCAACTTGTAATAATCTCCCAGAAATGCTTCCGATGGAGCGATAAACGATAAAATTAAAGCTACAGCAAGAAGAGCAATGGCCACTTTTATCTTCATATCACCTTTCCTCTCCACTGGTTTTAATACTTTTCCTGATCCCCTGATTTTCCGATTGGCAAGCTAAGTTGATCCAAGAGGGCATGGATCATACCGGCCAGTTTTTTACAGCCAGTTCCTTCCCTCTCCACTTGTAAACAGCCACTTTGACCACTGAAACCGCACATATTGCCGTCCACAAAGGAGAATACACGAAAAAGTATATGGGTAGGTATCTTGCTTTGAAGTGATAATCAATCTTTTTAGATAGCAGCAACATGATGATCAGCCACACAAAAAAAGGTCCGATTATGGTCAACAGGTTCTTGGTGGCCTGCCACTCAAACACTGCTAACAATAAGGCAACTACTACTTGATTGGGAAGGAATAGCATGAAGGGCAGAATAAAGTAGAGGAGCTTCAAGAAAATGCTGGCAGGGAGCAAGAAGTTTATCATGAGCCCTATGAGGGCAGGATAAAGCAAGATCAAGGATGGAACCCAAATTTTGGGCTTCCGGGTTATGGTCTTAAAGTTCTCCAGAACCACCTGTGCGCCTCCCAGACCCCATCTTTCTCTCTGAAAAAGCCAATCCCTCAGACTCGAGGGTGCTTTGGTCAAAGCCCTTCCTGCAACTCCCACGTTATAACCGTACATACCAAGTTTAAGCCCCAGATCAGTGTCCTCGTTTATACACCGCCTGAAGCCACCTAGCTCCTGTAAAACATCTTTTCTAATGCATATGGCAGCACCGTTAACGCTCAAGCAGGAGTTAAGCCTGGTGACCAGC
Source organism: Archaeoglobaceae archaeon (assembly GCA_046483365.1). Taxonomy (GTDB): domain Archaea; phylum Halobacteriota; class Archaeoglobi; order Archaeoglobales; family Archaeoglobaceae; genus JdFR-22. Next base: position 10,322 of record JAWODI010000074.1, on the reverse strand, counting down.
ATTGAGGTGATCAACATGTTGAAGTAATCGATATTGGCCAGCTTTTCCATAATAGTAGAGGAATTCACTTCCTTTCTTATATCCGCTGCATCAAGCCCATCAAGACCCCCTAATTCCAGTACTCTAGTGTCAGAGTCGATAAAGACAAGATACTCCCCCGTGGCCAGTTGAACTGCATCGTTCAACGAGTTCGCTTTCCCCCTCCTTTCAGTTGATATGGTCGCTTTCAGGCCATATTTCTCAATGATGGAGACCAACTCTGGACCTGGTTGGTCCGCAGCCACAATGAGTTCCTCATCCCTGAAATTCTTTACATTCTGTTCAATGTAACCCGGGTCCTTGTATGCCGCAATTATTATTGATCTCATTGTATCAAGCCCGAACGCTTTTGAAAGACACATGAACAACTTAGCAGTAGCTCACCAAAGTTTAACCAGCAATCCAGCTGATCTAGAGTACCTCCAGCGAAATAAATTTATCGATAACTCCTTCAAAGAAGGAAAAAGAGATAAAAAAGTAAGCATTCGAAAGAAGGAGAAGAGAAAGAAAGGAAGAAGGAAAAGGGATATCAACAGAACAAGGAACGTGAGAATAAAGGAATGGAATAAGGGAAAGTAATAGGCTAATAATAGATTGGGATGGTTCACTTCTTACATTCTTGTCTGGAGGTTTGTGTTTGTTGCGGGGTGAATGAACTGGATTTTGCTTCTTTTATTTCTCTCTTGATCTCTATTAGCTCCCGCCTCATCTGAGAAGAGCTTCTGAACATGAAGTCGCTCACAACACCCAGTATAAGTATTTGTAAACCTGAAATAATTAAAAGAGCGGTCACAATAGCCAGAAGATTATGGTTAACGTCTCTAAACCATTCTATTGTCACATAAAGTCCAGTTAATAGACCAACTACGGAAAGTATCGACCCTAAAAAGTAAAGGTATCTACCAGGACTGTACTGCCTTAGCAGCTCATTTATGGTCCTGGCTATCCTGAAACCATCTCTCAACGGATTTAACTTTGTCTCCCCTCCTCTTTCCCTGTAAGTTATGGGGACTTCCACTAGGGTAAATCCTTTGGCTATAGTGTCTACCGTGAACTCTGTTTCCACCTCAAAACCCGTTTTCTTCAGCTCTACATTTTTGTAAACGTCTTGAGTAAAAGCTCTGTAGCCGGAGAGGATATCGTGTAGGTTTTTTCCATAATTCATTCTGAAAAAGAAATTCAGGATCTTGTTCCCCCACAAATTCAGCCTGGTGAAGGCTCCCTTTTCAAAGTTCGCCAGCCTGTTCCCTATCACGTGGTCCGCATAACCATTCTTTATGGGTTCAAGAATATAATCAACTTCCTCCGGGATGTAGGTCCCATCACCATCCACCATTACAAGGACTTCGCAATCAATATATCTGAATGCCTCTTTGACGGCCTGACCTTTTCCCTTTCCGGTCTGCAATACTACTTCTGCTCCCTTGCTCTCAGCGACCTTTACAGTCCTATCCTTGCTGTGGCCGTCGATAACCACTACCCTGTAACCCAATCCTTTGAAGTCTTCAACTACTTCTCCAATAGAATCCTCTTCGTTTAGGGTGGGTATTAGAACACAAACATCCATGCCTACGCCAAATTACTTATCTACTTGCTATAGCCTCATTATCTTCAAACTGCTGAGCACAGGGAATCCTTCAATTTCCGTTAAGCCCATCTTATCGATTATTACTGCAGCACACAAGACTTCGCCATCCTTCTTCTTGGCATTCCTCGCCAGCTCTCTTAGGGTATTCCCGCTGGTAACGATATCATCAATAGCCACGCACTTCTTATCATTGACTGTAGAGTAATTGCCGCTGAAGAAACCCGTGGTATCCTTGCCAGTCTCTTCCCTCAACTTCTTAGGATAATAGATGCCCAGATCAACATCCAGCTCCTCAGCGATCATGGTAGCAATAGGCACCCCACTGGTAGCGATCCCGATAACCACTTCAGGCTCGTCTTCCACAGCCTCCAGAATCATGTCCGCCATAGTCGTAGCAATATTACGAAGCCTGAAAGGCGAAGACAAATTCCTCCACTCGATATAAATATCAGAAGGAGGGGTCACATCTTCCCTGGCTCTACTAATAAGCCATAAAGCAGTATCCCGGGATACATTAAGCTCATCCGAAATCTCACCCGTCGTGAGACCCTTTTCCTTAAGCCTCCTGGCCCTCTCGATCAAGCCTTCAATCTTCTCCACATTAATCCTCTCCTATTAAGTTTATAATGACATATATTCTTCAATATGAACATTTAAAATGCTTTGGAATCCAACTATGCAACTGTTCATCATCAACTTTAATATTTAATAGTATTTAATTTAAAAAATTTTTTGATAGAAATTAGATGCTTCTGGAATTATAACTTGTCTTCTCAAACATAAACGTAAAAATTACTTAACCTCTGCTCGACCCTCTACCAATGAGCTCACTAAAAGGTAGCTACCTATTAATTCTGCACCTCAAATCCGCCAAAGAGATAAGGATCGGAAAACTAGGGGGTATTAACTTCAACCCCGGCTATTACATCTATACTGGCAGTGCCATGAATGGTCTGGAGAATCGGGTGAAAAGGCACTTCTCCCACGACAAAAAGCTGTGGTGGCACATTGATTATCTCACAGTCAACGCAAACCCCCTACACGCCCTTGGTATCCCTCATAAAAAGGTGGAATGCTTTCTTGCCGAACATTTTTCGGCCAGATTTGCCAAAATAAAGAGTTTTGGGTGTTCGGATTGCAAATGCGACTCTCACCTTTTTTACTCTCCAAAAGACCCTGGGAAAAGTATTTTTAAGGTAGTTAGTGATATTGATTTGGACTGGAAGAACATGATTTATTACGATAAAGATGCCCTGAAATAGGTGATGAAGATGAAAGGTTATGAGGATTTACTTGAAAAGGCCATAGAAGAGCTCCCTGAAGAAGCAATAAAAAGAGAGAGGTTCAACTTTCCCAAGGTTAAGACTCAGAGAGAGGGAAGCAGGACCATTATCAAGAATTTTAGTAGTATAGCTAAAGACATTAACCGGGATGAGAAGCATCTCTATAAGCAGCTGGTAAAATCTTTGGGTACTGCTGGTTTTCTGGAGAGCGGTAGAGTGATCCTGCAGGGTAAATTTACCGAAGAGGACATCCAGAGAGAAGTTGACAACTATGTAAAGGAGTTCGTTATCTGTAAAGAATGTGGAGCTCCCGATACTGATTTCGTTAAAGAGGATAGAGTTTTGTTCGTGAAGTGCCTGGCCTGCGGAGCCAAACACTCTGTAAGGACATGATGTTCCGGATGAAGGTCTACAACCTTGGGAAGGAGACCCTTGTAGCTGTCTGTGATTCAGAAATAGTTGGACAAAAGTTCAAGGAGGATGACCTGCAGATAGAGATCAAGGAGAACTTCTACGGTGAGCAGGAAGTTGAAGAAAAGGACGTGAAAAAGGCATTGCAGAATGCGACTATAGCGAATCTCTCCGGAAAAAAGGCGGTCAAGCTGGCCATTAATCATGGAGTTGTGGAGGAATCCAACGTCCTGGATATTGGTGGATGCTGGCACGCTCAAATGACGGTTCTATAGGCTGCTATAGGTTTAGGCGATTAGGTGGTACTTTGTGTGAATCTAAAGTGGTTAGAAAAGTTGGGGATAAAGAAGAAGTTATCATGGCAGAAGCTGTGAAGATCGAGGTCGAAGGCGACAAGTTGAAAATCTACGGAATATTTGAAGAGACTGAATATACAGGAAAAATTAATGTGGTAGATTTACAGAACCATAGAGTGGTGGTTGAATGAAAGTCAAGGTCGGGGTAAACGGATATGGTACCATCGGCAAGCGTATCTCTGATGCGGTAAGCTTGCAGAGCGATATGGAGATCACGGGTGTCAGCAAGACCAAACCTGATTTTGAAGCTAAAATAGCCGTGAAAAAAGGCTATAAGCTTTATGCTGCCATTCCTGACAGGTTAGACCTTTTCAAGGAAGCCGGTCTTCCAGTAGAAGGAACTATCGAGGATCTGGTGTCCAAATCTGATGTTATGGCTGACTGCAGCCCCAATAAAGTGGGAGCAGATAATAAGGCCAATCATTACGAGAAAGCGGGCATAAAAGCTATATTTCAGGGAGGAGAGAAGAAGGATACAGCAGAAGTCTCCTTCAACGCTCTGGCCAACTTTGACAAAGCTAAAGGGAAGGACTACGTCAGGGTGGTCAGCTGCAATACTACAGGTTTAACTCGTACTCTTTACACCATCAAGCAGAGGTTCGGCATCAAGAAGGTGAGGGCCACCATGATCAGAAGGGTTGTGGACCCCAAAGAGGATAAAAAGGGACTGGTCAACGGTATCAAGCCTGATCCCGTATCTGTTCCGTCTCATCATGGTCCTGACGTCCAAACCGTTATGGATGTCAATATCACTACTACAGCGTTCAAGGTTCCCACTACTCTTATGCACGTTCACTCCCTCAACATAGAGACCGAGCAGAACGCCACTCCAGATGATGTGGCAGCAGCTTTGAGAGAAGAGCCCAGAATTATGCTGATATCATCCAAAGACGGTTTTTCCTCTACTGCAAAGGTCATAGAATACGCCAGAGAGTTGAGGATGCGTTCTGATCTTTTCGAGAACGTTGTGTGGGAAGATTCCATTGGAGTTGATGACGGCGAGCTCTACCTTACTCAAGCCATACCTCAGGAATCCATCGTGATACCAGAGAACCTGGACGCTATCAGAGCGATGTTCGAGCTGACGGACAGAGACGATAGTATCAACACGACCAACAAGACACTGGATATCTTCTAATATTAATTTTAAATTATTTTTTTATTTGTATAAGTATATAACCCACGAAGAATCTGATATACGGCCTTTCTGCAGGTAGATTCTTCAGGTTTAAACTAGTAGGTACGTAAGGGAGGTGTCGACGAAGGAAACACCTCAGTGTGATGTTCGACCTGTCTGCAGGTCGTGGGCCAGCTTTTGAAGCTGGCTCAATCCTGCTCTGTTTCTACGGATTCCACTATTTTCTTGCCGGCAACGATCTCGTCAACACTGTGAATTACTCCACCCAGCTCCTCTAAGACTTCCTTTATTTTCTCGAAATCGATATTAGAGCCGACAACAGTGATCTTAAGCGTTTCAGTATTCTGATCAATTTCAGTCAGAGCCAGATTTACACCCTCAACCATATCAACTTCACTCAATTCTTTAGCCAGTATTATGTTCGAGGGTTGATGCGGTTTTAGGACATCAAGGACGACTCTTCTTATCTCTCCCACAGCGGAAAGTTTTTTCATCTGAATATTTAATTCTTGCGTAATGATTGATCTACACCTGCACTCGGCTTTTAGCGACGGAGAATTGATTCCCTCCGAAATTATTCGGAGAATGTCTCAGATAGGTAATGAAGGGTTGGCCATAACGGATCATGCTGACTTCTCCAACGTCGGATGGATTTTAGGTAATCTGAGAAAAATGAAGGATTTCAGGGACGATTATGAGCTGAATGTCCTTTTTGGAGTTGAATTGACCCACGTACCTCCCAAACTTATGGGTAGGGCTGTAGAGCTGGCAAGAAAAGAGGGTGCAGAGATCATAGTGGTGCACGGGGAGTCCATCGCTGAGCCCGTAAAAGCGGGTACCAATATGGCGGCAGTGCAGGAAGAAATAGATATTCTAGCCCACCCCGGTTTGATCGGTGAGGAAACAGCACAGCTGGCAGCCTCCAATGGAGTGTTCCTGGAGATCTCGGCCAGAAGAGGTCACAGTTTGACCAACGGGCATGTGGCCATGGTAGCTCAAGAAGAGGGATGCGAGCTTGTCATCAATACGGATTCCCATTCACCTTCCGATTTCATTACAACCGAAAGAGCACGATCTATACTTCAAGGGGCAGGAGTTGCAGAGAATGATGTTAAAAAAACCTTCGATAATTCCGAGAGGCTTCTAAAGCAGAGATTATAAAATAATAAATTTAAAAACAATGTAAATTAAAAATATGGAAGACCTATCTCAGGTGGTGCGCTTTCTCTGGTGCCTTCCATAGCTTTTTCGCTCTCTTTAGGTATCACTTTTATGGTTCAATCAGCCCTGCCTCGATCATGGGCTTAACTTTAGATACATAACCATGCTTGACACCACTAAGTCCAGAAACCGCAGTAGAGTTAGAGGATGGAAAGCAAATTAATGAACGAGAACGAGTTCGCCAAACTAGGGACGCAAAAGCAACAAAAATGCTAGAAACGACCACCAGACCAACTAGCCAAGAATGATTCCGAGATTTCTAAGAAATTGGAGGAGCTACAACAATAAAAACAAAATTATTTGTTGTTTAAATGCTCTATTATTATTCCTCTCAGGTACACGGACAGGTATACACCGCATGTTCTGGCCCTTTGCTCCAGTTTTCTGCGTTCCTGGTCTTCAAGCTTGAACATCAAAAGCCTGGACCTTTCTCCATGTACGTAATTGGAGAGTGGAGTGCTTGAGTTCAATGGCTTGTCTTTCAGATGGTTTAGAAACACCTTCCGGAGATACGTTGACTGGTCAACCCCTGAGCTTTTGATAATGCTCTCCAACTCCTTATAGTAAGATTCTTCCAGATTGAATCCTACTGTAACCCACCTTTCAGCTTCTTGTGCGCCAAGTAAAATCAAGTTCATGCCTTTGCTGTATCAAAATACTTATAAAACTTTTTTGCTTTATTCCTCGGTTCTTACCGGTTCTTACCTTTTCTTACTGGTTCTTATCGGTTCTTACTTTTATCCAGTATTCGTTGAAACTTTTCTTGATTTCCGCAGTCAGCCCAGGTTTTTCATGTGATGTAGCCAATTTGGTGTTTATTCAAAAAATGCAGCCTTTTTGTTGAACTGAGGATTATGCTTTGATCCAGGAGTGTTCCAGCAGTCTACATGATTTGAGAATAAATAGTTCTATTGTAGCCAACGGCTTGAAGCCGCCATGAAGAGGTTAAAAAAGGATGGGGGGACATCTAAGAACCCTCATTAAGTGGTTTTATGTCTTGATAATTAAGCTTATATGAATACTAGAGTTCAGAGAAGTAGCTTAACTCCTTATGCAGCTCATACACGTCTCCAGCCAGTAAGTTGAGCACCGGTAAACTCACTTTATAAAAAAGATATAACTTACATAACCGCCTCAAGGAGTAGGAGTGCCCTATGAAGCTGTGTACCCTATGTAGCAAACTCTTCCATAAGCTTATCCAGGGGACCACTTATGATAAGGTAAAGAAAGCCTCGGGAACAGGCTTGTAAAGTAGGGTACCAAGGTTAAGCGGTCAAAAATAAAAGGGAAAGAAGAAGAGTAAATAATAATGAGTTGAATAGTTCTATTAGATGATGATTCACATTCTCAGTGCCAGCAGGCAATTTTGCGTTATCACTTAGGTTACTATTTCATTCTCTTTGCTACAAAAACTCTCAGTGGACATTTGCAAAAGTATGACATACCAAAATCAAATCCGAATTTGCAGTTTGCTGGGGAATGAGGGCATGAATCACATCCACACTCAACGTAATTTTCAATACCCAAAAAATCTTTGGACACGCACAAATTCTCAAAATTGGCTTTGTAGCATTCAAAATCTCTGGGGCAGTCTATATTCTCCATTATCTTTTCTATTTCGTTTTCAAACTCTAAGAACATATTAACCGACCCTAAGAGAGTAAATAATAATATAATTAGAAAATTTCTAAAACAAATCCTGTAAAATAAATTGATCTCTAGTCTTTTCTCCTGTGTACCAGATAGTTCCCGGACAACCCAAACATCGAGTATACATTGGACAGTCAGAACACTTAATTATCTGACAATAAGTCTGTTCCTTTTCCTTATCCAGAACTTCGAACTCCCACTCGGGCATAACAAACTCTTCGATTTCATATATGTCCAAACTTTCTATATCTACCACCTTCTTAAAACACTCTGTCTGGGCTTCCATGGTTTCACTATCCTCGGCATACATGCCAATTGCTAATTTATTACCTCTCAACCTTGACAAGAAGAAAACCCGTGGACATTGAGCTAATTCTTCACTTAACTTACGAGCCCATTCCTCCGAGACTTTAAGCAACAATAATCTATAACTCACCGACTTACCCCCCAACTTTTATACTTCAGGCGATAACACCTATCTTTTTGGGATTCCCACATTGTGCTTCTAACTTTCATTATCCATCTCCCCTCAACAAAATTTAAACCAATTCATACGTGACAACCAGTTTATTATTCAGTTCATACCCTCTAATTTTCTGAACCCCGCTAAATTCAGGATTAAAGGCTTCAACCTCAACTTCTCTACCTGTCAGTGGAAAATCAGATAATTCACCTATCTCCCAATAATAACCGATTAAATCGTCTTTGTTATAGTACTCCAGCATATAAAAGTATCCAAAATATTTTAATTCCTCAAGATTTTCTATCTTGCAAAGTAGTGTACCTTTTCCACCGTTTCTCATTATTGCATTTCCTCCCTAAAAGGAAAAATCATTGTTTAGAGTGAGAATCAACGTTACACGGTTCCTCATCACATTGCCCTAAGAAGGTGCCATGGTCGACCCAATCAATATTCATGAAACATCTCCTTAGTAAGCGAACATAAGTATGAACGATATAACCAGTCCAAAGATAACGATTGTTTCTGGAATCACTGTGAACAGCAGACTCAGTCCGAGAAATCCTCGATCCTCAGAATTTTTCTCTGTTGCAACAGCACCGATGCCAGCCTCACCAAGGCCAGCACCAACGCCAGTGAAACCAACAGCCAAACCGGCTCCTAATGCCGCAAGTCCTGCTACAAATGCTTCTGGCATTTCTATCACCCCACTCCTGTAGGGGAATCAATCGAGGTCAATCCAGTTTTCTCCAAGCATTTTCCGCATATGAATCCAAAGAACCCGACGAGTTTGCCTTGCTCATCGGGTCTGAAGTCTTTGCTACAAAAGACACATGATACCATTTCGTTCACCCCTCACCCCTATTTTCTTTCAACATCCACAATACCAGCAAAAATGGGTATCCAAGTATCAGCGTAGCTATAAACACTATTGTTGCTAACTCACTCATAGCGAACACTCCTTCTCTGTATTCCATATACCAATATGGCGTAAGCCATTTTCAATATGATTGCAAAGAAAATCCCTGCCAACAGTAATCCCGCTGGAGTAGAAACTACTGCGAGGATACCAACTTCAAGCATCACTCCAACAATGAATATCGTTGCCATGGCTATACTTACTATAATAGCGAAAGCCATGGTTGTTAAAGCGGTTTTACCAAGAAAATTGGAAAACTCGTCGAATGTCTGTTGTTCATTGGTTTTCGATTTTTTATATCTTAAATATTTTTCTTCCATACACCTTACCTCCTGCTCCATGTTATGCTCATGGAGCTACCAGGGGGTGGATAATCAGTGCAGGCAATAAAATCAAAACAAGGACCAGTACCTTTGTTCTATCACCGATTATTCCCTTTGATACTTCGAGTTCCCATTCGGCTTGAGCATAGGAGGCTGTGGTAATTACCTCATAAATTTGCTTAAAAAAGAGTATTTTTTTAACCACAGTTGCCATTTTTCATACCCCCTATGCATAATTCATACTTAATCATATTTATAACTATTGGTAAAGAATGTATATCATGAAAAATCATAAAAAATATGAAGCATCACAAGTGAATAGAAAAAATTTTAAATCATTAAGTGATAGGCATAAATTAATGAGAAGGATAACTGTTTCCCTCGACGAAGATACAAGTTCCATGCTTGAAGCTTTGAGTAATAGTGATGGAACAACTTCTGAAACGATTAGGTGGGCTATTGCTAAATGCTATGGTTTTAAGAAGAAGACCAATATAAGTCCAGAGGTTATTGAGAACATAGCTGAGCTTCTTTCTGAAAGAGAGCATATTATAGTAGATACTGCCTTATGGGCTACAATTATGGAAGAATTGAATGATAAAGCGGACGAAAAATTTTGGGACGTTATTAAAGAAGTAGGTGAGGAGAACGGTTTTTTGTTGAAAAGTAAAGGCATCGATAATGTATACGATGCCATCAAATATTTCGAATTCGAGAATTGGTATAGAGTTAAAACCGCCTCAGAAGGGGCTTATGTCCTGGTGCTTACGGTAAAATCTGAGGCAAAAATTTTGAATGTTTTCTTAAAAAGTGTATTCGAGGTCATGGGTCTTTTTGCTGAAATATTTGAGGGGCAGAGAAGATTGATCGTTCTGGAAAGAGAAATAGATGGAGAAACCGAGATAATAAAAGAACAGTTTGACTAGTTAACCAG
>JAWODI010000054.1:0-14903 GCA_046483365.1 Archaeoglobaceae archaeon | reverse complement strand
ACGGAGAACAATATTACAGGTAACAGGTATGGGATATACCTTGATTTCACTAAGGTCTGTGAAATCGATGGATATGATAATAATGCTATAACTGAGAACACTATAACCCGTAACTGGGCTGGTATAGCAAGTGCTGGCGACAACAATAAGGTTAGGGGCAACAACGTCTCAGATAATGAAAATGACCGTTTTGCCATCCCCATACCAACACCACACCCCTGCGGTGACATCTCATGCTACACATATGTTCAGGAAGGCAGTATCTTGTCTGGGGATAAGAAACCGGTAAATGCTTCGGTGAGCATACCCTCAGCTGACCGCCAGAAGGTAACTGGGGATGACGGCCGGGTCAATTTCGACGATTTAAAAGCTGGGGAACATGAAGTAAAGGCAGTCTCAAAGAAAGTTAAAGTCCAGGAAGAGGAAGACAGTGAAACCGTTGTAGAGTTTGACTTTACTAAAAAAGAAGTGAATGGAGTACCGGGTTTTGAGTTATTGTTCTCTATTGCGGGGTTTGTAGCAGCCTATTTGATAAGGAGGCTGTAAGATGAGAAAGGTTCTGTTATTAATAATCGTATTTGCTGCTGGCCTTACTGGTTGCTCGCAGCAAGAGGAGTCAACGGCAACACCAGATCCACAGACCATTGATTTGGTTCCGCAAGACGAATTTTTTACTCTCCGCAATTCTAAGACAAAGATGCTTCTGATTAACTCCAGCATAAGCTATGAAACCCTGAACATAGATATGTGCCCTTCAACTAAAGAGAGGTGGGAAGTGAAAAATGGGGACCTGGGTATTGTGGTTAATGGGACTCTGAAAAGTGAGTACGAAAAAGATTACTGGGTGTGTTTGAACGCATTTGCTTACAACTCTACGGGAGCGCGAGTAGGTGGAACTCTTGAATTGGGCCATATCTGTGGCTCCATTAACCTTCATATTGACGGTGGGAGTACAGAGCACTTTAAAATGCATTTGAACTATAGAGAAGACATCGAGAGCATCGAGATCAATTGTGGGTGTGTGAGCGAGATACCGCCACCATAGATGTAAGAAATGATTGGAATGAATAGACTAATCTGTTTGATATTCTGCTTGTCAATGGTTTTTCTTGCCGGTTGTACTCAACCCCAACCTCACTTCCAGGAAGAAGTTAGCGGACCACAAAATGACTCATCTAATCTACCTTCACCGAATTCAGCGTTGGGTGGAGTTTTTGAACACTTCATGATCATTAATCCGGGTGAAACCAAGAGCACAACCTACACTCTCTTTTCAGGTGGTGAAGAGGGTAACGTTTCGTTATTCATCCTCAGCGTAGATTCACTCTTTAGCACGGACAGGAAGGAGATGCTGGAAGGAGTAAACATTAGTATGGAACCGTCCCAATTCACTGTGAAACCCAATAGTGTTTACAAGTCTAATATAACTGTGGAGACCGACTCGGATGTTTCGGGGGTTCATGATAATCAATCTGTGAGCTGGGAGACTGTTGTCCTGTTGATTCAGGCCAGGGTTAACGGTAAGGAGATAAATGATTGGTATAGGGTTTACATCGATCCCAAGACTGATAGGAGAGTTCCATCTCTTCTGCATTTGAGGCGTGAAGCATCACCAAAGTTAGAGCACGAAGAGTCAGTAGTTATGGATAGAGGCAGCGAGACATCCCTAAACCTAACAATTCGCACTCTAAAAGCTCCGGGAGGGTTAAATATCTCTGCTTATGAGGTTGGAGAGATTAAGAATGGCTTGGACGTAACTATAAAACCATCCTATCACCTGCCACCGGATTCAATGTCTTGGAATGAGTCAAAAATAATTATTGATGCCACAAGGGCCAGCCCCGGAAATCACTCTCTCTGCATCCTATTGCATCACCAAGCTGGAATACTGGATGTGAGCTGGCTAAAAGTAGGTGTAACGAGGTAAATTTGGCAATCGAGGTTGTTGGTAAGATATGATGAAGAATAAATTGTGCATTCTGTTAATAATCATGTTTGTTCTCTCTCTTACTGGTTGCTCACAACAAGAGCCGAAGGTCACGCCTACTCTCACTCCAACTTCAACTCCTGTAGCATCCACTTCAACTCCATCTGCCCCAACTCCCACGCCCTCATCAACTTTTCACGTGGAGGTGATTCATGGCGGTCATTGCTCTCCAGTTGTTCCTATAAACCTATATTTTACAAAAGGATACAACATCAGGGACGCTTCAAAGGTTGCTGAGGCTTTTAACAGTACTGTGATGAGCAATTACTCCATTGAAGATGTCCGGAAAGAGCTTGAGTTTGCGGAAGAGCATGAAATTTTCTTAATTGGTATTGAGTCAGGTTCCGTGAACGACGTGCCTCGTGGTGAAACTGAAGTGCTTCTGGATGTTAGTGGAGAGAGGGTTAGGACTTCTATCAATTTCTCGCTTCGTTGCATTGATCGTGTGGAGAATAAACCAGATGTTGATTGGGCGGATAAAGTAGTCCATCATGAATTAAAGATTACGGAGTGGCCCTTCGGTGACATCAGAAAGGCGGTAAAAGATATCTCTGCTCCGACCTTAATTCCTCCTAATACTTCTGAGCAAGAGGTTGTAGAAGAGTTCTTCAATCATTATAACCACCGAAATGGAACCGGTGTTTACTCACTTTTCTCTGAAAAGGTTAGGAATGATTACACGTTAAGGGAAGTGAATAGAACACTGGAGAGTGCTGAAAATACGGTTCTAAATGTTAATTGCAGTAGAACTGAAAGGAACAACGAGATCATGGTTGTAGCAAACGCCTCCTTTATTGAAACTGAGGGAATCAGTCCTGAAGATTTTAATGGAACAAATCATCTGCTTCTAAACCTCAGTTTTGACTACAAAGAAACTCACCCGAGGATTGATAGCTGGGTTCTGGACAAGCTGTCAGGTTAAAGGGTGAAGACTAAAGTTAAGTGTCATGTATGGACCTTACTAAAACAAAAATTGCTTATACTCAAAATTTTTTAACTCCTCTTTGAAGCGATTCGAAGCGGTGTAGCTGACAATGGACACCTAAAATGGTTAAAGTCAAGTCAGGTGTGAGGGGTTTGTCATGAAGAGCAACAAATACTATCTCAAGATCTTATTCCTCTTTGCACTCCTGTTTATGGCGATCTTCTCCAGCTCCTCACTTTTTATCGCTCTTCTCTTCTTAACCTTATTTGTTCCAGGCTATGTTATTGTGGAACGGTTCTTTGGTGATATGAAAGGAAAGGTCGGCCTTTATATCTTACTGAGTGTTCTAGTATCCACCCAACTGATCTATTTCTTGTCCCTCTTCGGGGGTTATTCTTTAGAGACCCTCCAGCTTTCTGCTGTTCTTCTCTCGGTTTCAGTTCTGTTCATCAAGAAGCCTGAGAAAAGTAACGAAAGGGTTGTCGAGGTCGTTATTTTCATCATTCTTTTTCTGTTCGCCTTTACTCTGATGTATCCAACTGTATGGTTTGAGAAGGATGATTATATAGTATTGTCTGGTTCGAACTGGCAGGATGGTCCTTTTCATCTGGAGATCATTGAGAGCTTGAATCAAGGGAATTTCCCTCCGGAGGACCCGACGTTTGCCGGTGAACCGTTGCATTATCATTATTTCGTCGATCTTCACACAGCTATTCTGGAGAAACCGTTGGATTTCTATCCGCGGTTGATGCTTTACGCTAACTCTTTCTTGTTCCCCCTCTTTTTCATTAGCATGTGGGGCTTCAGCTTCTACATAACTGGTTCCAGGAGGACGGCGGTTTATTCCAGTGTACTCGCTGTTTTTGGCTGGGGATTCATTTACGTGTGGCTGTTCAGCACTCTATTGTCCGGTAATTATGAACCTGTAACCTGCTATGTTATGGATTATGGTGGAATACTGAACCTGCCGCCGATTCTGGACAACCTTTTACAGCAGCGCCCTCTACTTATAGGTTTGCCGGGACTTGTTTTTGCTCTATATGCCTTCATAATCGGCTACGAAAATGATAGAAGAAATTACGTTTTACTGTCGGGAATACTTACTGGATTGGTCTTCCCCTTCCATATTCTGGCCTCTTTCAGCGCATATCTCTTAGTGGGTCTCTATGTTCTGAGGGACATAATCATGGACCGTTCGAACTTAAGGAAAAAAATTTGGCGTGCAGTCCCATTTGTGATCTCTCTGCTATTTTTTATTCCCTTCTTAGGTCTATTGAGCCCCGGCGGATCGGTGGAGACGTGGGTAAGTGAATTCGTGCAAGTTAACATTGTAGTACATTATGTGGCGAATCTGGGCTTGCCCTTGATAATGGCGGTCGGTGCAGCAGCTGTCAGGGTGAAGAGGTGGAGCCTGCTGGCTCTATGGGCTTTGGTAATGCTCATTTTTCCTTTAGTTCCCTCTCTCACTCCCAACAACTGGGACATGTACAAGTTCTTCCTCATAGCCTGGATCCCCCTGAGCATCCTTGCAGGACAATTCCTCGGATGGCTGGAGAGATTTAAAAGAATGAAGTACCTCATCCCCATCCTATTGGTCTTCTCAATTCTTTCTACTGTTCCCATAGTTTTGTGTAATCAAACCGATTACGAGTGTATTGATTACAACCAGCTCCAGGCAGGCCTGTGGGTTCGAGAGAACACCTCTCAAGAGTCAGTGTTTTTGATGTGGCACTCCACCCACTCACCCCCCACCATGGTAGGAGGGAGGTTGAGGGTTCTAGGCTACACGAACTGGCCCTTTGGTCATGGAGTAGAACCGGACAAGATCTTTGATAGAGTAGGGCGCATAGATAAAGGCTTTAATTCCACAGAAAACCTGGAAAAGATTGTGAAGGATTATGGAGTTGATTACATCTACATCGGTGAGGATGAGAGATATTACTTACCGCAAGCAGAGAGTACTGTAAAAGAGTTCTCCAGTGCTGTACTCATCTATAAGGAAAATAGAATAAAGATATACAAAGTTCGAAGTTAATAAAAAGAACAAGAAATGAAAGAAATATATTAATTTCAGGAAAACTTCACTGGTCTCAGACACATTGCAATCAATTACCCATCAACAAAAAGTGCAAAAGTATTAAATTATAAGTCAACCAACTACTCTTATGCGTTTCCCCCTAATATTACTAGCACTGATCGTGTTCGCTCTCACCCTTACTTGTTGCACCCAAAACGGAGGTGACAATGAGAATACGGCTAATCAAGATAATCACAACTCCACATACACTTCACCGTCCGCTTCACCGACTCCGGAGGTTTATTTCTACTATCTTCCTAAATGCCCCAGTTGTGATAGGATCAAGCCTTACATGGACAAGATGAGGCAGGAAGTTGCTGGTACCCAGTTCGAGTTCTGTGACGTCTCTAACTATACATCCTGCTCCAACAAAAGCCTGAACTTAGCAAACAATAGTGAACTGGAGGGAATGCCTACGGTCATCTTGACCCATGGGAACAACACCACCATTATGTTGGGATGGAAGGAAGTAGGAAACCTCAGCCAGAATTTAAGAGAGATAGGAGTCGAGAGTCCCAACGTAACCTACAGATACAGTACCTATGAGGTAGAGGACTGCATCAACTGCCACGAACAGCGTAACATTCCTCCACCATCAACCTACAACTGCACCTACTGCTGCCACTATAACTGAATATTAGAATAGAACAATAATCATGAGCTCCATCAATCCCTGTATTGAACTTGGAGGCTGTAGTAGTCGTGGGCGATCAAAGTGTTCTTGAACACTTCTTTTGCCTCTTCCAGAAGAGGAGTAGCATCCTTAGAATATCTTGCACTGATATGTGTCAGGACCAGCAGTTCTGCCCCAATCTTATGGGCTATCTCGGCAGCTTCTCTGGCTGTGGAGTGTTTGGTCTCTTCAGCCCATTCCTGTAGTTCTGAAGTAAAAGCTCCATCGTGGATGAGCACATCAGGGTCAGTGATCGTTTCGACCGTTTCGACCTCCTCACAGGGCCGGGTATCACCAGTGTAGACTACTTTTCTACCCGGACGGGAGTCCCCCACCACCATATCGGGAGTTATCAACTTCTCTCCTATTTTTACACTCTCACCATTCACCAGCTGGGAGTAGAGGGGTCCGGGTGGTATGCCCAGGTTTTCAGCCTTCTTTCTATCGAACTTGCCTGGCCTATCCTCTTCTATCAGGGCGTAACCCAGACTGTTAACAATATGGTCCGTCTGGAAAGAAACGACCTTAAAGTCGTCGAAATCGACTTCCTCACCATCTCCCAAATCGATGACCTCTACAGGGAATGAGAGGTACTCGTATCCGAATGCCTTGAACATGAACCTCAGGAATTTGGCGTCAGGAGAATAGACAGTAAGTTTTTCTTCCCTCTCATTCAAGGAGAGAGTTTCCAGCAAGCCAAAGACCCCCAGAAAGTGGTCTGTGTGCAGGTGGGTGATGAACACTGCATCCAGCTTGAATCCGGTTTTGGCATGCATCATCTGCCTCTGAGTACCCTCACCGCAGTCGAATAGGACCCTGTGTTTGCCTAATTGAATTAAGATTGCAGAAAGGTTTCTCTCCACGCTGGGAGTTGTACCGGAAGTACCTAAAAAAGTGATTTTAAGGAGCATGTAGAAAAGCTAACTAATAAAGAAAAGTTAGCTCTCAAGAACTATCTCAATGTTGACATCTTTAGGTACCTGGATCCTCATTATCTGCCGTAGAGCTCTTTCATCGGCTGCGATATCGATAAGTCTCTTGTGAACTCTCATTTCCCAGTGGTCCCACGTTTCAGTCCCTTCTCCATCCGGAGATTTCCTGACAGGAACTACAAACCTCTTAGTCGGTAAGGGGACCGGACCTCTCATCTCAATGCCTATCTTACCTGCGATATCTCTGATCTGACCGCAGATCTTATCGATCTCTCCGTGCTTCAATCCTGAAAGCCTTATTCTTGCTTTATATCCTTTGACTGGTGCCATATTACATCACTTACTTAACAAAAAAATAAAAATTATTTTCTAGGTGTTATATCCAGAACCATTCCCGCAGCAACGGTCATTCCCATATCCCTAATGGCGAACCTGCCCATTGGTGGGACTTCCTTTGCTTTTTCCAGTACCATTGGTCTTGTTGGTTCCATTCTGACTATTGCAGCGTCACCGGTCTTGACGAACTGTGGGTTCTCTTCTTTGACCTGACCCGACCTGGGATCTATCTTCTTCTGAAGTTCGGTGAACCTGCATGCAACCTGCGAGGTGTGAGCATGAATTACTGGTGTATATCCGACAGTAACTGCTGATGGATGCTGTAGAACTACTACCTGAGCAATAAAGTCCTTCACCACTGTGGGCGGGTTATCAGTATGCCCGGCAACGTCTCCTCTTCTAACATCCTTTTTACCTATTCCTCTGACATTGAAACCGATGTTGTCTCCAGGATAAGCTTCTTTGATAATTTCATGGTGCATTTCAATGCTCTTAACGTCTCCAGTCACTCCAGGTGGTTCAAAGATCAATTTGTCACTTGTCTTCAGTATTCCTGTCTCTATTCTACCTACTGGAACTGTTCCTACACCGCTAATGGTGTAAACATCCTGAATGGGAAGTCTGAGTGGCTTATCGGTCGGCAGTTCCGGTATCTTGAGAGCACTGAGAGCATCAAAGAAAGTTGATCCTTCATACCAGGGAGTGTTCTCACTCTTCTTGTAAACATTGTCACCCACGTAAGCGGAAGATGGTATGAAAGGTATCTGGTCAACCTTATATCCTGCAGTCTGCAGCAGTTTCTTAACATCCTCTTTTACTTGGTCGTACCTTTCTTTGTCGTATTCGATGCTGTCCATCTTGTTGACAGCCACGATCATCTGGTTGATTCCCAGTGTTCTTGAAAGGAAAACGTGCTCTTTAGTTTGAACCTGAACTCCATCCTTTACGTCCACAACGAGAATGGCGGCATCCGCCTGTGAGGCACCGGTGATCATATTCTTGACAAAGTCTCTGTGACCGGGGCAGTCAACGATAGTCACGTTCGTTCCGCCAGCAGTGAATTTTCTGTGGGCAACATCGATCGTAAGCCCTCTATCTCTCTCTTCTTTCAACTTGTCCATAACCCAGGCGAACTCGAAGGTACCTTTGCCCTTCTCCGTAGCCTCCTTCTTGTACTTATCGATAATATGCTGCGGAATCTCTCCAGCTTCGTAGAGAAGCCTGCCGATTAGAGTACTTTTACCGTGGTCTACATGTCCAATCATGGCAATATTGATATGATCTTTCTTCTCAGCCATTCTACCATCTCCAGTGTTATTTTCTGTCCGATATAGCATATGGGTATATAAAACTTTGCTGTAAGAGAAAACCCTCTTAAGCCAGAACTTCTATTTTGGGAAAGATTATGATTAGATTACAGCTTTATAGCCAAGTTACCGCCTGACTTTGCAAGTTTAAAGGATTTGGTAACAGTTATTATAGTTGAGAAACCCTCAAATGGAGTGGAGCTTTCATGTTTAACATGTAGTCTCTGAACAATTAAAAATTATCCGACCAACTTTATCATCATTTGAAATCATCGATATAAATTATAATAAAGACTGTCTTCCAACAGAAATTAGAATCTCGCCAAAGAACACTGAAAGCAACTCCAGAATACTAGAAGCAAATACAAACACTAAAAGTAATGCAAACAGATTCAGTATTTTTCATATTTACAATTTACAATTTAATAATTTCTTATTAATGTTCATTACTTTATAATACTTAACTTTATAATTACTTAATGCTCCAGCTATTTAGAGCTGTTGAATGATGTGGATGAGCTCTTCTTTGTCTACTAGTCTCTGTTCTCCTGTTACCATGTCCTTCAAGCCGTACTTGTTCTCTTCCATTTCCCTCTCACCGATAATAACTGCATAATGGGCGTTTACGTAGTTGGCGAACTTCATTTGCTTTTTTAGAGGTCTGTCCATGACATCGACCACCACTTTCTTGTCCGTTTTTTCTCTCAAAAGCTTTGCTGTTTTGAGTGCTTCGCTCTCCAATCCCATGTTGATCACGGCCACAACTTTATCTTCTTTCAATTCTATCTCACAGATATCTGCGATCCTGTCAAATCCCAGGGCAAATCCTGTAGATGGAGTATCTCCTCCTCCGAATAGATGTGCCAGTCGGTAGCTCCCACCGCCGCATATCTGGCTCTGTGCTCCTAAACCACTTGTTGCGTATCCTTCGAAGACGACTCCCGTATAATAATCCAGTCCTCTGGCTATTCCGAAGTCCAGCGAATATTCAATGTTCATGGAATCCAGAACGTCGCAAAGTTCTTCAAGATAAGTGAAATCAAAGTTGGGAACAAATTCCGCTGTCCTGCTCAATATTTCTCTACCGCCTGAAGTCTTTATGAGGCTGTAAATGCTGTCTTTAAGGTTTTGTGGGAGGCCAATCTGGTCAATGAACTCTTCAAGCCCTTCCATGTCTTCCTTGTCGATCAGTCTCATTATTTTGGAGGCGTTCTCCTCTTCCACGTCTTCCAGCAAATGCCTGAGCAAACCTACATGACCTATTCTCAGCTCGAAATCGAGGTTCAGCTGCCTCATGATCTCGTAAGCCATTAGTATGACCTCAGCGTCAGCCAGATAAGATTCTGAGCCGATAAGCTCGATACCGAATTGCCAGAACTCTCTATACCTCGCCTTCTGAGGCCTCTCGTATCTAAAACAGTTCCCGAAATAGTAGAAGCGGAGAGGTTTGGTCGCTACTGCCATCTCATTTACATAAGCCCTTAAGACAGGAGCGGTCAATTCAGGTCTTAAAGCTAAGCCTCTACCGCCCTTATCCTGAAATGAGTAGATCTCATCAACAACATCTTCACCCGATTTGATAGTAAAAAGCTCCAGATTCTCAAAAGCAGGGGTCTGGATCTCTCCATAACCGTAACTTTCTGCGATCGAACGCATTATTGATTCAAAATACCTTCTTCTCTCCATTTCTTCAGGGAATAAGTCTCTAGTCCCTCTGGGCTTCCCAATTTTGCTTTTTTTATGAGATTTGCTCACAAACACTTTTTACTAAAATTAGGGTTTAAAAATGTTAATAAAATGTTAATATCACCTTATAGGAGTATGAAATGTTAGATAAAATTATATAATGGTTTGGTGAAGTAAAAAGTTGGTGGGTAGTATGGAAATGAAGGATAAAATAGCTGATGTGATTGGAGGGGTCAATGTAGCAGCTGTCGCCACGATAAAGAACTCTTCTGAAGCTGGTCCCAGAGTAAGGTATATGTCAACGGTGGGTTTTCCTGACCTGACCCTGCAGTCAGCAACCATGAAAAGCTCTCCCAAGATACAGCAGGTCAAGGAGAATCCTAGGGCCTGTCTGACCGTATGGAAAGGAACCAAACTTGAGGAAGCATTCACTCAGCCATACGTTATAATGGACACCGATGTTGAAGTACTGGACGATGAAAAGACAAAGAATGATTTCTGGAATCCCATGCTGGAGAACTTATTCTCCGGACCCGATGATCCGGAGTATGTGGTGCTGAAGTTCACTCCTACATATGCGGAGCACTGGCTGGGAGGACAGGTAGAACAATGGACTCCTTGAACTTGAAGAGCGGGTGATGACCTGAGATGGATAGAGAAGGAAACTTAAAGTGAACTACATGGATAGAAGAAAAATTGGTCTAATTTTAATTATTTTAGGTGTTCTTGCTTGGCCTGTAGGCATTTTTCTGGAAGTAGAGACCCTATACACTCTTATCGCTCATTTGTGTGGTGTTATACCCGGAGTTATTTTGAGGGGCTCCCGGATCTTGGCTAAACTCAGGGAGAAGTTCTCCAGTTGATTTGAATTAAATTGATTTGAAGTTGGTTGTGCTGCCATTCAAAAGGTTTAAAAATCATTTTAATTGTTTTATTGAAGATGCACAGCACGGATGTTGAGGACAAGGTTTCGCTGGTGACCAGGAACGCTATGGAGGTAGTCACGGAAGAAGAGCTCCGCAAACTGCTGGAAACGAAAGAGCGACCGAGAGCATATGTTGGTTACGAGCCGAGCGGTGAAATACACCTGGGCCACATAATGACCGTTAACAAGCTCATCGACCTGCAGAGGGTGGGTTTTGACGTAGTGGTTTTACTGGCTGATGTACACGCTTACCTAAACGAAAAAGGGGATTTTGAGGACATCAAACAGATCGCAGACTACAACAAGAGGGCGTTCATCGCTCTGGGATTGAGTGAGAATAAAACCGAATTCGTTCTGGGCAGCTCTTATCAGCTGGAAAAGGATTACGTACTGGATGTCCACCAGTTTGCGAGGATAACCACTTTGAATAGAGCAAAAAGGAGTATGGATGAAGTCAGCAGAAGAACTAAGGATCCCATGGTGTCTCAGATGGTCTATCCTCTCATGCAGGCACTGGATATAGCCCACCTGAAGGTTGATCTGGCAATAGGAGGAATGGACCAGAGAAAGATCCACATGCTGGCCAGAGAGAATCTACCCAGGTTGGGATACAGCTCTCCCATATGCCTCCACACCCCAATTTTGCAGGGTCTGGATGGTGAAAAGATGAGCTCCTCTAAAGGCAACTACGTTTCGGTTGAGGAGACCGAAGAACAGATCGCAAAGAAGATCAAAAAAGCATATTGTCCTTTGGAAGTGGAAGGGAACCCTATTATACAGATCATGCAGTACCACATCTTCCCACGATTCGATAAGGTGGTTGTGGAAAGAGATGAAAAATTTGGTGGAGACATGGAGTTCGATTCACTTGAAGAGCTGAAATCGAAGTATGCGTCCGGTGAGCTTCATCCCGCCGACCTAAAGACCGCGGCAGCAAACTATTTAAATAAACTCCTCAGAAAACCTAAAGACGTACTTTATACTTGAATAACCAATAAGTGTTAATAAAAATAGAACAATAAGTGATATAAAAATGGCAACAAGAGGTGGTCATCTGACCGAAAATGAAGGAATAATTAGAGTAAGACTGCCAAACAGGAGAAAGAACGAGAAGTTTGGCATAGTAGAATCCATGATGGGCGCGGGCCATATTAAAGTAAGAACTGAAGACGGCAAGGTTAGGATGGCTCGTATACCGGGTAAAATGAGAAAAAGGATATGGATAAGAGAAGGGGACGTTGTTATAATTGTACCCTGGTCTTTCGAAGACGCTAAAGCAGATGTTGTGTGGAGATACACCAATCCACAGGTAGAGTGGCTGGAGAAGAAAGGTCACCTGAAATTCTGAATCCTATTCACCGAACCTATTCACCGAACTTAATTTGTAAAGTTTAATCCGGACCGATATTTCTTAAAATCTTATTTTCCCTGAACAAATCAGCATAATGAAAGAGGATAAGATTAGACGGATAGATAATTATCTGGATAAATTGAGGATCAAGGAGAAAGACCTAGATCAACGTAAGATCTATTCTGAAGTTCTCGACGAGAGAACACTCAAGCTGCTTTACAAATTATCTTCAAAGGGCGTAATAAAGGCTCTTGGAGGGATCATAAACTCTGGAAAGGAAGCGAGTATCTTCTTTGCCGATGGGGTTTATGGGGAAAAAGAGCTCCCAGTAGCAGTGAAGATCTATAGGATAGAAACGGGAGAATTCAGAAGGATGGACGATTATCTCTATGGAGATAAAAGATTCGATGTCAAGAAACTCTCCAGAAAGGATTTGATATACCTGTGGACCAAAAAAGAGTTCAAAAACCTCAGTAGAGCTTTAAAGGCGAATGTAAGGGTTCCTGAACCCATAACATCTGCAGGGAACATCCTGCTTATAGAGTTTCTGGGGGAGGAGGAAACGCCTGCTCCCGTCTTATTCGAGCTGGGAAGAGAGGTCGAAAATATTGTGGATCCTCAGGAACTCTTTGAGGACGTGATAGAGAACGTCAAGAAGTTATACCAAAATGCCCGCCTGGTTCACGCAGACTTAAGCGAGTTCAATATAATGCTGTTCAATGAGAAGCCTTACCTCATCGATATGGGTCAGAGCGTCCTTATCGATCACCCTAATTCAATGCATTACCTCCAGAGGGACATAAAAAATGTTTTAAGATTCTTTTCCAAAATGGGTGTGGAAGAAGATGAACAAGAGCTCATCAATCGCATAAAAGGTGAATAATATGCAGAAAACAGAGATCAAAATCCCGTATGATAGGGTAGGGGTCATTATAGGTAAAGAGGGTGAAGTGAAAAAACAGATCGAAGAGATGACAGGCTGCACACTTACCGTGGAAGAAGCCAACATCTCCATTGAAGGAGAGGATGCTATAGGCTTCCTTCAGGCTCAGGACGTTATAAGGGCCATTGGATACGGATTCAACCCTCAAGCTGCCTTCAAGCTGTTGGATAGTGACTACATTATTTTGGACGTCATCCCTCTGGATTACGATGCCAACGATCTAAAAAGAATTAAAGGAAGGATCATCGGCAAGCAAGGCAAGATCAGGAAGCTGATAGAGGAACTGCTGAATGTGAGAGTATCAATCTATCACAAGAATGTGGCAATAATCGGAGAGGTCGAGAATGCCGGCGTGGCCAGAGAGGCTGTCACCATGCTGATCGACGGCGCCCAGCATAACACAGTACGAAAATTCCTGGAAGACAAGAGAAGAGAACTCAAGATGAAAGTACTGGACTGGGAAGATGTCGTGGAATAAAAAACCAGCTTCAGAAGGTAGATCATAGAGGTATTGAGCGTAGCCAAATATTCTCGAAGTGTAAACTTAGAGCATAAACTACATTTAAAGTAGCTAAATATTCTCGAAGTGTAAACCTGCAGGAGTATAGACTACATTAACATTGAGCAATTGTACTTCATTTTACAATAAAAAATAAAAGATGCTCATTAAGAGCTATTCGATATTTATTTGCTTCTTTTTAGCGGGTTCGGCTTTGGGTAATACAACTTCTAAAACTCCATCATTATACGTGGCACTGATCTGGTCCATTTTGATGTCAGTGGGGATCTGTATTCTTCTCCTGAACTCGCCGTACTTTCTCTCTCTTCTGAAGTAGTCTTTCTCCTTCTCCTCTTTCTCCTCTTTCTTCTCAGCCTTTATGACCAGATAACTGTCTTCAATCGCTGTCTCAATATCCTCTTTCTTGAAACCCGGTAGCTCTGCAACAATCTTAATTTTATCGGGCTCATCTAAAACATCAATGGGGAAACTCCTCATCTCAGCGGGCAATAACGCCTTTTGACCCTCTATCTCACCGAATATATCATCTAACCTGCTCTGCAACCTTTTTAACTCTTCAAAAGGATCGAACCATCTTTTCATCTATAAACACCCCCTTGAATAATACTAATTCAAGCCTACATATATTTCTTGTGCAGAACTTAAAAGAAACTTAAATAAGCAATGACCAATATAAATCGGAAAATCTGCTAGTGTAATTTTCACTGAATCTGAATAACCCATCTGCTGAGAGGGTTGGAAGGGAGATCATGAGGTGCATTAGAAGATATGATCTCCCTCCCCAGCTTCAGACTTGCTCTACCCCCCGCTGCACCTCGGGGCTCATGTCGCCGTGGCCGAACTGTTTGCATGACACGCCGACGAAATGCAGCTCTTCTGGGAAGCATGACATGACCTTCTCCAGGATTTTGAGCCCTTCGCCGACGCCGAGCATGTGCGCATCGGTCGCAACGTCGGTGAGCTCCGAGAACACCTCCTCGCCCGCGAAATGGATTATCTCCCCGGCTGGCAGCTCCTGTGCATAGACGGCATCGACGACGATGACCCGCTGTTCCCCCCGGTAGGCGTTGCTGAAACGGAAGATGTCGGTGCCCAGGTAGACGAGGCGAGCGTCGACCATTCCCCGCAATGCCTCATGGACACGGAATCCGAAGGCGTCCTCGCCTGCCAGGGTGCTCCCCAGCGTGACCACTAAAGCCTGGTGACGTGGACGCTGCATGATATGCAGGGGTCATAGGCAC
>JAWODI010000067.1:0-12534 GCA_046483365.1 Archaeoglobaceae archaeon | reverse complement strand
AAGGAAGATGAGCTGGAGATTGGTGAACAAGAGATCGATCTTGCCCTCAACTTCTACATTGAAGAAATGAACACTCGTTGCAGTGAAGCTTTCGATGTGGAGAGGATTAAACAGGAGATCTACACGGTTTGATACCGGAAAAGATCAAAATTGATTAAAAAAATAATAAATTGGATTTTTTGCTATTTGTAATCTACGTTGGGTATGTCCCCGGGCCATGTATCTGAATCATAGCTCGTGCTGGCGTTGGTTCCCCATGTGTCACCGTAGACGTCGGCGTAAGCTGTTCCGTTAGTCGTCCATTCGGTTATGGTCCAGTTGTGGGGACCGTGTTCGGTGGTAATGTCCGCATCGCTCAGGCCGACCCTGAACTCCAGGGTTCTGGCGTGAGACCAGTTGAGCTTGACCGGCGTAAAAGTGTGGCAGGCGATGCATGCCTCGTTGGAATCCACTAAGGTCTTGTTGTTGATGGCTTTGGCCACGAAGGCGTTGTGGGCTGCTAGATGCCCGTGGTAGGTTCCATTGGAGTAACTATAAGAAGGATCCACTCCCATATCAGTTACATTAAATCCGCCTGCATAATATCCGGCATATGATTCATCACTGAGCTCGCCGGATGCATCACTCTGATGACATAGCATACAGGCCACTATGCTGGCAGCGTGTGCTTGCTTACCAGGTTCGATGGTCCCGCTATCTTCTGCGTAAGTTATACTACTGTTGCACCTGTGACACGCTTCACAATCCTTTTGATCGGCCTCACCATCTGTACCGCCACTAAAGTTGACGTGGAAGTTGGACATACCGAGCTCTTCTTTAACGTCTGCATGGCATTTTCCACAGGGCACATCGTTCTCGCTTGAACTGATATTATACCAGTAGTGCTGACCGGCAAACAATGATACTGTTTGAGGAAGTGCAAGAGTTCCAATAGCGATCATCACTACCGTCAGTAAAGCTATCTTGCTGTTTTCGATCATTTTTATTACCTCCAATTAATATTCAATTGCGACTTCGTTTAAGTATTTGGTAATTTGTAATGATAATAATGAAATATTAATAATGGAATTACATTATTGAAAAAAAGAGCTTATTATAAAAATAATTTATGAGAATGCTACCTGCCCAGCCGATTCTTCACGCTCTGGTAAACCCCGTGGGGCATAAAGATGGCAATGACGATCAATATGATGTAGAGGATTATCTCATCGTTCACTGGGAAGTCTGAGAAGAACGTATCCACCACTTCACGGAGCCACCAGTTCTTGGCTAGATATATGAAAAATCCGCCAACTATAGGCCCGTAAATCGTTCCCAGACCACCAATAACGGCGGAAAGGATGATTATCAGCATCAGAGGTATATCGTAAAGGTCGGGACCTACTGTGATCCTGTAGTGTACAATTGCTGCTCCTCCGATCCCGGCGAAAAAGGAGCTGATCATGAAAGCAATGAGCTTGTATCTAACAGTATCTATACCTGCAGCCTCGGCAAGCTCCTGGTCCTCTCTCAAAGCCCTTAACTTGAGCCCCAGGGAGCTCTTGACAAGGAACAACATGATGGCTATCGATATCAGCATTATAAAGAATGCTGCGTAGTAATTGCCCACCGTAGTACCTGTAAGAACCTTACCAATCCCTATAGAGAAACCCTCTTCTCCTCCGAAGACATCAGACCATATATAAAGGCTCTGCATAAAGACCAGGGGTAGTACGGCGGTCACCAGAGCAAAGTAGTAGCCCTTGAGCCTCAGAGTGATGACCCCGATTATGAAACCGATCAAGGCTGCCATGACCCCTCCGGCAATTATGGACAGGTAGATGGGGGGTTCAACAGCCAGGAACTCCAGGGGAGTACCATGTAGCCTTTGGGTCTGGAGCAGGGCAGTGGTGTAGGCTCCCACGCCCACAAAGACCGTATGGCCCAGGTTCACCTGTCCGGTGTAACCTACCATAACGTCCCAGCTCACGGTCAGGATTATGAACAAGAAGGTAAGCCCCAGAAGGTAAATAAACGCTCCAGGCAGGACCTGAGGAAGGAGAAGCATTACAGCTATTAAACCAGCAGTTATCAGTCCCAGGATCGCTCTCATTCTTCCACCCCAAACAATCCGCTCGGTTTAACAACCAATATGGCGATGATAGTAAGAAGCATGACCAGTTCCGACCATCTGGAGCCCATCAGGATTATAGTAGCCATAAGGATATAGCCCACAATAAAAGAAGCCACAATACTCCCCCTTATACTTCCTAGACCACCCAGAATGACAATGGCGAAGGCGTAGATGAGGGATTTTATGGCCACATCAGGCGTTATGGCAAATATCTGGGAATAAAGCAAACCACCAAGCCCTGCGAGGACAGCCGATACGAACATGGTAAGGGTAAATATCTTCTCTACCTCAACACCGACCAGTGTGGCCATCTCCATATCCTGAGAAGCGGCATTGATCTTCTTACCTGTGACCGTCCTGTTGATGAACACTTCCAGAGAGATGATAGCGATTATGGCCAGTGCCAGGGCAAGGATCCGTTCTGTGGTAACGGGCAGATCTCCAATATAGACTAATCCCGTAACCAGAGACGGGAAGGAAACACTGTTATCCCCAAAGGTCAGCAGCAAGACCTGCTCCACCAGTAAGGCGGTGGCAAGGGTTACAATAACGATCATAACCTCGTGCTCCCGGATGGGGGACATGCATAACTTGTAGAGGATGATCCCGGCCACCCCGGTCAGCAAAATGGCAAGCACGAATGAGATATAGGGATTTACTCCTGCATCAAATAGAATGATACCGAAATATGCAGAAAGGATAAATAAAGTTCCGTGAGCGAAATTGAGCATTCTGCCCACTCCAAAGATCAATGTGAACCCCGAAGCTACCAGGGCCCAGATACCACTGACGATGGTACCAAAAACAATGATCTCGAGGATTACTTCAAACATTAGTGTCTCTCAAACAAATAAAAAAATAAATATTTTGTTATTGTTTATCACTGTTCATTTACCACTACCACTACTCTCCCGCAACCTGTTGGGGCATCTTGAATTCTCCGTTGGCAACATGTTCTGGCCAGATTATCAGCTGTTCTCCATCTTGCCACTGAGATATCCAGTTCCTAGTGAAATCATCTCCCCAGGCAAGGGCATGATTGTCATGAAAGGCTATGACTCTTGTAAGGGTCACCGGGTTGCTGGTATCGTACTTCTCCAGGTACTCCACTGCTGTATCGGGATCAAAAGGATCCTCCTCTCCTGCTTCTGCAGCAGCCTCTACAGCCATCTTGTAGATGTACAAAGCATCATAAGAGCCATAAGCTTGATGAGACTCAGGATAGAACCCATATTCTTCTTTATAGTCTTCAAGGAACTCTCCGGCTCTCTCGGTAGGAGGTGCGGTTGACAGCACACCACCATCGGCTATGAACACTTCACCTTCTGCAGCCCCGTCGGTGTCCTCATTGAACTCAGCATCGATTGGCTTCAGGTCATGTCCTGCAAGCAGTATGGGGATATTATACTCCTTCCATTGCTGGGTCAACACATTCCCGGTTCCCGCGATTGCCAGAATGGGCATGATCAGGTCGGCATCCATATCTTCCGCTTCAAGTAGCTGGATATTGTAATTTGTATAACCTCTGGGGACTTCCTCATCTTTTATTATTTCCACGTCCCTTTCTTCCAGCATGGGCTTTAGATCGGACATTACGTCTTTTGTCCAGACGTGTTCATCTCTAATAATGTATACCTTGTTGATGTCCATTCCCTGTTCTTCATTGAGGAAATCGATCATGTCGGCCATGTCCCAGGCAAAAGTGGTTCCGTTGTTCTGAGAGATCCTGAACCAGTACTTGTATGTGTCATAGTCTTCAGCCACTTTGGCGGGGTGACCGGGGGAAGAAGCGTCAGCCAGAAATACGGTTTTGGTCTGGGCCATGGTGTCCATCATGGAGCTCATTATACCACTGGAAAAACCACCAGTGATCATAACAGCGTTCTCGGAAGTCGCCAATCTCCTGAACTCGGAAGTCGCTGTGGAGGTATCAAGTTTGGTATCCCCTACCTTCAATTCTACCTGCTTATCTAAAATTCCGCCCTGTTCGTTTATCTCTTTAGCAGCGAGCTGTGCCGCTCTTCTTTCTGCTGTGCCCTCGCTGCTGGACATAGGACCGATAACACCTATGGTGACCTTTTCATCATCTGTCTGTGGTGTATTAGTGTCTTCCTGTGCGCATCCTGCAGTAAATAATGCTACTGCAAGGATAATAACCCCTATCAGTATTTTTCTGAATTTCATAATTGATGACTTTAATAGTAATATTTAAAAATTGTGTTAATAAGTGACAATATAGCAAAGCTTAAATATCTCCCACACTAGATTTATACTCACTAGCTTGTCAAGATTAGTCACGGTGTAAGTAATGCTTGCCATCAATCAAGTCTCTAAAAAGTTCGGAAGTATTGTGGCCCTAGACAGAGTTAGTTTTAAAGTTGATAATGAGTGCTTGGGGATCATAGGCCCCAATGGAGCGGGCAAAACAACTCTTTTCAATGCCATATCCGGTTTCCTCAAACCCGATAGCGGTAGGATCGAATTCAGGGGGAACCATGTTAACAGCAAGAAACCCAACCATATGGTGAAGATGGGACTTGTAAGGACCTTTCAGCTCATCAAGGTCTTCAAGAACATGTCCGTTGAAGAGAACATACTTGCACCCAACTCGAGGAACGGGGCCAGCGGCATTCTGGAAAGGGTTGAGCTGGTGGATAAATCACACATGCCAGCAAGAAATCTATCACAGGGCGAATTAAGGAGATTGAGCATTGGTATCGCACTCGCCGCACACCCAAAAATGCTTTTACTGGACGAGCCTTTCTCCGGTTTAAGCTCTAAAGAAGCAACGAAGCTGGACCAGGTTATAAAGGAGCTTAAGGATGATGGCATTTCCCAGATCATTATAGAGCACAAGCTAAAGGAGCTATTCAATTTGTCCGAAAGAGTAGTTGTTCTCAATTTTGGAAAAGTTATTTTTGACGGTAGCCCAGAAGAGGCGGTACAGGATAAAAAAGTGGTAAACGCCTATCTCGGTGCAAAAGATGTTGAGAATTGATGGCCTGAACGCCTTTTATGATAAGGCACAGGTTCTGCACGATGTAGACCTTACTGTAGGAAAGGGCGAGGTTGTGGCGGTTCTGGGTCCCAATGGAGCGGGCAAAACCACGTTGCTCAAGACTATCTGTGGATTGGTAAAATCCAGAGGATTGATAGAGCTGGATGGTCTGGAAGTCACTCCTTTGAAGACTCATGCCAGGATAAAGAGAGGTATATCTATCTGCCCGGAGGGAAGGAGGCTGTTCCCCAACATGAGTGTGGAGGACAATCTTATCTTGGGCGCTTCTTCCCGCAGCTCCGGCAACTCCTACGATAATGATATGGGATATGTATTCAGCCTGTTCCCCATCCTAAAGGAGAGAAGAAAACAACTGGTGAAGACTATGAGCGGAGGGGAGCAGCAGATGGTGGCTATTGGCAGGGCTCTGATGTCTGAACCCAAATTGTTAATGCTGGATGAACCCTCTATTGGACTGGCACCTATTGTTATCCGTAATATAGGAAAGGCAGTGAAAAGGATCAGAGAAGAGCTGGGCGTATCGATTTTGATCGTAGAACAGAACGTCCAGCTAGCCTTGAGCGTGGCAGATAGGGGATATGTGCTGGTAAAAGGTAGTGTGGTGAAGGAAGGCAGTGTCGAAGAGCTTCAGGATCTGGAAGAAAAATATCTTGAGATCTGAGCCCCAGGATCTATTCGATCGAGTTTTTGCATCAGTCATCAGCAAAGCTTAAATAAACCACTTTCAGTGAAGTTTGTAACAATATCTGCACTGGAGGTGTATAATTTGGGCACAATAAAGCCAACGTATATTAAAACTATAGCTCTGGACCTGCTAAGAGAATATACAAACGATTTTTCGGGTAATTTTGATTCCAATAAACAGCTTGTTACCCAATTAACTGACATCAAGAGCAAGAAAATTAGGAACAGGGTAGCAGGATATATCACCAGACGAGTGAATAGAGGAAGAACGGAATTTTAATAATGTTGTGGTGAAACTATATGTTCAAAGGAGTCCTTCCTGCTATGGTAACTCCGTTCAAAGAAGACCTGGAAGTGGATTTCGCTGGTCTGGAAAGTAATCTGGAGTATCTTGAGAAACATGTTGATGGAGTAGTGCCTTCTGGAACTACCGGTGAAGCTGCTACCATGAGCTATGAAGAGCATATCAAGGTAGTCAAACACGTGGCAGAGATAGCAGACGTCCCGGTTGTGGGTGGAGCTGGCTCGAATTCCACCAAGGAAGCAATATATATGGGTAAAGAAGTGGAAAATGTCGGTGCAGATGCCGCCATGTTCGTTACTCCTTATTACAACAAACCCAACCAGGAGGGACTGTATCAGCATTACAAGGCCATAGCAGAAGCAGTTTCCATCCCCATACTGATTTACAACGTTCCGGGAAGGACTGGGACCAACATAACCCCTGACACTGTGGAAAGGCTGTCTGAAATAGGCAATATTGTGGGGATCAAGGAGGCCAGCGGGAACTTGAGACAGGTCTCCGAAATGATCAAGAGGACCAGAGATAAGGATTTCGTGCTCCTCTCAGGAGAGGACTTCTTCACGTATCCCATACTCACGGTGGGGGGCAGTGGCGTGATCAGCGTTACAGCCAATGTCGCTCCTCACATAATGCAGGAAATGTATACCGCGTACCAGAATAAGGATATTGAAAAAGCCTTAGAGGCTCACTTCAGACTTATGCCTCTTTATAGTGCAATGTTCATAGATACCAACCCCATTCCGGTGAAGAAATCGCTTAACTTGATGGGTCTGGCAGCAGGAAAGCCCAGAATGCCTCTGGTCGAGCTGGATGAGGAAAGGACCCAGAAAGTAAAAACTGTTCTCCAATCCCTGGATCTACTATGATAAATGTAGCTGTAGCTGGTGCAGCAGGCAGGCTGGGAACCCTCATAGTCAAGAATGTGGTTGAAAACACTACCACCCATCTGGTTCAGGCATTCGATATCCAGTGTGTGGATGAGGATGTCGGTGAATCGGCAGGCATAGGTAGAACGGGAGTAAAAGTAACGGAAGCATCCAGTATAGATGAGACACTTGATGCTGACGTCCTTATAGACTTCACGGCTCCTGATGCTGCCTTAAGAAATATTGAGGCAGCTTCAAAGAAAGGAATTCCCGTGGTGATGGGGACCACTGGCTTCAGTGAGGAGCAGAAGAAGCAGATAGAAGATTATTGCCAGAAAATACCGGCTGTTATCTCCCCCAACTTCAGTGTAGGAGTGAATGTTTTCTGGAAGATCATAGAATACGCTACAAAGTTTCTGGGAGATTATGACATTGAGATACTGGAAAAGCACCATAAATTCAAAAAGGATGCTCCCAGCGGAACAGCGATCAGAGTAGCGGAGGTCGCCTCCAGTATCCTGAAAGAACAGGGTAAGGATAGAAGGATCGTTTATGAGAGATCAGGTGAGCGAAAAGATGACGAGATCACAGTTCTGGCTCTCAGAGGCGGTAATGTAGCCGGCGAGCACACAGTACACTATTTTGGGATGGGAGAGAAAATAGAGATAACCCACGCGGCTGGAAGCAGGCAGGCGTTCGCCGGTGGAGCCATAACGGCAGCTAATTGGGTTGTAGATAAAAGCCCGGGATTATACTCCATGAACGACGTGCTGGACTTCTGAAATGACTTTTCTGTCATTATAAGAATTGTTCTATAAACATAAAAGAGGAAAAAGTTAAGTTACTTTTCAATCGGTTTCCTATTATGGAAACTATTGTTATCACGGTGAACCCAGACGAACCTGAAGAGGAGAAGATAGGTCCTGCAGCCGACATCATTAAAAAAGGTGGTCTGGTCGCTTTTGCTACCGAAACAGTTTACGGTCTGGGAGCTGACGCCCTCAATCCGGAAGCAGTAATGAAGCTTTTCGAGGTCAAACGGAGACCTACTGACAAACCCTTCATAATCCATGTTGCTCATCAGGACCAGATATACGAAGTGGTGGAGGTTAACGAGAAAGCAGAGACACTTATAAATGAGTTCTTCCCCGGTCCCATCGCCCTTATAATGAATAAGAGGGAAATAGTTCCCGAGGAGACCTCTGCTGGTCTGGAGAAGGTGGCTGTCAGAATGCCGGATAACAAAGTGGCTCTCAAATTGATCGAGATGTCATCACCTATTGCCGCGCCATCTGCAAACCTGTCAGGTAGGTCAAGCCCTACTACTGCAGAGCATGTTCTGGATGATTTGGATGGCAGGATCGAGGCTGTAATAGATTCTGGAGAGACCAGGACAGGCATTGAATCCACAGTAGTGGACACTACCGTAGAGCCGTTGGAGATACTGAGGCCCGGACCCATAACCCCTGAGATGATAGAGCAGGTGGTTGGTGAGACGGTTCTGGGTGAAGCCACATCCGGGAACTACACTCACTACACCCCGCGAGCAGATCTGGTGGTGGTGACAGGCAACAAAGAAAAGGTGAAAGAAAAGATATCTCAAATGGTGTTCGAATACCAAGACCAGGGTCAAAGAGTGGGGATCATAACCATTGAAGAGACCAGCATAGAAGCAGATTACTCTGTGCCGGTGGGTGAGGACGAATCGTCTGCCAAAAAGTTATTCTCCACCATAAGGGACTACGATAAAAAGGATGTAGATGTTATTGTGGTGGAAGGAGTAGAAGAGAAGGGGATCGGTTATGCGGTCATGAACAGGCTCCGAAAAGCTGCTGGCAGAATATTTGTGGTTTGATAGCTTAACCGATGTTTTAGCCCAGTTCCAGGAACGGATATTTTTTCCTCACTTTTTCCACTTCTTCAAGGTCTATTTCTGCGGTAATGGCCTCTTCTCCTGTCCCGGCCTCAGCCAGCACTTCGCCCCATGGGTCTATGATCATGGACCTACCGTAACAGGCGCAATTGGCTCCTACCACAAAGAGCTGGTCCTCTATGGCCCTCGCCTTCAGAAGTGAGATCCAGTGATATATTCTGGTCTGGGGGAACTGAGCAGGGAACACCAGTATTTGAGCTCCCTTACTGGTCAACTCCCTGGACATCAGAGGGAACCTCACCTCATAACATACAAGGGGACCCAGTCTGCCGGCAGGCGTTTCATAGACCGCTGGTTCATTGTTGCCTGAAGAAAAATACTTTATCTCGTCGGTGAGAGGAAATATGCGGTCCTTCCTGTACCTGCCTATCATCTTTCCCTGGTGAATGATGACCGCCGAGCTGTAAAGCTTTCCCCCTTCTTTTTCTGCCACACCTGCGGCCACCACCATATTCTCTGCTTGAGAGGAGAGGTCCAGGATGGGGCGAAGCTCTTCACTCAGTTCCTTAATGGAATCGTAGTTCTGGGGATTGAATCCCGTGTTGAACACCTCCGGCAGCACAAAAAGGTTCACGGAATCGTCAGCTTGCTTCAGGTATGAAAGGGCTTTACTCATGTTCTCTTGTTTATTGGTGGTGACTTCCATCTGGACAGCTGTCACACTAACTTTCATTTTCGTCCCCCTCTGTTTCATTCATCTCCAGCAGGATAAGCAGGTAGAGGAGATAGCTCAATTTATTCAGCCATTTCACCAGGTTCAGGGATAGCTCTCCCTGCTTGTGAAGTTTTACTGCCCATCTCTCACATCTTCTTACCACTGCTCTGGCCACACTCAAGAAGCCGGTCGGCTCGTTCTGCTCCAGAATGATCAGTTCGGTGGGCTTCACCACTTTCTTCTCCAGTCGGGAGATGGTATCCAGAACATGTTCATAGTTCTCTTCCGGGAATTTGTTCCCTCCCGCAAATTCGGCTCCTGCCTCAAAGATTTTGGTCTGTACCTCTTCAAGTATGGCTTTGGTCTCGCCGTCTTTGGCAAAGACTTTGGCAAGGCCTATAAAAGCATTAACTTCGTCTAGCCGTCCTATACCGGAAATGACATCTGAATCCTTTCCCAAATGACCGGAAAGAGTGCTGGTAGTAGTAACGTCCTTCATATATTTCTCCTGCACTTTATTACCTGTAATTTCTTTTCATTCGGAATCAAATTTATATTTTTAGCTATAATCGATTCTTTGTGAGGGCCGCCACTTGTAGCGATGTATGGATGATCTACAGCTCATTATTTTCTAAGAAGAAAGTTGCTTTGCAATCCGTTAACCTTGAAATTGGGTCTAACCAGGTTTATGGGTTATTGGGTCCCAATGGAGCGGGCAAAACCACTTTGATCTCTCTTATGGCCACCCTGCTCACACCTACCAGGGGAAGTCTGGAGATATTGGAGATGGACACTCAAAGAGATACAAAGAGGATCAGAGAAAAGATCAACATAACCAGCGGAAACCCCAACCTCATCTGGAGTTTAACTGCCTACGAGAACCTCAAATACTGTGCCCTCTCTTATGGCATGAACAGCAAGAAAGATATTGACGAACTCATCGACTTCTTTGAACTGGAGAACCAGAGAGATGTGGAGTTCGATAAATTGTCTACGGGAAACAAGCAGAAGGTTGTGCTGGCCAGAGCATTCGTGAACCACCCTCAACTCGTCTTTCTGGATGAGCCCACCAAAGGACTCGACCCCGACATATCCCGCAGATTGCGCAAAAAGATACTTGACCTGCAGAGAGAAAGAGGGATAACCATAGTCTTGACCACCCACTACATGGCCGAGGCAGAGATGATGTGCGACAGGATCGCCTTTATAAACAAGGGCCAAATCGTTGCCGAAGGGAATCAGCAGGACCTGAAGGATATGTTGAAGATGAAGGACAGAGTGGCCATAAAAGTGGATGATAGACTCCCTGAAATAAGGATGGACGGAATACACTCGATGGAAGTCGAAGACCGGACCTACACATTTTACATGGACAACTCGGAGGAAAGACTGGGTGATCTGGTGGAGGAAGTCTCTAAACACGCCACAATAAAGAATATAGCCGTTAAGGAGGTCGATCTGGAAGATGTTTTCACTGAACTGGCGAAGTGAGTACTATAAGACATTCGCATTCTTCTACCGTAATGTATTGATAACCAAGAGGAACGTATTCACCATATTCGAGACCCTCTTCTGGCCTCTGGTAACCCTTTTTGCCGTGGGACTGATGGGGAGCTACCTTGAACTCACTCAGGACCTGCTGGTGTTCATACTTATAGGAGCGATAACCCTTAGTGTTATGCAGCTGACACAGCTCGATGTGACCTACGTGCTACTCTTCGATATATGGAGCAAGAGCATAAAGTACACCTTATCCACACCCACTTCATTGTTCAATATGGTGGTGGGCTCATGGATGGTGGGGGTGCTGAGGGGGCTAATAGCGTTCCTGATACTTTTAGTGTTCAGCAACACGCTGTT
The DNA here is from genome assembly GCA_046483365.1 of Archaeoglobaceae archaeon. Lineage (GTDB taxonomy): Archaea > Halobacteriota > Archaeoglobi > Archaeoglobales > Archaeoglobaceae > JdFR-22. The sequence goes on along the minus strand of JAWODI010000067.1, from coordinate 1,100 downwards.
CGACCTGAACTTATTGGAAATGCCTCTTCACAGCCTGATCATCTTTTTGCTGGGCATCTTTATCAACGCCATGCTGATAGGCATGAGCGCCACCATATTACTCCTCCTGTTCGGGCACAGGGCAGAAGTAGCGGCCTGGACCCTGACAGCCATTATAATGCTTCTGTGCGGGCTATATTATCCCGTGACCATCTTACCCCCCGAAGTGCAGGTGATCTCCTACGCTATACCCGTTACCCACTTCCTGGAATACTTCAGAAGCTTCTACGGGTTTACACCCACATTCACCCATCCACAACTGATGGGATACCTGTTGAACGGGTTCTACGTTCTCATAGCAGCAGCAATACATTCAATGGTGATAAAAAGAGCCAGAAAGACTGGGTCGATCTTACAGCTCTCCGAATAGGCGATCCCATCCCATCAAGCCATAGGGCTGAAGTCGGTCCCACTTCCCTGATACTTTCTAACCACTTCGGCAGCTTCCATCTCATCTTCAGCTCTGGCCACAACCTTGACCTTATCCAGATCATTTCTGAAGCCGCAGTGACACTGACGGGTTTTCACTCCTTCCTGGGCGTAATGATATCGTCCACACTTCCTGCACCTGAAAACTAGCACTGGCATATCTGGTGGACTGAACCAAGGATATTTTTGCTTTCCGCTAAATTTTTATGATGAGCTAACAATCTATTCCAATAGACTAAAATCTCGCCAGGCCGGGATTGCAGAGAGGTACTGCGCTGGTCTTGAGAACCAGTGTCCGCAAGGACGCGAGGGTTCAAGTCCCTCTCCCGGCGTCCATATTTTGGGTTTTACGCCCTACATGACTTCCAGACAGGTGTTTTTGAGTTGCTGAAGTATTTTTCATGATGGAAGATCTTAAAGAAAATTAGTAATTACTATACTTTTTTAAATGGTTTGCTACTTGATTCGCAATTTATTTATAAATGTTTAGCTAATAGAGTTACTTCGTTTACCGGCCATTCGCTGGGCGCGCAGAAGCTCGAGCGGCTCGGCGTGCATCGGCGAACCTGGCCGGCGCTGGACGAACGCTACCACTTCTCGCGGCGCGCTCGGCGGCGATGCGCCGCGAGAAG
>JAWODI010000052.1:0-24428 GCA_046483365.1 Archaeoglobaceae archaeon | reverse complement strand
ATAAAGCCGGATGGAGATTTGATAGACAAACCGGAAGCCATGTTATCTTAAGAAAAGAAGGCTCACCCATAACTCTCTCTGTCCCACTTCATAAAGAGATAAAGAAAGGATTGCTTAGATCACTTATAAAGGATGCGGGAATGACTGTTGAAGAATTTTTGAGATATCTATAAGAATTTAAGCTTCTTCTTGAACCTTAAAAAGGGTATTGGTATATACGCAATTACCGTTTATAGCTTGGTTAAAGTCAAAGTTGCGGAAGATGTGACATAACGAACAAAAACTAATCGAGTTTCATGAAAAGAGAGAAGTTAAGAGTTAATTAAAAAGCATCTTCATCCACAAAAGAGCTGGCATACCTCACAGCATCACCCAAACCCTTCTGCTCCTTCTGCCTCACAAAAAAGATATCAACCTCCTCCAATATCTTGTCCAGCTCCTCAGTATACTTCTCCGTCTTGGGCAAATCACTCTTATCAAAATGGTCCTCTATAGCCCTCTTGCTCTTCCCCGTAACGATCAAGATATCCTTAATCCCCGAATAATAAGCCTCCTCCACCACATACTGGATAACTGGCTTGTGAACTACAGGAACCATCTCCTTTGGCTGAGCCTTCGTTATGGGTAGCATCCTAGTCCCAAAACCTGCCGCCGGAATAACTGCCTTCTTGACCTTCATTTTATTCACCACTCGAATTAGATATTATTCCCATCTGGTAACATATTTATTTTTCTCTCTAAGTGCTCTAAGCGTTTATAGCTTAGTTGAGACAAAGATTAGGGAAGAAAAGAAGTAATCGAAGTGGGAAATTGTGGAGACAATCTCTAGCTTTTTGTTCCCCTCTCCTTTATTCTCTCTTTGAATATTGTATAGGCCTCGTCAACTCCGTATCTTTTCCTTCTTTCTGTTAATTCTTTCGTTGCATCCCCATAAGTGGGTCCTATGAGCTGAAGAAATTTAGTGTATTCTACCAGACTCATTTCCTTCTCCAGTATCTCCAAAGCTTTCTCTATAATCCTCTCATCTCTATACTCTATTCCCATAATTCTCCCTCTACAAAATCGATAGGGTTGATAACAATTATGCCTGTTCCTTACTTATACATTTCGCACTCCCCAATATTCCCCCATCTGTTGTGATGAAATATTTTACCTCTCCCATTTTTGCTGACGCTAACTGTAATGCATCTCCACCATGTAAACCGCATTCTCTCTCTACAGCGCTGGCGATTTTCTTCACATTCTCATCCAGTCTTACAGATAATGAAGCACCTCGTTTTATCAACATTTTAACTCTCTCTCGCTTGCTTTTGTTACTTATATCTTCAATTTCAGCCAACAAAGCGTCTGACCCAACTACTTCTATATATTCCCTATCAATATGTAACAAAACCTCATAGAATGCTGCTGTTTCATCCCTAATCCTAATCTGTGTTTGGTCATCAAATGGTCTGCACCAGGTGCATGTATCCAAGTATACTGAAAACACCATAATACTACCTCACTGCTCCCATAAATTTTTTTAATACACAACAATAAATACCCTGCACGACTTGTATATATAAAATTTAAGAAAGAGATACTCACTTTCTTCTGATATAAATGTCTCCTAACTTTAAATCAGAAAAATAAGGCCAATTTTACTTGAATGACCTTACCCTTATCTTATTTTTCCCCATAATAACCAATTTACCTTTCAAATCCCTAGCTACCTGGCTTTTGAGAAAAACCAGGGTGTTCCTTATTATCTGCTCTTTCGTTAATTTACCTATTAACACAATCACAATACCTCCCGAATTCTCAATATCAAACCTAAAAAAATCTCCAAATCCCCTATCGAATGTTAACAGGATTCTTTTACCTTCTTATGCAAGCTCAAATACTCTTTTGTCATCAGCTCCTTTTTCAATATCCCTAACGCTTAAAATATCGAATTCTTCTTTTTTTAAAGCCTCAACTAGATCTCTGTGGACACATTCGTTCAGCCAGGATTTTAAGCATGATTATAGGTTGTGAACTTCTTCTTTCCCTAAAACAGAGGCAGCATACTCTAAAGCAGCTTTAATATCCTCTTCCTCGATTTCTGGGTATTGCTTCAAAATTTCTTCAAAAGTGTAACCAGCCTTAAAAAGATTTAGAATATCCTCTACTGCAATCCTTGTTCCTCGAATGCAGGGCTTCCCAAACCTTATGTTCTGATTTACATAAATCCTATCCCTTGTATACTCAACTCTCTCCATATAATTAAGTAAATATACTTCAGAAGTAAATATACTTCAGAACTTAAAGTTTTGGATTTACTTTGATTGGATTTTTGTTTTCTATGGATTTAAAGTCGTAACCAAACTTCTCCATTTACCTCTAAACCACTCCATGCTCTCTAACGTAGAATAAAGCTTCTCTCTCGTGTCAGGGTTCTTCTCTTCTTTCAGAATAAAGATAGAGAATAGTCTAAGACGTCATGGTCTCTGGAGAAAACCTCCTCTATCTCTAGGGAAGCTTTTACAATCTTTTCAACACATTGTTGAGCATGAAATAAAGATAGCATAACTATAAGATTTATCCTCCAGAGCATCATAAGCTCTTTCCAGGTCCTGCTCCGCTTTTTTGGCGTATGCTACAGCGAAGTCTGTGAAGCGATATTTTGGATCTATTTTAACTATCTATTTCTCTGACTATCCTTATATACACCTTTGTTTCGATTTTCATCCCGCTGTGGATTAACTCATCTAGGATAAATTTTCCTTCTTCTTTGCTCAATCTCCCTGTTTTCACCTGATTCAGAATCAGGGTTGTAACCCACCACATTTTTATTCCCCAGCTCCTAGCTAACAATACCAGCGCTTTATCGTTGGTCAATAGTGTGCAGTTCTTGTTTTTCGCCAGAAGCAAGAGCTCTGCATCTGCTCGATGGACTCCTTCCATCTCTGCAATAGAACTGGCCTCCTCCGTCTCAACTACAACAATCTCTACGCGTTCAAAAAAGTTTGTTAAGTTGCTTGTGCCTGGTTTACCTCTTATTATCACCTCTTCTCGAACAGATGGTGTGGTAACAATTGAATAACCTTCCAAAATATCCAGTTTTCCAATCTTTGATAGATGAATGAGAGGCGATGAGTCTATAGCAATCACAGGATCACTCTATCTCATCTAAATCTTTTTCCAGCTCGTTCAGCGAATAACCAATGTCGATGCCTTCCTTCTCCATTAAGTCCAGTAACTCATACATGGTCACCCGCATCATCTCCGCTGCCCTTCTGTATGTTATCCTGTGTTCCCTGAGAAGTTCTAAAGCCTTTCTTCTTTTCACCTCTTTTATACCTATAGAAAGTAGTCTTCTAGCTGCCTCCGCCCTATCTATATGTTCAATCTCTTCCATTTCCTTAATTTCCTTAAAGACCTCATCTGGAACCCTTGCTGTTATAACCTGCATGTATCATATTGTTTACAATCGTATATAAATGTAACTGATAACTGAAAACTACCCCATGATAATATTCAACTTTGCCAGATCCCAAATTTTACCCTCCTCCGCATATTTATCCTGCTGTTCCGAACTATATCCAACATCTCTTTAAAATTTTCCTGAAAAAATCCTGTATCATATAGAACCTCCAAAACCCAGAATCAGGGAAGCAAGAGGGGCTAGAAGTTATAAAACCTTACTAAATACATCCATCATGGACAATATTTCTGATATCCCTTTAAGATCCATAATTCCCTACCAACAAACCCCCTCATAAATCCTTGCTTCCTGCCTCGCCTTCTCCACCTTTCGGCCATCAATAACAATTCTACCAGTATAATCAAGACCCTCGAATTCATCCCATTCAGTTACTATTAGAACAGCATCACAACTCAACACTCCTTCCATAGTAGAGTATTCCACCTCAGGAAAGAGTTTGCTGAACTCCTCCATCGCCTTAGGATCGTAGGCAACCACGTTGGCACCCTCATCAAGCAATGTCTGAACAACCGGAATAGCCCTGCTCTCCCTTATGTCATCAGTATCCGGCTTGAATGCCAAACCTAAAACCCCAACCCTCCTTCCCTTCAATTCAGGAACATGCTTCTTAAGTAGCTCAATCAATTTTACTGGTTGTTTCTCGTTAACATTGATAACAGAGTTCATGATCTCAGGATCCTCTCCCAGCTCTCTGGCCCTATAGACCAGGGCTTTAACGTCTTTGGGGAAACAATTGTGTACGAGCAATCCATCAGTGGTAACGAAATTATGGTTTCCCTCCACTTCTAAGGAGTATACATCTGTCTCCTTAAAACTCCTTTCTATATTCCTAACTTTCACAGTGGAATAGTTTTTTAGTCTTTTATGCCCAGTGGGCTTTATCTCTTTTTTATAGCTTTCAAGTCTTCTTGATATCTTCTCTTCATCTTTTTTACGGAAAATAGATTTTAGCTCTTCTACTTGGCTCTTTCCGGAGACCCTTAAGAAATGAGCAGGCCCAGTTGATTTTCTGGATTTGGATGTTTTATAACTGGGGATAACGCCTATACTCTGAAGCAAAAATCTCATGCCCTGAATGAGGTCTTTGCTTATTGACCCATAATCTAGGACAACTGCCCTAGAATGCTTGGGGTATGCTATGTACCCATCACCTCTAAACAATCCTGATAAAAGAGATTTCTTATTGCTTATACTCTCCTGATACGCCAGATTAGGTATTGCAGCAGTATAGGAATCAGTTCCGCAACCCAAATATTCAGAGATGAAATAAGCAAAAACTCTACTGGAGAAAGTTATCTGAGTAGAGGTTTCTTTCAATGATTTATCATATTTTATACCCAATCTCTGAAGGTAACTCTCCACTTCTTCCACATAATCCTCTTCACCACGATAGTTGAAGCTAATCATTATCCTGTCTCTCACTCCACCTTGCCCAGAGTTATCCTTATTTATGTGGCCCTCACTGATGTAATAACCTACAAACCTCCAAAAATCACTTCCAGCTTCAATAATTGCAGGAACATAAGTCGTACTGCCTTTAGAAGTATATATCTTGAAATCGGATCTTTCAAGTGAGAGTTCATCTTCAACCTCCAAAAACACGTCTAAAGGGAGATAATTCCCCCTAAAGAAATCATGGAGTCTGTCGTAGCTATATTTAGAATTATATTCCGATAGTGAATACCTCAATCTCTCTTTTAAAACCTCAAGATTGAAATAAGGTCTAAGATAAACTTTAGAGAGATCAAACTTACTAGATTTTTTTAATATATCTATCAAATCGAAATAATTCCTTGGAGATTCTTGTTCTGGGGTTCCCTGAAATAACGGAATTCTATCACCGATCCCCAGTCCTCCAGACTTCTTTACTCTCAACCCTCCATCTTCCTGGACGATCATCGGATGGTCTTCTGTAACCTTTATTTTACAACCCATGCTTGTCTTTATCTCCAGAACTTCTCCCTTATACTCCCGCTTAAATCCTCTTGTTATATTTTTAAATTCGAAACTATTGTTCTCCTTGTTAAAACTCAAAACACTTACATCATCTATTAGCTTGGTGCCATTGGCATAATTTTTGTAAAATTCCTCAAAAGACAATAACTCAAGGCCTTCAGAGTTTTTGACCAATATTTTCTCATCACCTTCCAGACAACTCCCACCGTACCCCAAACCGGCCCGGAAAAACGATGGATTAATCCTGTGGTCCATTCCAACTCCTTTAAAAACTTCATACGTATCTATACCTAACTTCTTGCAGATATTACCCACTTCATTGGCGAAAGAGATCTTGGCAGCCAGAAATGAGTTGCTGACATACTTGATCATCTCAGCAGTCTTAATATCAGTAATGAGCTTATCACAATTAAAATCGGCGTAAAGTTGCTGCAGTACTCCCTCGGTTCTCTCATCACCAACCCCCAAGACCAGCCTGTCTGGATTAAAGAAATCGTATACTGCATTCCCCTCGCGCAAGAACTCGGGGTTCATAGCCAAGCCAAACTCGTCAAAAGCTTTTTTACCCGACTTTTGCTCTAATATGGGCTTTACAACTTCTTCTGAGGTGCCGGGTACCACGGTACTCTTTACTACCACAACATGAAAACCCTGTTTATCCCTAAGGGCTTCTCCAATTTGCTCAGAGGCTGATTTCAAATAGACTAAGTCCATCGAGCCGTCTTCTCTAGAGGGGGTTCCCACGCAGATGAAAGTTGCATCAGTTTCTTCTATTGCCTTCTTAAAATCACTGGTGGCGTAATAGTTGTTTCTGGTCTTCTCCATAAGCTCTTTTAACCTTTTCTCATAGATAGGAGGTTCTCCAGAGTTGATGGTATCGATTTTATGTTCGTCAACATCAACAAAGACAACTTCATTCCCCAAATCGGCGAAACCAATTCCGGTTACGATACCCACATAGCCTGAGCCAACGATAGATACTTTCATCCTTACTCCACGCTACTATTTATTTAGAATTTAAAATTTTCCTGAATCAATTTGGAAATGAGAAGTGAAGTATTGCATTATTCAACCATTTTTAGTAATTGAATAAGACTTTCGATCAGAGCGTAGGTTACGCATTAAATACAAACAAAAAAGACACAAGGATAATGCTTCAACAAATGGATTACAAATCTAAAACTCCTTACTCTCCACAACCCCCACCAATTTTTCCAGGGTTTCGTACAATTTATTTATTTCGTTTAGTCCCTCTTGAACTCGCTTTAGGTCCAATCCGTTGTATTTATGTACGATAGCGTTTCTCAGGCCGTTGAATCTTCGTATCAAATCGCCATCTTCTTCATTCAACACTCCTTCTTTTTCCAGCTTATCGAGATTGGTGTAATCATCTTCCACCACCAGTCCCAGGTCTCTGGCTACCATAGCTACCACATCAAGGGCGGCATCTACGCAGACCTGCAATGAATACAGGCAGGCTCTCTTTGTAGCTTCACTGTCATTGAATGTGTTTTTATGAACTCCAGCTCGTTCTCAAAAGGTTTCCAGTTTTTCCAAGTATCTTTTCTTTCTCATTCATCCATTTCCTCCTGTAATTCCTTCTCTCCTCAATATCCTTGAACTGATTATCTATTATCCTATGCTTCATATCCTTCCACAATTTTCTGTAGAAATAGAAGTACTCTGAAAGATCAACTTTATTCCCGTAATCAGCATGAGACCCAAAAATAATTATTCCAAAACAATAATCCCTAAATTCTTCAAAATCATTTCTTAGCTGTTGTATTATCTTCTCCATTTTTTCAAGCTGATTCTTTAAAATTTAAATTTATTTCCATTCCAGCCCAGTTGACTCATAATCCCATATCAAGTCAAAGTACTTCTTCATTCCAGCAACCAGACTCGGATTCTCGGTGACAGCAGCATCCCTCAAGTAAAGTGGGGTTACAGGATCCTCCACCGCAAAGATTGCCTTACCAGTCTTATACTCATAACTGGGGTCGACAATAGTCCCCCTCAACGGCAGAATCGTCTTACTTAACCTCAACTCACAATCCAACTCCTCACCAACCAGTCTGAGAATCTGTTCCTGCACTCTCTGTGTGGCTTCACTGAGCAAACCTCCCCCCAGCAACAGCACCTTAACCCTCACGCCCCTCTGCGATGCCTCAATCAGCTCCTTCTTGACCTTAGGGTAGTACTCGAACGTCTTGGAAGCCACATTGATCTCGCTCTCTGCCTCAGAGTACATCAACCGGGTCTCCCTCTCCGACGGCTCCCCCACCCGCACCACCCTCATCAATTCCTTAGAGCTAACCTCAGAAGAAGAACGGAACCCCTTTAATTGCTCCACCAGTTCCCCTTCAGCTTCCTCCACCTTCTTTAGCCGTTCACTATAATCCAGTTGTATATTGTACTTCAATCTCTCTACTATCTTCTCCGGCGGTTTGGGCCTATACTTCACCGGTCTCCCCGGCTTCTTGTCCACCAGACCAGTATCCGCCAGCTGGTCCAGAACAGAGTATACCTTAGCCCTGGGAACTCCACTCAGCTCGCTGATTTCAGATGCTTTAGCCTCACCGTGCTGTATAAGAGAGATTAGCGCCTTTGACTGGTACATGCTCAGGCCCAGATCCTCAAAAGTCTGCTCGATATTCACTATTACCATTGTACTATTAGTAGATAAAAAACTTTATATATTTTGTTGCCACTTCCAGTGGTAACAAGCTATGGTCTAAGTAGACAAAATAAAAAGTTACTATCAAGTTCGGGTTGAGCGAAAATGATTCTGATCACTGGAGGAAATGGATACATCGGAACCGTTCTATCCAATTTACTAACAGGAAGTGCAAAAGATTTCAGAGTTATGGACGACCTTTCAGGGTCTGACCCCTTGAATCTCTTGTTCTTGAACCACATCAACTTCTTCTGGGGAGATATAAGGAATAAACAGGATGTAGAAAAAAGCCTCAAGGATGTCGACACGGTTATTCACCTGGCAGCAAAGCTCCCCACAACTCCAGGTGTTCTGGATGAAGTGAAAGAAGAAGTATCGGACGTAAACTATAACGGTACCCTAAATGTCCTGGAGCAGGCAAGAAAAAGCGATTCTCAGGTTCTATTCGCCTCTTCATGCAACATTTACGGGATAGGCGAGAACCTCAACGAGAAAAGCGAGACAAAACCCTTAAACGCCTACTCGCAATCAAAACTCGAAGCAGAGAAACTCTGCCTCGATTATCATCAAAAATATGGCCTGAATGTCAAAATACTGCGGCTGGCGTCCAATTACGGTTACAGTCCTGGGGTGAGATTTAATTTGGTGATCAACTATTTCGTTCTCAGGGCCATACTGGGATATCCTTTAACGGTTTTCGGCGATGGAGGCAACTGGAGACCGTTCATTCACGTGAAAGACGCTGCCAGAGCCTTTCTGCACTTAATAGACAAGGGAAAGAGTGGTGAGATCTACAACGTGGGAGGGGAGAATTTTACCATCAAAGAAGTAGCTGAACTGGTAAAGAATAAGGTCAATCCCTCCATAAACGTAGAACTTGATGATAGTCATATCCCGGAGTTCAGCTACAGCGTAGATTTTTCAAAAATACACGATTTGGGATTTCAACCTGAATACGACCTTAAAAAGGGAATTGAGCATCTTTCCCACAAGTTGAGGGATCTGAAGGAGTTGAGGAAGTGATGTTGTTGATAAAGTTTGTTTTTAGAGGAGGTGAGTGATTAATGACCATATTGGTAACCGGAGCAGATGGGTATATGGGGTGGCCCACCATACTCAAGCTGGCCCAAGAGTTAGACGAGAGGATAGTGGGAGTGGACCATTTTGGAAGGAGGATATGGGTGGAAGAAGTGGGTTCCACCAGCATGCTTCCCATTTTGCCTATGGATATGAGAGTTGAGAGGGCACACGAGCTGGGATTCAAGAATATAAGCTTTATAGAAGGGGATCTGTCGGACAAAGAATTCGTGAACACCCTTATCAGGGTACACCAGCCCAGAATAGTCCTCCACCTGGCTGCTCAGCCATCAGCACCTTACTCCCACATAAACATGGATAAAGCCTATTATTCCCAGCAAAATAATGTCCTGGGAACTCTCAACCTGTTGTGGTCCCTGAGAGAACACGGTCTTACTTCAACCCATTTCATTGAGACCACTACCACAGGGATCTATGGGGCGCCCAACTTACACATTCCGGAGGGTTTTATTCAGGCTCAGGACAAAGAAGGCAACACAGACGTGTTACCGTTCCCCAATCTGGCGTCCAGCTTCTACCACGTCACCAAGGGCTTCGATGCGGTGAACATGAGGTTGATGAACATGCAGACCGGCCTTCCCTGCAGTGACGTTAGAACCAGCATCGTATACGGAACTGACACCGAAGAAACTTCTTTGCACCCCAGTCTATCCACCAGATTCGACATAGACTTCTACTTCGGGACGTTATTCAACAGGTGGGTGGCCATGATCCTGGCCAACTATCCTCTAACAGTATATGGTTCGGGCAAACAGATCAAACCACTCATCAGTCTGGAAGATGCCTGTCAGAGTCTGGTCAATCTCTGCAAAGAAGAGAATAATGGAGATTATAAGGTTTACAATCAGCTGGTGGAGTATGTCAGGATCAAGGACCTGGCAGAAAGTCTGAACGATGCAGCAAACGAGATATTGGGAGAGAGCCCGGGAATCGATTATATACCCAACCCCCGGCAGGAGAAGGAAGAGAGCGAGTATAAGTTCGACAATACCAACTTCATGGGGGTCTGCAAACCCAAGGACAAGAAGATGGCCGATACACTCCCCAACGTACTGGAAAGGCTGAAAGAACATGCTGGCACCATAAACTCTTACAGAGATGCGTTCATCAGGTGAGAAAATGAGCAAGATACTTGTAACAGGTGCAGCAGGTTATGTTGGCGGTCAACTGATCAACAAGCTTTTAGAGGACGATGAATTTTCTGATTATGAAATAATCGGCGTAGATAACTTCCTGGTAGGTAATGAGCAAAACTACGATCTCATAAAGAACAGCAATAGAGTAGAGCTTACCTGCGGAGACATTAGTGATCAATCCGTAAGTAGATGGTTCAAGGATGTGGAGATAGTATTTCATCTGGCTGCCATTTCCGGAGTCGCTTACTGCAACCAGAAACCCATACTTGCCAGCAAGATCAACATCGAGGGTACTCTAAATCTTCTGGAGCTAAGTGCGCAGAATGGAGTGGAGAACTTCATCTACCCATCTAGTGCCGCAGTTTATGGAGAAATAGATGAGGATGTGGCCACTGAGGATATGCTTCTCGATCCCTTGAACAAGTATGGGGCAATGAAAGCCAGTTGCGAATCTTTATGCAAAGCCTACTACAACAGCTACGGTCTGGGAACCACAATTCTCAGGTTTACCAATATCTACGGAGTGGGTACCTACCCCAAGTGGAGGACCGTGGTAGTAAACTTCATCAGGCGGGCGTTGATGGGCGAACCCGTTACTATCCACGGCAGCGGGAAGCAAAAAAGGGATTTTATCCACATAGATGACGTTATCCAGCTGTACAAACTGGCATTGAGTAAGCAAGCCAAAGGTGAGGTTTTCAACGCTGGCAGCGGGTATAACGCCAGTGTAAAAGATCTTGCAGATGCAGTGATACAGGTAGCAAATGATAAGGGCATTGAAGTTGGTATAGAGTTCAAAGAAGCAAGGGAGAGCAAAGAAAGAACCTTTTCCTACGACACCTCCAGAGCAAGAGAGATCCTTAACTTTGAACCCTACTACGATCTTGAAACTGGGATAGCCAAGACCTTTCAGGATATTGATGTGCTGTTAAACCGGGGATTTAAAGAATATCAAAAGGATATACAATAAATTAAAAAATTTGGTAACCATATAATGAATTTAACAAAAAAAGTTATAGGAGAATCCACATGAATAAATGTGTGCAAGCCGTTATTCTCGCCGCCGGTGAAGGGACCAGAATGCGCCCTTTAACCTACACCCGACCCAAAGTAATGTTGCCAGTTTTTAATAAACCTATTTTAGAGCACCTTATCACAGAACTAAAGCAGGCAGGCATAAAAGATATTGTATTCGTTGTGGGCTACAGAGATGACACCATCAGAGAACACTTTGGTGATGGAAGTGATTGGGGCATTAAAATCGACTACGTTACTCAAAGAAAACAACTGGGTACCGCTGACGCTTTGAGATCTTCATCTCATCTGCTGGAAGACAGATTCCTCATGCTCAATGGGGACGCCATAATAGACAGCGAGGACATAGAAAAGATTATCAGCGATAAAAGCATGGCTATGGGAGTTTTCAAGGTGGAGAATCCTCAAGATTTTGGTGTGGTCAAATTGAATGGCAATAACATCACCGGAATAATTGAGAAGCCGGAAGAGCCCCCCAGCAACCTCATAAATGCTGGAATATATTGCTTCGACCGTGATATCCTTAAAGCAATAGAACAGACCTCCAAATCCAAGAGAGGAGAATACGAGATCACAGACTCGATCGAGCTCCTCATCCAAGATGGTCACGAGCTCAAGGCGAAGGAGATCTCCACCTGGATCGATGTGGGTTATCCATGGGACCTGCTGGATGCCAACGAGTATATGCTCTACACCCAAGAGCAGGATTTGGATGCGAATGGTGAGATTGAAGAGGGTGCAGTGATAAAGGGTCCGGTGGGTATTGGAGAAGACACCATAATCAGAGCTGGCTCATACATCATAGGGCCAGTACTGGTAGGCAAGAACTGTGATATTGGACCGAACTGTTTCATACGTCCTTATACAACTATAGCCGATGGCTGCAAGGTGGGTAACGGTGTAGAGGTGAAGAATTCCATTCTCATGCCGGGGGCCAAGGTCCCTCATCTCAGTTATGTCGGGGATTCCATTATAGGTGAAGACTGTAATCTGGGAGCAGGAACAAAGATAGCCAACTTCAGGCTGGATAAAGAGCAGATATACGTTTCAGTCAAAGGCAAGAAAGTTAATACTGGCCGCAGAAAATTTGGTGCGGTTTTGGGTGACAATGTGATGACGGGAATAAACGTCTCGATTAACATAGGGACCATGATCGGCAACAGTGTTTTTTTAGCTCCCGCTACAAAGGTAGAAGGGTTTATTGAGCCCGACTCGATGGTGTTTTAGATGCAGGCAGTAATTCTTGCAGCTGGAGAAGGACAGAGGTTGTGGCCCTTTACGGCCAACAAACCAAAGGTCATGATACGGGTAGCCGGGAAGCCCATTCTGGAGTACGTGGTTAACGCCCTCAAAGACACGGGGATATTCGATATTGTTATGGTCGTGGGTTACAGGAAAGAGAGGATAATTGATTATTTTGAAGATGGTTCTGATTTTGGGGTTGATATCACCTATGCGGAGCAGAGTAAACAGTTGGGTACCGCCCATGCACTAAGACAGGCTGAAAAACATCTCAAAGATTCTTTCGTGGTCCTCCCCGGAGATAACATAGTGGACAGCAGGACCATAAAACACGCGATCAGTCCCAACACCCTGGTCTACAAAAAAGTGAAGACCAAACTCTACAAATACGGCTCGGTCATAATCGATGATGGTCAGGTGTCCGGGGTGGTGGAGAAATCGGAGCAGGCTGTAAGCAACTTGGCAAATATTGGCATTTATTGTTTGGATAACCGTATCTTTGATCATATTAGAGATGAGATAAGTCTGATACCTGTGATAAATGATATGGCACACCAGACGGTCATTAAAGGTGTAGAGACCGACGGAGTGTGGATGGATGTAGTTTTTCCCTGGGATATTCTGAAAGTGAACGATATGGCCATGGATTTTTCAGGTAAGACCATTGCAGGAAAGCTGGAAGCCAACGTCAACATTATCGGTGATGTTAAGATCGGTCAGAACACCATAATAAGGGGCAATTCATACATCAAGGGTCCTGTGGTCATTGGAGAAGGTTGCGAGATAGGTCCTAACACGGTTATCATGCCGTCCACCTCTATAGGCAACAATGTCACTATTGGAGCTTCGTACATCGCCAACTCGGTGATCAACAGCAACACCATCTTGAAGGCAGGATGCTTTGTTAACGATTCTGTGATCGACAACGGTTGTGTCATAGAGGCTAATTTCACCACCAACAGTGATCTGGCAGAGATCAAGGTAGGAGAAGAGCTACACCAGGTCGATGCAGGGCTTTTCATGGGTGAAAACTGTGCTGTAGGCCCCAACGTCGTAACTGAAGCCGGTACCATTATAGGGAACAAGTCCAGCATCTCTCCCTTGAAGCTGCTTAGAGGAAAAATACCTGATAGGTCAACGGTGTTGTAAATGTGCGGGATTGTGGGCTATATCGGGTATCGCAGAGCTGACGAGGTGATCGTGTCAGCACTCAAGAGGCTGGAATACCGGGGATACGATTCCTGGGGACTGGCAGTTGTCGATAACGATAATCTTGAAGTCCATAAAGAGATAGGGGGCATAGGTGAATCTAAAGGTCATCAGATAAAAGGTACCATAGGAATAGGGCACACACGTTGGGCAACCCACGGAAAACCATCTGATATTAACGCCCATCCACATCAGGACTGCAACAAGCAATTGGCCATAGTCCACAATGGCATAATCGAGAATTTCCAATCTCTAAAGGAAAAGCTGACAAAAGAAGGACATAATTTCGTTTCCGATACCGATACTGAAGTACTTGCCCACCTTCTGGAGAACAACGGAGACCTGCCTTCCATAATACCTCAGTTGAGGGGTTCTTACGCCATGGTAGCCATTGACTCCAAAGAAAGAAAGATAACAGCATGTAGATACAAAAGCCCCCTCATTCTGGGCATCGGTGACAATGAGTATTTTGTTGCCTCCGATATACCCGCTGTTCTGGAATACACCAACCGGATCATCCATCTGGAAGACGGGGATATTGCCGTTTTGACCGACTCCGGTTACGAAATAAAGAACGGTGGAGAGAAAGCGGATAGAGAAGTAGAGATAGTTCCCTGGACTCTGGAAGATGCCGAAAAGGGTGGATACGAGCACTTCATGCTCAAGGAGATCCATGAAACACCCAAGGTTATTGAGGACACTATCAGGGGACAGGTAACGGAAACCATCAACCTTGATATCAGCTTCGCAGTAGGTGCTTCTGAGCTATTCTTTGTCGCTTGCGGAACTTCCTACCATGCTGCCCTCATGGGAAAGTATATCGTGGAAGAGATGTCCGGTATTCCAGTGAGAGTAGAATATGCTTCTGAGTTCAATTATCATCACATTCCTTTGAGCAGGAGTTTAGTGGTAGGCATCACTCAATCAGGTGAGACGGCCGACACGCTGGAGGCTTTGAGAAAAGCGAAAGGGTTTGGAGCCAGAATCCTGGCTATCACCAATGTGCTGGGAAGCAGTGTCACCAGAATGGCCGACCAGGTCATTTACACCAGGGCAGGCCCAGAGATAGGGGTTGCAGCTACTAAGACCTTTATCGCCCAGCTAATCGCCATTTACATGATCGCCGCCAAGTTCTCCATGATGAGCAGGAATGAGACCGAAGAATTCATTCTGCAGCTCAAAATGCTTCCCCAAAATGCAAAAAGAATTCTGGATGAAGAGGATAACATCAGGGAAATAGGAGAGATGCTTGCCGATTACGAGAACATGATGTACACGGGAAGAGGGGTTGGCTTCCCCATAGCACTTGAAGGTGCTTTGAAAATGAAAGAGATATCCTACATACACGCGGAAGGCTACCCTGCTGGTGAGCTGAAACACGGTCCTTTCGCCCTGCTGGGAGAGCATACTCCCGTAGTATCCTCCCTCATCGAGGATGACACCTATGAGATCTCTTTAAGCAATATTAAAGAAGTTAAAGCCAGAGATTCGCTGGTAATCGCTGTTGCCGAAGAAGGAGATAGAGAAGTGGAAAAATACGTGGATCATGTCCTTAGAGCGCCCCCAGTTGACAGGATCTTCGTGCCGGTAATCCATTCTATTATTCTGGAGTTATTGGCCTACCACACAGCCAGAAAGAGAGGGTGCGAAATCGACAAGCCCAGGAACCTGGCGAAGAGTGTTACTGTTCAGTGACGTTAGCAAATTTCACAACTAATTCATAATTTGCATCTGATATTAGATACGTAACAAAACCAAATCAAAGATTAAAACGTATTCCAAAAAAACCGAATAAATTAATACGATTGAGGATAAAACAAATACAAATGAAAATTGATAGAGACTTAATAAAAAGGAGAACTCTGGAGATTAGAAAAGCCGTAGACGAGCTAAGGTCTCTTTCATCCCAAGGTAGAGATAATTTAATTTCAGATTCTAATCTTATCGATGCAGCCAAATACAAACTCCTCGTAGCTATAGAGGCGTCTCTATCTATATGCAACCACATTGCAGCAAGACTTGAGAAAAAAATACCTGAAAGCTATTCTGACTGCTTTATAATCCTTGGAAAAGAAGGGATCATCTCTGAAGAGCTTTCTGAAAGGCTGGCCAGTATGGCAAAGTTCAGAAACATGCTGGTTCATATCTATTGGGAGATAGATGATGAAATGGTCTTTAATATAATAAAAGAGAATCTAGAAGACTTAGACGAGTTCTTAGAGTCGGTGAACAGATTATGATTGGGTACAAGCTTTCTCAAGAGGAGAAAAAGGAGATAAAGAACAAATTAAGTTCCCTATTATCCAAAAAAGATGAGATAATATTCTCTTATCTTCATGGAAGCTTCATTGACGCATACTGGTTCAGGGATCTGGATATAGCAATCTATTTGGATGAGAATAAGCTGGAGAAGAGAACTTTAGATTATGAACTTTCTCTTTCTGTTGAACTCGAGAAGGCGCTTAAATTACCGGTAGACGTTAAAATATTGAATTACGCCCCTCTGAGCTTCAGATATAAAGCAACAAAAGGTGAAAAGATCTTCAGTAGAGATGAAGAGATAAGACATACATTTTTAGAGTATACGTGGCACCGTTACCTCGATTTCGCTCCCGTGGAGAAGGAGTTTATGAATGAAGTGATTAGAGAGAATTGAGCAGACAGGATATTATCTCAGAAAAAACTTAAAACATATAAACATGCCATATAAACATGCGTATACAGGGTACTTTTACCAAAACAATTCCCAAAAGCCTTGACCGCACAAGATATTCGAAAGAAAGAAAAGAGGGGGAAAATAACCATGCTGTCTGGAGAGAGAATGGAGATTTGATAGAGTTTGCAGGGAGCATGGAAAGATGCTGAAGATATTGAAGAGACAATTGCTGAGGTACGGAAAGATTTTGACAAAAGTGCAGTAATGCCTGCAAACAAGTAGATAGTCCAAATCGAGTTATACTGAGCAGTAACAGGCTAAATATGGTTACAAGAATTTCATTATTATTCTTCTTATCCAGTGGGTGTTGACATTCAATTTTTTATCTATAGCTCTCATAACCATCAAGTCCTCCTTCTCAAATGACTTCATAGCAAGAAGCAAGAAGAAATAGAGGACAATGAACACCACGAACATCCCCAACAGCGACATCAGGGAGACTCCTACCACATATCTGGTCACCGGGTAAATTATGGCTACCGCCAGAATGGATGCTGTTAGGGGCTTAAGGTAGGTTCTTCTGAAGGGCTGCAAGCCAGCGATCCGGTGAACCACTACCAGATGAAGGACGTTCATTGTGGCCAGAGAAGTTCCTGTGGCTACTGCAGCTCCATTGACCCCATATATTGGTATTAGCACGTAGTTCAACACCACATTTATTCCCGCACCAAAAAAGCTCATGGCCATCAGCACTCTTGTTCTTCCATAGGCCTGCAGGACCTGACCAGTGGGTCCTACTACACTTACCACCAGATATCCGAATGCCAGGATGCTTAGAGCCGTGGCTCCTCTTACGAATTCCTGTCCGAACATGAGGTCCAGTATCCAGTTGGAGAACAGGACCATAAGCAAGAAAATGGGCACGATAAGAGCAAAGATCCATTTGGTTACAGCGCTGTAGGTATCCCTCAGATCATCCAGAGCATTCCTGGAGTAGAGCTCTGAGATAACGGGCATGAATATGGCACCAAAAGAGGTTAAGAACACACTCAGCAATCTCGCGGTGGGGAAGGCTGCGTTATACACTCCCACATCCTCTGTAGTGGCAAAGTAGCCCAGCATCAGTGTATCGGTCCAGTTGGTCACCATGGCAGCTATCCCCACAAAGATGAGGGGTAATGAGAACATTAAAAGCTCTCTTCTGGTGTATATAGCCTTCACCGTTGTTCTGAAGACGGGAAAAACCCTCTTCTCCAGAAAATAGAATGCCAGAAAAGGCATACACATAATGGCCAGAACCCACCCTATCGCAACTCCTATAACTCCGTATCCCAGGCTGAGGAGAACGACGATGGCTATTACCTTGAAAATATTCTGGAACATGTCGTTGACGTAAACCCTGTATCTCAAGTCCTGAAAACCAATTGTCGCCAAAATGAAATTCCTAGCTACCACCATGAAGGGGATAGCCAGGGCAAAGATCATTAACACTGAAGTGAGCTCTGGTTCACGAAAGATTTGCACAGAGATCCACTCGGCGTTAAAGAAGACCAGGCCAGTAAAGATTATGCTCATGGGAAAACTGATCATCAATCCACTCAGAATGGTACCCTTAATCCTGGACTCGTCTTCCTGTCCTTTATAGTATGAAACATACCTCTTGATACCAGCTGGCAACCCCACTAATGCCAGTGTGGCAAAGATGGACATGGCAGCGAACCCCAGATTGACCAAACCATAATCTCCTGCTCCCAGCCATCGAGCAATGACCAATCTGGTGATATAACCCAAAAACATTCCTATAATGCTTCCAGTGAAGCCGACACCAGCCCCCTTCACTATTTTGAGCAACGAGCTGTCCAGATGAGATTCAGTAGCCATGTTAACCTCTATTTTATCAACAGATTTTTAGATTTATGGATTAAAGAATATACACCCCCTAGTCTCTTACTACTTCTTCCAAATTGGCTTTTAACCTTTTTCATGAAGTGACATCCTCCGCGGGCTAAAACATTACGTCTCGCTCAACTACATTGACAAGGTTGCTTAATCAACTACATTGACAAGGATCTTTTTTCTTCTTTTATCATGCTGTATGAAGTTGTTTTATAAGAAATAATTTAATATTTTTTAGGTTTTCACTTTATTTTTCACAAATCTAATTAGTATGAAAAATACTATTATCTTATCCTCCTCAAAAACGCCGCCTGTTAACACTGAGTGGTAGGGAATTCGGGGGGGTTCTCCCTACCACTAAATATGAGAATCTTGGGAAATATAGAAATAGTTAACTCTATATATTATAAATTTAAATCAAATATGTATTATGTGTTATTTTTGATTAGTGTAGTAAAATTTTTATAATATTATCGACTATTCATTTTAAAAGGGGGTTTGATATTTTGGCGACAAGAGAAGAAATACATCGTGAGTCAAAACAGGAAATTAAAACAAGTGTTCCGACAATTATAACGAATCTGGTGATAGCTGCTCTAATATGGCTGTTCGCGGTTCTAGTGTTCTTGCCGCTGGCAGGTACGCTGGGAGACCCATTCATATTCGGTTTAATCGGGATGAACTCACTGATATCTGGCATAGTATTGATAGCGTTGGCTATAATACTTCTGAAAATAGTTAAAGAAATCGGAGACCTGACTTACGGGGTCGCTGGCTTAGCTACTCTCTCTTTCAAGAGAGGAGAGGTATCTGAAGGAGCGCTGGAAAATTATAGGTCTGGATTCAAGTGGATCGGATACGTTATAGTAGCAGTAGTTGCCTACCTGTTCTTCCTGCCCATAATAGCCGGCCTACACCCCACGCTAGCTGGAATAGTGCTGGTCGTCTTAGTGATTTGGGCTATAATGATGTTGTTAAGAGCAGGTGGAATGTTCTCCGAAGACATCGGAAAGGAAGCAGGAAAACTATCTCAGAAGGTCGACGAACTAAAAGAGCCCAGAGAATAAGGAAGCTAAACACCTAAACACAATAACTTAACCATGAAAAAAACCATAATAATCCTTATTTTTTTAATATTCTTCGCAGCCTCCGCTCAATATGCAGCGATAGCTCCAGAGATATTCAACCCACTAACCCCATACACAGACCTCGACGTAAACGACCTATCCCTAATCTACATCGTTTCAATGGTAATCCTATCACTGATCTTCATCTACCTACTAGCTCGCTTCATGATCAAAGCAATCCTTAGATACATAGATCATAACTCAAAGCAACCTTGAAATTAGTACTCCGGCCCCAGCTGCAGACCAAACAGCAGGATAGGGTTTCCACTTCGCTCAATATACTTCAATTTTTTTAATGACGAGAAAATGAAGAGTAAGGTAATGAACTCTACTTACTTACTTTTACCTACCTGACCCGCGCCAGTCAATCACTGTGGTGGAGCAACCCTCTGTCACGCATTCTGTTTTATATGCAATACAAAATAATAAGTATGACAATACTGTGGTGGGTATATGACTGCTGCTGGCTTTTAACTCGGGATGTTTGTCAGTAAAGGGCCAGTACTTGAAAGAATAATTGAATGAGTTCCTTTAAGAGATAATCGAATTCCCGCCAATGGCTTTGAAAATAGGCTTAGAAAGGAAGTCAATAATACAGGAATTATTACGATTTATATAAAAGGATTTTCCTGTAATTCTACAGAGATCTGGTACATTTTTCAGGTTTCAGGCGAGTGAATTGATGATAAATTTCAGGAGAATTTTTCAATCTTCAGCAATAGATTAGTAGATAATGACAAAAAATGCTGCAGGGTTAGGTCTTGGAGAACGGATAAAGGAGTACCTCTTCAAACTCGCTTTTGGGGTGGGAATTCCTTTTGTTACTTACCTGTTCGTTCGTTACGTACTGTATAGTTACTGAAAAACATTGGTAGTTGACCACAAGTTAAGCTAGTTCCACACAGAAACACAGAACTGAAGATCAGGTTTAATAGAAATATATTGAGGTATTTCTGAATAGATTGTCAAAATTTATATATTGAATTCTGCAATTCAAAACATGAAAATCAAGATCGAATCCGGCGATTTAATCAAAGAAGCCGAACTTTATGAAGGTACTGCTCCTCAAACCGTAAAGGCTGTACTATCCAATTTACCAATAGAAAGCGAAGTTAACACCTGGGGAGATGAGATCTATTTCACTGCTGATATAGGAATACAAGAGGAGGAGAACTCGCATGAAGTGGTCGAGATGGGGGATGTAGCCTACTGGGTTGAGGGAAAAGCGTTATGCATCTTCTTTGGCAAGACTCCCATGAGTTCTGGTGATGAGATCGTACCGGCGGGTCCTGTTAACGTTATAGGTAAGGTCACAGGAGACGAAAAGGATTTCAAGCAGGTCAAGGATGGCGCTCCTATCAAATTTATAACACAAGGTGAATGAAATGATCAGCGTGAATGAGATGGCACTGGACATCGTAGAAGATATGGTGGACTACGAAGAGGAGTTGAGGGTCGAGGCTTCTAGACTCAATAATGGGGCTACGGTCGTTGATTGTGGTGTCAATGTACCTGGTGGCTACGAAGCAGGCATCATGTTCACCAGAGCATGTATGGGAGGTTATAGCGAAGTTGAGGTCACCATGAACTACATAAACGATAGATTCCTTCCATTCATCACTCAGTATACGGACCAGCCCGCCATTTCCTGTCTCGGCTCCCAGAAAGCAGGTTGGCAGGTCAAGGTAGGAGACTACTTTGCCATGGGAAGCGGACCTGCAAGAGCCCTGGCTCTTAAGCCCAAAAAGACTTACGAGCAGATAGAGTACGAGGATGATGCCGACTATGCCGTGGTCGCTTTAGAATCCAACAAGCTTCCCGGCGAAGAAGTTATTGACCACATTGCTAAAGAATGTGAAGTTGCCCCTGAGAGGGTCTATGCGCTGGTAGCACCCACAGCATCCATCGCAGGAAGTGTCCAGATCTCAGGCAGGATTATCGAGACCGCATTGTTCAGGCTGGCAGAGCTGGGTTACAATCCTCTATCCGTTATAAGTGCCAGTGGAGTGTGCCCTATTGCTCCAGTGATGGGTGATGATCTGAAGGCCATGGGAGCCACAAATGACAGCATGATATACTATGGAAGTGTGAACCTGACTGTAAGCGAATACAGCGATTTATTGACTCAAATACCCTCGGAACAGTCCAAAGACTACGGAAAACCTTTTTTGGAGATCTTCACTAATGCAAATTATGATTTCTACAGCATCGATGCCAGTCTTTTTGCCCCTGCTCAAGCTGTTATTAACTACATTGGTGAGGGAAAAACATACTCTTTCGGCAAACTGAACCCGGATGTATTATTAAAGTCTTATCGGATTGAATAGTATAGCATTATTATTCAAAACATATAAATACTAATTGTTCTTATTATAACTCAGGTGACCGGGATGGATGTAAGAAGCGATGTTGGCTTAGTAGTGATTATGGTATTCTCTTCAGTTATGTTGACCTACAACTGGCTCCTGTTATACGACAGAGTTAGCTCAGCAGTCATGTTCTTTGCCTTTCTACTGACTCTCTCACTGGGGGCTCTGATAATAAGTCTCATATTGAGAATGAAGGAGGTTATGGAGGAGTTCGAGAGCACCAAGAGAGCCATTGCCGTCAATACGGACGACCTGGAGAGCAGGATCGACAGTAAACTTCAGGCCTACATAGACCCCCTCGAGGGTAGATTGGATAGGATGGAGAGAAGGTCATACAGATAAAGATGAAAGATAAGGATCTAAAATCCTGATCTAATGATCTTACCTTCCCTTCTACTCCTCTAAACCCTCTAGATCTTCTGAACTCTCTGTTGTTTCTTCTACTAACTCGATGTCTTCTTCAAGTTTTGTGGCGCAGGCTACCTCTTTTCTGTCAACCCTTACACCGCCTGCACTTCTTCCCTGGCGGGATATGTCTTCTGCCGAAACTCTCACCAGATAGCCGTCCCTGCTGAAGATAAGGATATCCTCGTCACTCTCAACATATTCCGTGTAGACCACTCTGTCCTTGCTGGATAGCCTCAGGTTTATCACACCTTTTGAGCCTCTTCGAGTAAGTCGATACTTCTTTACAGGAGTTCTCTTGCCGACTCCTCTTTCAGTGAGAGTGAATACGTCTCCATCTCCCATTACAATGGCGACATCGGCTATTTCATCATTCTCTCTTAATTTTATGCTTTTCACTCCTCTGGCGCTTCTACCGTATTCTGGAATATCCTTTATGGCAAATCTGGCCAATTGTCCATTTTTGGTAGAAATGACCACTTCTCTTCCCCCGTCACAGAATTTGGCATAAGCTATTCTGCCTGAGGACGCTATTATACCTGCCTTTTTGGCGTTCTCGAATCTTGAGAGGTTGGTTCTCTTCATGGTCCCATCTTCAGTGAGAATTACTGCGCTGCCGCTGAAGTCCGGAGTTGAAATAACCGACACAACATTTTCGTCCCCACCTACGTCAATATAGCGCCTGATGCTGACTCCTTTACCCAGTCTCCCCTGTTTAACTATTTCATAGGCGTTGATCCAGTACGCCCTTCCTGCATCCGTAAAGATCAGCAGCTTATGGTGAGTATTGCATACAGTGAATATGTGGGGAACATCTTCTCCCTCAAGCGGGAATCCTATTACTCCTACTCCACCTCTCTGCTGTCTCCTGAAGGACTTCAAGTCCATTCTCTTGGCAAAACCATTGTGAGTTATAGCCAGGATGTTGTCCTCAGCTGCGACGAGCTCTTCAATAGATATTTCACCTTCTTCTACAGATATGTCGGTCCTTCTCTCGTCCCCGTATTTCTCTTTGACTTCCTGGAGTTCCTGGGTTATTGCAGCGTCCATCTTTTCGGTGGAGGACAGAAGCTCTTTATAGCCCTCTATTCTGGCAAGCAAATCGTTATATTCGTTTTCCAGTGCATCCATCTCCATTCCGGTCAATTTCTGGAGCCTCATCTGGAGGATTGCGGTGGCCTGAGCCTCGCTTAAATCATAACTATCCATCAGAGCAGTTTTCGCCTCATCAGGTGAGGGTGACTTTCTTATCAACTGCACCACATTATCAATATCTGAAACCGCCTTTCTTAAGCCCTCCACAATATGTAATCGTTCTTCGGCTTTTCTGAGGTCGAATTCGGTCCTTCTTCTTATGATCTCCCGCCTGTGGGTTACGTATTCACTTATTAACTCCTTGAGGTTGAGGGTCTTTGGCTCACCATTGACCAGAGCAAGATTGATTACCCCAAATGTGTTCTGGAGACTGGTAAAAGTGTATAATTTATTTTCAGCTGTTCTGGGATTACCTCTGAGCTCTAAAACTACTCTTATACCGTCTCTATCTGATTCATCCCTGATAGCCTTTACTTCTTCCAGCTTACCTTCCTTTACCAGCTCGGCTATCCTCTCAACCAATTTGGCCTTGTTCACAGCGTAAGGGACTTCAGTGATAACCAGCTTTTCTTCTTCAACCTCAACCTTACCCCTAACGGTGATCTTTCCCCTGCCGGTCTCATAAGCATCGATAATCCCTCTTTGACCCACAATGATACCACCAGTAGGGAAATCGGGACCCTTCACGTACTGGAGGAGGTCTTCGATGGTAATGTCTTCTTCTCCCAGATAGGCAATAATTGCCTCACAGATCTCGTTGAGGTTATGGGGAGGTATGTTGGTAGCCATTCCCACGGCTATACCACTACCACCATTCACCAATAGATTTGGGATGGCAGATGGTAAGACTATGGGCTCATCCAGGGTGCCGTCAAAGTTGGTTGTGAAGTCCACTGTCTCTTTTTCAATGTCTACCAGCATCTCATCGGCGATCTTGGACAAGCGAGCCTCAGTGTATCTCATGGCCGCAGCGCTGTCGCCGTCGATACTACCAAAGTTCCCCTGACCGTCCACCAGCTTATAACGAATAGCAAAGTCCTGAGCCATTCTGACCAGAGTAT